>JBBVGE010000001.1:0-220 GCA_040144665.1 Clostridium perfringens
AATATAAGAGTACTACTATAAGTTATACAAGCTATATGCAAGCAATAGCGTTAACCGGAGATTTAGATGAGATTGCTATTGCAACTTTACCATGTACATGGAGTTATAGCTACATAGGAAAATATATTTCAAAAAAATACTCTAACAAATTACAGGGGAATTTCTTTAAACCTTGGATTGATGAGTATGCTTCTGATGGATTTGATAAGTTTACAGATGA
>JBBVGE010000002.1:0-320 GCA_040144665.1 Clostridium perfringens
ACCAAAGAGCATGAGAAAAGTAGCTATGACTTCTGCTTTAACTAGCAAAGTTGCAGATATGGTTGTTTTAGAAGACTTAACTTTCGAAGCTCCAAAAACTAAGGAAGCAGTTAAAATGTTAAATGCTTTCGAAGCTAAGAAGACATTAATAATAACAGCTGAAGTTAATGAAAATGTATATAAATCAGCAAGAAACATAGAAGGTGTAACAGTTATGCCTGTTAACAACATCAATGTTTATGATTTATTAAACTGCAAAACATTAATGATAACTAAAGAAGCTGTAAACAAAATTGAGGAGGTGTACGCATAATGAAGTT
>JBBVGE010000003.1:0-738 GCA_040144665.1 Clostridium perfringens
TTTTGTATTTTGAATACCACCTGCTACGCGGGTGGTTCTAAAGAGCTTTCAGCGGTGAGTAGAAAATAAAAAACCTCCATTGTAAAATTATAGTAGGTTTGCCGACCACGACTATAATACAAGGAGGTGCGTCCTAAATGGACAATAGTAGTTTAGCACATAGTAAATGGAATTGTAAATATCACATAGTATTTGCTCCAAAGTATAGAAGACAAATAATTTATGGAAAAATTAAAGCGGATATTGGAAGAATATTAAGAGAATTATGCGAGTATAAAAAAGTAGAAATAATTGAAGCAAATGCATGTAAGGATCATATACATATGCTTGTTAGCATACCGCCGAAGTTAAGCGTAGCTCAATTTATTGGATATCTTAAGGGAAAAAGTTCGTTGATGATTTTTGATAGGCATGCAAACTTAAAATATAAATATGGCAATAGGCAATTTTGGTGCAAAGGGTACTATGTTGATACTGTAGGAAGAAATAAAAAGGTAATAGAAGAATATATAAAAAATCAAATACAAGAAGATATAGCATATGAACAATTAAGTTTAAAAGAGTATATCGACCCGTTTACGGGTGAGCCGGTAAAGAAAAGCAAGTGATAAAGCACCTTTGAGGTGCAGCATGTGAATGTATGCGGTTGGCAAACCGTTTCAATGTGCGAGAAGCACGGCCGGTACCAAAGCCTTATAGGCGTAGAGCAAACCACCCGTTTTACGGGTGGTCATGATT
>JBBVGE010000004.1:0-845 GCA_040144665.1 Clostridium perfringens
CTAAGAATCTTGGTGAATGCCATGGTAATGATTGTGATCTTAACTTTCTTGATAATTCAGTTAAAACTTCTTCCATTCTGTCAGCAGTCATCATGTAGTCTGCTTCACTCATGTCTGCTTTCTTTATTATGTTCTTATCTTCTGGATGGTAGTTTTTTCTCCATTCGCTGTGATCTTCGAATAACATTTTTAAATGTTTTTCAAATGTATCTTTGTTTTCTGACTTTGGTCCTAAAAATAATGCTTTTAAGTTTAAATCTTGTGCGCTCATTTATAAGTCTCCTTTTCATATGTTTTGTAATATATTACAAACCATATGACCATTTAAAATGAAAGATTAACCTCAGTTTAAATGACCATACGTTTTAAATATATTGATTTAATGCTTTTGTTTTAAATAATGCTTTTTGCTTTAAAATTTTTATAATGCTTATATTTATAATAAAATAATGCTTAAATTATTTATTATCTACTTTTTTCCATTCTGGTTTCTTACACTTGAATATGATAAGTGGTATTATTACACTTACAATTGTTCCAATTACTTGGAATGCAATATATCCAGCATGTTGTTCTTTTGGTAATATTGATGGTGGTATTAAACTTACTATTACAGTGATTGCTACACCAAATAAAGCAAGTAATGCAACTATCCACATTAATCCATTTCCTGATCCTAATCTGAAAGGTCTTTCAACATTAGGTGCTTTGTATCTTAAAACTATAGCTGAAACTGCAATTAAGATATAAACTACGCAGTAAAGTATAGTAGTAGTTACAGTTATCATAAAGAATGCGCTGTTAACATCATTTGTTACTAAGTAAGTTATTGATATTAATGAAAT
>JBBVGE010000005.1:0-207 GCA_040144665.1 Clostridium perfringens
AAAAATCGATTTTCTTAGTAGCGGCGAGCGAAAGGGAAAGAGCCCAAACCGGAAACTTGTTTCCGGGGTTGTGGACATAGCATAAAAGTGGAGGCTATTGTAACTGAAGAGAACTGGAAAGTTCCACCGTAGAAGGTAATAGTCCTGTAAGTGAAACGAGAAGACCACGAGTTATGATCCAGAGTACCACGAGACACGTGAAACCTT
>JBBVGE010000006.1:0-205 GCA_040144665.1 Clostridium perfringens
GGCTTAGAAAAGCAAGAAGAGAAGAGAATTTAGAAAGAGGAAAGGAAATGCTTGATAAGGAATGTAAAAAGCAATCCTTATTATTTTCAGATCTTTGCAAAGGGCCACTATATGATAAATTATTAAAGAGATATCATTTAAATAATGTTGAAGAAATATATGTAGCCGTAGGAGAAGGAGAGTTACTTTCATCTACTGTAATATC
>JBBVGE010000007.1:0-280 GCA_040144665.1 Clostridium perfringens
TTTCTGATACCACAATACTTTCTTCAACAGGTGCAGGATGCGATCATATAGAGCATGTTAGAACTCAAATATGGTACGCAGTATTTGTGGGAATAGTAACTGTATTATTTGGATATATTCCAGCTGGTTTAGGATTAAGTATTTTCATAGTGTTACCTTTATCCTTAGTAGCTTTATTCATATTAACAATGATATTTGGTAAAAAAGTAGATGACAAAGTAGTTAGCAATTAAAAAAGAGAAGGATTTCCTTCTCTTTTTTAGTTAAATATATTAATTTG
>JBBVGE010000008.1:0-252 GCA_040144665.1 Clostridium perfringens
TATGCTAATCTAATTCAGAATTAGCTATATGACCTTTTAAAATTTCGGCTGATTTTATTAGGTTTTCTTTTTCTTCATTTGATATAGGGACATCTAGAATTTGTCTAGCTCCACTTCTATCAACTATAGTAGGCATTGCTAAATAAACATTATCAATTCCGTATTGGCCTTCAAATAGAGAAGAAACAGTTAAAATAGCATTTTCATCACGAAGGATTGCTTCAACTATTCTTGTAACGGCAAGAGCTACAG
>JBBVGE010000009.1:0-3233 GCA_040144665.1 Clostridium perfringens
GACGAGCTACCAACTGCTCCATCCCGCGATATTCTTTTTTGTTTGCATCTCTCTTGCTTGTAGGTTAACTATACGCCTAATAAACATTTTTGTCAACTAAATAATTGAAGAAATTAAAATTATTTATAAATAAAACTTTTAAAATAATAAAAAAGTTGATATTATATATAAATATACGAGCAATCCTTAGTAAGACTATAAGAATACTAGGATTTTGATGAATTTCTTTTTAGAATTAACTTATTTAATGAAGTTAATACTAAAAAAGAGGAGGGATATAATTTGGAGATTTATTTTGATAATGCTGCAACTACAAAACCTTATGATGAGGTAATAGAAGTTATGGCAGAGGGAATGAGAAAATATTATGGAAATCCATCTTCTCTACATAAGATAGGTATGAAAGCGGAGAAAAAGATAAATGAAAGTAGAGAATTTATAGCCAGTACTATAAATGCATCAAAAGATGAAATTTATTTTACATCAGGTGCAAGTGAAGGAAATAATTTAATTATAAAAGGAATTCCAAAGAGTGGACACCATGTAATCACTACAAAGTTTGAACATCATTCAGTTTTAAAGGCTTTTGAAGAAATAGAAAAGAATGTAGTTTTAGTAACATATTTAGATGTAGATGAAAATGGACTTATTTCATTAGATGAATTAAGTAATGCTATATGCAAAGATACAGTTTTAGTTTCTGTAATGTTTGTTAATAATGAAATGGGTGCAATACAAGATATAACTGAGATAGGAAATCTTATAAAAGAAAAAAGTAGTAGAGCTAAGTTTCATGTTGATGCAGTTCAAGCTTATGGAAAGCTTCCTATAGATGTTAAGAAGATGAATATAGATATACTTACAACTACAGGCCATAAATTCCATGGACCTAAAGGAACAGGATTTTTATATTTAAAGAAAGGTATATTACCAAAATCTCTTATACATGGAGGTAGCCAAGAAGGTGGATTAAGAGCTGGTACTCAAAATGTTCCAGGAATAATAGCACTTACAAAGGCTGCTGAAATTTCAAATAAAAATAGAAATGAAAATTATGATAAAGTACTAGAACTTAAGAAGTATATGATTAATAAATTAAAAGAAATTGATGATATAAGAATTAATAGTATAGATGATATCAATCATTCACCTTATATTTTAAATGTTTCATTTATAGGAGTGAGGGCTGAAGTATTACTTCATATGTTAGAGGATGCTGATATATATGTATCAACTGGATCAGCATGTACATCAAAAACTAGTATAGCAAGTGGAAGTTATGTAATAAAGGCTTTAGGATTATGTGATAAAGATGCTGAAGGTGCAATTAGATTTTCTTTTAGTGAGGATAATTCAAAAGAAGAGATAGATAAAACAATAGATAAGTTAAAAAAATCATTAACTTTCTTAAGGAGGATAAAAAGATGAGAAAATTAATATTAGTTAAATATGCAGCAGAAATATTCTTAAAAGGATTAAATAAAAATAAATTTGAAAAAAGATTAAAAGATAATATAAAAAAGAAACTTAAAGGATTAGATTTTGAGATAATAAATGATCAAAATAGATATTTTATAAAAATTGATGATTTAGAACAAGGAGTAGAAAGGGTAAAAAGAGTATTCGGAGTAGCAGAAGTGTGTATTGTAACAGAAGTTGATAGAGATATGGATGCTATAAAGACTGAAGTTCTTAAAAAAGTAGAAGAAGTAAAACCAAGCACTTTTAAAATTGCAACTAATAGAGCAAATAAACAATTCCCTAAAACTTCAATAGAAACATCAATGGAAATAGGATCATATGTATTAAAAAATTATCAAGGTGATCTTTCAGTTGATGTAAAAAATCCGGAATGCCTAGTGAATGTTGAAATAAGAGAAAGAGCTTATGTTTATACTAGTGCAGATAAAATAAAGGCCGTAGGTGGTCTTCCATATGGGATGAATGGAAGCACAATGCTTATGCTTTCAGGTGGTATTGATTCACCAGTAGCAGGGTATCTTATGGCAAGAAGAGGTGTAGAACTTAATTGTATATACTATCATAGTCATCCTTATACATCTGAAAGAGCAAAAGATAAAGTAAAAGACCTAGCAAAAATATTAAGTAACTATACTGAAAAAGTTAGATTATTTATAGTACCTTTTACAGAAATACAAATGGATATTATAGATAAATGCCCTCAAGATGAACTTACAATAATAATGAGAAGATTTATGATGAGAGTTGCATGTGCGGTTTCTGAAAAAGAAGGTATACAATCAGTTTCAAGTGGAGAAAGTATTGGGCAGGTTGCAAGTCAAACAATGGAAGGACTTATTGTAAGTACAGATTGTGCTGATAGACCAGTATTTAGACCACTTATAGCTATGGATAAAGGAGATATAATGGATATTGCAAGAGAAATAGGAACATACGAAACATCAATACTTCCTTATGAAGATTGTTGTACTATATTTGTTCCAAAACATCCAAAGACAAAACCAAGATTAGAGAGTATAAGAAAATCAGAAACTCCTTTAGATATAGATTCATTAGTAGAAAAAGCCATTAGTGATATGGAAGTTGTAGTGTTTTAATTTATAAAGTCAAGTTTAGCAATATTTAAGATAAACTTGACTTAATTTTTGTCAACCTTTTAATTGATTCTTAATATATTATTATAAGATACAATTTACTATAAAAAGGAGGTTTACAAAATGAAAGTTAAAATTACTCCTATAGAAGAAACTCAGTATATAAATGGACAAATTAAGGAAGTTTGTAAAAGATTATTAGTTTGCAATGAACCTAAAGTTTCTAATTGTGATGCCAGAGTATGCTGGGCTTCTTTAAGATTTAATATAGATAAAGATTTAGAGTGTATAAATGATACTATACTAAGGCTTTATTTATATTTAGATGAATTAAGGTTTACAAGAAGCATATTAATTAAATTTAATATATTAATTAGAGATGCAAATCAAAATATAATTTTAGATATATCAGTAACAGATGCGATAAGTACAATTGATGAAGGAAGATATATTTATATAAATTTATTAGATATCATTAAAGAAGGAAATATATCAAGAATAGATGAAATGATAGTAAATATATCATCTGAAAGTAATGGTACTGTTATATTTAATTCAAGTAATAATAAACAAAAACCATTTATATGGTTAGAAGAAAATTGTAATCCTTGTTTACCAACAGGGCCAACAGGACCAACCGGACCAACAGGACCAACC
>JBBVGE010000010.1:0-225 GCA_040144665.1 Clostridium perfringens
TATTAAGCCTGCTAATATAGTTCTATTTCTAGATGGAACTTCAGGGCTTTGACCTAGAGATGTAACTATACAAACAGGAGCTTCAAATCCTGGTTTTAATCTTTTTAATGAGTCTGTTGTAGCTGAGATAAATGGATTCATTACCTCATAGTTCTTTAATATACCCATTATAGAACCATATCCTATTTTACTTAAGAAATGATTTTTAGTTGGATTAAATAGGTT
>JBBVGE010000011.1:0-220 GCA_040144665.1 Clostridium perfringens
GGGTATTACAGGATCTGAAGTTGCTAAAGATGCCGCTTCTATGGTCTTAACAGATGATAACTTTGCAACCATAGTAAAAGCTATTGAAAATGGTAGAAATATTTACTCAAATATTAAGAATGCTATTAAATTCTTATTATCTGGTAATACTGCTGGTATATTATCAGTATTATATGCTTCCATATTAGCATTACCAGTTCCATTTGCTGCGGTACACTTA
>JBBVGE010000012.1:0-207 GCA_040144665.1 Clostridium perfringens
TAATCAGATAATTTCTTATCTGCTCTGCTTGTTCCTCTACCAGCTCGTTTCATTGCCTTTGGATGTCCAACTACATTTAATCCAAGTCTTCTGCACATTTTGAAACGAGGTCCCATCATCTTAGCCATACTTAACCTCCAAATGTTTTTTTGTTTTCTATGATGCTATATTAACATAAAATCTTACTTATTGAAAATGATTATCATT
>JBBVGE010000013.1:0-433 GCA_040144665.1 Clostridium perfringens
GTTTTGCTTTATTCCAAAGTCGATTATAGCTACATTCTTTCCTTCTCCTGAGATCTCATATTTTTCATTAGTTGAAACTATTGAAACTGCATCTCTATTTGAGAAAGCTTCTAACTTATCTTTAACATCTTCTAAGTTTGAATTATCTAAAACTATAATTCCCTTCATTGTCCCATTATTTCTTAAGATTTTTGTTAAGGCTCTTGTGTCTATACCATCTAATCCTAAAACCTTATTTTGAGCTAAGTAAGTTTCAAGCTCTAATTCACATCTAAAATTATTTGGATACTGACATTTTTCTCTCACTATGAATCCTCTTACTTTAGGTTCTTTAGATTCTAAATCCTCTAAGTTAATTCCATAGTTACCTATTAAGGGATAAGTCATAGTTACTATTTGTCCATAATAAGAAGGGTCAGTTAAAACCTCCTGA
>JBBVGE010000014.1:0-239 GCA_040144665.1 Clostridium perfringens
GCCTCAGAACCAGCACTTTCTATAAGTTCCTTAGTCTTATTAGCATCCTTATCCTCTTCATCTGATAGATATATTATACAAACTTTAGCCCCTTCTCTTGCATAAGCTAAGGCTACAGCTCTTCCTATTCCACTATCTCCACCTGTTATTATGGCTACCTTATTCTTAAGTCTTTTTCCATCATTTATATACTGTGGTAAATCATATATTGGTAGTGGATTCATTTCATCCTCTACTCC
>JBBVGE010000015.1:0-286 GCA_040144665.1 Clostridium perfringens
CGTAGTTATCTTAGTTGTTGCAGCTGATGACGGAATAATGCCACAAACAGTAGAAGCTATAAATCACTGTAAGGCAGCTAACGTTCCAATGATAGTTGCTATAAACAAAATGGATAGAGAAGGTGCTAATCCAGATAGAGTTAAACAAGAATTAACTGAGCATGGATTAGTTGTTGAAGACTGGGGTGGAGATATAATAGCAGTACCAGTTTCAGCTAAAACTAGAGAAAACATAGATACTCTATTAGAAATGGTTCTTTTAACTTCAGAAATGCAAGAATTAAAA
>JBBVGE010000016.1:0-1448 GCA_040144665.1 Clostridium perfringens
GTTCAATTTTCAAAGACCATTTTATCTCGTCGCCCTCAAGCGACTTTCTTATCTTATCACTTAAGAAGTTTTATGTCAACATCTTTTTTTCAAAAGTTTTTCTGAATTTAAAGTGTTTATTACTCCTTTTAGCAACTTTATTATTATATCACTCAAACTATTGTTTGTCAACATTATTCGACATTTATTTATATCTTGCTTTCCATGTTAACTTTGCCTTTGCTTAAGCAACGAAACTAATGATATCACATATATATATATCTTATCTATTTTAAATAATCTAATTTAATTGATTTACTTCTATATTACTTTAGTTTTCTCTAAATATTGCTGAAATACTAGTGTTGATACACTAGGTTCTGTTTCATTAATCTTGTTATACTTTCCCCCTATATATAATACATATATATATAAATCTACAAGAAATATAGTATACTATATAAATAAAAAATAGAAGAAAAAGAATTCCTAATTACTCATTCTCTTTCCTCTATTACATATTTATATTTACTTAAACCTTACTTCTCCATCAGCTATACTTTCTATTATTGCTAATGACTCTACTCTTGCTCCTAAAGATTCTAATACACTTCTACCTTCTTGGAATCCTTTTTCTATCACTATTCCTATCCCTACTAAATTAGCTTCTGCCTGATTAACTAACTCTATTAATCCTTTTGAAGCACATCCCTTAGCTAAGAAGTCATCTATTACTAATATATTTTCATCTTTATTTAAAAATCGCTTTCCAACTCTAACACTATATTCTTTATTCTTAGTAAATGAATGAACTTTAACTTCATATAATTCTTTATCTAAATTAAGACTTTCAGTTTTCTTTGCAAAAACAACTGGAACATAATCAAAGTATTGAGCAACTATAGCTGCTATACCTATTCCTGATGCTTCTATAGTCAATATCTTGTCTATCTTTTCATCTTTAAATCTTCTTTTAAATTCTTTTCCTATTTCATTTAAAAGTTTAATATCCATTTGATGATTTAAAAAACTATCTACTTTTAATATATTTCCTTCTCTTACTTTTCCATATTGTATTATCTTATCTTTTAATAATTCCATTTTAATGTTCCTCTCCTTAATATCTTAATAAATGATCCTAATAACAAAAAAACTAGACCACTTTAGTCTAGGAACATATAGTTTATATAAAATTTCACTATATATTCGTAGTTAGGATTTGGCTCCTTGTAGAAACACCCAAGCCATAACTTTATTTGGGCATATACGAATTTAATAAAAATAATTTTTAGTATACTATATCATTATATACTTTTAAGTACAAGCTTTTTTTATTAATCTTTTATATTATTCTATTCTGTAAAATACTTCAATTACCTGTACCTGTAATTATATAAAAAAAAGAGATAGTAATTAAACTATCTCTTTTCGTTACGCACCTGGCAACGTCCTACTCTCCCACACAGTCT
>JBBVGE010000017.1:0-201 GCA_040144665.1 Clostridium perfringens
CAGATACCACAAATTATAGTAGTAAAGGCAACAGCGTTAAGAGCTCTTTGTCTTTTACTTGGTTGTTTTAACATACCATCAATTTGTCCATGAAGTAAACCAATGTTTTCAAATACTAGGACTAAAGTTAGTGAGAAGGTTGCAATCCAAAATGAAATTGAAGTTATTCCACTAAAATTAGCTGATAAGAAAACTTGTTTA
>JBBVGE010000018.1:0-863 GCA_040144665.1 Clostridium perfringens
AAAAATCGATTTTCTTAGTAGCGGCGAGCGAAAAGGAAAGAGCCCAAACCAGAGATTTATCTCTGGGGTTGCGGACAGAACATTAACTTAGGAAGCTATTGTAATAGAACACAACTGGAAAGTTGGACCGTAGAAGGTAATAGTCCTGTATATGAAACAAGAAAGCCTAAAGTTCTGATCCAGAGTACCACGAGACACGTGAAACCTTGTGGGAAGCAGGGAGGACCACCTCCCAAGGCTAAATACTACCTGATGACCGATAGTGAAGCAGTACCGTGAGGGAAAGGTGAAAAGAACCCCGGGAGGGGAGTGAAATAGAACCTGAAACCGTGTGCCTACAACCGATCAAAGCCCCTTATGAGGGTGATGATGTGCTTTTTGTAGAACGAGCCAACGAGTTACGGTATGTAGCAAGGTTAAGTACTTAAGGTACGGAGCCGAAGGGAAACCAAGTCTTAATAGGGCGACTAGTTGCATGCTGTAGACCCGAAACCGGGTGACCTATCCATGGCCAGGTTGAAGCGAGGGTAAAACCTCGTGGAGGACCGAACCACGTTGCTGTTGAAAAAGCATGGGATGAGCTGTGGATAGCGGAGAAATTCCAATCGAACTCGGAGATAGCTGGTTCTCCTCGAAATAGCTTTAGGGCTAGCGTCGAATGATATGAGTAGTGGAGGTAGAGCACTGAATGGGCTAGGGGGCATAGCGCTTACCGAACCTTATCAAACTCCGAATGCCACATACTTTTAATTCGGCAGTCAGACTACGAATGATAAGATCCGTGGTCAAAAGGGAAACAGCCCAGATCGTCAGCTAAGGTCCCAAAGTGTAAGTTAAGTGGGAAAGGATGTGGGATTTCTAAG
>JBBVGE010000019.1:0-232 GCA_040144665.1 Clostridium perfringens
GGAGAAACGGCTTATATAAATGATGAAAATGGAGTTAAATCAATGGCCATAACCATAGATAATGTAAAACTTACAGATGAAAGAAATCAATTTTCTGAAAAAGAAGCAGAAAAGGTTGTTGTAATAGAATATACTTACGAGAATATAGCAGACGAAGAAAACTTATATGTATTTGATAGTAATTTTAAAGTTTATGATGCTTCAGGAAATGTTTTAGAAACATACCCAGCTG
>JBBVGE010000020.1:0-4468 GCA_040144665.1 Clostridium perfringens
AGTTTTAATTAAAAAACGAATCTATATATTTTTAGGCTTATAGCCTCAGTGCAAGCCACCCGTTTTACGGGTGGTTATGACTAAATTAAATTTCAAAAGTATATGTAATTAAATTCCTTTTATGTGATATAATTGTTATAAAGTATATACAGAGGGTGATTGAGCATATGGGGTGGGGAAAAAAGTGTAAAAATATATTTAAAAATATTATGCTTACAGTTCTTGCAATTATTTTAGGAATAGTAACCTTAAACATGCCAACAATTAATAGTGTTAAGGCCTTTGCAGAAGAAAATGTAGTTAAAAAAATTATAAATATTAAAACTACAAGAGGTATGGAAAGTTTTGAGCTAAAGAATGGATCAAAGTATTATGAAAAAAGTATAAATATTAAAAATAAAAATACTATAGAAAGATGGTTAGAACAATCTAAGAAAGATGCATCTATATTATTTAATATAAAAGGGGAGTATAAAGTAGATGTTGTAGTATTTAATACTGAAGAGGAATTTATGGATGCTTTGGAAATAGACATTAATGATGTTGCAGCAATATATTTAAATGACACTATTTATATCTATAAAGATAGTATAAAGGGACGTAATATAATTCATGAATATACACATCATATAGTTAATTATTATTGTAAGGAAAATAATATAAATAAGTATAATATTCCAACTTGGTTTGAAGAGGGTATAGCTGAATATACATCAATGATTCATAGTAAAGGAGATCTTATATATATAGTAGATATAGATAAAAGAGTTGATTTTAGAAATTTAGGTAATAGTAATGAAGAAATATCCAATATGATAAATGAAGGGTATAATGTTTATGGACAAAGTTATTTAGTAATTAAGGAGATAATAAAACAAAAGGGTATAGATATAGTAATGAATATATTAAATGATTCTAAGTATATGGAGTTCTATGATGCTTTTGAAAAAAATGTTGGTAGAAGTATAGAAGATGTAATGGATAATTTAAAAGAGATATAGATTATATAAAAATACCTCTATTACGATAAAATTGTAATAGAGGTATTTTTTATAAAAACTAATAAGATAAGTGTTAATAGTAAGTTAATAATTTACAATATTGTAAAAGATACGGTGTGGTGATAAAATTGAAATTAAAGTTAAGTTTATACCAAGAGGTTAGTTTTTGGAAACGTTTCTAAAAGGAGGAGTTTAATTGATTAAGGTTCAAGATTTAACTAAAGATTTTAAGATTAGAAAAAAAGATGCAGGTTTTAAGGGAGCATTAAAATCGCTATTTTCTAATGAATATGATATTAAAAAAGCAGTATCAAATATTTCTTTTGAAATAGCAGAGGGGGAAATTGTTGGATATATTGGATCTAATGGAGCAGGAAAATCTACTACAATAAAAATGATGACAGGGATACTTACTCCATCATCTGGAACTATAGAAGTTAATGGGATAGTTCCTTATAAAGATAGAGAGAAGAATGCGAAGGATATAGGCGTGGTATTTGGGCAAAGGACACAGTTGTGGTGGGATTTGCCTTTATCGGAAACGTTTACGATACTTAAGGATATTTATTCTGTTAACGATGATTTATTTAATAGGAATATGAATTTTTTAAATGAAGTTTTAGGGTTAGAAGAATTTATGAATAATCCTGTAAGAACTTTATCCCTTGGGCAAAGAATGAGAGCTGATCTTGCAGCATCACTTATTCATAGTCCTAAGATTCTTTATTTAGATGAACCAACAATTGGACTTGACGTTGTAGTTAAAGATAAGGTTAGAGAAGCTATTAAGAAAATAAATAAAGAATTTAATACAACAATTATATTAACTACTCATGATTTAAGTGATATAGAAGAACTTTGTGAAAGAATTATAATTATTGATAATGGAAAAAATATATATGATGGAAGCTTAAAAGATATAAAAAGCAGCTTTGGATACATGATTACATTGGAAGCTCAAATAAAAGGGGATATAAAGACTAATCTTAATTTAAAAGAAGAATTCAATATTAATGATAATGATATAGAAGAATATATAGATGATGGAAGATTAATAATTAAATTTAATAAAAATAAAGTAACTTCATCAGAAGTAATTTATAAAGTAATGCAAAAAATTGATATATTAGATTTTTCATTAAAGGAGACTAGTATAGAAGATATAATCAAAAAAATATATAAAAAGGGGGTATAGGGATGAATCTTATTAAAGGGTTTAAAATATATAGCTCTTTTTCAAAAAGTGAAATAAAAAAATACTTTGCATATAAAGCTAATATATTTATGGGAATTATAGGACAAGTAATAATGGTTATAGTTACATATTATCTATGGAAAGCCATTTATAGTAGTTCTCAAGATAAGATAATGAATGGATTTACATTAAATGATATGGTTATTTATATTATGATTTCTTTGGTTATTGGTATTGCAACATCAAATGATATAAGTTATATTATTTCAGATGAAATTAGAGATGGTTCTATTGCAATGAATTTAATAAAGCCTATAAATTATGAAAAGAGACTTATTTTTATTGGAGCTGGTCAATTTATTTTCAGTTTTATATTCTTATTTATGCCAGCAGCTATTGGGATAACCATTTATAGAATTAATATTGGTATAAGTATTACATTAACATCTATAATTTTATTTCTCTTAAGTATAGTTTTAGGTGCAATAATAAATATTTATTATAGTTATATATTTGGATTATTAGCATTTAAATTTTATAGCCTTTGGGGAATTGGTCAAATAGCACGAGCTATTATCATGCTAGTTTCAGGTGCATTGATACCATTATCATTTTTCCCAGATATAATACAAAAGCTTTTTAATTTTTTACCTTTTAGTTCTATAATATATACTCCAGCTATGATATATCTAAACAAACTACCTTCTAATGAAATAATCAAGTGTCTATTATTGCAGTTATTTTGGATTTGTGTATTAAAAGTATTATCAAGATTAATGTGGAATAAAATTATTAATAAATTGGTTATACAAGGAGGTTAGTATATGAAAAGATATTTAAAGATATATTTTAAGTTTTTGAAGCAATATATAAAGACTTTAATAGAATATAAAGAAGATTTTATATATGGAATGATTGGATTCTTTCTAATTCAAGGAACTTCAATAATATTTATAAATCTTATATTTGATAATATTCAATCATTAAAAGGCTGGAGCTTTTATGAAATTATATTTATATATGGATTTTCACAAATTCCAAGAGGAATAGATCATATATTCACTGATTATCTTTGGATATTTAGTGGAAAATCAATTGTTAGGGGAGAATTTGATAGATACTTACTAAGACCATTAAACCCTTTATTTCAAGTTATCGCAGAAAGATTTCAACCAGATGGATTTGGAGAATTAATTGTTGGATTTATATTAGTTATACTTAGTGGAATAAAATTAGGAATTACGGTGACACATATGTTAATAATAGGATTTATAATAGCTGCAATAGGAGGAACTCTTATATACACAGGAATAAAGCTTGCAGCAGCATCAATAGCTTTTTGGACTAAAACAAGCTTTAGACATGTACAGATGGCTTATGAATTAAGTGGATTTGCAAAATATCCAGTTACGATATATCCAAATGTAATAAAGAACCTTTTAACTTTTATAATACCATTTGCATTCACTGGATTTTATCCAGGTGCATATTTACTTGGAAAAGGAAGTTTCTTCTTTGGGGTTATAATGACATTAATTATAGGATTACTTACTATAATAGTAGCATATTTTATTTGGCTTAAAGGTATATCAATATATGAAAGTTCAGGTAATTAATATTTAATTTTAAATAAGAGAAAATATATAATAAAAATCACCTATTTAATTTAAAAATACTTAAATAGGTGATTTTTTATAATTACATTAGTAATATTTGAAATTTATTTCCATTTTCCATGATTATATACGAATCTCATTTCTGACTTTGATGGAAGTTCTTGAGACATAACAATAACTACATCGGAATATTTATCTTTCAGGACTTCAGCAGTCATTTGTTTAAATGAAAAGATTCTATCAAATTTTAGAGTTTTATCTTTAAAGGTTACATTTATTTTTAAATTACTTTTATTATCTATATTACTTTCTAGGAACTGAATATTATCTAATTCACCAATTTCTTCATAAGTAAATTCTACAAGTTCTTGTAAGTCAGATATTTTATCTTCGTCAGCAATATTGATAAATTCAGAGATTTTAGCAATTTTATTTTTTTCAGTTTCTTTAATTATTATATTAAATGCAAATATAATGCAAATAATAAATAAGATACATGAAAAAAATACAATCAACAATTTTGTATATTTTTTCATTAATTTCCACCCCACATAAATATATTGAATTTTAAAAATGATAATAATTAATTATAAAATAATTAATTATTTTATATATTAATAAAAATATTTATATTTTATTTAATTATAGCTTTATGG
>JBBVGE010000021.1:0-5619 GCA_040144665.1 Clostridium perfringens
AAAAGATCTGTAGTAATTACTACAGATCTTTTTTAGTATATATAAAATACTCTAAAATTAGTTATTTCATAAAAAATACCCACTATAGCTGCAAATATTATATATTTACTATTATTTTTTAGTTTTTTATTGCATAATTCTCATAAAAATAAGAACCATAGAAACTCTATAGTTCTTTATCTTGGTGCACCTAGCAAGATTCGAACTCGCGACCTTTGGATTCGATTAATATAATATCAATATAACTTAGTATATTAGTTTAATCCTTATATACAGCTGATTTAAGCACATTTATTTATTCGCTTTAATTAGGCAATTATAATTTAAATTTATTTCTATTGCACACCTATTGCACATTATCAAATAATAAAATTTGTCTATTATAAATAATAAATCACTTTATTTATTATTATCTTCCTTATTAAATAACCTATTTTTACTTTTATATCTCATAACGTTAAATTTTTAAATTAATTTATATATTACTCAAATTTAATAGTTAGTTATTTCAACTTCCTTAATATCTAACTCATTCACTCTGTTAAATTTAATTTTTTTGGGTCTACAACTAAAATATTCTCCTTCATCTATTAAATTATTACAGTTATAGCATTTTTCCTTCAAAACACTTCTAATTGTATCAAGATTATTCATCAAATCACTTATATTCATAACTTCTTTATTATAAGTACACTTTCCACATTTAAAATACATTGTAACTTCTACTAACATAATCTTGTTCTCTAATTTACTCAGAATACATTCATTCTCACGCTCTATAAATTTTAAAAGTTTTTTTATATCAGATAATACAAGTATCAAATTCTCATACGGATGATTAGGTAGTACCCCTATATCATTAACTTGCAATAATCCCTCTTCATTAATATAATGAAATATATTAATTTCAGTAGGATCTATATTATGCGTAAAAGAATTTCTTAGTCCATCTCTTACCTTCTTATGCTCAGTGCTATTAAGGTAAATTTCTACTTCTTTAAATTTTTCTTTATATATTCCACTAATTTTATTTATTTCTTTGATAAGTTTATATATAGAATATTTATCATCTATTTTTTTCCCTACATTGTATAATTGATTTATCAATTGCTTATACATATCCCAACAAACCATAACTCTATAAACTGCATCCTCTAAATAAAAAGTATACATATCCTTTTTTCCACTTTTCTCTATAGGACTACATATATTTTTTGAATACTTGTAAGCATTTATAATAGCATATTTAATAAAATCTATTATTTTGTTTATTCTTATTATCCAAGCAATACAATTTCTATAACTTGCAATTTCATCGAAATGATTTACTTGCATTTGCTCTTCCCTATACAATCTATGTTCTTCTATTCTATTTATATTATCTAACAACTTTTCTATATATTTTTCAGCATCATAATTATTTTTTATATTTTCCATATTCCAAATCTCCTACTTTTTAGTTTTATAAAGTTATATTTTTGTAATATTTAAAAACTTTTTTGAATATATTTTTTTATAATGGCAAATATATAGTTTATATCATATGATTAAATATAACGTATTATTTAAATCTTTATAGGTTTATTTATTCAAAATATGGTTGACGTCAAGCACTTAATAGGTTATATTTAAAGTAGCTCATCTACCTAAGGTAGAAGGAGAAATCCGGACTCTTACGAGAGAACCGGACTTTTTTATTATCTAGAGATAAATTCTTTATAGTCATTATTAAATTGCTGTTCTGTTCTTCTGTTGAATATTGGATAAGCAGTTATAAATTCTAACATTTTAATTTTACCTTTATCATATTTTTCAATAAATATTATTACAAAACTTGCTAATTCTTTTTTATACCAAACAAACCTTTTCCAAACATCTAATTGTCCTGTAGTCTTATCTTTAAATACTTTATTCCATATTTTTATGTCCTCATCATTTATATTTGCTAAATGAATTACCTCCCATATCCAATTAAGTCTTGTCATTCTGTAGCTACATATAGCTCTATTAAATCTTTTTGCACATATTATATTATTTTCAAAACTGCTACATTTATTTAAACAACTCATATATGAAACATCATTTATACATGGATATGAACTATAATATTCTTTATCTTCAATTGAAACCGAATGTAGAATTTTCTTATTTATTCCATATATTTTATCAATTGATATATAAATAAATATACCTTTTAGCTTTTCTCTTTTATATTTGTTTAAAAAATTCTTCTCAGCCAATTTATTCAACTTAATTAAATTTCCACATACGCTTCTTTCTTTATTTAATAAAATTGGATTACTTAACTTACCATAGTTCATTTCTTTCTGCCACCATCCCAAACAAATATATTAAATTTTCTATTACTACTTGGAACAGTTTTTGTTAGGGTTAATCCAGATTTTTCCTTTATATAATTAACTATTTCAAGTTTTGCATTTGATGACTGTTTATTTCTATTCACATATGTTACTGCACCTATTAATACATCAGCCATTTGAAGTAATTCACAATCTTTTGAATTAACTATTTGAATTTTTTCTATAAGTTCATGATTAAAATCTAATTTTTGATTGCAAAGACATTCTTTTAGCTTGTCTATTCTTTTACCTCCATTTGTATCTTTTTTGTCTATGTATATACTATTTTTATCATTTATTACAATCATTTCTCTTAATAAATAATAATACATAATATAATAAATTTCTTCATGAGTATAAATATTATAATATATATCTCTCTTATCCTTTAAAATTACTCTAAATTCTAATTCTTCACTTTTAAAAAATAAATCTATTAATTCCTTATAAAACTCAATTCTATTATTGCTTACCTTAGTCCATTTAATTTCTGACTTGTATATATTATGCTTTATTCTTAATTCTCTAATTTTATAATTTATTTTTTTTAAATCATTTTTGTGGCAACTTATACCACCTATAGCCATTATTTGTTGCTCTTCAATATTTTTTTCAGTAATTCTTAAATGGCAACTTTCATCACAATATATATTAAACAATTTATTTTTACCTCCAGTACATTTTTATTCCATATATTATATTTTAATTACATATTAAGTAAATATCAACAAAGAACTCATTCCTTAATTAAAATCAAACATATACTAAATAGGTTATTTTTATAATATATTTCATTATATTCTTGCTATCTATTTTCATATGGTTTCTATGCACTCTTTTGTATTTTGCACCCTTTTTTAAGGTGCAAGTTGCACAATTAAATGCATAATTATTTCTATAATATCTTTTAAAGCTCAGTAATCAAATTTACTAAATTTATATAGTTATAAATTTAGTAAATTCAATATATTATGCTATTTTTTAAACTAATTATAGAACAGAATAATTAATAATTAAATCAAATATTTGCACCCTTTCTATTGTGGATGCACCCCCCCTCATGCGAAACTTAAAAAAGTCTCTTTTGTCTTCACCTATACCCGACCGATACAGATTTTGAAAAAACCAATTTTTTTAATAGGGGGCTATATATTTCTGTATTTCATTACTATTTTCAATAATATATTAAATATTTCTACGACTTTATTTGCCTCATATATAGCCTTTACTATTATTTAGAGTAAAATTATATCTATTACTAGTCAAAACTATATATAAGCCTCTTAAATCAATCTATCTTATCCTTTTAAAAATACCCCATAATACATGTTTTGTCCTTTTTTATAAATCTCCTTAAGTACTTACTATATCTAATGTTAACAACATCATAAATAAACCTATGCCACATCTTTCAAATATGTCCTATTTGCATTTAATTACCATAATTGTATACTTACTTAACTTGATATATAATACATTAAAAACGGTATATTAAAGGAGGTAGGATAATGGATTTATCTTCAATAAAAGAAAATAGATTAAATTCACTTAACGAAAAATACAAACCTATAATCAAAACTTATAATGATACTATTAATATAGTTAACTCTATATCTGTAGATGATAATGAACCACTTGATATTATCATTTGTAAATTATATATATTAACCAATAATGTAAATCAAACATTAAAAATTCTAGCCATTTCTAATTTTAAAATTAATAATAGAAAGATTAATTCAACTGATATTTCTGAAACCTTAAAAACAATTCCTAATGACGAAAAAAATATATATAGATTATTTGCAAGAAATCAATTTATAAATAATAAAAGAAAATCAAGGTTATTAACTTAAATTTAAATATTCTATTTAGGAGGTTTATTTATGATTAATTTAACTATTGAAGAACGTAATAAATATAAAAAGATATTAAGCAGCTATAATATTCTAGTTGCTCTTATAAAAAGATTAGATATAGAAATTGATAATCTAAATATGTTTAAAGATAAAACTGATATAAATACTATTAATAATCTAGAAGTATTAAATACTAATAAAAAATACTACGAAAATATTATCAATAAAATTGATATCGGTCTAAAACAATTAGATCATAATGAAAGAGAATTAATTCAATTACGATACCTAAGTAAAAATCCATTTACCTGGTATCAAATAGGTAGCACTCTACATCTTAGTGATGGTTATTGTAGAACTAAATTAAATGATAAATGTCTTTATAAATTATTTAAGTCCCAAAATAATTAAATGTTAAAAACCACCCTACTCAAAAGTAGGATTCCTCTTGTAACAAAAAGAAGAAGCTTAAGCCCCTTCTCTATACTTTCTTTTATTATTTTCTCTAATAAGAGTACTTTTACTTATTCCTAAAATTTCTGAGACTTCTGTATAACTTTTATCTCCACCATTAACAGTAAGCATTGATAATGCATTATCTAATTGCTTAACTGTATACTTCTTAGGTCTACCTTCTTTAAAGCCTTCTTTTGTCTTTGCTATTGCTTTACCCTCTTGTGTTCTTTCAACAATCATGTCTCTTTCAAATTCTGCAAAGCTAAAAAATATATTCCTTATTAACTTACTTGATGGAGTATTATCCATTACCCCTATATTTAATATATTTACTCTTATTCCTTTATCTATTAACTTATTAACTAATTCACTACCTTGAGTCATACTTCTAGCAAATCTATCTAATTTAGTTACTATTAAAGTATCTCCATTTTTTAATTTACTCAATAATTTATTGAATTCTGGTCTATCTGTTTTAGTACCAGTAAAACTATCTGAATAAATTTCTTCTGCTCCATTGCTTTTTAAAAATTCAATTTGACTTTCCAAACTATTTCCGTCCTTAGCTTGTCCTTTTGTACTTACCCTTGCATATCCATAAATCATATTTTATCCCTCTTTTTTAGTCGACTTTTGATACTTAGTTTTGACACCTATCCATACCTCTATTTTACGTAATTAATTTATCAGTGTCAATACTTAAAAGTTTTGATACTAAAAATTTAAAATATAATAAAAAAAGGATTCAATAATACTGAATCCTTTTTTTCATGATATAAAATTTTATATTTTTTTCTTTATCACATTAATATCTAGTCCTAATGCACTAATATACCTTAAAAAATTAGTTAATGTTGGTGAATTATTAACTTTCTCCATTCTTGAAACCATTTGTTGAGTTAATCCGCTTCTCTTTGATATTTCTTTTTGAGTTAATCCTATTT
>JBBVGE010000021.1:5974-12140 GCA_040144665.1 Clostridium perfringens
TCAAATTGTTCAGCTTTACCTTTTTGTTTTTTACAAGCATGTAAGATATAAAAATTATCTTCATCAGCTATAACATACATTAACCTATTATTTTGAAATTTTATTTCCCAAAGCTTCTTCCTTAACTGTCTCGTATTTAATGTCTCTAACGCTTTTAATCCATCTAATTGTAGTTTAGCCTGAATTCCAAACGCTTCGGCTTTTTGTTTTTTAGGCAACTTGGCTATATATTCAAGAATCAGGTCCTTTCCACCATCTGTTTCATATCTGTAAATGTTCATTAGACCACTCCTTAATATATTATATTCAATTATATAAATATAATACATCAAATTTGATGTAAAAACAACTATATATGTTAAATTTATTACAAAACTATTTATAATTATCTAATTTAAAAATTCTTTTATCATACTAACTATTTTTATCAATTTAAATTATTATCTTGAATCCTCTATATCTTTTAATACTATTAAAGATAATCTATTTACTAAATCTCGCTCCTCATTTTTATCCTTTTTTATTTGTTTATCCATATAATTCAGAAAAAGAACAAGAAAAACTATACTAACGATAACAACAAATTCAATTTTAAAAATATCCTTTATAAACCATAAAAAAACATTAATAGATACCGTTAAATATATACTCACAACCATTGCCCTTAATTTATCTTCTCTTTCTTTGTTTTCAGCCTTATATTTTCCTAAACTCCTATTTATTCTAATTTTTTCTTTTTCTATATTCAAATCACCTTTATTTAATCTTTCCATATATAAATTTCTTATATATTCATATAATTCATCAATTAATATTTTTTCTTCATTTGTATCTATTTGATAGTCATCAAAGATATTTTTGCATATATCTACACGACTTTTTTCGCTTTTTTTATGAAAAAACATAAACCTCTCCCTTTTTAATTAAATTCACTATATTTCTACGTATATAAATATTAAATCATAAATACATTGATTGAACAAAAGTTTCTTAAAATACCAGTTTATTATTCATCTAATAAATTACTTCAATATATTTTTATCATTAACTAATTATTTTTAATTTAAGAGCAGATGAATCACAGACTATTTTACTATCTCCATAACACACTATTTTTGTGTCATATGTCTCTTTAAATATATCATATTTTTTATCTATTCTTTTCAAAACATTATTAACTCTAAGATATTTTAAATTTAGTAAGTATGCACCTTCTTCAGCACTTATAACATAATACTTTATTCCTAAAATATCATCTTGATTATATCCATCTTTAGATAATATAAGTTTCAACATTGCTATACTAATATTATCTCCTATGACTGCTAAGTTGTTTCTAAATGGTTTAGGAATTTTTCTAATCATTGTTATAAATGATTGAGAATTATTTATTTCATGTTCATACTTTATATTTTCCAATGCACTTGATATAAGCTCTTCCACAACTAAATTGATCTCATTACTAATGATCTTATTATAATTATCTATATCTTTATCTACTATAAAGGCTGGTGTATCTTTAATCATTTTTTCATGTTTCAATGCTTTTAATTTACATAAATCTACTTCAATTTCACTATCATCATTTACTTTGTACATTTCAATATCAATATCATTACTTTCTATTGTTAGACATCCTAAATTATTTAATTGGTTAATTAAATCAGTATTTTCTCCAAACTCACAATCAACAATTATCTTTTTTGTTATATTTTCTCTTAATTCAGCTAGTTCTTCTGTACTCTTTGTATTAATTATTTGTTCTTCATTTAATAATTTTGATAACTCATCTTTCATGTTAAAAATTCCTTCTTTCTTATTATTTTATATGTACTCCATACTCTAACCCTTGCTTAAAATAATATAATGTCTCCATAAATATTAACTGAGAATTTAATAAATCCAATTCTTCTATTTTATTTATAATTTCTCTAGGTAAATTAAATTTCTCTATTAATTCATTCATTATACTTTTTATCTGTTTATTTATATATTCATATTTTTTTACCTCCTCCATATCTTCTAAATTTTTATCTTGTACTTTATAAAATAAATCTTCTACACCTTTAAATACATTATCTATAATCTTATATTCTTTATTTTTTATTTGCTCTGTAACTATTGGAATATCCTTTTTTATTAGCTTATGAACTGTTCTTACAGCATTTCTCTTACCAAATTTTGAATTTACTAATAAATGATTATCCCCGTTATATTCCGTCTTATATCCATCTATTAAATAATCACATTTTTTTAAAGTTACAGTATACTTTTTGCCATCTAAAATAAATATTTTGTTCTCCCTATTATTTTGAATAATATTAAAAATATTATTTTCAAAAATACTTATTTGTCCTTTTAAATTATTTTCTTTACACATTTTCTTTAGTACCTCCAAAATTTTATATTGATTTTATCGAGTTACTATGATACCTTTAAATTGCGAGTTTAGAGGTATTATAATAACCCAAGTTAGCTAATGTGCTTATTTTTGTACATTGGCTTTTTTTATTGTTTAACTTCTGCATTTTTATATATAAATAGGTTCCTGGCACAAAATCACTTACACTAACCTTATAGTCCCTATATGCATATCCCTTATATATCCTTTCAAATACTTGTTTCTCACCTTGACTTCTTGCTAATTCATTAACCTTTTTTTTGCTATATTTAAAGTCATTAACTTTTATTATAGGTTGTTTTAAATTCATTGATTGGCACCATCTTTTATTGCCTTTTGGGTCTTTACTTATATATCTACCTAATGCCTCATATCCAAATTCATCACTTTGTAATCTATCAGCATTAGCCCTTCCCTTCCCCCATATTTCTTCAACCTTATCTCTTGGAATATCTCCACTCATAATAATGTGATGATGTATTCTAACTGATTTTTTCTTTTCTTGTTGCTCCTTGTATTCAATTACTGCAATATACTTCAAATCTGGTAAATTGTACTTTTTTAAATATCTTTTAATCCTCCTTAAATAGTTATATACATCCCTCCTAGCACTATCTTCACTACTAGGTAAATTATTATTGTCATATGTTAAAGTTACTGAATAATCTTTATTAGTAAAATTAGTATTGATTAATCTTATTAAATGCTTTCTTGAATTTTTATCATTTAATCTTTTTTGTTTAGGTAAGCTTTCTCTTTGTTTTTTTCTTCTAGTTTGTTTTCTTTCTTTTAAAGTTATAGGATATACTTCAACTTCTAACATATTTCCACTATATATCTTCTTCTCCCTATATATCATGTAATCACTTCCCTTCTCTTTTGTTTATAAAACATATAGTTATCTAAATAATACATATTACAAGCCCCTTAAAGCTTGTATTAAACTAAAAATTATTCATAATATATCGATTAATAAAATATAGTTTTTAATTAATCAAATTACTTCCATGCCTATATGTTTCTCAAACCAATCATCAAGCTTGGCTACTATTATTCTTCTTTCTCTTCCAACTTTTATTATTGGAAAATCTTTAGCATGTGAAAATCTCAATGCTTGATTGTATGGTATTTCTTCAATCTTGGCCCATTCTTTAACTGATAATGTTCTTTTTTTAATTAGTTCATTATGTTCCCTTATCTTTTGAGTTATATTTTCCACTCCTTATTCACTCCTATCCTTTAAAATAATTCATCAATTGTGCAATCTAATACGAATGATACTCTTTTTATTAATCCTAATTGTGTAGTATTTACTTTGCCATTCTCTAATTTTGATATTGTATTAATAGATACATTAGACAAATTTGCTAATTCCTTTTGACTTAAACATTTTGATAATCTTTTTAATTTAAAGTTGTTAACCATAATTATTCCTCTTCTTCTGCAAAAAATAGTTCCTCCACACTTTTATTTAATTCTTTAGCTATTCTTAGCATTAAATCTCTTCTAGGCTCTATCTTTCCTTTTTCCACCAAACAAAGATATTGTGGTGTTGTTCCCACTCTTTTTGCAAATTCACCTTGTTTAATATCTTGTTTAACTCTTTCACTTTTCACATTGAATTTAAGCATAATTTATACCTCCAATCTAAAAATATTCAATATTGAATATACTCTCTTTATTTCAATACTACTATTCGAATTTGAATATGTCAATTATTTTTATTTGCATTTTTGAATATTTTTATTTATTCTTAATACAAAGGAGTGATTTTATGGGCTTAAATGAAATAATTAAAATCGGAGATAGAATAAAAGATTTAAGAAAAAAATTAGGATTAACTCAAAAAGATATGTCCAAAATGTTGAACATTCCATACTCTACATATTCAAATTATGAAAATAATAATAGAGAGCCTAGTAAAGAATTATTAGAAAAAATCGCTAATGTTCTTAATGTTTCTATAAACACTTTAATCTATGGTGATTGTACTAATGAACCTGGAATTACTATCGCTCTTCATAATGATAATGGAATTGATGATGAACTTCCTGATGAAGCAAAAAAAGAAATTGAAAATTTCATAGAGTATGTAAGGCAAAAATATAAAAAGTAAATTTTAAATCTACTAAGAAGGTGTATTTATGAATAATATCAAAAGAGGAAAACCAAAATCTAAAGGAAACGGTCAAGGAACTATTTATAAAATGCCTAACGGTAAATTTAGAGGTCAACTTACTATTGGATATAATGACAATGGATCACCCAAAAGAAAATCATTTACTGGTAAAACTAAAAAAGAAGTTTCTGATAATATGAAAGCCTTTTATGTTGATAACAATAGAGGGTTATTACCTACTGATGATAAAATTACACTAAGTCAATGGTTTCATACTTGGTTATTTACTTATAGAATACATGACTTAAAACCTTCTAGTTTTGAGCGTTATGAAGGTTTATATAGAAACTATATAGAATATAGTCCTATAGGTAAAATAAAGCTTATAAACTTAAGAACTAATCATATACAAATATATTATAATGCACTTGTTTCAGAAGATGGGAAAAGTCCATCTACTATAAAAACACTAAACAAATGTTTAAAATCATGTCTTAATCAAGCCTTAAAAGAAGGATATGTCTCTAAAAATTATTGTACTCTTATTACGCTTCCTAAAGGTTCTGAGAGTCCTAAAAGGTCTATTAATGTATTTACTCAAGAAGAGCAAAAAATCTTTATGAGAGCGTGTATAGAACATAAAAATGGTATAATATATATCTTTGCTCTATGTACAGGATTAAGATTAGGAGAAATATTAGCCCTTAAATGGACTGATTTAAATTTTAAGGATAAATATATAGATATAAATAGATCCATTAAAAGTACTTATAAGATAGATAATAATGGTAACAGGAAGTTTGAAATTATAGAACAAGAACCTAAAACTAAAAATTCAATTAGAACTGTTCCACTCAATCAGAATTTAATAGAATTGCTGCAGCAATACAGGAAAGAGCAATTATTAGAAAGAGAATCTAATTTGGATATATATTTTGATAATAATTTAATCTTCGCTACACCAACAGGTAATTATCTAAATGAAAGTAATGTAAGAAAGACATTTAAAAGAATTTTAAAAAAGTGCGACCTAAAAGAGATTAGACTTCATGACTTAAGACATACTTTTGCTACTAGACTATTTGAGAATGGAGTTGCTCCTAAAACTGTTCAAAGTATCTTAGGTCATAGCGATATAGCAACAACATTAAATATATATACTCATGTAATGAAAGATACTCAAGATAGAGCCATAGATAAGTTAGATTATTTATTTAAACTAGGGTAAAAAATACTCTAGTTTTATTTTCTATTGCACACCTATTGCACAATTACTATAAAAATAAGGGCTATGCAAATCGCATAACCCTTTAATTAAATGCACCTAGAGGGATTTGAACCCCCGACCTGTGGATTCGAAGTCCATCGCTCTATCCAGCTGAGCTATAGATGCTTACCTTATAATTATAATCATTTATAAATTAAAATTCCACATTAATTCTTTAAATCTACTTAATAGTATAAATTTTACATAGTAAAACTAAAAAGATATCCACAAAAAACAAATTAAAAATAATATTTGTTGTGGATATCTTTTTACCAATTGTGGATTTTATCAAACACTTTTTATATTTTAGGGATAAAAAAAACAACTAATTTTTAGTTGTTTTTATTGGAGCGGGTGAAGGGAATCGAACCCTCGTGGC
>JBBVGE010000022.1:0-301 GCA_040144665.1 Clostridium perfringens
ATCTTGGAATCTCATTACCTTGTCTTCTATTGATGGACAATATCTTGGCCCAACACCTTTTATACTTCCATTATACATTGGTGATCTATGTATATTTTCTTGAATTACCTTATGAGTTTCCTCGTTAGTATATGTTAACCAACATGAAACTTGGTCTCTATCTATATTTCCACTTATAAATGAGAATGGTATTATTTCCTCATCTCCTGGTTGTTCTATCATTTTTGAGAAATCAACACTTCTCTTATTGATTCTAGCTGGGGTACCAGTTTTAAATCTTCTAAGGTCAATTCCTAAATCT
>JBBVGE010000023.1:0-316 GCA_040144665.1 Clostridium perfringens
AGTAGACATATCTGGAAGTACAGAAGAGTTAGTTTTATTAGGACATACTCCTGTAGCTACGGCAAATGTAGACTCATATAAAACTGATCAAGTACCAGAATATATGGCTGAGACGTTAAAAGATACAAAAATAGTTGGTCATTCTATGATGGATACTGCTGATATAGAAGGGATATTATCAGTAGAGCCAGACTTAATAATAATGTCACCTAGACAAGAGAAAATATATGATCAATTAGCAGAAATAGCTCCAACAGTTATAATTAATGATAATGCAAATGATTGGGAAGCTAAGTTTCTGTCTCTTATACACATC
>JBBVGE010000024.1:0-209 GCA_040144665.1 Clostridium perfringens
CCTAAATATACTTTCCAATCCTTTGTAATAGGTAATAGTAACCGCTTTGCTCATGCAGCATCTTTAGCAGTTGCAGAATCACCAGCAAAAGCTTATAACCCATTATTTATCTATGGAGGAGTAGGACTTGGGAAAACTCACTTAATGCATGCAATAGGACATTATATTCTTCAAGAAAATCCTAAAGCAAAAGTAGTTTATGTATCATC
>JBBVGE010000025.1:0-4291 GCA_040144665.1 Clostridium perfringens
GTTCAATTTTCAAAGACCATTTTATCTCGTCGCCCTCAAGCGACTTTCTTATCATATCACTTTTGAAAAACTTTGTCAACATTTTTCAATAAGTTTTTTAACTTATTTAATTTAAAATGTTGTTTACTTCCGTAAAAGATGTTTCGCATCAGCGACAAGATTTATATTATCATCATCAAATAATATTGTCAACATTTTTTTGCAAATTTATATCAAATACGCTCTTATTTCATATAATAATATAAATTATTACTAAATATAAGGATTTCTAAGTATGTATAACATTATAATGAGTAAAAAAAATTCAATAAAAACTACTATAAAACAATTTCTAAATAACATTTTAGCAAATAATGATTTCAAAAAATTCACATCAAACGATAAACTAAATGAATTAATTGATTTAAAAATAAAATACTTCACTCTTTATAATAAAAAAAGTTCTCTTCCTGTCTTAAAATCATATTCTAAAATAAAATATGATTTTATTAAACAAGTAAATGAAGATTGCTCCATAGTTAAATTTTCTGTATACTCACTATTTGATATTGATGGTAATAGCTTTAATTCTATAACTATATCAACATACGTCTCACTATTAAAAAAAATATCTAATAAATGGTTTATAGAATATATATCTGATATAGAGTCATTAAAAGATGTAGTTAATTATAAAGATTCAAAAGCTTTTATTCTTTCTTATAATACTCTATTAGATAATGAAATACACAAATATAATTCTTTACTACTAAACTTTAATACTCTTAAGATAAATATCAGCAATACAGTTGCAGTTTCGTCAATATTAAAAAATACTTCTTACGAAAGAATTAAGGCAGTAAAATATGCAGAAAAATATGCTTTAGATTATAATAAAGAGTATAAGGATTTTGATAAAAATGGTGGAGATTGTACAAATTTTGTATCTCAAACTATTCATTATGCTGGAATATCTACATCTTCAACATGGAAACCATATTCTAACTCATGGATTAGAGTAAAAGAACTACGTGATTACCTAATTTACAATCATCTTGCATATGAAACAACAACTCTAGATCAAAATTGTGTTGGTTCTATAATACAATTCTTTAGTCCAATCAAAAACACTTGGTCTCATTCTGGAATTATAACTTATATTACAGGAAATACATGTCTTTACTGTTGCCATTCTTATGATAAATTAAATTATCCACTTTCTTATGTTTATCCTAATATGTATCCTAAAATAAGAATAATAATACCCTATTAAAAAAGCTAACATTATTATGTTAGCTTTTATGCTTCTATATTATCTTTATTTTCATTCTTATTTTTAATATCCTCACTTTTATTACCAAATAATTTATTCTTTAAAATATTAAATAACATCTTCTTTTTCTTTTCCTCTTCACGATTGTATTTATCTATCATTAATGCTATATCCATTATAGGAGATATTTGATCTATTGTATCTTTATATCCTATATTTATTCTCTTCTTAGTATTGTCTGGTGTAAAATCTAATACTCCATCCATAAACCCTGCTTCCATTTCACTTGGTCTTATTTCTATTATCTTTGAATTTGGATAAAGTTCTCTATTAATTCTCACATTGCTAGCTAGTGGTACTACTATTATTATATCGCAACCTTCCCCATATACAGGCTGTATTGGGATATTATCACTCATACCACCATCTAAGTAATTTTTCCCTTCTATTTCCTCACTTTGATATATCATAGGTAATGCTGATGTAGCTAAAAGTATCTTTCTTATATCTTGATCACTATAATCATCAATCTTAAAATATTTTGCTTCTACTTTTGGTATTTCAGTACATGTTGCATAACATACTTTATTTCTGCTTCTAATTTTATTAAAATCTAAGTACTCATCAATTATTTCAATAAGACCATCTCTAGGTATATCCCCACCATTTATAGCCTTTGGCATGTATTTCTTTATTAGATTTAAATTCTTTGATCCAATTGTTACAAGTATACTTCTTTTCAGCAGATCTTTATGATCTGCTGGCAATATCTTTTCAATACTTATATCCATCCAGACCTTTTCTGCAATATTTATATCATCTTGATTAAATAACATAGCATTCAAAGCTCCTATTGATGTACCTGATATAACGCTAATATACCTATCTATCTGCAAATCTTTAAGTCCTTTCCACACGCCAACTTGATAAGCTCCTCTTGCTCCCCCTCCTGCTAGAACTAATCCTATTTTCATTTTAATCCCCTCTTTGTATTACTGAATTTCATCGCATATGATTCTACATTATTATTTTATACGGCAAGCTAATATTTGTTAAAGCAAACGGGCTTTTCTAAATATTTAAAGAAAAGCCCTTACAGTTATATATAGTTATAGACTATTTACTAATTTTTAATGCATCTAGGATAATCAATGCCGTATCTTCTATTGCCCTTTGAGTAACATCTATTGTCTTACATCCAATTTTCCTTATTACCTTATCTGAAAACTCAAATTCTTCTAATATTCTAGCATCACCTGCATATTCAATATCTGATGGTATCCTATGAAACTTATCTAATCTTCTTTTTCTTATCTCAATTAATTGAAGTGGGTTTATTGTTAATCCAAATACCTTCTTCTTATCAATTTCATATAATTCATTTGGAACTCCGACCTCAGGTACTAATGGAATATTTATAGCTTTTATTCCTTTATTAGCTAAGTACATACATAATGGTGTCTTTGAAGTTCTTGAAAGTCCAATTAAAACTACATCAGCATTTTTAAGACCTCTATAATCTTTACTATCGTCATATTGCATAGCAAATTCCATAGCCTCTATTCTTTTAAAGTAATCTTCATCAGTTTCCCACATAGCACCTGGATTATTATCTGGTAGTCTATTAAGCTTAGATGATGCTACATTTAATATCGGTCCTAACACATTTATAACTGATATATTATTTTCTATGCCTTTTTGAGTTAAGTATTCTCTAACATGAACAGTTATTATTGTAGACACTACAATTGCTTCCCCTTCGCATTCTTTAACTGCACTAATTACATCTTCTATATCTTCTAAAGTCTTTATATATGGAATTCTCTCTACTACAACATCATCTGAAAATTGACTTGCAGCTGCAATAGCAACTTGATTGGCAGTTTCCCCTATAGAATCTGATACAGCAAATATTGTTAACATATCAATACCCTCATTTCTATTAAATTTGTAATTTTCAAAATTCTCTTTACATTTATATTATTACATAAGTTTTTTATCTTTCTCAATAGTGAATTTTAATATTATATGTTAAACTTAATTTTGTAAGTAGTAATTTACAAATTATTCTTTATATGGAGGGCTTGATGAATACTAAAAAATTATTAACTATAGGTACTCTGCCTGTAATGTGGTTAGTTTATCTATTATTTGAATTATTTACCGGAAGAATAAATGATTTAACTACAATCATAGGAAATATATTCTTAATAATACTATTTGCAATGGTAGGATACTCTTTTTATAGATTTACATTAAAGAAAGCTGAAGGACTTACAAGAAAAGGAATTTTCGAACTTTTCTTTATACTTATGTTGCTTGACCAAGGAATCAAAATAATAATTAAGTTATTTTTCTTTAATTCTTACTTTGATATTTTTAATGGATTCTTATCCTTTAATCCTCTAATTAACACAGATGGATCATGGCTAAATGCTAGATTTGGCACATCAGTTAGTTTTTCTATGTTAATTATACTTAATATTATTGCTTTAGTAATTTTCATAGAATTATATAGATATTACAGAAGTAAAGGTAATAAAGATATATTTGGAGATCTTGCTATAGTATTTATAATTGCAGGAGCTTTATGCTCTCTTATAGACAAAGTTTTCTACGGTGGTAGTTTAGATTTTATTGGAATAAGCGATTTATTCGTTGCTGACTTTAAAGATATTTACATTAATCTTGGAATACTGTTTTTAGTTATATGTCTATATGATAATGGATTCTTTTCAAATGAAGATGATACGACTTTAAAAGAAGATTTTAAAAGTATAAAAAAATTCTTAGTATTTATTGTTAATGATGTAAAATCAATATTTTCAAAAAAGAAGTAACTATAATAATTAAATTTAAAAATCATAACTACAAATAAAAGCTACATCAAAAATTTGATGTAGCTTTAATATTACCCATAAAATAAAAAAAAGATTATGCTTGCATAATCTTTTTGAATATATAATGCTAAGCAAGTTCCTATTAGAGAATTACTTTAAGTAATTCTTGGTGGCTCGCCCGGGAATCGAACCCGGGACA
>JBBVGE010000026.1:0-227 GCA_040144665.1 Clostridium perfringens
GAAAATATGATAGAAGTAATAGATATAGCCTGTGATGAATGTCCTGTTAACAGATTTATAGTTACTGATGCATGTAGAGGATGCCTAGCTAAGAAATGTAGAGATAGTTGTAATTTTGGAGCTATAAGTTTTGATAATAGAAAATGCAAAATTGATTATGAAAAGTGTAAGGAATGTGGAAAATGCAAAGAAGTTTGTCCTTATAATGCAATAGCTGAGGTTAAAAG
>JBBVGE010000027.1:0-252 GCA_040144665.1 Clostridium perfringens
AATTAGCATTCATTGATATTGACATTCTCATTTGGCTCCAAAGGCTCATATTATCTCCAGTCCAAACTGAGGAATACCTTTGTCCACCAGCATAGGTAGCTCTAGTCATTGAAAATCCTCTTTCATTAGGATGTAATTCTTCTTGCGCTTCCTTAGAACATCTGCTCATTTCAAAGCCATATCTATTATGAAACTCCTTATGTTCTATAACTCCATTATCACTATTATGAAGACAGGTTTCTAACATTGTTT
>JBBVGE010000028.1:0-1288 GCA_040144665.1 Clostridium perfringens
AAATAGGATAAATCAATTGATTTATCCTATTTTAATATACTTTTATTTCTAATGATAAAATAATAAAAAATAGGTATTGAAAATAAAGATAGTCTAAGAAATAACATACAAAGATCATAAATAAAAAGAGGAGCTGAAGCATTAATTGAAAATCTTACTAATATTATAAGATCAGCTAAACCGATCAAATTAATAGGTAATATCTTCACAAAGAAATTTTTACTTCTTTTTGTATATATAATATTTGCTATTTCCCAAAATAAAAATAATAATAAAGATATAGCAGTTACTAAAAGGGATAGTTTAAAAACATCTCTAGAAAATTCTGTATGAGATTGGTTTAATAAATCGTATATTTTGAAAGATATAAAGAAATCATTCAAAACATACAATATAAATCCCAAAATTGCTCCTATTGATGAAGCTTTTAGTATATTCTTATAACAAACTTTATTAAAAGTATTATTTATATCTGCTATTAGATGATTGGAATCTCCGAAATTTTCTATAGAGGTTTTAACTGCATCATCCTCTGTGTATCCTTTTGCTATTAACTCATTGATTTCTGTTAAAATATTAATTTCTAATTCTTCTTTAAAATTATTTATATCTTCATTATAATCATATACACTTTTATTTATTATTTTCATGTGAGAATTTATTTTTTTTATATTTGATTTACTTAAATCATTTTTCCTTAGCATTATCTATACACTTCCCTCGATTATTTTTTTTATAAGCTTATTTATTTTTATTATTTCAGTATACTTTTCATTTAAATATTGTTCACCTTCAATAGTTACTTCATAATATTTACGTCTAGGATAACTATTCTCTGTATCCCATGAACTAATTACATATTTTTTTTGCTCTAATCTTTTTAGTGATAAATATAAAGTTCCTTCTTTAATTTCTAAACTATTTTCACTAAGTTCATATATTTCTTTGATTATGTTATAACCATAAGTCCTTTTAGATTTTACTATTCCTAAAATCATTAAATCGATATAACCTTTTAGTAATTCTCTATCCATATAACTCACCTCCCAATGACATTATAAAACAATGCACTTAATTATACAAGGTATATATTTGAATTAAGTATTAATGAATTTTAAATAAAATGTATATTTAACTACCGTTTTTCTACCATATTACTACCAACATAGTACCATTTATTTATGATAGTATATATATGTGGACAGGATAAAATTTCTTGTGCGTCCTCCTGATTAATAGACAAGCAGGGGTAAAACCCTGCAATATGGAAAGTTCTAATTGGTAGACA
>JBBVGE010000029.1:0-549 GCA_040144665.1 Clostridium perfringens
GAAAAGTATATAAAACATCACATGGATTAGTAAGGAATTTAACATTAGAAGATATAAATAGAAAGAATGTAGAAGAGGAAAAGGATAAAGAAATATATAATAATTTTAAAGCTACTAGACAAGTAGAAAAATATTTTTCGATGGATGAAAATAAAAAATTATGGTTTATTCCTTATAATATATGGGTTAAGAAAACACCTAAAATATATTCTTTTAATGATATTGTTTCATTCGAATTAATCGAAGATAATGACATATTAACTATTAAGAAAGCTCTAATTAAAGGTGCAATAAGTAACAAGGTCATAAAGAAGTTATATATAAAGATAACAATAAAAGATTTTGATAATCCTTTAGTTATGATAAAACTTATAGATAAACCAACTAAGACATATTCTATTACATATAAATTAGCTTTTAAAGCAGCACAAGAAATATTAAGTTTATTAGAACTAATAGTAAAGCAATGCGAAAGTGAATCTAAGTATGATAAGAAAAATGAAGATGATATAAATAGTGATTTTATATTCTGTAGAAAATGCGGAAATA
>JBBVGE010000030.1:0-241 GCA_040144665.1 Clostridium perfringens
TTGTATAAGTTTAGTTATGTTTCCTCTTGCTCCTTCTCTTACAGTAATACAAGCATTTAATGTACTTTCTCCAAAATAACCATCTACAGCAAGTCCTGCTCCACATTGTCTATTTAATTCTCTTTGAAGTGCTTTAACTTCTTCCCCACTTATACTCACTTCCCAAAGTTTAGTACCTGATGAAGAACTTCCTGATATTTGAGCCTCCTCTACTTTTCCTCCTAATTTCTTTTTAAAATCC
>JBBVGE010000031.1:0-123834 GCA_040144665.1 Clostridium perfringens
CTTAAAATCTAAGAAATTAATAATTATATAGAAAAACTTAAATTTCTAAAATAGTGTTGTAAAATACCTGTATTATAAAATTTACAATATAGTATACAGCTTTTATAATACATAAATATCTTAAATTATATAAATAAAAGGAATATCTTTTATTTATATAGCCTTTGCAGTAAAAGATATTCTCTGATATAATATTATTTATAAAAAGCCTAAAAATATTTATTATGACTATCATAAAAGGTTCAAAAATCAATAATGATAGAACAAATTAGTATTAGTATACTAAATATAATAAGTAGTGTTTATAATGATTGAAAAAGAGTCATAGAGAAATTCTCTATGACTCTTTTTATAAATTTATTATCTTTTACCTTTATCAAATGGTTCTCCCACTGCCTTAGGAGCCCTTGAACTCTTTGAGAATATTATTAATGCAATTAGTGTCATTACATATGGGAAAGTTTTTAATATTACTGGTGGGAATGATGCAAGTTCTGGTATAACTTGTGAAACATTAGCTATGGTACTTGCAAATCCAAAGAAGAATGTTGCTCCTAATATTCCAAGTGGTTTCCACTGTCCAAATATTAAAGCTGCAAGTGCTAAGAATCCAAGTCCTCCAACATTTCCATTAAATTCTCCAGCATAAGTTGCAATTATTATTGCTCCTCCAAGCGCTGAAAACCCTCCTGATATCATAACCCCTATATATCTCATCTTATATACATTTATTCCTGCCGCATCTGCTGCCTGTGGATGTTCGCCACAAGCTCTAAGTCTCATTCCAAATGGAGTTTTATAAAGTATAAATGTTGCTAATATAAGAATTGCTATTACAAGCCACGTTGATGCATAAGTCTTTGTAAAGAACAAACTACCTATTAGTGGTATTTTACTTAATACTGGTATATCTTCTGGTATAAATCCTTGCATTATTCTTATGTTACCACTACCTGTAATATTTCTAGCTAAAAATACAGTAAGTGCACCAGCTATCATATTTATTGCAGTACCACTTATTATCTGATCTGCATTTAAATGAATACTTGCAAATGCATGTAATAGAGAAAATAATACACCAGCTATAGTTGCAACTAAAAGACCAATCCATATAGGTAAATTACCATCTAACTTATCTTGAAGTGTTACTATAGTAAAAGCTCCGATAAATGATCCAACTATCATAAGACCATCAAGTCCTATATTTGTTACCCCACTTCTTTCACTATAAAGGGCTCCAAGTGCTGTTATTAAAAGTGGTATTGTAAATGCAATCGCATATGGAAATAATTGTTGTAATGTATCTAGCATATTACTTCACCTTCCTTTCATTAACTCTATCATCTACTGGAAGTATGAGTTCTTTTTGCTTTTTCTTAAGTTTCATTTTATTAATTAATCTTTCTATTATAATACTAGTTGCTGCAAAATAAATTATTGTTGCCATAATAGTATTTGCAATCTCTGGTGGAATTTCTGTCATAGCACTCATAAATCCACTTCCTGTATATAATAACCCAAAGAAAAGTGCTGCAAATAAAACTCCAATTGGTGAATTTGCACCAAGTAATGAAACTGCTATCCCATCAAAACCTTGATTTGGAAGTACACCTATTTGGATTATATTTGTATTTCCAGCATACTCAATTGCACCTGCAAGTCCTGCAAGCCCTCCTGATATCATCATTGAAAGAACTATATTTTTGTTTACAGGTATCCCTGCATATTCTGCACCATGTCTATTAAATCCAACAGCCTTAAGTTCATATCCTAAAGTTGTTTTATTTAATATAAATCCAATCAGAATTATAGCTACTATAGCTAAAATTATTCCTAGATTTATATATGAACCTTTAAATAAATCTGAAAGCCAATCTAATTTAAATAATGCTGCATCTGGTAGCGGTCTTGATTCTGTTTCATATTGTCCTTTAAAATACTTAGGTACCATATAATAAACAAACCAAAATACTGTCCAGTTCATCATAATTGTTGATACAACTTCATGAACATTAAACTTAGCTTTTAATATACCTGGAATTGTTGCAACTGCTGCTCCTCCAAGTATACCAGAAGCTACCATTAATACTAAAAGTAATGGTCTAGGTGCATTAACTGTTAGTCCTACAGCTGTAGCACAAAATCCACCAAATAGCATTTGTCCAGCTGCTCCAATATTAAAAAGTCCTGTTCTAAAAGCAAATGCTACAGATAAACCAGTAAGTATTAAAGGAGTAGCTGTTGCTATAGTATTACCAATTCTCTCTACATTTTTAAGTCCACCTTGAAATAAGTATGTAAACCCCTCTATAGGATTACTGTTTATTGCAAGCATTAATAATGCTCCTGTTAAAAGACCTAAGATGATTGCTAATATAGATACTATCCCCTTATTAGTTTTCATTATCTTTACCTCCTTTAACTCCAGCCATCATTAATCCAATTTCATTTTCATCTGTTTCTTTAGTATTTACAATTCCAATTAGTTCGCCACCATTTACAACTGCAATTCTATCAGAAAGATTTAAGACTTCATCAAGTTCTAATGAAACAAGAAGAACTGCCTTTCCATTATCTCTTTGTTCTACTAATCTTTTATGAATATATTCAATTGAACCAACATCAAGTCCTCTTGTTGGTTGAACTGCTATTAATAAATCAGGATTTAATTCTATTTCACGCCCAATAATAGCCTTTTGCTGATTACCTCCTGATAATGTTCTCGCTTTTGATATTGCACCTTCCCCAGATCTTACATCAAATTCTCCTAATATTTTTTCTGCATATTTTCTTATAGCAGATTTATTAAGTATTCCTCCTTTTGAGAAAGGTTCTTTATTGTAGACTTCTATTATCATATTTTCTTCTAGAGTATAATCAAGTACAAGCCCTCTCTTATGTCTGTCTTCTGGTATATGTGCTATTCCCTTATCAATTCTTTTCCTAGTCTTTTCGTTTGTTATATTTTCTCCCTTATATATAACATTTCCACTTTCTACTTTTCTAAGTCCTGTAATTGCCTCTACTAGCTCTGCTTGTCCATTCCCCTCAACTCCAGCAACCCCAAGAATTTCTCCACCCTTTATAGATAATGAAAAGTCCTTAAGACCTAATACTTTTTTATTATTTTTAACTGAAATATTCTCTACTCTTAATACTTCATCTCTTAGCTTAGCTTCTTTTTTTTCTACTTTAAAAGAAACATCTCTTCCAACCATCATTTTAGCCATTTGAGCTTCTGTCGTGTCTTTAGTATCAACTGTTCCAATATATTTTCCTTTTCTTATTACTGTACATCTATCAGATACTTCTTTAATTTCTTTTAACTTATGAGTTATTAAAATAATTGATTTTCCTTCTTTTGTTAATCCTTTAATTATCTTAATTAAATCATCTATTTCTTGAGGTGTTAAAACTGCTGTTGGCTCATCAAGTATTAATATATCTGCATTTTTATAAAGCATCTTTAATATTTCAACTCTTTGTTGCATACCAACAGAAATATCTTCTATTTTTGCATATGGATCTACATTTAATCCATAACTTTTTGAAAGCTCTTCTATTTTTTCAGCTGCACTTTTTATATCTACAACTAACCCCTTCTTAGGCTCACAACCTAAAATTATATTTTCTGTTACAGTAAAATTTTCAACTAATTTAAAATGTTGATGAACCATACCTATTCCTAAATTATTTGCCTTATTAGGATTTGTAATCTTAACTTCTTTTCCATTTATCTTAATCGTTCCTCTATCTGGCTGGTACATTCCAAAAAGCATTCCCATAAGCGTTGATTTACCAGCACCATTTTCTCCTAGTAGTGCATGTACTTCACCTTTTCTTAATTGAAGAGTAACATTGTCGTTTGCAACAATACCTGGAAATTCTTTTCGAATATTAAGCATTTCTACTGCATATTCCATTTATATCCTCCCCCACAAATTGTGTATACTTAAAAGGGGCGATTTAACGCCCCCAATTTTTATTTTCTAAAATCTACTTAATTAAATCGCCTTTTTCTTCTGAAACCTTAATTTCTCCTGATTTAATTTTTGCAAATACATCATTTGCTGCCTTAGTTGCTTCATCGCTTAAATTAGGATTTTCTTCTGGTAGACCTACACCATCATTTTTAGCATCGTATATTAAAGTCTTTCCACCTTGGAATTTACCATCTAATTCATCTTTAATCATATCAAATGTAGATTTTTTTATTTTCTTAGTTGCTGAAGTTAAGATAATTGATTTTTCTTTTCCTTCTTTATCTTTGTATAATCCTTCTGCATATTGGTCAACGTCAACACCTACAACCCAAGCTTCTTCACCTTTTTGTGCTCTAGCTTTTGCTTCTGTAATAGCTCCAGCTCCAGTACCACCTGCTGCTGTAAAGATTACATTAACTCCTCTATCATACATCTTAGCTGCAATTTGTTGTCCACCTGGTGTATTGTTAAATGTTCCTTCATATATAACATCTTCTTTATTTATAGTAATCTTAGTTCCTAAATTCTCGTTAGCATACTTAACCCCTTGTTGGAATCCCCAGTTAAACTTTTGAACTGATGGTATTTCCATTCCGCCTATAAAACCAAACTTAGCTTCTTTCATTTGAACTGCTGATGCAACTCCAGCTAAGAATCCTGATTCATGTTCAGCAAAAAATATTGCTACAGTATTTTCTTTAACTACTGGCTTAGCATCCTTTTCTCCGCTGTGTGGATTCCCATCAATAATTACAAATTTTGCATCTTTATACTTATCTTGTGCTTCGAATACAGCTGTTTCAAACTTATATCCTGGTGTAACTATAAACTTATTTCCAGCATCATATTGATCTCCTATTGATTTTAAATAATCTGCTGGCTTTTCACCTGCTGGTTGTAAGTATTTCTTTGATACTCCAAGCTCTTTTTCAGCTTCAACTATACCTTCCCAAGTTCCTTGGTTAAATGACTTATCATCAATTGTACCTGAATCTGTTACCATACCTACTTTTAAATCTGATTTTTTAGCTGAAGTAGCCTTGTCTTCACCGCCTCCACATGCTACTAATCCAGTTGCCATAACTAACGTCAGTGCTAATGCAATAAATTTTCTTTTCATATTTTCCCCTCCTGAATCTCCCTCTTGTATTCAAAAAATTACAAGTTACTACATGATTATACAACAGGTACTATGCTAACCTCAATACTTTTTGTTACTTTAATTAAATTTAGGTAAATTTTTTATAAACATATATTTACTATTAATATTTTTTTAATAGTATGTTTATAGACGAAAATTATCATCAATTATTAATAGATCATACTAAAAACTAATTTATATATATTCATAATATTTTTTATTAATACAAATAATAAATATTATTAGTAAGGAGTGAAAAATATATATGATAAAGACTTTTTTAGCTAAAATAAATCTAAATACAAAAACAATGTTTAAATACGGAACAATTGCTAATTTAACAGTTTTATTAATAGTAATTTTATTAGGTGAAGATAATGTTATGTTAGCATTTCCAATCACATTAACAGCTATTGCATTATCTTTTGAAAATTTAAATATAAAGCCCATATACAAAATAATAAGATTAATAATTATAGATTTCTTGCTAGTTACATTATCATTTATATCTTCCTTATGCCCTTATACTGGTATAATAATAAATTTCTTAACTATATTTTTTATAGCTTACTTTTTAACAGTTAGGTATAATCCTAAGATATATAAACCCTTTATCATGCTCTATGTTTTTACATCCTTTTCTACTCCAACTTTATCATCATATATAAATAGACTCCTAGTAATACTTCTTGGTATTTTTATTGTTGTATCATCTATTTTTATATCATCTTTTTTTAACAAAAAAGATTTTCTAAAAGATACTCTATATCAACCTCTAACACTAATTAGTGAGCAACTTAATTCACTAAGCAAAGGTTTTTTTGATGAACAAATTTATTTAAATACATCAAAGGAAATGAGAGGACTTTGCTATAAAGTCTATAAAACAAGATATAGGACTAATCTAACTACTAATTTAGGTAAAATACGTTTAGATATGTATATTATTTTAGAAAATTTAAATATATCTCTAAAAGAAATATTCTTAAAGAATACATACGATAATGAACTTTCTTTAGAACTTAGAGTATTCTTTGGTGAACTTAAGATATTAATAGATTGTATACTTAAAGGATTTGAAAGAGATGATTCTTATAATGTTATAATTAAAAATTTAGATAGATTTATTTCTGTATATTCTAATAAGTCATACTACAATTATTTAATATCTGTTCTAAAAGAATTTAGAAAATCCTTAAAAGACATATACAATTTAGATAAAAAAGATATAAATAAAAAATATACTAATTGGAAGAGATCTGACATTGATAAACTAAAAAATTATTTTATCAATAATTTTTATTTTGGATCTATTAGACTTAATTTTGCCCTTAGAATTTCTATAACGCTCTCTTTAACTATATTTCTTGGTAATATTTATTCTCTATATAAATTTGTTTGGGTTTCAATTACAATAATGTCAGTAATGCAACCATATTATGAAGATACATTAAATAAAGGTAAGGAAAGGTTAAAAGGAAACTTTATAGGAATCTTTTTTCTAATAACTATTTTAACTATTTCAGATAATAAACATTTAGCTATACTAACATTGATAATTTCTCTTTATTTAACATATGGCTTTAAGGAGTATTATAAACTTTCAACCTTTACAGCTATGGCATCTATATCTGTAGCCTCATTAAATACTTCACTTAATGTTATAGCTATAAATAGGATTATATTTATATTATTAGGTATTATAATCGTTATAATTGCTAATAAGTTTTTATTTCCTTATAAACTTAAAACAGGTATACATCATCTAATTACAAAGTTATTAAAATATAATTATTTTCTTATAGATGCTTGTATTAAAGATAACCAAATAAGAATACGAGACTTAATAATATTATCTACATTATCCTCTGATAAATTATATATGAGAAACTTAGAATTTAAAGATAAGCGTGTAAATTTAATAATTGAAGAAAATAATAAAACAATTATCAATATTGCATATAATGAACTTATATTAAAAAAGGAGCATAAAAATTAATGCTCCTTTTAACTGTATATAATAATATAGAACTTAAGACTAGATGACATCTTCTGTTTCTATCTTATTACCTTTTTTATCTAATTCTCTAATCCACTTTTGTGCAATTCTTTCTTCGTGTTTTTTGAAGTGTTCGTATTTTTTAACCTCTTTTAAAGAATGTTTTAACTTCTTATCAAGTTCTTTAGTTTCTAGATCACAATCTTGGAACTCAGCATATATTTCTCTTAAAGCTTTCATTTCAGCTCTCTTATCCTTAACACCTTTTAAATTTTCTAATACTCTCTTTAATTCTTTTTTCTTACTTGTAAGTTTAGGATTTTTCCCTTCTTCTGCTATGGCAAGTAATACTTCTAATCTCTTTTTAATGTGTTTTGCTGTTATATCTTGAAATGTATCTTCTATACCAAAGTCTCTTAAAAATTCTTTAAATGCTTTAATATTATCATCATCTTCTCCTGATAAAATCTTTTCAATTTCTAATTCTATATTTTCTTCTACTACCATTTTGTATTCCTCCTAAATAACCCTTAAGATAAATACTAACGATTCAATCTAGATGCTACTCTCTAGCCTCAACCTTTAGTGTCTATCTATCTTTTATACTTTTAATTTTACTCTTTAGAGAATACAAAAATGTGATTTTAATCACATTTAAGATTAATGATATATTAAGTATGTAACAATACTAGATATTTTCATCATAAATAATTAAATATTTAAATGTACTGTATATTTTAAAAATTATTCCTAAAAAACTTATAAAGAATAATTATACTTTGTTTATATTTCTACTTTTTCTTTATAATTTTGATTATACAAAAAGTAGCCATTTTAACCTTCTATAGCTAAAATGGCTTTCTAGACTGCTATCTTCTATGCTTCCTATGAGATTTTTCATTGCTATACCCATTATTATTTGATGAATTATTCATACCTTGCATAAACATTTGCATAAGCCTATTTATATCCTCTTGACTCATATTATTGGGATTAATATTATTTAAATTCATATTATTGGGATTTATATTATTATTCATGTTATTTGGGTTCATGTTATTTTGATTCGCCTTCCTATTATGCCCTCTACGATTACCATTATTAGAATTCATGTTTCTATTCATATTATTCATAGGATTCATATTATTCATAGGATTCATATTGCCCATACCATTCATATTTCCCATCATATTCATCATCATATTCATTAATGGATTCTGCCCTTGCATGTTAGGTCCTTGCATGTTATTCATTTGAGGTGGCATATTATTTCCCATGCCTCCCATAGGATTCATACCTCCAAATAACATATTCATGAGTGGATTCCCTCCCATGCCTCCCATAGGATTCCCCATACCTCCCATAGGATTTCCCATGCCTCCAAATAGCATGTTTAGTAGTGGATTCATACCATTCATATATACTATCCTTTATATATTAATTCTCCCTATAATATATTTAGATTTAATTGTTTTTGCTACATTTCTTTTAATTACTTTAGTATCATATTAATAAGTGCTTTTTGAATTTCTTCTGAATATTTTCCACTTCTAAATTCCTTAACTACATATTCTTTCTCTTCATTTTTCAATCTTTCTTTTATAACCTCTGGAAACTCTATGTATTTATCTATTATGTTAAATTTATCATCAATTCTTAGTATAGTTGGTATTCTACTTTCTCCAATATTTTCTTCTAAAAACTCTTTGTACTTTTCAGTTTTAAAGAATTTAATCTTTATATTACCATTTAGCTCTTTAAGTCCTAACAATATAGGTATAGCAGTTGCTGCATCGCCACATCTTGTTTCTGAAAATACTGCAATTTTTATTTCTTTCTTTATTTCATTTAATTTATCTAATCCATAGTTACAAATTTTAGATACACCTTCTTGAGTCTTAATCATCTCCATCTGCTCTGATGTAGCCTCTTCTAAAAATTTATTATAATCTACTCCATCATTAAAGTTCATATAAACACCCTCTCTACAATAATTATTAAAAGAATATCATTTACAATATTAGTTATCAACATTTTTTGCTTTAATATACGCAAAAAGCCTGTATCAATTTTGATACAGGCTTTTTTATAGAAATATTATGCTAATTCTAATGCAACTTTCATCATATTAGTAAATGCAATTTGTCTTTCTTCTGATGTCGTTACTTCACCAGTGAATGGACAATCTGATATTGTTAAAATACATAATGCATTCACTCCAGCTCTAGCAGCATTCATGTAAAGCCCAGCTGATTCCATTTCTACTGCAAGAACACCCATCTTTTGCCACTTCTTTAATCCTTCAAGTCCATCTTCTCCATAGAATACATCGCTTGATAAGATATTACCTACTTTAACATTTACATTTAAGTTTCTAGCTGAATTTACTGCCTTTTCTAATAATTCATAGCTTGCAACTGGTGCAAATGTTCCTGGTAAATTAAATTGACTTGCAAAATTTGAATCTGTACATGATCCCATTCCAATTACAACATCATGTAATTTTAGATCTTCTTGGATAGCTCCTGCTGAACCTATTCTTATAAGATTTTTTACTCCATAAAAATGTATTAATTCATAAGTATATATTCCTATTGATGGAATTCCCATTCCTGTTCCTTGTACTGATATTCTCTTTCCTTTGTAAGTTCCTGTATATCCATACATTCCTCTTACAGTATTATATTGAACAGGGTTTTCTAAGAAAGTTTCTGCTATATACTTAGCTCTTAGTGGATCCCCTGGTAAAAGCACTGTTTCTGCTATATCTCCTAATTTAGCACTATTATGTGGTGTTGGTACTGATTGTGTCATAAAACAATTCCTCCTTTGATTTTATATTGTAATTATATCATATTTAAACGTTTTTGAAAACCTTTTCCGTTTTTTCAAAATAAGTCGCCCACTACAATCTAGTGAACGACTTATTGATTTATATATTTTTTTAATTTTCTTCTAATATATTTTCAATTACATCTTCTTTATATACTTCTTTTTCTTTATTTCTTTTTACTGTATATTCACCTAAATCTACATCAGATAATTTAACTACTTTTGATTTATATTTTATCTTATAATAAGCCCATAAGATAACAAATAATGGTATACCTATATAAGATGAAATTATCCCCATCCATTCTATTCCTTCTGGTTTAATATATGCAAATCCTTGACCTATAACAACTATAGCACAAAGTAATAATGCTATTATAGGACCTACTGGGAACATTTTGGCCTTATATGGTAATTCGTTCAAATCTTTTCCTTGATGTATATAAGCTCTTCTAAATCTATAGTGACAAGCTGCGATTCCAAGCCAAGCTATAAATCCTGCAAGTCCTGATGCTGCAACAAGCCAAACATAAACTGTGCTTTCTGCATAAATTCCTGTAAGAAAACAAGCTGATGCAATAATTGTAGTTAGTATTATAGCATTTATAGGAACTCCTCTTTTATTTAATTTTGCAAATACCTTTGGTGCCATTCCATCCTTTGCCATAGCATATAACATTCTACTTGATGCATACATTCCTGAATTACCTGCTGATAAAACTGATGTTAAAATAACTGCATTCATAAGAGATGCCGCACCTGCAATACCTGCTTTTTCAAATACCATGGTAAAAGGACTTGTGCTAACCCCTGCTTGTGCTGATGGTATTATTAATCCAATAACAACTATTGTTCCTATATAGAATAATAGTATTCTCCAAAAGATTGTATGTACAGCTTTTGGAATTGTCTTCTCTGGATTTTCTGATTCTCCAGCTGCAATACCAATAAGCTCTGTACCTTGAAATGAGAATCCTGCAATTAAGAATATTGAAAAGATTGATTTAAATCCTCCAACAAAAGGTCCTCCATTTGCATATATATTCTTAAATCCAACAGAATCTCCATTCATAATACCAAATATCATAAGTACTCCAACAACTATAAATACAATAACTGTAACGACCTTAATTCCTGCAAACCAAAATTCTGATTCTCCATATGCTTTTGCAGATAAAAGATTTAATCCAACTATTAACACTAAGAAAATACTACTCCAAATTATACCTGGAACATTTGGAAACCAGTACTTCATAACAAGAGAGCCTGCAACCATCTCTGTAGCAATTGTTATTGCCCAGTTATACCAATAATTCCATCCAAGTGCAAATCCTAATGCTGGATCAATAAATTTAGTTGCATATACACCAAAAGAACCTGATACTGGCATATATGTTGCCATTTCTCCAAGACTAGTTATTAAGAAATACACCATTATTCCAATTATCCCATATGCAGCTATAGATCCACCTATACCTGCTACATGAATACTATCCCCCATAGCAAGAAATATTCCTGTTCCTATAGATCCTCCAAGTGCAATCATATTCAGATGCCTTGCTTTAAGCCCTCTCTTTAATTCGTTATTCTCTGTGTCACTCATTTAAACTCCTCCTTAGTTTATAACAAAAATAAAACCCTGAGGAAAATATCACTCAGGGTAATAAGTCTAACCGTATTAATATACGTATATAAACTAATTAGGACCTTTGAATGATAGCTCTCCACAAAATCTTTGTGACAATCTAATACATATTATGTATTAGACCAGCAATACAACCTTAAAGCATTAGTTGCACACTTCGGCAAATTCACCTTTCCTATTAATTCATCGTGCTTACCTCATTAATAGTACTATTTAAATTTGCACCTCTACCTCAATTGTTATACATTTTTGTTTCTTTATTAATTATGTTATAAAATATTAAAAAACTCAATATAGTTGTTATCTTGTTTTTGTTTTATTTACATTTTAAAATTTATAGAATATTATTAAATTCTTTTATTATAAGTGAATAAACCCTTCTGTTTAACTTACTTTCAAGTATATTTATGCATTTCTATTTATATATATTATCTCTACTTCAGTATCATTCATTATTTATTCATATATTTTCATAAAACTGTTATTGTATCCTCTATTTTTCTAAAGTTTTCTTTTATTCTTCCAAATAGCTTTCTCTATATAATACTTCATATTATATAATATAAGAAAAAACTACCTCAATTAAGGTAGTTTTCTCTTATCTTGTAGCTATTAAAAATTTAGTTTTTATTCCTTGCTTAGTAAACATTTCTTCATGCTCTGTTGTAACATTACCTTCAAAACCGCTATTATGAAGATCATATGTTATATACTTTATATTTAATCCGCTCTCTTTAAAATATTCTAAAGATTCTTCAAATAGCTCATCATCATCTGTTTTAAACCATATTTCACCATTACTTACAAGGAATTTTTTATACTTTTCTAATTGTCTAGTATGAGTAAGCCTTCTCTTCTTGTGTCTTTCTTTTGGCCATGGATTGCAGAAATTAATATATATCCTATCTACAGAATCCTCTTCTCCAAGAATTTCATCAATTAATAAAATTTCTTGTGCCATAAGTTTAACATTATCTATACTCTCGCCTAGTTCTTCAAAAGCTTTTTCTATATTTCTTTTTGCTAATACTAAAACTTCATCTTTTATATCTATAGCTATATAATTAATATTCTTGTTGTGTGATGCATGTACTGCCATAAAAGTACCTTTTCCACATCCAAGCTCTAAATAGATAGGTTGTTCTCTATTATAAGAATTGCTCCACTTTCCTTTTAATTCTTTTGGATTTACTATGAAAAAGTTACATGCTTCTAACTCTGGTCTTGCCCAAGGCTTTCTTCTCATTCTCATCTTTATGTTCACTCCATTTTTATAATTATCATTCCTATTATACATATTTTAAATATTATTAACAATAGAAATTAGAGTTACTTATTATCTATAAGATTTTTAAGCTCCTTAAAGTTATTATGCTCTTTATTATATTTAGCATGTGGGAAAGCTTTTAAAACTCTTCTATTTTGTTTTGCTTCATTTTTAAGTGAGTCTAATTTCATCATAAGTTCATTTATCTTATCTATATTTTTGCCATGGCTTTTTCTCATTTCAATTTCAGTCTTTATTTTCTCATATTTAATTTCTGTAAATTGCTTAAATTCTATATTTAATTCCTTTAAGTCATCCTTAATATTTTTAAGTCTAGCTAAATGATCCTTTAAGTGAATTAAATGCATTACTGTAAATGTTAGATCTACTAAAAATATTATAGTTATAATAGCTGATAATGGATATATTATACTTGATGGTATACTACTTACGGAATTTCTAAGCATAGGTTCTAAGACTTCTACTATAAAAACAGCTAATAGTCCAAAGAATATGGAATTTTTTAAACAAACCCTACCATTTATATTAAATTTATAAGTAGAATAATCCCACCACTTCATATGAAATAATTTTTCTAGAACATATGAAGTTATATATTCTAGTATAGATGCCAATATCATACCACCAAAAAATACTTTAATTGGGTTACTTCCTATTCCATGAAGAAATTTAATTACAATAACTCCTCCAAATCCATATATAGGACAGACTGGACCATATAAAAATCCTCTATATGTAAATTTTTTATCTATTATGAAACAATAAATCGTTTCAGCAAGCCATCCTAAAAAACTATATATTGTAAAATATATTATTAATTCTCTCAAAACAAAATCACCTCCATTATATATATAATTATATACCTATGAAGATGATTATTTTATAATGATTTTGTTAATTTTGTTTTCTATTCCAATAGTCAGCTATACTATCTTTTAATTTTTTAAATTGCTCACCATAAACATTAGAACGCATATCTGGAAATGCCCTCATAAGTCTATTTTGTATACTAGACTTAAGTTGCATTTTTCTAAAATTATTGTAAGTATCCTCAAATTTAGCTTTAAAGTTCTTAATATCACCTGTCATTTTAAGTTTATTAAATACCTTGTTATACTCTATATCATTGAATTTTTCCATTGAAATACCAAGACTCTTTAACTCTACATTAATTTGTGTAATCTTCCTTAGCATTTCATTCATATCAACTAATGAAGTAACTGTAGCAATTATATCAACTATAAATATAATAATTATAATTGCAGCAGATATAAATACATATTTATCTGGTATTAACCCAATCTTTGATATAACAAAAGGATTAAGAATTTCAATTAAAAATAATGATAAAAATCCAAATATAACTGAATTTAATACACATATACGCCCTTTATAATTTAACTTATAATTTGAATAATCCCACCATTTAAGATCAAATGCATTTTCCAATATAACTGCAGTAATATATTCTATTGCTGTTGTTATAATAACTGCCATTACAAAAAGTAATACTATGTTTCCTTTAAATCTCTCTAATAACCATATTACTAACATTGCACCAAACCCATACACTGGACATACAGGACCATTTAAAAAACCTCTATTTACCCATACTCTATCTATAGCTGCGCAATATATACATTCACATATCCATCCTAAGATACTATAAACTGTGAAATATAAAATTAAATACGCCATACCTCTTTCTCCTAATCTCCTTTACTTTTTGTTTTATTGTGAATTATGTTAAATTTCTCTTAATATGATAACTCTCTTTATAATACACTTTTTAATACTTAAATTCAAACATTGAGCCAAAAATAAAGGAAAATTTAAGAAATCTAAAGAAAGTATAAAAAAATTTTAAACCTCCTATTTTTAAATAGGAGGTTTTCTAAAAAATTTAAGAAGTATATTAATATATTTTTTCTATTCTATTTTTCTTCAAATATAGCCATACCAAGTGCCCCTGGTCCTGTATGAATTCCCATTGCAGCACCAATTTCTTCTAATGATATTTCAGTTATATTAGGATTATCTTTTACTAAATTATAAAAACTATTTGCTTCTTCATCAGCATCACCTGACAATATCCAAACTCTACACTTACCTTTAGCTAAATATTCTTCTAATATTTCTTTCATCTTAGAAATAGCTTTTTTTCTTCCTCTTGCCTTCATGTAGTTATATAGTTCACCTTCATCATTCGATGATACTATAGGCTTTAGATGTAACATCTCACCAATAGTCCCAGCTACTTTACCTATTCTACCACCTTTTTTTAAATACTCTAAAGTTGCAAAAGTTATATATCCATGTGTACGCTTTCTTATATCCTCAAGGGAGTCTAATATTTCTTCTAAAGGCTTGTCCTCTTTTATAAGTTTTGCAGTTTCTATAGCAATTACACCTTGTGGATATCCTAATGTTCTTGTATCAAAAAAGTGAAAATTTATCTCATGATGAGCTTCACATATTAATCTTATACTATTATATGTTCCTGATAATTTACTTGAAACAGTTATTACTATTGCATCAGTATAACCCTCATTTTTAAGTCTCTCTATTAAATCTTCAGTATATTTTAAATCTGGAAGGGATGTAGTTGGAACTTCTTCTTCTAAATTTGCATACATTTCTTTAGGAGTAATTGTAATTTTATCTAGAAATTCTTTATCCTTATATATTATTCTCATTGGTAATAATTCAATATTATATTCTTTCAATGTAGCTAAACTTAAATCACAGCTACTATCAGCTATTAACGCAATTTTCTTCAAAAATCATTCCTCCTCTTTTGTTATTTAAAATAATATCACAATATTCACACTTTAACAACAATTTAAGTATATTTTTGTTGTTTTTTGTCTTATATTGATACATATTGAATATTTTTCAGTTTAAAAATAAGAATTTATTTTAAATAAACCCTATCTAACCTTTCATAATCAAAAAACCTTTCATCGCTTATATTTTCTTGTCTTCAGCTATATATTTATTTTATAAAATAACTACTCTATAGATAAAATATTACCATTACTTCCAATAAATTAATGATACCATACATATATATCTTCAATAAAAATTATTTTTGAACAAATTATTAATGAAGTCTCTAATAAACGTTTACTTAGTGTAAAATATTCTACTCTTCTTATTAATTTAAAAGTTAGCAATTTTTATTATAAAAAATAGACTTAACGTTACTTGTTAAGTCTATTTTATAAATTTTTCTAATATATTTTTTATAGAACTTTGTGAATATGTAAATTCTCCATAAGCTGTAACATTTGAATAATTATCTATAGTAATTTCATTTCCAGCAATTAAACTTATTCTATTACTTATTTCTGCGTTATTTAAATGTATTGAATCAGTAGAGTATATAAGGAATTGATTTTCTCCTGACCCCTCTAATGCTGAAATATATACATCTCCTTGTAATGTTAATTTGCCATTGCATAAAATTATATAATTGTCATAACTTGAATCAATTGCTATTACTGCTGCTGAGTAATTTTTTAGCACATCATCATTCAACTCATTTAATTGTGCAAATTTATACCCATTATTATTTACTAAAATAACATTATTTTTTGATACCCAGCTTTCTGCTTCTAACCATTTAATTTCTTGCCCTAAATCATATATATTGGCATTTTTTTCTCCAAACTTTAAGTTTAATCCATCTACTCTCTTCATACCATTATTGATATTTCTAGTATTGTAAACATAAGAATCATTAATTTTATCATCTGGTAAAAATTTATCTAATTGCTTGTCTGCATTAACAAAATTACTTTTAACAACACCTTTTATATTAAAAGTTGAGTCTTCAATTATAACAAGTGAATCATCACTAACATTAAGATTATTTGTATTTAATAAAGTAAGTCCTGAGATGTTATTTAAAAATAGTTCCATCCTTTCCTCTTTTGTTAGGTCATTTTCTAATTTTATTATTATTTTACTTTCCTTTGTGCATTTATTACCGTCTTTATATGCTGTTGCACTTATAGTATAGCTTTCATCTCCATTATTTTTTAATATAATATTATAATTATAAAAATTCAGTTTATTTTCTTCATTAATATTATTTATTATATTAAAATTATTATCAGTAATCCTTTCCTGTATATATTCCTCCGGAACATCTTTACTGTTTCCTGAACTAATATCTTTATAATTTTTATCATTTATTAAATAATACTCTCCAATATTAAGAGCTGACATGGCCGCTGTTTCAATAGCTTCTTTTTTCATTTCGCTATTATTAGTTTTACTTGTATTTACTATATACGAATATACTGCTAATCCTGTTATAAGGAGTGCTGTTAAAGTTAATAAAACCACTACTAAGGCTGATCCTTTTTTTTTCATAGTTTTCACCCTTTTCTATTCTAAGCTTTGTTTTATTAATATGATGTTTATTCAAAAAACTTTGAAATATAAAACTTAGTTGTATCTGTTTTAGTATATTCCCCATTTATACTTACTGATCCATCAATATAAATACTCTCTTCAGAAACTAAGCTACTCTTTCTACAATTAACTGAATTTAATTTTATATTTTTGCTTGTATATATTAACATATTATTTACTGAACAATTATCTAAGTTTATTGATAAATTAGTTAATAAAATATAACCATTATTTTCATCCCTTAGTATAGCTATAACATATTGATTTAATCCACCATTTATTTCTTCAAAATTATTAAACAAATCATATCTACCATTATCTTCAACTAAAATCATATTATAATTTCCCATTCTTTTAATACAATTTTTTATATAATTATCATTAATAGTATATTTCAAATTATTTTTTAGTTTTAGACTCAATTCTATAGAATTCATATTTCCATTATTCAAATTTTTAATATTATTTGTAGCTACACTTCCCCAAAACTGATTATTATTTTGAACTATACTTTCAAATTTTCTATCATCATCTTCACTTCCCTTAGCTTCTCCATTAACGTAATAGGAAGAGTCAGTAAAATGAAGTGAACCATTTAAAACAATATTATTACTATTTAAAAGAGTCATTCCTCCTATGCTATTATAAAAATCATCCAATGGTTTAGATGAATCAGACTCTCCTCCCTGATTATTATCACCTTCTGAATTATTATCTTCCACAGTGACTACCCTATCATTAGTTTTATTTACTGAAAAATCATAATCTCGTACAACTTCCTTTTTAGTATATTGAATATAAAAATAATAAACATTATTACTTTCATTTATTTTAAATTTGCTTACATCATCACATAGCTTCTGATATGATACTATTTCTCCTGTAATATCCACCTTTCCTTGATTATTGTTATTAGCACCATAATTATATTCTAAGTCCTTACCATTAACTTCAATCATATAAAAAGATCTTACCTTGCCATTACCAAATGAAACCAATATTTTTTCTTTATCACCTGTGCTATTTTTCATTGCTAAATAAGCTTTTCTAACAGAATAACCATCTTTTTTTCCTTCATTAATAAAATTACTATTTGTACCTGGTTTTACATAGAAATTCCACCATTGTTTTGATTCATTATTATAAAAAAGCTGCATATCTCCTCTATTTTTACTTATTGCTTCTTTAGTTACTTGATAAAAATTTCTATACCCATTTTCAATATCGCCGTTAATTTTTGTACTTTCTGCACGCTTTATTCCTGTAACATAAATGCCTCCTATTGCAACTAAAATCACTGACATTATTGCCATAACTGCTATAAGTTCAACTAAAGTAAACCCTTTCTTCTTCATATATAACCTCCTCTCTAAAGGTTATTTACCACTATTACTATTATCACTAACTGGTCTTATGACCATCTGTTGGCTCATCACTTGAATACCTTTAGTGCTTAAAGTTATATCATCACCACTTGGTACCCTTTGTCCATTTTCATAATAATAATATTGTGACTTATTTAATGGTATTACTGATAAAACTACATTATATAGCCCTTCTATCTTTGATGTAGTATTTATATATACAATATATTTTATAGGATTATTTTTACTACTACCTGATACATAGCTATCTATCTTTAAAGTTTCACTTCCATTTTGTATGTCACCAGTAAGCATTCTTTGTATAGAATATATACTATCTAATTCAAATCTAACATCTTTACCATTTAGATAATTTTTAAAAAATGTATTATCTTCGTTATATAAAGTATCTCTTATTCCTTGTATAAAACTTGTTGATTTTATAGAATTATTAGTAGAATTTTCACTTTTCATAGCACTCATTATAAGACCACTAACACCCACAAAAAGAACTGTAAATATTGCAAGGGCTGCAACAATTTCTATTAAGCTTATTCCTTTTTTATTGGAAGTAACTTTGTTTACCGTATGTTCCTTTATTAAAATCATACTTCTCATTCTCCTTGTAATTTAAATTATAATATTCTATCTTAATCGTTGCTTGAAGTATGTTCTTTACATTTCCATTTTCATCTAAGCTTGTTTTCTCTATTTGCAGATTATTTATATTTATTTTTCTTTTTGCTCTCTCTATTCTCTTTATAAAATTAACTAAGTTTTCAAATCTACCATTTACTGTAAGCGTTGCACTATGAACTAATACATCATCCTTTTTAAGTTTATATTTATCAGTATTATTAGTTGTTCCATTAGAGTTTGTACCATCTATACTATTACTTTGGATATTACTACTTAAATTATTATTATTTGAATTATTATCTTTATCATCTATTTTCAGTACTGTATCTGCATTATCAAAACCAATATTTGTTAATTCTATATTAGTCTCACTTGAAATTGTTGTTAACTCCTTAAGTATTTCTGCCTGTTTCTCTGTTCTTGGGAGTCCAGATAAAATTTTATTATACTCATATGTGATATCATTTAATTTTATTCTCAATTCATCTTGTTTAGCTATTCCAGAGAGAGCATCTGTTTTATTTTCATTAAGACTATCTATTTCTTTTTGCAAGTTATTTTGTTTATTATTTAAAGGTCTTACTACAAATTCTTGTATTATAAGAAAAGTAAATATCAATATACTTGTAAATAAAAGTAGCTTTTCTTTTCTTTTTAGCCCCTTTAAATAGTTTAGAAATTTATTACCTTCTTTACTTTTTCTCATGACTCTTTACTCCTTCTACTGAAATAGTAAATTTAACCTTGTTAATTACCTTTGGCTTTTCATTGCTTACTTGGCTATTTTTATCTTTAGTATTATTATCATCTTTATTGTTTGGAATAGTATTATTATCATTAGAATTATTATTTGTATTTTTATTATCACTGCTAGTTTTATCTTTACTTTTTACATCATCACTTGTATTTACGATTCCCATATCATTATTTAATGTAATACTAATATCATTCATAGAAACAAGTCTTGCACTCTTATACATTTTACTCATTTGTAGATTTGCTAAAAATACAGTTACATCATCTTCTTTATCTGCTATACCAGTCATATTAATTCCATTAGGAGTAAAACTTATATTTTCTAAAGATACATTTTTCGGAAAATATTTCTTTAATGCATTTACATATTCCCATGCCGAAACATCTCTATCTATTGTCTTCATTTTATTTATAAATCTTTCTTTATCTTTTATATCATTGGATATATTGTCATAATCACTGCCTGCTTCTTTATAATTTTTTATTTCCGACTTTATAACCTCACTATTCTTCTCTAAAGATTTATTATCGTAATATATAACTCCTGCATTTATAAATAGTAAAATGGTTAGTAATAAATAAACAACTATTAATAACTTTCCTATATCTTTTTTATTATTTTTTTCTATAACTTTTGGGTTAAGGTTTAATTGCTTTCTCATATTAATATCTCCTTAAAAATAAACCATAAAGCGCTAAGAATCTTCCAAACTCTTTATCTATATTTCTAACTTCAAATCCTAAATCCTCTACATTTCTTATTAATTTACTTTTTATTGAAAAGTAATCTTCTATATATTCTGCCGCTGTATTATTAAGCTCTAAACTAGGTAATATTATTAAATTACTTACATTTTCTTCACCTTTACCTGAATCATAAAACTTAATTGTCTTATATACTATAGATAATAGATTGTCTATAGAGTCTTTTATTCTAGGAGATTCTTCAAAAGTTTCTAATAAATTAAAGGATTTTATATTTAGTTTTTTGGAATTACTATAACTTTTTTTAATTCCAGTAGAATCATACTCTGATGAACTTTTTCTATATTCTCTTATAATGTTTTGAAATCCAAAAGGTATGTTTCTTTCAAGCCTCATAATACCATCATTTATTATAGAAATACTACTAAAACTATACCCTAAATAAAATAATGCTAAAGTTTTATTTTTATATTCTAAATCACTATTAATTAAAACTTTATTTATTGTATTTGTTAATACATCTATTACTTTTAACTTTTTACCTAAAGATTTGCTTAATTCTACGTACCCATCTATTTTACTTTTTATACATGCAGCAACTAATACGTCTAGCTTTGGATTACGTACTCCTTTTTCTTTTCCTATAATTTCATAATCTATGTAATAATCTTCACCATTTTGAACTAATTCTTTTACTTCAAATTCTACAGCTTCTCTTAAACTATCACTGTTCATATATGGTAATTGAATATGTCTTGTTATAACATCACTTCCAAATATAACAAAAGATATTTCATCTTCATTTATATCATGCTCTAAAAAATACTTTAACAATAACTCTGATAATTTCACTTCATCTTTTATAGTTCCCTCTATACATATACCTTCTTCTATAGGAATTGAATCGTATAATTTAATTTTATTTTTATTTCCTACCAATATATCTACAAACTCATCTTTAAGAGCCAAAACTATACTGTTTTTCTTGCCTAATTTAAACATTTTATTCCTCCCCATCATAATGTAGATAAATATATACTCAGTATATTAATACCCCATAATACTGAAATAAGTGTTCCTAATGAAATGAAAGGAACAAAAGGTATTGCCATTTTTCTTTTTCCCATTAATAAAAGTACTATGGCAAATATCCCACCTGTAATTATTGAGAAAAATATTGTAAGTCCCATTAATGTTGGAGTTAAATACAAGGCTATAAATAGATAAACCTCTAAGTCTCCTCCTCCAAACCCATCAAATCTCTTTGACAGTAAATATATAATCCCTACTATAATAAGCGGTATAAGTATACTTATTACCCCTTCAGTTATTGGTTTTCCATTTACTATTTCAATTATAGAAAATATAATTCCAAATAAGAAACCAGCTAATGATACATTAAAATAAACTTCCTTAGTTTTAATATCTATAACTGTTGCTATTATAAGTATTGAAAATAGAACTATATACTTAAATGTATTTATAGAAATACCAAATCTAATATACATACCTAAAAACATAAATGCCGTAATTAATTCTACTAAAGGATATATAAAACTAATCTTTTCCTTACATCCTTTGCACTTTCCACCTAATGCTATATAGCTTATTACAGGAATAAGTTCATAAGCTTTAAGTTCCCTACCACAATTTGCACAGTGTGATGGTGGAAATGCTATATTTTCTTCTCTTGGTATTCTATAAATGCATACATTAAAAAAACTTCCAAATACTAATCCAAATATAAAAAATATTAATCCTATCATTTGAATTCCTTTCTAATAAAATTTATTTAATTGTTATTATTAATTTTATTTAAATCCATCAAAGTTTCCTTTTTCATCTAATTTTATATTATTAGGGTTAGAATTTATTATCATTTCTAACCATTCAATAGTTGCAGCTTTTCCTAATAAGCTTGTTATATCTTTCTCTCTACTTGTCAAAAGATTATTTTCTTCTAATACTTCTATTACTCCTTTTTATCCTTTGAATTACTATAATCAAAAAGTGCCATATCTTTAAAAAGTGGAGTATCTTTATTGTAATCAAAGTCAGCTGGTGGATATATATTATACTTTGTTGGAACTAACAGCCCATTGTTATAAGCAGCTTCTGCTGCATTATATATAACTTTTGCTTCTGTTTTTACTGTTGTTACTTTTGATTTTTCTACATATGATATTACCCTTGGAACTGCTATTATAGCTAATATTGCAAGTATTGCTATTACTGCTATTAGTTCTATTAGTGTAAAACCTTTCTTTTTCATAAATCACCTCATCTTATTTTATAGGATTTCCATACCAATTATTTAATGTTCCATCTTTATTTAAGACAATATCATCTGGATTGGCATCAATTACTTGTTTTAATAAATTTACATAATATGCAGCTCCAAGCATTCTATTATCTCTTTCAGCATTTACTTTACTTATTAAATTATGCTTTTGAAGAACATCAAGAACAGGTTCTGAACCATTTTTGCAATAATCCTTTTCGAATACTATCATATATTCAAACCTTGGCGTTTGTTTTTGAGTGCTACCATTATTATAATCCCAGATATTATTACTTGTAGGAATTAATATCCCCTCATTATAAGCTTGTTCTGATGCAGCATATATAACTTTTGCCTCTGCCTGTATCGCAACTTTTTTTGATCTATCTACATATGATATTACCCTTGGAACTGCTATTACTGATAGTACTGCAAGGATTGCTATTACTGATATTAGCTCTATTAGTGTAAAACCTTTCTTTTTCATAGGTCTCTCTCCCATTTATATAATTCATTAAAAGGCTGCCATAGGACAGCCTTTTAATATTTTGAAACAATTTAGTCTGATTAGTGTGCTGGTGTTGTTGGTGAGTATACACCATTTGAAATTGATCCGCCTAGATTTTCTCCATTAAGAGAAAAAGTACTTGGATCTGTATTCATTAAAACTCTTAAATTACCTAAAGTTGTAGCTGGTCCAAGTTTGCTAATATTTACATTACTTAATAAATCATTGCTTTCAAGACTAGCAACTGCATTAGCGACAGTAGTTGAGTCGAAATCACTCTTCGTAACTAATGCCGCATTATCTCCTGTTCCCTTCTTTAACGTTCCATCATTATATGCGGCCTCAGCAGCATTATATATTGTTGTTGCAGTTGTTTGTATTGCAACCTTCTTTGACTTATCTACATATGATATTACTCTTGGAACTGCTATTACTGCTAATACTGCAAGTATTGCTATTACTGCTATTAGTTCTATCAGCGTAAAACCTTTCTTTTTCTTTTTAACAATTTTATCCATAACTTATCCTCCTTATATATTAATGAATATACTATAATTAATTTGCTTTTATAATCGGTGATTGTAGCTGTCCATTTGAATCAACATTTAATTTATTAACATCTGCATTCATTATAGTTCTTAATTCTCCTAGCGTTATACTGCTTTGAACTGCTCCAAACTTCGATGTATTTACATTGCTTAATAAATCTTGTGCTGTAAGGCTATTAACTGCATCTTTTACCTTAACCTTATCAAAATCTCCATTAGTTACCAGTGAAGCTGCATTATTTGCAATTGTTGGCTTATTTCCAGTAACTGTAGCTGTTTTTAATCTTCCATCATTATATGCAGCTTCAGCAGCATTATATATTGTTGTTGCTTCTGTTTGTACTGCAACTTTCTTTGACTTATCTACATATGATATTACTCTTGGAACTGCTATTACAGCTAAGATTGCAAGTATTGCTATTACTGCTATTAGTTCTATTAGAGTAAAACCTTTCTTTTTCTTTTTAGAAAGTTTATTCATAACTTATTCCTCCTTAAAATATTATTATATTTTATATAAAACCTTATTAGGCTTATAAACTTTATTGAACAGCATCATACATTGAAAACATTGGTAATAATAATGATATTACAACGAATCCAACTAATAGTGCTAAAATTACAATCATTATAGGCTCAACTAAGTTTGATAACTTCTCTAAAGCAAAATTTGCTTCTGAATCATAAAACTCTGAAGCTTTTACTAATATTTCATCAACAGTTCCTGATTCTTCCCCAACATTTATAGATTGAATAAGCATCTTCGGAAACACATTTCCCATTTCTAAGCTTTCAGAAATGCTTGACCCATCATTTATTAAATTTTTACTTTCAATTAGCTTTTTACTTAGATATGAATTTCCTATAACATCTGCACTTATTTCCATACATCTTACTACGCTTATTCCACCAGAAAATAATATAGAAAAAGTCCTTGCAAATCTTGCTGTATATATTTGCATAGTCATATTTTTTATAAACTTAAACTTTACTATGAACTTATCTATGAAAAGTCTATATACTATGCTTTTATCTAATACAGTTCTTTTTATTAGTACCAGTCCAACTACTACCAATATAATATATAGCCATTTTGATTTCATAAACTCACTTAAACTAATAATTATCTGAGTTGGCAATGGTAATTTTTGATTTGCAGATATCAAGTTTTGAACAAATACAGGTACTACAAAAGTAACTAAGCCACAAACCACTAATATAGAAAATATAAATAAAAATTTAGGGTATATCATAGCATTTTTTATTTTCTTTTCTTGCTTATATTGATTATCATAATAATCAGCAAGGCTTCCCATTACTTCATCTATTTTCCCTGTCTCTTCTCCAACTTCAATCATATATATAAAAAGATTAGGTAAATCTTTATATTTTTTAAAAGCTTCAGAAAGTAATTTTCCATTCTCAACTTCACTAAAAACATTATTTAATATATTCTTTAGTTTTTTATTTTCAACCTGATTTTTCACTATGTCTATACTTTTAAATACTGTTATCCCTGATGATAATGAAAAATACATTTGTCTACAAAATATAGAAATATCTTTTTTAGGTATTTTCATTAACATACTAAGATCTATGTTAAGTGATTGTCCTTCAGTATCATATTTAGTTAGAAAAAAGCCTTTTTGCTTTAATACTTTTCTAAGCTCCTCCAAATTACCTACATCAAGTTTTCCCTTTAATATCTTACCTTCAAGGTTTTTTGCTTCATATTTATATAAAGGCATATTGTCTACTCCTTTATTCCTCTATTAAAGTTATTCTCATCAATTCATTCATACTGCTTGTACCTTTTTTTACAACCTCTACTCCACTTTCAAATAAAGTCTTCATTCCATTTTTCTTTGCTTCATCACTTATTTCATAGAAGTTTGCACTTTTTGCTATTAATTCTCTTATATTTTGCTTTACTTCCATAATCTCAAATATTCCTGTTCTGCCTTTATATCCAGTTCCAGAACATTTAATACATCCAACAGGTCTATATAGCTTAATCTCTTCTTCTTTATTAATACCTAAAATTTCTTTTTCATAATTATTTGCTAAGTATTCTTCTTTACAATTATCACAAAGTTTTCTCATTAATCTTTGAGCAACTACACCTGTTAAAGATGATGCAATTAAATATGAAGGTACTCCCATATCCATAAGTCTTACTATTGCCGAAGGCGCATCATTTGTGTGTAATGTGCTTAAAACCTTATGACCTGTTATAGCTGATCTTATTGCCATAGTGGCTGTTTCTTCGTCTCTTATTTCTCCTACCATTATTATATCTGGATCCTGTCTTAAAATTGCTCTAAGACCTGAGTTAAATGTAAGTCCAGCTTTATTATTTACATTTACTTGCACTATTCCATCCATAGTATATTCAACAGGATCTTCTAATGTAATAACATTATTTTCTTCATTTTTCATATCTCTCAGTATTGAATATAATGTTGATGTTTTACCACTTCCTGTTGGTCCTGTAACCAAAAACATTCCATATGATTTATTTGTTATATCATTTATAATTTCTATATCTTTACTTGTAAATCCCAAATTTTCCTTTGAGAATTCAAAAGAATTTTTATCTAATATTCTAATAACTAGATTCTCCCCATTTACAGATGGTAAAATTGATACTCTCAAGTCTATTTCTCTCTTATCAATATTAATTACTATTTTCCCATCTTGTGGTGCTCTTCTTTCAGCAATATCCATACCACTTAATAACTTTATCCTCGTAACCATAGAATTTAATGGTTCCTTTGGAGCTTCAAATTGTTTTCTAAGCTTACCATCTATTCTATATCTTATTATTATTTTATTTTGTTGTGGTTCTATATGTATGTCACTTGCATGATTTTTTATTGCATTTTCTATAATTCTATCTATAAGTCTAACTGATGGAGAATCATTTTGATTATCTACTGTAAGATTTTCATCAGTTTTCTCTTCTATTTCTTCATTTAATTTAGCTTCAGCTTTTGATATATAATCTTTTGAATAATATTTTGCAATAGCATCCAAGATTTCTTCTTCCATTGCTATTCCAACATCTATTTTATACCCTGATGCTAATGTTACATCTTCTTCTGCAAAAACGTTAAGTGGATCTGACATAGCAACAACAAGTCTTCCATTCCTAAACTTTATTGGTATTAGATTATATCTTTTAGCTAATCCTTCTGATATTGTTGAAACTGCCTTCATATCCACATCTATAAGATCTAAGCTTATTCTAGGTATTCCAAGCTGAAGTTCTAATATATTTAATAGTCCTTCTTCTGTTATATATCCTAAATCTACAAAAATACGTCCAAGTCTTTTACCTGTAGTTTTTTGTATTTTTATTGCTTCATTAACTTGATCTTCTGTTATATATCCAAGTTCAACTAAAAGGTCCCCTAATCTCTTTTTCTTATTCATATAATCACCTGAAATTCTATAAATTCAACATTATTATACAATATTATGATACATTATTGTTATTATTTTCTTATATGCATTTAATTTTACACTTAGTTCATTATATTTTGGAAAAATTAATCATTTTTTCACATTATATAATAAAACAGTGTAGAAAATCAAATTTCTACACTGTCTATTAATAGTTAATAAGCAATTATTTCTATACCATCTTCTGTAACTAAAATTGTATGTTCCCATTGTGATGATAAAGATCCATCTTCTGTTATTGCAGTCCAATCATTATCTTCATCAACAAACACTCCATATTCACCTTGATTTATCATTGGCTCTATAGTAAATGTCATACCTGGTACAAGTACCATACCTTCCCCTCTATCACCTACATGAGCAACAAATGGATCCTCATGAAACTCTACTCCAACTCCATGTCCACCAAAGTCTCTAACAACAGAATATCCATTTTTCTCTGCGTATTCTTGAACTGCTGCTCCTATATCCCCTAAGAATCCCCAAGGCTTAACAGCTTCAATACCTTTTTGAAGACATTCTCTTGATACTTCAACTAATCTCTTTGCTTCATCTGAAACATTTCCTATCATAAACATTCTTGATGCATCTGAATAATATCCATCTTTTATTGTTGATACATCAACATTTATAATATCACCATCTCTTAAAATTATACTCTCGTCAGGTATTCCATGACATACCTCTTCATTTATCGAAGTACAAACACTCTTTGGAAATCCACCATAATTTAAAGGTGCCGGTATAGCCCCTTGACTTACTGTATAATCATATACAATTTTATCTATCTCTTCAGTACTCATACCTTCTTTTATTTTCTCTGAAACAAGATCTAATACTGCATTATTAATTTTTGCACTTCTTCTTATTCCTTCTATTTGTTCTTCATTCTTTATAATTTTCTTAGGAGGCATTAAAAATCCTTGTCTTTTTAAAGAATCATATTTTTCATCAAAGTCAGCATGACATTTTTTATACTTCTTTCCACTGCCACACCAGCAATCATCATTTCTATTTATTTTCATTTTTTTACCTCTTTTCTTAACTTTCAAAATAGTCTCTTATCATATATTATATCCATTTTAAATAAATTTTTCAAAATTAATAAAATTCAAATTGAAATATGTTAAATTCAGTTATATAATTACATTTATAGGATCATTTTCAGAAAATTTAATAAACTATTTTTTAGAATAAAAGCCTGAAAACATCTATATTAATAATGCATTAATCTATTATATTATCTATTTAAGCATAACCATTTAATATTAAAATATAAAAGTAGTTAATTTAAACTACAATTAAAACTACAATTATATTTATAGACACAAATAAAGGATGCATATGCATCCTTTTTACTTATTCTAATTCGTTATTATACTTTTGATTGAATACACTCTCTTTATCTAATTCTAGTTCAGTACACGCTTGTTCAAAGCTACATCCATTCTCGTCCATGTACTTTGCTACATAACTATCGATGTTTGGTATTAAGTTAGTATGCATAATTTTTAATCCTCCTTTTATTTAAATACTGAACATTATTGTTCCCTGATAAAAGATTTATATTCTTAATGTAAACATTTAATTACATTATACAGTAAATATTTTGAATATTCACTATATTTTATAAATTTTATTATTTTTATCATTATATGTTTAAAATGTTACTTTTGAGAAATAATAAATAATTGAAGTTAGTTCATGTTAAGTTAATATTTATTAATTATTATTTAGTCACCAAACTAATTTAGGAGGATAAATAAATGAGTAAAAAAGCAAAAACAATTATAATAACTGTAATATGTACTATTGCAATATTAGGGGCTGGTGCTGCTTTTACAATTTCAAAAGCAAAGGAGAAAATAGAACAAAATGTTGATGTTTATCAAACAGCAACTGTAAGTAAAGGTGAATTAAAGGTTTCTGTATCATCATCTGGTATAGTAGTTCCTGAAAATAAAATCAAACCTGATTATGACGATTTAGAGTTTGAACTTACTGTTGATGAAATTGATGTAGTTAATCTAAAAAAAGGTCAAACTGTAAATATTGATATAAATGCATTCCCTGATAAAAAATTTAAAGGAAAGATAGAAAGCATAGCAGATGCTGGTAATACTGTAAATGGTGTTACTACATATGGTGTTACAGTATCATTTGATAAAACCATAAGTGGGCTTAAAGCTGGTATGACTGGTACTGGAACAATAACAACAGAAAAGAAAGATAATGTTTTATATATTCCAATTGAAGCAATAAATCAAAATGATTCTGGAGAAAATTACGTTATAATTCCTTCAACTAAAGAAGAAAAAATAGTTAAAACAGGAATCCATAATGATGATTATATCCAAATCACAGAAGGTCTTTCTTCAGGAGATGAGGTACAACTTCCTACATTAGTAAAGAAGCAAACTACAGGCTTCCCTCCAATGATGAATCATTCAAAATAAACCTTTAGGAGGATATTAATTATGAAACAATATGTTATTGATGTAGAAAATGCTTGTAAAAGCTATACTATGGGGGATGAGCACCTTCAGGTGTTGAATAATATTTCTCTTAAAGTAAGAAAGGGAGAATTTGTTGCAATTGTAGGCCCCTCTGGTTCTGGTAAATCTACTTTTATGAACTTTATAGGATGTTTAGATAAAGTAGATACAGGGGTGTATCTTCTAGATGGAGAAGATGTAAGAACACTAAATGATAATAAATTATCTGAAATAAGAAACAAAAAAATTGGATTTATATTCCAACAATTTAATCTTTTAAGTAAGTTATCAGCTCTTGAGAATGTTGAACTACCGCTTATTTATAGAGGTATGTCCTCATCTGAAAGAAAAAAACGTTCAATAGAAGCTTTAGAAAAAGTTGGATTAGCTGATAGAAGAAATCATCTTCCTACTCAGTTATCAGGAGGACAACAGCAAAGAGTTGCAATTGCAAGAGCCATTGTGACTGATCCTGAAATACTTCTTTGTGATGAACCTACAGGGGCTTTAGATACAAAGACAAGTAAAGAAATTATGTCTCTTATAAAAGATTTAAATGCTGAAGGAAGAACCATTGTAATGATAACTCACGACCTTGGTGTTGCAGATCAAGCAAAAAGAATAATTAGAATTAAAGATGGAACATTATACGAGGAAAGGGCGTGATTATATGGGTATAATACAAAGCTTTAAATTAGCTTTTAAACAACTTCTATCAAATAAGATGCGTTCAATACTTACAATGCTTGGAATAATTATAGGAGTACTTTCAGTAACGCTTCTAGTATCTGTTGCAAATTCAATGACTGAAAGTGTGAACTCTCAAATGACAGATTTAGGATCTAACCTAATAAGTGTTATGGTTACTTCAAAAGATCCAACCGATAAATTATCTTATGATGATTCAAAAAAATTTAAAGAAATACCAAATATAGATAAAATGTCTGCTGATGTCAGCGGCAATGTAGATTTAAGATATGGTGATAATAACAAAATGGTTTCAATCACCGGAACAGATAATAATTTTATTTCTTTAGAAAACAAAAAATTAGAAAATGGTAGATTCATTCTTCCTATAGATGTTGAATATAGCGATAAAATTGTTGTACTTGGCAATACAATTGCTACTGATATATTTGGATTTGAAAATCCTATAGGTAAGTATGTAAGATTAAATGGTGTTAAATATAAAGTAGTTGGAATATTAGCTAAAGATGGTTCCGCTTTAAATTCAACAGACAATAAGATTTATGCACCTATAACTTCAGTTCAAAGACTTATAAAAAATACATCAATCTCAACTATGTATTTAAGAGTTAAAGATACTGAAAATATAGATAATACTATGACTGCTATCGAAAGAAAACTTGATAGAACCTTTGACATTAAAAACTCTGATAAAGATAAAACTAAACCTTATACTATAATAAATCAACAACAAATATTAGATACAATAAAAACAATGCAAGGTACAATGACAACAACAGTTGGTGTTATTGCAGGTATCTCATTATTAGTTGGTGGTATTGGAATAATGAATATAATGCTTGTATCAGTTACTGAAAGAACAAGAGAAATTGGTATAAGAAAAGCACTTGGTGCAAAGAGAAAAGATATTTTAATTCAATTCTTAATTGAATCTATAGTTATAAGCTTAATAGGTGGAATAATTGGTGCAATTCTTGGAATACTGGGATCTATGGCATTTAATTCAATACTTGGTGTAACCTCTGGTATTTCATGGGGAGTAGTATTCTTTGGTCTTGGATTCTCAATTTTCATAGGTGTAGTATTTGGACTTATGCCTGCAAATAAAGCCTCAAAGTTGCTTCCAATTGATGCTCTACGTTCAGAATAAAATATTATATTTTAAAAATTTAAAGGGACTTTATTATATCAAAACTAACAGATGTTTATACACTTATATTAGGAAATTTGATATGATATAGTCCTTTTATTTAGGCTCTTAATAATATATACTAAAACTTATTACTGCATATTAGGAGAATTTTTAATGATTAATATTTTAGTTGTAGATGACGATAAAAATATACGTACACTTTTAAACGAGGTACTTAAAAGAGAGAATTATACTGTAATATTATGTTCTAATGGACAGGAAGCATTAGATGCTATAGAAAAGAATCAAATAAGTATAGCAATAGTAGATATAATGATGCCTTTAGTAGATGGCTTAGAAGTTACTAAATATATAAAAGGAATACTTGATATACCTGTTTTACTTTTAACTGCTAAAGGTGAACTTAATGATAAAATAGATGGGTTTAATAACGGTGCTGATGATTATTTAGTCAAACCCTTTGAAGTTCCTGAACTTTTAATAAGAATAAAAGCACTTCTTAGAAGATATAAAAAAATATCTAAGTATATAATATCTTATTGCGATCTTCTTATTAATTTTAAAGAATGCTCTGTAAAAATAAATAATACTTTAATAGACTTTCCTCTTAAGGAATTTCAGTTACTATTTAAATTAAGTAGTTTTCCAAATAAAGTTTTTACAAGAAGTGAGCTTATAGAAGATATCTGGGGAATAGATTATGAAGGTGATGATAGAACAGTTGATGTTCATATAAAAAGGATAAGAGAAAAATTAATTTCTAATAACAGTTTAGCTAAAATAACAACTATAAGAGGACTCGGCTATAAAATTGAAGGAGATTAATATATGAAAAAATCTATATACTTTAAGTTAGTAAGCATTTTCTTTTGTGTAATTATATCTAGCGTAATAGTTTCTTTTTTTATAACATCATTTATTTACTCTTTTAAAATAAAAAACACCTTACAAAAAACTGTAGATAATACTATTAAAAATATAGAATTACTATATAAAAATAATGATACAATATCTATAAATTCAATGATTAACATGGATATATTTTATATATCTAATATATCTATTTATGATAAAAATGGTTTAGTTGATGAATTTTCAAAAAACGATTCTCATGTTGATATTCCTAAGGATGAAGTTTTAGAAGTTCTAAATGGTAGAAATAATAATTCAGATATAAATTATACCACTTATCTAGATTCTTCAAATAAATATTTTGCATCATCTTTCAAAATCAATGATAAGGATTATGCACTATTTATTAAGCCTATTAATTTATTTAATATTCTTGGAATTCATAAATGGGTATTTTTAAACTTATGTATAGTTTTAATTCTTGGAACAATTTCTTACATGATAGTTGCTAAAAATATTGTTAAGCCTATAAAGGCCATAACATTAGCATCAAAGTACGTAAGTAATGGTAGCTATGATATTCAGGTTGAAAATTATAGAAAAGATGAACTTGGTGAACTTATAAATACATTTAATTATATGACCTCTGAGCTTAATAAAACTGAAACAATGCGACAAGAGTTCGTATCTTCTGTTTCTCATGAGATCAGAACTCCACTTACTACTATAAAAGGTTTTTCAACCCTTCTCTCTTATGATACCTTAAGCGTAGAAGATAGAAAATATTATTCTGATATTATTAATGAAGAAACAAGTAGGCTAAGCTTATTGAGTGAAAACCTATTACGATTATCATCACTAGATAATATTCATAATAATATTAAAAAAGATGATTTCTTTATTGATGAAGAAATACGAAAAAGTATCCTTTATCTAGAAAGTAAATGGTCTAACAAAAATATTGCCTTCGACCTCAATCTTCCAAAGATTAAGCTTGCTGGTGATAAGGATCTTCTATTCCATGTATGGACTAACCTAATTGAAAATGCTATTAAATTTTCAGATAAAGGTTCAATAATAAATATTTCTTTAGAGAAAACCTCTGAATATATTAATATTATTTTTAAAGATTATGGAATAGGAATTTCTAAAGAACATGCTAATAGAATTTTTGAAAGATTTTATAAAAGTGATTCTTCAAGAAATACAAATGGAACTGGACTTGGACTTTCTATAGTTTCAAAAATCGTATCTATTCATGGTGGAGAGATTAATGTTAAAAGTGAATTAAATAAAGGAACTACCTTTATAATAAAGCTTCCAATTGTATATAAAAAGAAATAAAAGAGATAGATTTTTAACCTATCTCTTTTATTTCTTTTTTATTTACACGTTATACTACTAAATAATAAACGATAATAGTGCTTCTATAAGTTCTATAAAGAAACTTTTTACACTCTTTATATTTTCTTTTGGTCCACTTATCTTTAGTTTCATATATTTCACTTCCTATAATTTATTTAATATATTTCTTTATATTCTCTAACCCCTTTTTTCCATCCATCATTCCAAATGTTTTCATATCAATTCCTTCGCATGGAATATTATATTTTTCTAATAATTTTTGAATTCTTTTTACATGAAATCTTACTTGTGGTGATACAAGTATTAAGTCTACAAATTTATTAAATGTGGCACCTCCAGCACAACAAATATAAACTATCATAAACTCCCTCCATACTTTAAAAATTATTTTACAAAAATAAGCACTAACTATAAAAATTAGTGCTTATAAACTGCTATACTAAATATTTAGTTTATATTTAAATTTCCGTCCTCTAATACTTCAACATTTATGATAGTATCATCATTTTCATTTACTATAACTATCTCATTCTTTCCATTTTCTTCTCTTAAGTCCCCTAAAAATGATTTTAATTTCCATCCATTACTTAACTTTATTTCCCTCATATCCTTAACACCCCAAAATATTTATTATCTACTATATCTATAATTTTCCCATAAGCTCTATGAATATTATAATATATTTTGTTAAAATAATCCATAATAAATTTTATTTCTCTATTATCATAGTCCACTTATCTATATCCTTAAAACCTAGTTTTTTATATAATCTTCCTGCTATAGGATTATGATAAAATAAACATAAAGTTTTACCTTCTTGTAATATATCTTTACATATTTTACTTAAACATTTAGTTACTAATCCCTTATTTCTATATCCTTCTTTTGATGCAACAGCTACAATCATTGCAGACTTTGAATTTTCTGCAGTAGTTTGAACATTTGAAATGATTTCTTCTTTTTCATTTTCAATATAATATGTCCTACCTGACTTACTTCTCATATTTTCTAAAAATCGTTCCTCTGAATTTCCTGACATATCACGAAATTCTTTTATTCCATTAACAAAATCACATACTCTTTTTGCATCATTTTCTTCTGCTACTTTTATACTGTCATCATATTCTTTTAATCTATTTCCATCCTTAAGCTCACAAAAGCTTGTCTCTTTAATTTCATATTTTTTAAAAACGTCTTTGAAATCTTCTATAATACTAGATTTACCTGATATAACTTTATTACTACAATCATTACACCTTATGATATTTTTAAAACATTCAACATCATTATGAAACTTATCATAGTATGCTATATAACTTTCATAATACTTTAGAAAAACTCCCTTTAATTTATTTTCTTCATCGAAACTTCCCCATACAGTCATAAAATCTTTTTCAAATCCATGATTCTCAATATCTCCTATAATAAATAAATTTATAGAAGCCTCTCTAGATAGAAACTTTAAAGTGCTCTCTCTATCATTCTCATTCAATTTTCTTATCATATCTATGCCCCCTAAGATATTTAAATTTCTCACCATTTATATTTTATCATTATCATTTATTTATTTACACAATTTTCCACATTATATATCCCTTTTTTTATTAAAACATGAAGCATTATTATAATATAAAATTTGTCCATAAGTAGAATACTATTTATGTAATGAATTTTAAGGAGATGATTTTATGAAGTATGCAAATGAAAGAATCTACTCAAAAACAAATTATAATGCTAATGGATCAAAACACCCAAAGCGTTGGTCAAAGAATACTTTTACAACAACTACAAAGCAACCAGGAATAAATGAAAGTGGAATTGAAGCTAAAAACCGCGGATTTTAAAAAATAAATAAAGCCCCACTATTTTTAAATACTGGGGCTTTATTTATTTTAAATTATATATATTAAATTTCTATTTCCATTCTTCTATTTCTTGTAATCATACCTAATGATTCATAGAAATATCTTGCACTTTCATTAAATTCCCATACAGTTAACTGTAATGAAGATAATCCTAATGCTTTAGAGTATTCCTTTATATAATTAAATAAAGTTTTACCTATTCCTCGTCTTTTATAATTTGATTTCACACAGAATTCCTCAATATATCCATAATACCTTTTCTTCGTAAATAATAAACACTTATTATTTATTATATTTAAGATAGAATATGCAACTATCTCATTAGTACATAACCTTGTTGCTACAAATATATCAGTAGTTTTACACCTTAACAATTCATAAAATTCATTCCTTGTAATAGGATCTTCTGTAGACTCATATAAATCTGGTCTTGCTTTAGCATGTATATTATTTATTTCTACTACAAGACTTCTAATCTCTTCAAAATCTTCTTCATTAGCTCTTCTAATTCCTATCATATAATCTATTCCTCCCATAGAATTAAATCTATAAATACTATGTTTTAAGGATAGAAAATATAAATAAGTTTGTAGAAAATATTTTTATATAAAATAAAAACTTTAGAAATCTAAATCTAAAGTGAAATCTAAATATTATTTATATAAAATAAATGGAGCCTAGCGACCGGCGAAAGTCACACTAGGCTCCTTAATTAGCACTATACGTACCAACTGCTTATTCAATATAACATCAATACATTATTTTTGCAACATTTTTTTATTTATTTTTTTAAATTCAGCGTTATTTTTACATTAACATTATAATTATACCATACTATTCCATATATTATAACACTATAATGTATACAAAATATAGTATATAATGAAATAAAAGGAGTGATTTAATATGAAGAAACTTCTTAGTAATATTTTTTTAATATTAATATTATTTACTATAGCTTTGTTTTTAGTTCCTACTATTAATTATTCAATCTACTCAAATAACGTATTAAGGGAAGGTCCAATTGTATTTTATACTGCTATTTTATTTATAATATTCTTTTCTTCAATTATAATATCAGTAATACTTGAATCTCGTGAAAAACATAATAAAACAATTAAGTCTAACATAAAAAACTAGTTATATATTTATAAAGATGTATTCAAACTTTGAATACATCTTTATATTTTCTTAATTATTTTTTATATCGCTTTGCATATCCACATCTTTTACATAAATCTTCTACTGCACATCTTCTTGAAAATCCATCATATAGATTTTTTGCCCTATCACTATTTAATATAACTTCTAAATCTTCTTTAAATATATTTCCAAGTTCTATATTACCTTCACTATCTAAACAGCAAGGAACCACTGTTCCATCTACTAAGACCCCCATTTGATCTCTTAATCCATAGCAGAATATTTCGCAATCTGTGCTAAGTTTATCTATATCTGGCCACTCAAATTTTTCAGCCATATTTAAATAAACTCTATCCCAAAGTTTTATTCCTCTAGCATTTTTAAGAGATTCCTTTAAGTCTATTTCAAGTCCTAATTTTGACTCTATCATGTTTATTATATCATTATTGTAGTTATTGCTTCCTTTTAGCTCATCACTATCCATATTCCAAAGCCTTGTTGATGTAATAATCTTACTCTTTTCTCTTACCTCTAATATAAAATTCATTACATTGTCTATGTATTCTTCTAGAGATATCTTATTGTCATTTGCTTCAAAACTATGAAGGGATATATTAACTTGTCTAAGAGCCTTTGATTCTAATAATATATCTTTAACATTATTTATTAATGTTCCATTTGTAGTTATATTTACTTTTAATCCATGCTCATAACTTATTTCTAAGAATCTTTTTAAATTTGGATTTAAGAATGGCTCACCCATTAGATGAAAATATATATAATCAGTATATGGCTTTATCTGTTTTATTATTTTAATAAAGGCTTCTTCATCCATAAATTGCAATTTTCTACTTGTCTTTGGACAAAAATTACAACTCAAATTACATACATTAGTTATCTCTATATATACTTTTTTAAATCTTTTCATATGTATTCTCCTAGTTTTAATAATTTAAACTTCTATTACCCATTATATTTTATTTTAAGGTTATTTAACAGATTAAAATTTTTGTATAATAAAATCATTTAACTTCTTATAAAAAATATTATAATTTATAATAGATTAAAAGCAACCTAGATACTTTATTCTAGATTGCTTTTAAATCTTCCGCTCTTCTTCTAACATAATTTTTCTTTAAACTTACTATACCACCGTTTTACCGATGCCCTTTCTCCAATATTTATTCTTTTGTAAACTATATTTAAAGGTAATACCTTGTTATCATTGACTTCTAAGAATATCGTCTTACCATCATTTTCTTCCCATACACCACCAATATTCTTACTAATAACCTCACCAAGATATCCACCAAATGTCATAGATAAATCTAAAATTTTATCATTATCAAATTGAGTATTTTCATTTGCTTTATGAAATACCTCCAATATATCATCTAGCCATGCTAAGCTATCTTCCGAAAAGTCAAGTTTTACTCCTAAGTTATCTTTTGAAAAAATTACTGCTCTAAGGGATGCTTCTTTAAAAATTCTTTCTAATCTCTCCATATTTATGAATACACCTTCTTCCTCATATGCTTAAAGGAGGAAACCTTAAAAGAAATCTAAACTTTTAAGATGCCCTCCCTACTAATAAGTATATTCATTTATATTTATTAAGTGCCATATTATATATAAATAAATTATTCCACAAAAAAATATTTATTTAATAATATAACAAAAGTCACTTCTTAAAATGAAGTGACTTAAATAGGTTTATGTCTTAGTGATTATTTATACACTAAAGGTGAATGATAATAGTTTATTCTTTCAGTCCAAAAGGACTGACCAATATTGGTACATTATTATTATACTCTTCAATTACTCTTTGTCAAATATTTTTAATATAATACACATTCATTATTATATTCCATTGTGCTTTTTAGCTTATTTATATGATATTTAGAGAAATAACTAGACTATCTATTTCTCTAAATATTCAAAACTACAATTATTACTATATAAATTAAATATTAATTCATCATCAATATAAAATTCAAATCTTCCTCTACAAGCAGCATTCTCCTGTATTATCCTTGACATGTTTCCCTTATCAGGCGCTAATAGATTTTGTGCGTTATTATTTGTAAAATTAACTTTCAACTTATATTTTCCTCTTTTTAATAACACTGATTTATTACTACACTTAACTATTTTCACTCCATTATATGTAGCTAGCCTATATTCCTTACCCTCATAATATACACTACATATACATCCTCTAAAATTCATTCCCATAAATGGAATATCTGCAATAGATACCATTATTGAACATTCATGATTTTCAAAGCAATTACATTGTATCCACAAATATTCTTTAGGAAATGAACTTCCCCAATCCTTCTCTATATATCCTACTCCATCTTTAAAATCTATTTCCTCATCATTTAGCTTTATACTCCCAGTTAATTTATGATATAGACTTATAACTCCATGATTACACTCCATAAATGGTATTTCACGAAATGGTCCCATAATGTCATATTCTATAGGAGTAAGTTCCTTATAATTAATTTTTCCTTTAATAGATATGTCTCTATCATCTATATCTATCTTAATACCTTTTTTTGAAAAAATGCTTTTTCCAATTTGTATTTCTACTTCATCTTTACTACACTTAAAATCTAAAAATGAGTATTTAATATTATAAGATTTTGTATTTGTTATCACTTGAATAAATGCTGATTTATTTCCATCTTTATCAATATTCATTCCAGGTATAAAGGCTATAGTGTTCTCATTTTTTTGATGCTTAAAATACCATCCTTCAAAAAAGTTCTTTCTCTTATGTTCACCATGAAAATTAATCATCTACAAGTCCTTTAATTGCAGGACCTCCTATTAATCGTCCTTTATAATCAAATCTTGATCCATGACACGGACAATCCCATGTTAATTCATCTGCGTTCCAATGAAGCTGACATCCTAAGTGAGGACATTTTGTTGTTACAACAAATGCCTCGCCATCATTATCTTTATAAACACCAACCTTTTCACCATTATATTCAACTATTCCAGCATGCCCATTTTTAATATGTTCTATATTAATACTTGGAATATATATTTTTTGTGCAATAAAGTTTTTAGCTGTTTCACTTATATCTTTAGCAATATTATTTATTGATGCTGATAGATCAAATCTTTTTGGAGAAAATATTTCTGAAAAATCATTTTTCTTTCCAAGTATCATATCTGATATTATCATAGCTGACACCATAGAACTTGTCATTCCCCATTTATTAAATCCTGTAGCAACATATACATTAGGAGTTTCATCAGAGTATTTTCCTATGTAAGGTATTCCATCTATAGTTATACAATCTTGAGCTGACCAATGATACTTTTCTTTTGAATTCGGATATAATTCTTTTGCAACTCTTCTTAACTTATCATAGCTTCCGCCAGTTTCATTATCCCCTGTTCTTTGCTTTATACCTCCTAATAACATTAAATCTTTATACATTCTAAAAGAATACCCACTTTCATCATTATCTATATACATACCGTCAATATCATTTACATTTTCTAAAGCTACAACATAGGATCTTTCTTGATGCATTTTCAAAAAATAATATCCAGGTGTATTCATTATTGGATAATGGGTCGCTACAACTATACTATTTGCAGTTATATTCCCTCTATTTGTGACTACTAAATTTTCCTTAATTTCTATTGCTTTAGTATTTTCATAAACAACTAAATCTTTTGAAATATCATTTAAAAACTTAAGTGGATTAAATTGTGCCTGATTATTAAATTTAACAGCTCCATTAATTTTAAAAGGAAGATTAGCCTTTTCAACAAATTCAGCATTAATTCCAACTCTAATAGCTGCTTCTACCTCTTCTTTAAGGCTATCTATTTCATTTAGAGAATAAATATAGGCTGGCTTTTCTTCAAAGTCACAATCTATTTCTCTTTCTTCAATAATTTTTTTATATTCTTTTATAGCAAGTTCATTTGCTCTTGCATATTCTCTAGCCTTTTCTTCTCCAAACTCTGATATTAATTTATTATAAATTAAATAATGTTGAGATGTTATCTTTGCAGTAGTATTTTTTGTATTTCCGCTTGCTATCTGAGCTGCATCAATTAAAACCACATCTCTTCCGCTTTGCTTTAGCATATATGCAATTAATATCCCTGCTATTCCAGCTCCAATAATTAAAATATCCGTTTTTATATCTTTATCTAAAACTTCTCTTTGTCTAAAATTACAACTTTCACTCCATACCGACTTCATAAAATCACCTCATTTTTATTATTCCATTTTTAGAATGATATACACAGGATATATTTTGTGTCTTTTCACAAATATATCTATAATTTCATAAAATAATTAATAGTTATAAATTATTTAGGAGGCGTACATGAATTCATATTATGATAATGACCTAAGTATCCAAGATTTACCTAAGAACTTTCCACCTCAACATCAGATGATTCAACCTGGAATTGAATCAATAATGAAGCCTAGACCTATATTTGATAACCCTAATTATAAAGGTAGTGAAAAATTAAAAAATAAACGTGTCTTGATTACAGGTGGAGATAGTGGAATTGGTAGAGCTGTTTCAGTGGCTTTTGCAAAAGAAGGAGCAGATATCGTAGTTTCTTATCTCTATGAAGACGAAGATGCAGAAACTACTAAAAAATATGTTGAAAAATATGGTGGTAAATGTTATCTAATTCCTGGTGATATAATGGATAAAAAATTTTGCAAAGAATTAGTTGAATTTACAGTTGATACTCTTGGAGGTATAGATATATTAATAAATAATGCTGGTGTTCAGTTTCCACAAAAAAGTATTGAATGTATTTCAGAATCTCAACTTGAATTAACATTTAAAGTAAATATATATCCTATGTTTTATCTTACACAAGAATCTCTAAAACATATGAAAAGAGGAAGTACGATAGTAAATACTGCATCTATTACAGCCTATCGTGGCCAAAGGAATCTTATAGATTACTCCTCAACTAAAGGTGCAGTTGTAACATTTACAAGATCTCTTTCTCAATCACTAATTAAAGATGGAATTAGAGTTAATGCTGTTGCTCCAGGACCTATTTGGACACCACTTATAGTTTCAAGTTTCTCAGCTGAGGAAGTTGCTAAGTTTGGATCTGATGTTCCTATGAAACGTGCTGGACAGCCATTCGAACTTGCTCCCGCTTATGTATACTTAGCATCTGATGATTCATCATATGTAACAGGGCAAGTTATACATGTAAATGGCGGTGCAATGGTTGAAAGTTAATATATAATTAAATAACTAATAATAAAAATGTGTGCTTATAAATTTAAGCACATATTTTTATTAATTAATAACTTCTAATTTATTCTCTCTCAAATATTTATTTATGGCTGGGATTGTTAAGTTTAAAAATTGACTAAATGACACTATTACTTCTCCAGATTTTGCTTCATTTAAAGCTTTTAATATAGCCTCTTCTTCTTTAAGTAGTATAGTTATTTTATTATCATTAAATTTTTTATTTTTAAGTCCTTTATATAATAAATTTGCTGTCTCTTTTTCTTCTCTTCCTCGCTTGTCTTCATGCTCTTTAATTATCACCTTATCGCAATAATTTGCAGCTATTTCTCCAAGTTTAATTATATGTTCATCACTTCTATCTCCAGGGGATGTTATAATTCCAGTTATTAATGTTGGATTTAAAGATTTGGCTATATTAAATACTTCATAAAAGGATTCGCTATTATGTCCATAATCTATTATTAATTTGAAGTCCTTTATATTTATAACATTTTGCCTACCTCTATTAGTACTTAAATCACATTTCAATCCTTTTATAGCATCGATTACTTCATAAATATTATTATGAATCTTATTTATTGCAGCTATTGCTGTCATTACATTTCTTGTATTGCTTTTAGATATTCCATTATGAGTAAACTCTAAATCATTAAGACTTACTAGTTTTGTTTCTTTTCCTAATTTATTATGTACTATGAATTCCCCCCTTGTATAAAATGCTTCTCCTCCCTTTTCTATATGTTTCTCTATTAATTTATTTAAATGATTATCAAATAATATTAATCTATCTTTCTTACTAAAAAGTCTTACTATATCTTTAGTTGCTCTAATTATCATAACACCATCATCATCTAGACCTTCTTTAATTAACGATTTTATTTTTCCTAAATCCTCTATTGTATTAATCCCTTCCATTCCCATATGATCTTCTGACAAAGATGTAATTATTCCAACCTTAGCATTTTTAAAGCCTAACCCCTTTTTAATTATTCCACCTCTTGCTGTCTCAAGGACAGCAACATCTATATCTTTATTTTTAAGAACTTCTAAAGCACTATAATATCCTGTTGTATCGCCTGTCTTAACTACTTTATCTCCTATATATATTCCACCAGTAGTGGATGCTCCACTTTTATATCCTAATTCTAATAAAGTGTTATATATAAGTCTTGTTGTGGTTGTCTTTCCATTAGTTCCAGTCACTGCAATTATAGGAATCATACCATTATTATTTAAATTAGAAATAATATCTGATATCTCTATTTTAGAGCATTCCGACTTTGATAAAATAACTGAATTTTTACCATACCCAATTTTAAGATTATTACTATCAATATTTATTGATGGAATATTACTCTTATCTAATTCTTTTATTATTTCATAACTCCAATCATCTTCTAATAATATCTTAGCTCTTTCATAAATCTCTTCCTCATCATCTATTATTCCATAAATAATTAAGGAACTAATGGCTTCTCTATCATAGCTTAAATATGCTTCATTATCTTTAAGTTCTAATATCTTTCCTTCAATATTTAGTAAAAAGCATATATCTACATATTTTTTTATTATACCTTCTATATTATCTCCCTTTATATAGATAATCCTTGGTATTCCTTTTATATTTTTTTCAGCTAAAAATCTAACTTTCTCTACTTTCATATGCATCACACTTCTTCCTATTTACTTAAAGCTTCTGTCTTGCTAATCTTATTAATCTTATAGTCTTCAAATTATAGTAAAGTTATTCAAAGTAATATTGAAGTTTATCATAATTAGTCGAATGAAAAATAAAGACATATTACATAATCAACTGTATAATTATTACAATTAATTCATGTTAGAAATATAATTTATAATATCAGTAAAGGAGCTTATTTATGAAAAATAAAACTATTTTAACTATTTTGTTTCCAACGTTAGTTATGATTGTAATATCTACTATTTGTTTTACAGACATATTAAAATCAATAGATACAAAAGCTATATTCATATTATCTTTATTCACCATATTTCCTATATGTTTTTTAGTTCAAGGTGTTTTATGTAAATTAAATAAAGTGAATATATTAATATCTTTAGCCACATCTTCATTAATATTTACAATTATTATTTTTATGTATATGAATTCTACAGCTTTAATATATTTAATGATTAATTTAATTTTGGGTATATTAGGATATTGTACAACTTATCTTTTAAATAGGATAAAATCTATTAATAAACATATTTTTTAAAATTATTCAATAGAATTCTGTAAAAAATTTCTAAATCTGAACTAAATAAATTTTAATAACTATTGTTTAATCTCAATATTAACCTTCTTAATATTAATATATTCCTCCCCGTTTTTCCAAACTACCTTTACTTTTATTCCTTTTTCTAAATTTCTAGTTAATTCATCTAATTTTGTATCTTTATAAATCCAAGTTCCTCTAGCTATTGAAAAACCTTTCATATCAGGATTTGTTGTATCAATTGTTAATGGCTCTTCTTTAGATACTCCAAATGAATTACAACTTTTAACTGCCATACTCTCAAAAACCGAATCATCGATATAAGCTGTAGCTAATAGATTTTCAAATTTATCTTGTATCTTAGGAGTTATTTCTATTATAAAATTAATAGAAATGTATTGCTTATTTGATTTGTCAGAATTAATATCAACCTTATATGAATAATCAAAATTTTTACTCTCTTTGCTATCTTTAAAATCACAATCTTCAGGATACTCTATAAGGCTATCTTCATTATTATTTTTTTAAAAAATATATTGCTACTTGATTTAACACAAGATACAAATGTTAATTGAATTATAATTAACATAAAAAAATAAACTATACTTTTTTTAATCATCACTAAAAACTCCAGCCATATCTAACAACTGGTTTATTATACGCCCAAACTTCTCTTGATATATTTTTTATAGTATTATCATCAAAATAATACTTAGCATAATCTGTTTTTATTTGAGAATATCCTTTCTCAGGTACATAATCATAGCTAGCTGTTCTTGTAACTCCTGCTGTATTAACCTTTTCATATTTGTTTAAATTTTCTTGAGTAAATGGTACAGTTTTTCTATCGTTTAATGTTGCTGTTCCATCTGAAGCAAATGTTGTCATACTTATTGATACTATAATAGTTATAGTAAGTAAAGCAGTTACTATAGCTTTTTTCATATATACCCTCTATATTAATAAATATTTAACCTCTTACCATATAATATATTTATTTCAAAAAAAGTTGCATTAATAGTATTTTTATTAAATCTTTATTTCCGTTTCCGCATATCTATCCCAAATTTTATTCTGTCTATCACCTCTATTTCAAATCATTATAATATTATAATTCTAATCTATCTCTAACATCTAATCCAAGTTCTTTCGCAAAATTTAATCCTCTATCTAAATCTCTCATATTACAAGGATCATGAGCATCAATCCCTATTATTCTCTTTATATTATATTCCTTTGATAACATCCAAAATTCTTTTATAGGATAACTATATCTTTCGCCATTATTATATCTGACCACAGGCTTTCTAAATCCATTAACATTTATTTCAAGAGGTATATTTAAATCTTCAGCAGCTTGTAATATCCTTCTTGATTGCTTAATTGTATTCTCATCCCAATCTCTATAACTAAGTCCAAAAAGATCTGGATGTGCAACACATTTAAACAATCCACTTTCCATAGACTTTACTACATAGTCTACATAACATTCTAATATCTCTGGAGTTAATTCTATACTACCTACATAAACCCATTCTCCTTTATATGGAAAAAAGTGTACTCCAAGCAAAAGATAATCAACTTTATACTTCTCCATAAGTTCTTCATAAAGCCATCCGAAATCTTCGAAGTATTCGCACTCAAGAGCTTTTTTAATAGATATTTTATCAGAATATTTTTTAATTGCTTCATTTATTTCATTAAAATATTCTTCTAACTCTTCATACTTCATTCTGCTTTTATTATCAATATTCTTTCCTGGATGAGGCAGATGATCTGAAATACCAACTTCATCAAATCCTTCAGCAATAGCTTCTTTTATATATTCTTCTACAGTTCCCTTAGCATGATTACATCTATAATTATGGGTATGATAGTTACTTTTCATTTTATTTCCTCCTAAGTAAGTTCTTTATCTATCTATTATACATACTTTTTTATATTTCTATCAAATTACTACTTATAAATATAAATACGAATTATTATATGAATTCATTGCCTTATATTTATATAATATTGTTTTGCTTAATTGTGTTAGTTTTATTTAATTTATATCAAACTATAAAAAGTATAAAGAAAATTAATACTACCAATTAAATCAATTATTAGACAATCATCCTAAACTATTACAAACTAAGTCCAGCAAATAAACTTGCTGGACTTTTCAATATAACCTATCCCACCCTAATCTCTTCATCTTCTGATTTTACATACCACTTACTCTGAGCATTATACATTTTTTTATATTTGCCTTCTTTATTTATAAGTTCATCATGAGTTCCACACTCAACAATTTTACCATTATCCATAACAACAATTCTATCTGCTATCTTAGCTGATCCTAATCTGTGTGTAACAATTATAGAGGTATTTCCATAGGACATATCTTTAAACTTATTATATATTTTACTTTCTTCAACTGGATCAATTGCAGCTGTAGGTTCATCTAAAACTATCATATTATGATTTGAATAAAATCCTCTTGCAATTGCAAGTCTCTGCCATTGACCTCCTGATAAATCAATCCCCTTAAATTCCCTAGATAACATTGTATTATATCCATCTTTGAATATTTCTTTATCTATAGCTAAATCAGCTTTTTTAAGTGCAATATCTTTATCTATATCATGATCATCAATATACTCAATATTACTTATTGATATATTTTCTCCAAGGGTCATCTTATATCTTTGATACCTTTGAAATACAGCTGATACTTCTTTATATAAAGACTTTTGAGAAATTTCTTTAGTATTAAATCCATCTACTAATACCTCCCCCTCAGTTGGAAGATATAAACCTATCATAAGTTTAACTAATGTGGTTTTTCCTGCACCATTTTCTCCAACTATAGCTATGGTCTCTCCTGATTTTATGTGTAAACTTATATTTTCTACAGATAATTTATTCGAAGCTGGATATGCAAATGATACATTATCAAGCTTTATATCTGGTACGTCTTTTATTTCTACATCTTTTCCAGTTCTCTCTGGCAATTCTAAAAATCTTATAAAATTCCTTACCGTCCCTAAATTTTGAGTTACTTCTCCTATATGCCTACATATAACTTCTTCCATTATTGAGAACATCATCCCTATTGATGAGAACACAGCTCCAAATGCCCCGACAGATATATCTCCATTAATTAAACTAATAAATAGTAAATATAGTACTCCCATATATCCAAGTAGCGTAAGAATCTTCATTCCAAGTTCCATTAATCTCGTCTTCTTTTCTGCACACCAAATCTTCTTATTTAATAGATTTAAAGAATCTAAATATAAGTTTTTAAAGTATTCAAAAGCACCTAAAATTCTTGTTTCTTTAAAGTATTCCCTACTCCCTATACATTCCTCATAGTACTTATACTCTCTTCTAATAGGTGCTACTTCATCCTCTAATTTAGTAAATATCTTAATTCTTATAAACTGAGTTAATGCAACAGGAATAAATATAAAAACTAGTGCTATTGCAAGTATTGGCTTTAAATTATATAAGTATATTCCCATAAATAAAAAGTATGGAATGTACATGCAAGCAATCATTGTAATTACTCCTATAAGTCCTATACTATTTCTAACACCTTCATGCACTTTATTTATATCATCTAGAACATTAGTATCTTCAAAAGAAATTGGATCCGTATTTCCAACTTTATTATTTACTATACTAGTTATATACCCAGCTACTTTACTCCACCAGCTACTCCCCATAAAATTAGATATCCCATTTATCATTTGAGCACCTATTAAAACTCCACCTAACATTAATGCCATTAATATCGTTTTTGCTATTGTATTTTCACCAATTGTTAAAGCTGATACAGAGTCAAAGAATTTTTGACTTGCAACTGTGTTTAATACCCAAAAAGCTGCATGGATAATATTTACTAATATTATAAATATAAAATACATTGGAGTTGCTTTTAATACCATAGGTGTTATCTTCTTTAGAATTTTAAAAATAGATATATTTCTATCGTTTTCATTACTTATCATAAATACCAACTCCTTTGACTTTCATACATATTAGCATATTTTCCACCTATGCTTATTAAATCCTCATGATTTCCAGTTTCTATTATTGAACCATTTTCTATAACAAATATCTCATCTGCTAATTTAGTTGAACCTAACCTATGACTTATAAAGATAGTAGTTTGTCCTTTACTTATTTTCTCAAACTTTTCATAAACATTACTTTCACTTATAGGATCTAAGGCTGCTGTTGGTTCATCTAGTATTCTTAATGAAGCATTACTTACAATAGATCTTGCCATTGCTATACGTTGCCACTGACCACCTGATATATCGAGTCCATCGCTTTTAATTTTACCAAGATTTGTTTCTAATCCTTTATCTAATTTATCTAATACATCATCTAACTCTACAATATTCATTGCTTCTTTAATCTTCTTTTCTTTTGATTTATCATCCATGTACTCTAAATTTCCTAAAGCTATATTATCTTTAATTGAAATAGAATACTTTGCAAAATCTTGATAAACTACTGATGTTAATTCTTTAAGTTCACACTGACTATAATTTTTTATATCAATTTGATTTATTAAAATTTCACCTTCAAATTCATCATATAATCCAGTTATTATTTTAGTTATAGTTGTTTTTCCTGCCCCATTTATTCCTACAAATGAGTAATGTTTACCTTCTTCTATAACAAATGATAAATCCTTAAGTATATATATATCCGTACCAGGATATTTAAATGATACATTCTTAAATTCTAATCTTTCTAATCTAACACTTCCTTTAGATGGCTTATCTATTGCCCCTGTACTTTCTTCTAATCTCATAAACTTAGCTAAATCTTTTAAATGTTCTCTATTCTTTACAAGATTTTCAGTATAAGCAGTTAGTTGCCAAGACATTATTTGAATAATATCAAAAACTGAATTACTTATTGATATAAACATACCAACTGTTAATAAACCTTCTTTTACTGGCGCTAAAAGTATAACAACTATAATTATTGAAATTAAAGCAGTCAGTATACCTCCAAGTTTCATTTTAGCAAACCATTTAATTTCTATTTTTAATTGGTGCTTTCTTACTTTCTCATATAACTTAAGCCATTTTTTATTAAGCTCACTTGTATATCTAAATAAGGCTCTTTCATCTGCCGCTTCTCTTCCTGTAATAACATCACCTATATAATCAGATTGCCTTCTATATTCAGCCATTTCTCTAAAAGCATCATAATTTGCCTTACCTGATTTTATAGATAAATAAAATAACGGAATAGATACTGTCAAGATTAATAAAGCGGCCCACCATACTTTTGTAATAAGTATAAAAATTAAACCTGTTACCCTTACTATTAATGCTATTGAATCTAATAAATCAATATAAGCACTCTTGCATTTTAATTCAGGGTCTTCAGATATCCTTGATATTAAATCCCAAGTTCCCTTATCTTCTATATATTTATATTTAAGCTTAGCTCTTTTTTCTGTTATTAATCCCCTAAATTTCTCTCTAAGTCTTAATTCAAGTCTCACTTCAACAAATCCTACTAATTGCTGCGAAAGCCAATCAAAAGCAATAAGCATTACAATTGTTATAAGTGGTATTATAATTTGACTCTTATTATAAGTACCATTAACTACACCTATAGCTGTATCTAAAAAGTTTGCTATAGCTATTAATTGAAATGTGGGAATCAATCCCTGTAATATTTTTTGTAATGCAATTATACTAGCATAAACTGGTGCAACTCTAGACGGTATCGTTATCATTTCAATTATTTTTCCAGTTATTTTTATATCCCCCATAAAATATTCCCCTCTCTTTTTTGTAACAAGTTAATTTTACTATATACATCATTTTTTCATATATTTTACAATCAAATTTTTAGTATTATTTATTTAATTCTATAATTTGTCCACTATTCATATAATTTCTACCAATAAATCCATATAACTGCATTCTTTATTCTATGTATAAAAAATTAAGCACATTCCTATGTATTAAATATACATAGGAATGTGCTTATCTAACTCTATAAAACTTTTGGTAGCTCTATTATAAATTCACTTCCCTTATTAATTTCACTTTTAACTTTTATATACCCACTATGAGCCTCTATTATAGATTTTGAAATAGTAAGACCTACTCCAACTCCACCTGATGCTCTAGCTCTAGATTCATCTGCTCTATAAAATCTTTCAAAAATATATTTTAGATTTTTCTCATCAATTCCTATCCCACTATCTTTTATTGATATAAAAATATTACTCTTATCTTCAAAAGTAGATATTTTTATTTGACTATAATCAGTACTATATTTGATACTGTTAGAAATAATATTTATTATAGCTTGACTTATTTTATCTTTATCTATATTTATGAAAAGCTCTTGTAAATTTAATTCTAGATTTATATTTTTATCTAATAATTGTTTTTCAAAGTTAATAGATAAATTCTCTATTAGATCTTTAATATTAGTATCTTCCTTGTTTAAAATTAATGAGTCACTTTCATATTTAGCTAACTTCTCTAAAGATTCAACTAATCTATTTAATCTTTGTATTTCATCAAAGATACTTTTTAGTCTTTCTTCTGATGGTTCTAATACTCCATCTATTAAAGCTTCTACTTGTACCTGTATTGTTGTAAGTGGTGTCCTAAGCTCATGTGATATATCTCGAGTCAAAATTTTTCTAAGTTTATCTTGCTCTTCTAAGCAATAAGCTAATTTATTTACTGATTGAATCATCTGCTTTATCTCTTCTATATTATTTTTAACATTTATCTTTTGAGTATAATTTCCTTCTGCAATTAAATTAGTTGAACTAACAACTTTTAAAATGGGTCTACTTATTTTATTAGAAATACTTATCCCAATTATGATTGAGATTATAACAGCTAAAACTCCAACTACAATTAAAACATCATTTAAAGTTTCAAAAAATATAAGATCAGACTCATTATAGTAAAATGGTCCTATATATTCTATAGAAACCTTACCTATCTCTTTATTGTTGCTAATTAAGTTTAAGCTATCTATTGTATTTCCTTTTTTTAATCTTGGATTTATTTTATTTGTATTATTTCTAATCTTTTTCAAAATGGATTCGCATAATAGATTGTTAATTTCTCTAGCATTCCATATTACATTACCATTTTTATCTTTAACTTTAATTATTAATCCTTTTTCAATTGAGTCTAATCCTATAGTATTTATATTATCTTTATTCCATTTTCCTTCTTTATAAGTGTTCTCAATACTTTTAACTACCTCATTCTTTCTCTTATCTATTCCATCTTCTATATATTTATTAAAATTTTTCTTTATTGCTATATTAGCTATACTTCCTATTAGAAATACTATAATTACAGAAAATAATATAAAAATTAATGTAAGCCTATGCTTTAATTTATTAAAAATATCTATTCACCACCAAACTTATAACCTACACCATGTACAGTTAATATATATTTAGGATCCTTATTGTTATCCTCTATTTTTGCTCTTATATTTTTAATATGAGAATCTATTATTCTATCATACACATAACTATCTTCCCCCATCACTTTATCTATAAGCTCTGCTCTTGTAAAAACTTTTTTAGGATTCTTAGCAAGTTCTGATAATAACTTAAATTCAGATGCTGTAAGTATAATTACTCTATTATTTTTTATCACTTCAAATTTATCTATATTAATAACTAATTCTCCATCTCCAAAGTATAGTTTATCTTCCTTTAAAGCTTTGCATCTTTTCAATACAGCATTTACCCTTGCAACTAGCTGCTTTGGACTAAATGGTTTTGTTACATAATCATCTGTTCCTATACTAAACCCATTTAATATATTATCTTCTTCACATTTTGCAGTTAACATAATAATTGGTACCTGTGACTTTTTTCTTATCTTTTCACAGACCTTTTCTCCTGAAATATCAGGTAACATTAAATCTAAAACTAATAAATTTGGATTATACTTTTCAAAATTAATAAAAGCCTCATTGCCATTACTTGCTGTATAAACAACATATCCCTCTTTTTCTAAATATATTTTTACTACTTCTAATATTTTAATCTCATCATCAACTATTAGTATACTTTCTCTCATTTACTTATCCTCCAGCACCTTTAAATTATCTAATTATATAACAAAAAATCAGTCTCATATATAACTGATTTTTTATTATATAAAGCTTTTATTTTCCTATAAGATCATCTATATTATCATCAAGCATATCTTGAGTAATAAGCCCTGTATGATCATTTACTAAATTGCCATCTTTATCTATAAATAAAGTTCTTGGTAATGCTTGTATTCCATATATATCTGCCGCATTTAACTCTGTATCAAATAACACATTCATATTATATTTACTTTCTTTTATAAACTCAAGAGCAGTCTTTTTTGTTTCTCTACTTCCATCAGTAAGATTTACCATAAGTATTTCAACATCCTTACCATTATACTTATCTTTCGCTTTTTGGAAATATGGCATTTCATACTTGCATGGTGGACACCAACTTGCCCAGAAGTTTACAACTACTGCCTTTTTCCCTTTGTAATCTGATAATTTAACAGCCTTTCCCTCTTCATTATAAACAGTGAAATCAGGTGCTTTAGTGGCACTATTATTATTATCTGACTCGTTTCCTATAGAACCTTGATTTGGCATCTGATCTTCTATTTGATTTTTAGAATATTTATTAGATAAATATTTATAAGAAACTCCTCCGATGGCTATTAATGCAACGAAAACTATAATTATATATATTAACCTCTTTTTTTCATTCATTTTTAAAATCTCCCCCTAAAATGTTAGTAATGATAATAGTAAATTTAAATATCCTGTCATCATCATTATTCCTATGATAATTAATAAAATTCCTGATATTATATTTATTATCTTATAATTTTTCTTTATAAAACTAAATGTATTTTTTAAAGAATCAATTAATAATGCTGATAGTATAAATGGAAGTCCAAGTCCTAAGCTATATGTTAAAAGCATGAATATTCCTTCCATATGATATTGTGAATTTGCTGCTATCATAAGTGCTGACCCTAAGAAAGGTCCTACACAAGGTGTCCATCCTACTGCAAATATCATTCCAAATAATATAGATGAAACTAATCCACTTTTCTTTCCTACATTACTTTTCAATTTAAAAGTTCTTTGTAATAATTGAATTTTTAGTATTCCTATATAATTAAGTCCAAATATGATTAATAAAATACCTGAAATAACATTAAATAATTTCATATATTCATTAATAACACTTCCAAAAGTTCCAGCTAATGCTCCAAATATAGTAAATAAAATAGAGAATCCTAGAACAAATGCAATAGAATTTCTAAGTGCAACATTTTTATTTTTCTCATTCTTATTTCCCATGAAATAAGAAATATATATAGGAACCATTGGTAATATACACGGTGAAATAAAGGTTATTATACCTTCTAAAAATAATATTATATAATTCATATACCCCTCCAATTAAAATGCGCAAGTTAATCTTTTTATAGCGTCATTATATACCTCTTCTACATTTATTTTATCATAGACCTTAACTACCCTAGTAGACCCGATTAGTCTGTTATTTAAAAGAACTGCATAATCTTTAGATACTTCCATTTTCATATCTAAAGAAAATCTACCCCCTCCTTCATTTTTCATTTCTACAGTATCACCTGTAAATGTATTTATAATCATTGGTTTATCACTTTCTTTCAATCCATCTATCTCAATTGTAAAGCTTGGACTTTCTTCTGCTAATGTAACTATTGGATTTAGAAAGCTACCATCAAAACTTTTCTTAATTAAGTTTCCTTTTGCTTTAATATGTCTATATTCATCATTTATATCATCTTCTACTACTTTACTTTTATTCTCTTCTTTAGATTCTTGTGTTTTATTATTTAAAACTTTAATAAAGGTTATAGAACCTATAAGTATTGCTAATACTAGTATTCCACCCATAATCTTTTTATTCTTCTTCAGAAAAATCATCCTCTCCTCAGTTTATTATAGATATAATATTAAATTAAAATTTTGTGTATTTTATGAAGATTTAAATAAAAATAAGGACATCCATTTATAAATAGATATCCTTATGATTTTTATAATTATTCTACTTCTTCAATATATTTTATAACTCTACATGGATTTCCAACTGCTACAACATTTTCTGGAATATCTTTAGTTACAACACTACCTGATCCAATTACTGAATTCTTTCCAATCTTAACTCCAGCATTTATAGTTGTTCCTCCACCTATCCAAACACAATCTCCAATCTCTATTGGATATGCATACTCAAGCTCTGCAAGTCTTTCTTTTGGTGATATTGGATGTCCTGCCGCAAATATATTTACATTAGGCCCTATTAGTACATCTCTTCCAATCGTAACTTTAGCACAATCTAATACTGTACAGTTATAATTAATATAGCAGTTTTCACCAAGTTCTATATTATATCCATAATCACATCTAAATGGTGGCTCAATAAAGAACTTTTCTCCGGTTTTTCCAAGTAGTCCTTTTAATAATTCATTTCTTTTGTCTACTTCTCTTGGAGATAATGAATTATACTCAAAGATAACATCTTTTGCATGTTGCCTTTCATTAAATAATTCTTCTCCAAAAGAAAAATATAGTTCTCCCTTTAACATCTTCTCTTTTTCTGTCATTTTAATTCCCCTACCCTTATAATATTAAAATCTTAAAATATAATATTTTTACAAATAATACATCTATGATATTATACTTAATATTTTATAGATATACTTACACTAATTTGATTATTAATAATACAATCTTGACTTAAATTTCAACTTTATATATAATAACTTAATTTTTGCCTAAGCTTAATAATTTAGCTTTAGTATAGTTATACTTTTCTCTTGATACATTAAATACTAGTCCAGTATTTAAAAAAGCTGTGTTTTCAACAACTAATGTTGGATCTCCTTCATTTAGTCCTAGAAGTTTTGCTTCATCTTCATTTAACTTTTCACAATATACAACCTTATCTGCAAATCCAATATTTAATTTTAGTGCATTTTCAATATACTCATATATTGAATCATCACAAATTTCTTTATTTAAATATGGGATTATTTCCTTATTATAATAAGATTCCTCATAAGCATATGCCTCAGAGTTTAAATACCTTATACGCCTTATATGATAAACTTCTGCACCTTTTTTACATTTCATCTTTTCTGATAATTCCATATCAGCTTCTATAACAGATAATTCTAATAGATCACTAGTTAAAACATCTTTAGAGAACTCTTTAGTTAAGCCTTTCATTCCATTTAAAGGTATACATCCTGGTTTAGAAAATTCTCTTAAAAATATTCCACTTCCTTGAACCTGATATATGTATCCTCTATCAACTAATATCTCTATCGCTTTTCTTATAGTATTTCTGCTTACATCAAACTTTCTCATAAGCTCTTCTTCTGTTGGTAGTTTACTGCTATATGGATATTTTCCTTCTAATATTTCTTTTTCTAATTCATCACAAACTAATTTATATTTAACCGCCATATATACTCCATCTTTCTTCTCATATTTAACTTATATTAAATGATAAATCATAATATTTTATCAAATAAACTAAAGTTTTAATATATAAATATTACCTTTTATAATAATATTAAAAGCTTCTTTACATAAGTATATTTTATATATTACTCAGTGTAAAGAAGCCTATTTAAGTTATTTAATTAAATTACCGTACAATTATTAATTATCAACTTAATTTACTTTGTTTTCTTCCTTATAAGATACTTTATCTTGTAACTTAACAAATGGAAGATACATAAATATTGCCATAGCAAGTATAGCTATTTGAAGCACAGCCCCTTGCCATCCTGACAATAAGAAACCTGATATTATAGGTGGTGTTGTCCAAGGTACTTGTACTGCAAGGAATGGTTCTACAAAACCTAATGTTATAGAGAAATAAGTCATAAGTACTGCAATTATTGGGACTAATATAAATGGTATTATCATAAGTGGATTAAATATAATTGGAAGTCCAAATATAACCGGTTCGTTTATATTAAATATACCTGGTACAAGAGCCATTTTAGATAGTTCTTTAACTTGTCTTGATTTTGCAACAATTAAAGCCGCAATTATCAATCCTAAGGTTATACCAGCACCACCAAATTTAGCATAAATATCTACCATTTGAACTGTAACGATCTTTGCATTTTCTCCAACTACTAAAGCTTGTCCTGAATCTACAACTGCTTGATTCGCTAATGAATTAGCTGTAAGAATTGGAGCCATAATTCCCATTACTATATTAGGACCATGTAATCCAAACCACCAAAATATTGATATCAAAGCCATAATAACTATTATTCCAACTAATGAATCTGAAAGATTTTGCATTGGAATTTGTAGAATTTCATAAATGACTTCAGTCATAGAAACCCCTTTTATCTTATCGCATAATATGTAAACAATCATAGAAAGTGTTGCTATAATAAATCCTGGTATAAGTGCTGAGAATGCATTTGATACTCCTGGTGGAACACTCTCTGGCATTTTAATTCTTAAATTTTTCCTTATACAAAAAGAATATATTGCACCAACTGCAATACCAACTAATATAGCAGTTATCATACCTTGTCCAGCTGTCCAAGCTTTAGGTATAACTCCATTAATAACTTCTCCTGATTCACTTACAACAAATGAATTACTTACTATTAAAAATGAAATAATCCCTAAAATCCCTGATGGTACTGCATCTATATCATAAGATTTTGCATAAGAATATGCTATACCAAAAACCCCAACTAGAGCTATAATATCAAAAGTCGCACCTGTTACTTGGTTAAGCGGTGCAGCCCATCCTGCACCAAATATATTTTCCATAATTCCATTCCAATTTGAAATTGGGAAGTTTCCAATTAACATAAATACTGATCCTATAAGTGTTAATGGCATTGTTAGTACAAATCCATCTTTAAGTGCACTTACTACTTTTGAATTTGCAAATTTCATAAATGATGGCATCATTTTATTAAAAAACTTCTCTACTTGCCCCATAATATCCCTCTCCTTTATTTAATTTAATTCTTTATAAATCTTCTCCTCTTGTTTCAATAATATTTTTATACCAATGGAAAGATAGCTTCTTCTTTCTTTCTAAATTGTTTTTGTGGTCAACATATATAAATCCGTACTGCTTTTTATATCCATTTAACCAACTTAATAAATCTATCACTGACCATGCATAATATCCTTTTAGATTTATTCCTTCTTCAATAGCTCTTTTAACTGCCTTTAAATGTTCTTCAATATATTTGATTCTTGGAATATCAACTATCTCATCTTCAATTATTGGATCTTCATCTCCAAGTCCATTTTCAGTAATGTATAATTTAACATCACCATATCTATCCTTTAACATTCTAAGACCATCTAAAAACCCTTCTGGTGATATCTCCCATCCCCATTTTGTATAAACCTTATCTTCCATCATTACAGTTTTGTACACTCCATCAAATGAAGGATTACCTGGCTTTCCTGTTGATTTATCTCTATCTGCTTCTTTAAGTTCTACTATTTCATAATTTCTAGCTACTCTTTGCGGCTGATAATAGTTAAGTCCCATAAAATCATTACTATCAGCAGTATCTTTTAATAAATCTAATTCTTCCTTTGTCCAATCAGGAGTTAATCCTTTTTCCTTTAAAATATCAACTATATACTTAGGATATTCACCTTTTAATATTGGATCGTAATACCAGAATGTTTCATAATAATTTGCATGTTCTGTTGCAAATATATTTTCCATATTATCATCAATACTAAAGGCTGGACTAAATACGTGCGTTATTCCTATTTCACCGTATTGCTTTAAGCTTTTATATACTTGTACTGCTTTTGCATGAGATACAAATACATTATGTGTCGCTTGGAAATATTTCTTTTGATCGTTTACAAGGCCTGGTGGATGTGCCCCTGCAATATATCCTAATTTACAAAATACTATTGCTTCATTAAAGGTTATCCAGTGTTTAACTCTATCACCAAATGCTTTAAAACAAGCTTCTGCATATTTAACAAAAGCATTTACTGTTCTCTTGTTTGCCCAGCCACCATCTGCTTCTAATGTTTGTGGTAAATCCCAATGATATAGTGTTACAAATGGAACTATTCCATATTTTAAACATTCATCTATTAAGTTATTATAAAAATCTATTCCCTTTTGATTTATTTCTCCATCTCCATCCGGAATTATTCTAGCCCATGATACTGAAAATCTATATGATTCAAGTCCCATCTCTTCCATAAGCTTAACATCTTCTTTATATCTATTGTAATGGTCTACTGCAATATCTCCATTTGTACCTTCAAACGTCTTTCCTGGTATCTTAGAAAATACATCCCAGTTAGTTACTCCTTTGCCATCCTTGTCCCATGCACCCTCAACTTGATAAGAAGCTGATGCTGCCCCGAATAAAAAATCTTTTGGAAATCTCATATCATTCTCTCCTTTGTTTGAATTCATTGTTATATTTTAAATTTATAGGTACTAATTTATTGGTATGAATTTATTATATACCACTCATTTTCTTTTGTAAATGATTTCTTTTTAATTTTCTAATAATTTTATTTGATTATCAATTACAAAAAATGGCTAATACTATATTTAAATTTTGAACATACTATAATTATAATTTTTAAAGGAGATGATAGATACTATGGAAAGACAACATTATAAAGTTGATGGATTAGTAAATGAAACTATTAAAACACAAATGAAAAATGCATTAGATAAAATTGATGGCGTAGATAATGTTTGTATAGATCTTGGTCGTGGAAGTGTGGAAGTTATATATAACCCACCTGCTACTAAAAGTGAAATTGAAAAATGTATAGAAAGTACTGGGCATCATATAGAATAAGTTCTACTTAACAAAATAGAGCTTTTATAATTATTATCTAAATTATAGAAGCTCTATTTTTATTAAATATTAAATTTTCTATGTAATTCCCAAGTGTTATTTTGCCATTTATAAATACTTATGTTATCAAACAAACATTCAAATTCACAAGGATATTTTTTAACATAATTCCAAACATCATTATATATAGGTCTTAATTTTTTTGATGCAATTGTTACATGAAAGATTTTATCCCTACCATCATTTTTATCAAATTCTATATAATCTATTTTATCCATCCTATCTATTAAATCATTATGCATAATCTTTCCTTCATCGGACATTTTAACTTTCATGTAAATTACTCTATCATCGAAATGATCATATCCATCTATAATATATGGCCTAGAATCATATTCACTACAAAAACCTTGAATTAAATTTTCTAACGCCTCTATATTTCCATCATATTCAAAAGGTGCCTTTATAGTAAAATGAGCTGGTAACTTAGATGATTTTAAATTAAATTTTTCAAATACTCTTCTTCTTAAGTTATTATTAAAATCTCCAGCACTTCCTTTTACTACACATACTATTACATATCTCATAGAACTTCTCCTTAGCATATAAATTTAAGTTTTCTAATAATACTTTATATTTTAAATTTTCCCTATATATATTATACTATTCTAAATATTACTTATTAAACAAATATTAATCTTACCAAATATAATATATTGTGTTAAAATACTCCTATAGATTTGAGAGGTGAATATATGAATATATTTTATGGTGCATATGGAATTGATATATTATCAATTTTTCTACTTATTATAAGTAGTCTTTTAAATATGAATCGTCACACTAACATGTTGGGATTACTTCTATTAATCCTAGTTATTTATAGAACTTTCTCTAAGAATATCTCTAAACGTACAATTGAATTAAATAAATTCACTACTTTTGTAAATAAGCTTTTAAGTAAATTTGGAAAAAGACTTCCTGATAACTTACCTAGAGTTAGTCTAGAGCATATAGGTTCACTATTTAATAATCTTAAATATAAATTAAATCAAAAAATTAAGTTTAAGATAGTATCTTGCCCTAAGTGTGGACAAAAATTAAGATTACCTAGAGGGAAAAAACATATAATAGTAACTTGTAGAAGATGTTCTCATGAATTTCGTATAAAAACATAAAACAAATAAGACTCATGACTAATTTGGTCATGAGTTTTATTTTTTCTTTAAATAAATGTACATTTTGTTCACTTTTTTAAAATTTATCCACTATATATTATTCTTCTACATGTGGTAAACTTTGTATGTAATTGTTTTCACGGTATTGTAATATTTTATTTACTTAATTTTAAAAATTAACAATTTTATTCTAACTCAGAGAGGGGTATCTATATGTATTTAAGAAAGCAAAAGAATAAGGGTGCAAAATTATTAGTCCCAGCAGTATTAACAGTTACTCTTGGATTTAATCTTGTTTCCTGCTCTACAGGTTCTAATGTAGGGAACAACAGTAATATTAACTACAAAATCACTGCTGAACAAGAAACTGACCTTGTTATGCTAAATCAACCTACTGCACCGCATTGGTTCCCAAGTGAACTTTTAGCTTGGAATCCTACAGAAGATAAAAATTTAGAATTCAATAAAAGTGTAGTTCCATTAGCTAAAAGAGTTGATAAGGAGAAGTTATCTCCTGTAAATAAAACTCAAAAGAAAGATATGAATGTTGTAGCGATATCAATTATGAATGCTAGCACTAGTGGTAACCCATCACAAGGTTCAAACAAGTTTTCATCTAATACATTCTCCTACTGGCAATATATAGATAAACTTGTTTACTGGGGTGGATCAAGCGGTGAAGGTATTATAGTACCTCCAAGTGCTGATGTTACTGATTCTGCACATAAAAATGGTGTTCCAGTCCTTGGAACTATATTCTTCCCAACAACTGAACATGGCGGAAAAGCTGAGTGGGTTGATGAATTCTTAGCAAAGGACAAAGATGGTAAGTTCCCTATGGTAGATAAGCTTATAGAAGTTGCTAAAACTTTAGGCTTTGATGGTTGGTTTATAAATCAAGAAACTGGTCTAACAAAAGGAGAAAATGACTTTATAGATCAAAAAGATACAGTTAAGGAAGCCTCAAAGATTACTAAAAAACACTCAGAGCTTATGCAAGAATTCATAAAACAATTCAAAGAAAAAGCAAATGATTTAGAAGTAATGTGGTATGATTCAATTACTAAAGATGGTGAAATGGATTGGCAAAATGCTCTTACTGAGAAAAATGATTACTTCTTAATAGATGGAGATAAAAAAGACGTAGCTGATAGTATGTTCTTAAACTTCTGGTGGACTAATAAAAAGTTAGCTGATAAAGAACTTCTTAAAACTTCAAATGAAAGAGCTAAAAAGGTTGGCGTAGATCCATATGATTTATATGCAGGTATTGATATACAAGCTAATGGTACAAATACACCTATCCGTTGGGATCTATTTGAAGGAAAAAACAATACTCCATTTACTTCCCTTGGTCTTTACTGTCCAAGCTGGACTTTCTTCTCATCAAGCTCTATAGAAGATTTCCAAGCTAAAGAAAATAGATTATGGGTTAATGAATTTGGAGATCCATCTAAAGACACAGAAGCTACAGGAACCACATGGAATGGTATTTCAAAATATGCTGTTGAAAGAACAGCTGTAAGTTCACTACCATTTACAACTAACTTTAATATAGGTAATGGTTATAACTTCTTTATTAATGGAGAAAAGGTATCTTCTCTTGACTGGAATAATAGAAGTCTTGCAGATGTAATGCCTACTTATAGATGGATTATTAATAATGAAGGTAATAATACATTGAAGGCTTCATTAGATTTTGCTAATGCATTCTATGGTGGAAATTCAATAAATTTATCTGGTAATTTAGAAGCTTCAAAACCTTCTACTATAAAACTTTATAGTGCTGACCTTGAGCTTAATAAAGATGTTAAATTCTCAACTAGTGCTAAAGCAAGTAAAAAAGTAAATCTTGACTTAGTTTTAGAATTCCATGATGGAAGCAGTGAAACTATAAAAGCTGATAAGGCTATTGAAACAGAATGGACAACTGTTACTTATGATGTTTCTAAACTAGCTGGAAAGTCAATTAAATCAATATCTTATAGTGTATCATCAGATGAAGCTATAAGTAACCTATCATTAAACTTAGGTAATATAACAATAAAAGACTCTAAGGATTCTGATAAAGTTAATGTTACTAAGTTAAATATTGATGATACTAGCTTTGAAGAAGATAATATGTATGCTGGTGTAAGACTTTCTTGGGAAAATGAAAATAAAGATGCGGTTAGTCACTATGAAGTATATAAAGTTAATGAAGATAAATCAAAATCATTCTTAGGTGCTACTCCAAATACTAGTTTCTTCTTAAATGCACTTGAAAGAGAAGAAAAAGAAAATAAAACTAAATTTGAAGTAGTAGCTGTTAATAAAGATTCTGTTAGAGGTAAGGAAGCTTCTGCTGAAATGGAATGGCCAGCAAATGATATTCCTAAAGCAAACTTTACTGTATCTAAGACAATAGTTGCACCTGGTGAAAAGATTAAATTTGAAAATCTTAGCTCTAAAATAACTGAAAGTATAGAATGGAGCTTCCCTGGTGCTGATGTAGAGACAAGCACTGAAAATACTCCATCTGTAAGTTATGCTAAAGAAGGCGTATACTCAGTTACTCTAAAAGCTAAAAATGAAAAAGGTGAAGATGTTAAATTACTAGAAGACTTTATAACTGTAACTAAAGAAGCTGATAGTAAATTTAAAGATCTTTCAAGTAAGAAAAAAGTTACAGCTTCAAGCTTTGTAAATAATAATGAAGCTCCTGAATTCGCTTTAGATGGTAAGAGTGATACTAAATGGTGTGCAACTGGAACAGCTCCACATGATATAACTATAGACCTTGGAGCAGTTAAAACTGTAAGTGAAGTATATGTAGAGCATGCTGAAAATGGTGGTGAAAGTCCTGATATGAATACAGAGAAGTATTCAATAGAAGTAAGTGAAGACGGTAAAACTTTCACAGAAGTAGCTGCAATAGATAAAAATAAAGCTGCAACTACATTAACTACATTTAAAGCTACTAAAGCTAGATATGTAAAAATTGTTGTTAAGAAACCTACTCAAGGTTCAGACTCAGCTGCAAGAATATATGGTATAGAAGTTCGTGGATTAGATGGAACTATCTAAATTAAACTAATTAAAAGTAGAAGCATTTTAATATGCTTCTACTTTATTTTTGTACAAATACTTTCATAATTAACCCAAATAAAATAAGCCAGAGATAATCTAATATCACTCTGACTTAATAAGAACAATTTATTTACTTTTGTTCTTCCATAATCTTTTTTAATTTATTCTGAACTAGCCAAAGCTTCTTTTGCTTTCTATTATATGCAACTAGTTTAGATTTATTTTTCTTATTTAAATCAATTAATTTTATATATTCTTCATCTGCAATTTTAAGTGCATCTTGAATTACTAAAAGTTCTTCATCAGTAAACATTATATGTACCCTCCATTTATCTAATAATCTTTACTATTATAACATAAGCTAAGGATACTTTTAATATAAGACTATAGAATTATATTAAACTTTCTACATGACCTTTTACTTTTACTTTTCTATAAATATCTTCAATTTTACCATCTGCATCTATAACAAATGTACTTCTTTCAATTCCAAAAACTTTTTTTCCGAACATATTCTTTTCTTTTAATACATCATATAATTTGCAAACTTCTTCATTTTCATCTGATAATAAAACAAATGGTAAATCATACTTAGTAATAAATTTATCATGAGATTTTAGTGAGTCTCTACTTACTCCTAAAATTACAGTATTGTTATTTAAAAACTTTTCATGATAATCCTTAAAGTCTTGAGCTTCTAATGAACATCCTGGAGTGTTATCCTTTGGATAAAAATATAGAATTACTCTTTTTCCTCTATAATCGCTCAATTTATGTTCTTTATTATCTGACCCCATTAAAGTAAAATCTGGAGCCATCATTCCTTTTTCTAAAACTTTGTTTTCCACAATATCACCTTCTATAATTATTTAACTAATAATTATTATTATATAATAAAAGATCAGTTAAATCAAATTTCTTTAATCATAAAAATATAAAGTTTATATTTTTATGATTAGTAATGCTCTCCATTTTCATAATAAGAAGATTTATCTAAATTATAAAATACAACTTCTAAGCACTCACGATCTTTTTTAAAACAGTCTGTTACAACTTTTGCTACCTTATCTTGAACACCTTGTCCTCTATCAAACCATAGTATATCAATCATTGGAGATGGTTCTACTTCCCTTCCATCCATTATAAAAGTATTTTCTATAATTTCTATAGTAAAATAATCTCTTGGACATTCTATTATTTCTACTAATGAGTCTATAAGCTTAGTACTCTCATTTTTAACCTCTTCTTTTGATATTCCTTTAATTTTTAACATTGGCATAACTAATACTTCCCCTCTTTACTATTCTAGCTTTTAATAAGCCTGTTTATAGTTATTCTCTATTTACTATTATAATAAATCTAAGTTTTTTTAGCATTAAATATATATTTTTTATTTATTGATAGATTTTACTATTTATGTTACGAAGTATTAAGTGTAAAGTAAAAATATACTAATAATCAGGCGCTTGAGGGGACGATAATAATGAAAATTGTAGAGGAAAACTTTATTAAGGAGTTAAAAAATAAAAATGATAAAGCATTATATTATGTAATTGACAATTATGGATGGATAATAAAAACTATAGTGAAAAAGCATCTATATAAGCTTCAAAATTATGAGGATGATTGCATAAATGATATTTTAATGGCAGTTTGGACTAATATAGATAAGTTTGATCCTACCAGAAATACTTTTAAGAATTGGCTAGCTGGTATATCAAAATTTAAGTCTATAGATTATGTTAGAAAATACTTAAAAGAATTAGAACATGATAATATAGATAATCTAACTATAAGTATAAAAGATGAAGCTTCTTATAATATAGATAAAAATGAGTTAAATGATGACTTAGAGTCTCTTTTAAACTGTTTAAAAGAAGAGGATAAGAGCTTATTTTTAAAACTATACATTGAAGAAGAAGATATAACAACCATCTCTAAAGAAACTGGAATAAAAAAAGAAATTATATATAACAGAGTATCTCGTGGTAAGAAAAAACTAAGAGATATATTAAAATTTTCTCATGTAAGGGGGCTTTAAAATGAAAAAAGATATTTATGAAATTTTAAATGATTCTAATATAGATATAGATGAATATAAAAAATATGATTTAAATGATATAGAAAAAGAAAAAATAAAAAAGAACTTTAAAAATTCAATTAAAAATAAAAGGTCTATAAAGAAATTACCAATAGCTATTGCTATATCAATTATATTAACTGCTGCTCTTACAACCAGTAATTTAGGTTCTGAAATTCTTGTATCTGCTGCTATTACTACTTCTAATATATCAAGCTATCTTGGTCTTAATAAAAATTTAGATAACTACTCCACTATAGTTAATAAGTCTATATCAAAAAATGGAGTAACGATTAGTCTAAATGATGTTATACTAAACAATAATGAACTTATAGTATCATCAATTATTCAATCATCTAAAGGTGATGCTACTAAAGAAGGATTCCATGAATATGGTGATATACTTATAAATGGGAAAAGCATTAGATCTAGTGGTTCTACTGGTAGTTCAAAAGCAATAGATACATCAACAATGGAATCAGTAACAAATTATATATTGCCTGATATTGATTTAAGTAAAGAACTAGATATAAAAATAATCTATTCTGATGTACTAATAGGCGGTAAATATATATATGGGCCATGGATATTTGAATTTAAAGCTAATGGATCAGATTTATCTAAAGATACTAAAAGGATAAACTTAGATAGCAAATTTACATTAGATAATGGTAATGAAATAAGTTTAACTAAATTTACTTCAAATGCTATTGGGCAGGAAATATTATATACTATTAAAAATAATAATCCTAATGATAAAAGCGCATATGATATTAAATTAGTCGGCAAAGATAATTTAAATAACCCAATTGAATTTGGATTATCTTCTAGTGATTCTTATGGTGGAATACTAAAAATAGAGCCAGTTTTAGATAAACTCTCAGATAAAGCCACAAGTATATCCCTTACTCCATATGCAGTTAAATTCCCAGAAAAGTCAGGAAAACTTAGTGATAACTTCAAAAAAATCGGTAATGAATTTATTATAAACTTATCTAAATAACAAAAATAGCAATAGAATAATTAAATTCTATTGCTATTTTTAATTTAAATGGCTAAGTTTTTTACATTGATAAAACTTTCATATAAACTTCTCTATCTATATGATGTTTTTAATGCCATCTTTAATACTTTTGGATTTTTCTTATATTGAGTTACTGGACAAATCTTCTTATCTTTTACTCCAAATAAACCATATATCGCAGTTCTTGCTGCACGTATTGAGTATTCTTCAGTAAATACCATATCTTCTGGAATTTCAACAAATTGGCTAATCATTGCAAAGTTTGTTGATCCGTCTGGTATAACTTTTGGACGATCACTCATCTTACGAGGTTGGAATTGTGAATCAATGTATGGCATCATACATGGTATTACATTTACCACAGTATCCATAAGTTCATCCATTTCATCTTCTAAATGTAAATGATATAGAAGTTCTTCTAACATTTCTTTACCTGTACAATCACGCATTGGTTTCTTTACATAATCACCAATCTTTTCTGTGTATAAACCATATCCCCAGAAAATAGTTGTATCAAGTGGTTGATTCTTAAAGTGTGGTTGTGCTGCAACAACGATACTCATTAACCAACTTGAATCTTTAAATGTCATTAATGCTCCACTACCTGGTATATTACCTGTAATTTCTTCTATAATTTTTAATATTTTATTTCCCTTACAAGTAACAGTGAAACTTTCCCAGTTAGTTTCATCTGGATGTCCAAAGAATGGCTCTGGATTACCAAGTCCTGGTTTCTTATTAGCAACCTTTCTCCAAAGTTCAGCTGAAATAGGATTACTTGGATTATATTCTGCTGGTGTATTCATATCTCCTAAAGTTGCACTATCAGTCATGCAACCATTTGTCATAATACATACATCACCAGAATTTAATTCAATGACTTTTTCTTCTCCATCTTGTTCTAAATGTATAGCTGTTACTGTAATTTCATCTCCCGGTTTAAAATCTAAATCTGTTACAGTTGAATTTGTATTAAAGTTAACTCCAAAGCTATCTAAATAAGCCTTTAATGGTAAAATTAATGAATCATATTGATTATATGGAGTACGTGTAACCCCTTCTAAAGTATCTATACGAGAGAATTCTAAAATCATACGATTCATATAACGTCTAAACTCAAAAAGACTAGACCATTTTTGGAATGCAAATGTTGTTTGCCACATATGCCAGAAATTAGTTTGGAAGAAATGTGGTGTATGGCTAAACCATTCTTGTATAGTCATATCATCTAACTTTTCTTCAGGAGTTATAAGTAGTTTTCCAAGAGCCATACGATCAGCATTGTTAAATCCCATACTATGGGCATCTAAAATAACTCCATACTTATCAACTAAACGTGCTTGTGAATGTGTTGGATGTAAATGATCAAAATTAAGTATTTCTTCAGTTACACTCATATTTGGCATATCTAATGAAGGTACACTTGAGAATAACTCCCATAAGTTTTCATAAGTTTCTTCGTTTAACATTCTACCACCACGACATACAAATCCATTTACAGGATCTCCTATACCATCATTGCTACCACCTAGTATTTTCATTCCTTCAAAAATATGAATATTTTCCCCTTTAAAATTACAATCTCTAACAAGATATGCAGCTCCAGCTAATGAAGCTAATCCACCACCAACGAAGTATACTTGTCTATCCTCATTATTAATATCAAGAACTGATTTTTCTGGTAGTTGAGATTTATTTTTCATTTTCTTTGCAGCTATAGTTGCAAAAGTTGCAGCCCCTGCTATTGCTCCTAAAGCAAGTAATGCATTTGTATTTTTGTTTGACTTCTTTCTTATTTTTCTCATAAAACTCACTCCACTTCGTTATTTCAATCTGTTATATTTATTATTATAGTTCAAAGCGAAATAATTGTATTTAGACAATATTATGCGTTTGTCTAAAAATATTATTCTTTATATTTAATACATATAATTATAATTAGTAATATTATTAAGTTTAATAATATTAAAATAAGAAACTATATAAAAGTGTATTTTTATATAGTTTCTTATAAAATTTCATCTTTTAACTTTTCTTTTATCAATAAAGACCTTCTATGAACGTTATCTTTTTTATTCTCAATTGATTCAATTACTTTATATTAAGTACTTATTTGATATTATATATTTCTTTGACCTTTTTAGGTAAATCATTTGCTTGTACTTCTTCATATGCTTTTACCTCATCATTTTTTTCAGCTACTTCTAAATATCTGTCTACTTTTAATACTTTATTAGTTGTAAAAGTTAATACTTTTTCATTACCACCTTTATCATAACCTTTAATATTATATTCATATTGTGTATAATGGTCTTTATTTTGATTACTAATATCTTTATAATTCTTTATTGTCTTGACATAATATTTTGTCGTCCCTAACTTAAGTATTATATTTCCATTAGTTATTGTAAACCCTCCTATAATTAATAATGTAACTACTATTATTCCAATTATTTTTTTCATATATCTATCTCCTTTTTAATTAATATAAATTTTAATTACTACACTTGATTATAAATTTAAACTAGTTGATCTCATATTTAAATTCATTACATTATTCTTTCATTTATGTAAGTCTTCTAACTAAATCATTACTCGCTGTAAAATTTAGTACTTATTCTAAGTCTGTAAATCTTTCTTAAACTAGCCTTTATATAAATTTAATTTTATTTCTCTCAAAATAAAAATGGATTTACTTAATATTATATCTATTAAGCAAATCCACTTTTAATTTATATATAATTAAATACTAGACTTTATTATTTCTAAAAAATTTTCTAATATCTTAGCTGTCATTCCCCATATAACATAATCATTATATTTATAGAATACAACTCTATAAGATCCTTCCCTAAATTTATAATTTTTGCCGCCATTTATATACTCGTATGGAAAATCATCATTTGGAATAGTAATAATTTTATTTTCTACTGATTTTGGATCAGTATTTAATAAATAATTTAATGGTACCATTAGAAGTTCTTTTACTTCATCTTTATTTATGAAAAAACTAATACCATCTTTTATATATCCTAAGAATGGATATAGCACCATATTATTATTCGGTACAAATAGATCAAGTTCTGATATTATTTCTATATCAGAAGATTTAACACCTATTTCTTCATAACATTCACGGATAGCTGCTTCCTTTGGAGACTCCCCGTCCTCTATTGAGCCACCTGGAAAACATATCTCTCCTGGGTTATCTTTTAACTTATCATTTCGTACTTCAAATACAATATTATGTTGTCCATCTATTTCTAATATAGGAACTATTACAGAATAATATTTTCTTCCATCTCCATCATTTATTCCAGGCTTATAATCTTTAAAAACTTTCTTTAATAAATCTCTCATATTTTCCTCCATACTCTATTAAATTTCCTAAAATAAAGCATTTATATACTAATATTATAGATAAGTTTTTAATTTTATAGAAGCTATATTAAAGTATAATTACTTACCTTTTACTTCTGATATAAATTCTTCTGTACTTCTAATCCTTCCTATTCTAGGGAAAATATACTTTACAGTACAATCATGCTCTTCTTTACTTGCAGCAGTCATTGCATCAGTTATAAATATTTGATTATATCCATAGCTATAAGCTTCACGTGCTGTACTTTCCACACCTATGTTAGTTGAAATACCACATAAAACTATAGTTTCTATTCCTCTTCTACGTAACTCAATATCTAAGTCTGTTCCAAAGAATGCCCCCCATTGACGCTTTGTAACTCTATAATCAGCTTCTCTTACCTCTAATTCTTTTACTAAACTAGCCCATCCCTTTGGTTGTATATTCGTAGTCTTTCCTTCATCTGTTATAGGCATTAATCTATCTTTTTTATCTAAGAAATCAACATTTACAAAGCTTATAAAACCATTATTTTCTCTAAATAAATCTACAAGTAATTTTGCTTTCTTTACAATCTCATATCCATTGCTCATTTTTACTATTCCTTCTTGTAAATCAATAAGTACTAATGCTGTCTTTTTAAAATCTAAATTTAAATTATTCATATTAAAGTTTCCTCCTATTGTGTTATTAATCTTATTATATTTTATATATAATAAGATTAATAATTATTTATTATGTAATTTTACAAAATAATTTAATTGCATTATATAATCAAATATTTAATAAGTACAATTAACATACTATAAATTAAGTATGAATAATTATATCTACTATTATTAACTTAATGCTATCTAATAACATTTATCAAACTTGCGAAATTAAACTGTGTTATTTACAATATATTTTATAAACTTAAGAAAAAGAAGGGATTCTATATGGAAGAAAGTTTAAATTACGACTCTCTACTAATTTTAGCTGTAGTAGCTTTTTTCACACCATTTTTAGTAGCAAAGTTAAAAAAAATAAAAATTCCTTATCAGGTTGGGGAAATTTTTATAGGAATTATTCTTGGGAAAAGCTTTTTAAATGTTATAAAACCTGATGTTTGGATTTTATTTTTATCCAATCTAGGTCTTGCTTATCTAATGTTTTTAAGTGGACTTGAAATAGATTTTGATGATTTAAAATTAAAAGATAATGAATCAATTGTTGATTCAAAAATATTTTTAAGTGTAAAAATGTTTATTATATCTCTTATAGTATCAATAATACTATCTTTCTCATTAAAATTTGTTGGAATAGATAATGGAACATTATTCTTTGCATTACTTTTTACTGCTGCAGCTCCAGCACTGCTTGTTCCTATATTAAAGGCAAAACATATTTTAAACAGTGACTTTGGACAATCTTTGTTAATTTTTGGGCTAATCGGCGAATTAGTAAGTTTAATTGGTATAACATTTATTGCATCAGTAACTACTTATGGATTATCATTAAAAAGTTTTACATTTTTAATAATATTTGGTGCTGCTTTTATTATGTATTTTTTAGCTAAAATTTTATTTAAAATAAATGACTTTTCAGCAGTAGCTTTTAAGAACTTACATCTAAGTGTTAGAGGTGCCTTTGCTCTTGTATTAGTTCTAGTAGCAGTAGCTGAAAAAGTTGGTTCTGAGATTATACTTGGATCTTTCTTAGCTGGAATAATATTTTCACTACTTGTTGGAAAAGCCAAAGAAGAAATCTCTCACCAATTAGATGTAATTGGATATGGATTTTTGATACCAATATTCTTTATTATGGTAGGAGTGAATATAGATTTAAATTCTATAATTGAAAATCCTGGTTCTATTGCAAAGATACCTGTATTTTTAATTATTTTCTTCTTAGTCAAATTTATCCCCTGTCTTCTACTAAAAAAGAAATACGGCACAAGAAATTCTTTAGCTTCTGCAATGCTATTAACAGCACAACTTAGCTTAGTAATAGTTGGAGCGCAAATGGCATTAAACTTAGGATATATAAATAATTCCGATTACTCTGCTTTCGTTGTTACTACTGTTATATCCTGTATTTTATTCCCAATACTTTTTGAGAAACTAGTAATAGAAGATGAAAATACAGTTCAAAAAATTGCAGAAGAAGAAAAAATAATAATACGCGAATTCTTGATTAGCAATAAGTGGTATCTTGGTAAATCATTAAAAGAATGTAAATTACCAGTTGGGTGTAGAATTTTCTCAATTGTTAGAGATGACGAAGAAATAATGCCAACTGCTGATACTGTACTTCAAAAAAATGATTTAATAATATTAGCAGGTGTGCGTCATGCCGTTGAAGATACAATCAATATGCTAACAGTCTGCAATCTATCATTACCAGACTAGAATAAAAAATACTCAGTAGCATTTAGCTACTGAGTATTTTTATTTATATATGTTTACTAAAATCCGAATTCAGCTCTTCTTCTTTTATTTAAATAGTTTGCTACTCTCATCTTAAATCTTTCTGATTCTTTATAGCTGTAAAAATTCGTAAGATCTGCTGCAAGAAATAGACTGTCTAAAACTAAATATCTTAGATCCTTTAGATTATTTTCATTCTCATCTGAAACTACTTCTTCATTACTCTTTTCCATTATCTCTTCAAATTTAGCTTTATAATTTTTAAGCTTTTCTAATTTTTCTTCACTATGATTATCTAAATTTTCTTCAACTATTCTATTTACGAAATCTAGAAATTCTTTATTTATAATATTATATTCTTCATATGTCATTACTAAACTCATTATTAAAACCTCTTTCTAAAATTTATATTTATATATTAACATTTTAATTTTATATAAAAAAGTAAATATTATTTTTAACTCTCTTTAATTACATAAATGATGAAATATATAAGTTATTTTCCAAAATCCACTGCTTATATAGTTTACATATTAGAATAATCCTTCGGATAAACTATATTCAATATGATTTTAAAAGGCAGGTATTATTATGAAGAAATTTTTTAAGATATTTATAGTATCATTCTTAATTATTTTAAGCATTCCTATAACTTCAAAAGCCTCTAATAATCAGGATTACATAGTAGAAATGAAAAGAGATATATTATCATTAATGCTTGCTTATCCTGATTATATAAAGAGTGTAGAAAAGAAATATGATGATAAGGTATATATAATTATGAAATCTGGCAAAAAAATTCTATACGATGATAAAAGAGAAAAAAGCCATGATGAAAAATTATCTAATCCTGACATACAAGATATGATGGAACAATATTATCCACTTACTAAAAACAATACTGTTATGGATAAAGACTTTGACCCAGGTAGAGCTAGAAACTACGATATATTAAATGAAGTATATGGAAACTCTAGAAGTGCTATAGAGAAAAACTTATCTAGACTTAAATTTGGTTATACTAACTATCAATTTAATAATCAAAATTCTGCTAATACCTCATTAGAAAATGCTTTAAGAGAAATTATTCCATTATCAAAAGGACGAAATGATATAGGTGCTATACTATATCCTGCCAGCGGTACTTATAATTATAGAGTTATATCTGGCACAGGAAGACTTAGTCCTCATGCCTATGGAATTGCCATTGATTTAAAAAGTGATTCAAGAGATTATTGGAAATGGAGCTCTAGAGAAAAAGGAAGTACCAGAGTTTCAGAATATCCAGCTGAATTAGTAGAAACATTTGAAAAAAATAATTTTGTTTGGGGTGGAAAATGGGGTCATTTTGATATACTTCACTTTGAATATAGACCTGAAATTATTCTAAAGGCTAGATATTTTTCAAATAGTAAAAATAGTTCAAATTGGTTTGATGGTGCTCCTATAGATGAAGAAAATACTAAAAACTATATAAATTTAATTGATGACATCATAAAATAAAAATTTCTTTATGAAAGGAGTGATAAGCTTAATGTTAAAATCAAAGACTTATTTTAAATACTTTAAAATATTTATAATTGCTTTTATTTGTTTATCAACAAATCTTATATTTCCTTTAAAAGTTTTTGCTGATAATAATCCAGATAATGAAATGAAAAATTTTGTTAGAAATATATTCTTATCAAAAAGTAAGTCAGTATTAACTCAAGATTTAGACTCAATTCAATCTTTATATGATACAGATACAAAATATGGTCAATGGGCTTATGAATATGAAGAAAGAAAAGTAAAGTATATTAATAACTGGGCTAAAAAGCAAGGTGTAAAGTTTACTGATATAACTCCAGATATAGTATTTAGAAAAGCTAAAGTTTCTGATAATATCTGCTCTTTCTACGTACTATGTAATACAGAATATAAATATGCCTATGAGGATCAGCCTGATATAATAAATAGTTCTAGAATAGGAACATATCATTCAATCAATTTAACAAAAAAGAATGATGAATGGATAATAACAAAAGAATGGTATACTGATCCATTTGCCGATTCATTAAAACTTGAAGACATTAAAATGGATAAAATTAAAGAGTACATAAACGCTCAACAATCAAGAGATATTTCAAGTATTAATGATAGACGAAAAGATGCAGTTTCTTATGCTAATAAATATTGCGGTTCTGCAACAGCAAAAGAATATGGATATAAATATAATAAAGAATATCGAGACTTTAATCCTGAAGGTGGAGATTGTGCAAACTTTGCATCTCAAATTTTACATGAAGGCGGAAAGTTTAAGAAAAATGCTATTTGGAATTATGCAAAAGGTAGTGCTACTGGGCCTTGGGTAAATGCTGATAAATTTACTCATTATATGATAGGAAGTGGTCGAGGTTATGTGCTTGCTAGAGGTAGTTATGAACAAGTATATAAAGCATCTTACAAGCTTTTACCTGGGGACTTTATAGCTTATGAGAAAAAGGGAGACATAACTCATATATCTATGGTTACTGGTGCTGACTCTAAAGGATATTCTTTAGTAACATGTCACAATACAGATAGAAATGATGTTCCTTGGGATTTAGGATGGAGCAATAAAAATATGAAATTCTGGTTAGTAAGGATGAATTATTAAATAAACCACTCATATTATGAGTGGTTTATTTTTTTTATCTTTTATTTAATTTTTCTCTTATGTTCTTTTTTACAGATCTATAAGTAACTATAAAATATCCACCATATATAATTAAAAGTACAATAACAGTTATAATTATATTTTTAAATATACTTTCATTTCCAAGTATAGATACTATATCAGAAGAAATTTTAAGTCCTACTATTGAATGAACTAATGCTAAGGATAAAGGCACAATGAAATATATTCCTATTTGAATTAATAGGGATTTATTTATAATATTATCATCAACCCCAATCTTTCTAAGCAATTTATATCTATCTAAATTATCTGTTGAATCACACAACTGTTGTAGTGCTAATACAGCAGCTGATGTTACTAAGAATATAATTCCTATATATATTCCTAAATAAGCTATCATAACTCCAGTGCTTGTATTTTTTGATAATAACTCATTTTTTGTAATTAATTGAATATAATTACCTTTCTTATTATCTATTCTTTTAAATTTTTCTATTAATTCTTTTTCTATTTTATCCTTATTATTATTTAAATTTATATTTAAATAGGAACTAATAGGTTTTGAATCATTTACTATCGAATCATTTACTACAAATGTACATATATTATTTTTTATCATTTGATCATAAGTAGTTATATCTAATACTTTTGCATTAGCAGGAGTAAGTCTATTACCATTAATATTTATAATTTTATTATTATATACTGATCTTTGAAGACTACCTATCATATCTTGTATATCACCAAAAACCATATAATTATTTTTTTCTAATGATATCGTGTCTCTACCTAACATCTTCATAATATCATTAAACTTTGAAAGCTTCATTACTTGGATATCTATATTTTCAGCTATAGGATAATATGATTTTCCTTTATTAATTCCTTCAGAATCTAAAAAATCTCTATATTTAACACCACTATTAAAATTAGTATAACTTACATATTCATTTGAATATGTTTTAATATCTAATCCATTACTTTTTAATACTTTATCTATGTCTACTCCTTTGTTACTCCAAAATGTTGCATCAAACTGTGTTAAATCTTTAATATCTGAATTCAATCCTTTATTTATTCCAAGACCTCCGGCAAATGTACATATCGCTATAAATAACATTAAACATATAAATGTCATAGATATAAATGTAGTATTTATTTTACTGTTAATTTGTCTAAATACAAACATATTTAAATCTCTTAAATATATTCTCTTATTACTTTGTATTATCTTTAAGAAAAATCCTGATATTGAAAAGAAAAATAATAATGTTCCAATAGATCCTAGAAATACACTAATTCCTGTTACACTAAATTCTAATTTAGCTATTCCATTATCTAATATATTATAATAAGCATATCCTATCATAATAATACTTATTATAAATACTATTACAGATGCCCAAATATTTTTTACTCTTAATTTTTCATTTTTCTTAGATGCTATTAATAAGTCAATTAACTTAACCTTATTTATTATTATTGAATTAAATAATAATACTATAATATAAATTATTCCAAAACAAATTATTGTTTTTAAGAATGCATTATAAGAAAATATAAATTCAAACTTTGTAAGGTCTACTTTAAACATATTAGCTGTCAAAATAGATAACCCTTGTGATGCTAGAACTCCTATAAAAAGTCCAATAACTAATGATGTAATCCCTATTAATAATGTCTCTATAAATATTATCTTAGATAACGCCCTCTTCTCCATTCCAAGTGTCATATATATACCAAATTCTTTTTTTCTTCTTTTTATCAAATAATTACTAGAATATACAATTAAAAAACCTAAAATAAATGATATAAATATTGAAGCTACTGACATAACATTTTGTATTGAGTCAAATGCTTTTGATTGTGAGGAGCTTAAATCCATCATAATACTTTGAGATTTTATTGAGTTAAATGTATAGAATATACATACACCAAATATAAGTGTAAAAAAATATATTGTATAATCCTTTAGACTTCTTTTTAAGTTTCTTAAAGCTAGTTTAAAATACATCTTTGGAGTCACCTCCAAGAACTGCTATAACCTCAATAATTTTACTAAAGAATTCTTTTCTTGTATCATTTCCACGAATAAGTTCGTTGAACATCTTTCCATCTTTTATAAATAATATTCTATCTGTATAACTTGCTGTAAATGCATCATGGGTAACCATAAGTATTGTTGCATTTAAGTTTTTATTTAAATCTACTAAGCTCTCTAAAAGCATCTTAGCTGACTTTGAGTCTAATGCCCCTGTTGGCTCATCAGCTAGTATCATTTTAGGATTTGTAACTATTGCCCTCGCTGCTGCAACTCTCTGCTTCTGTCCCCCTGATATCTCATATGGAAACTTATTTAAAATATCTTCTATATTTAATCTTTTTGAAATTTCTTTAACTTTTCTATCTATTTCTCTATTATCTAATCTTAAAATACTTAAAGCTAATGCTATATTTTCATATACGGTTAGTGTATCAAGAAGACTAAAATCTTGAAATATAAATCCAAGTTCTTCACGTCTAAACTTAGCTATTTTCTTAGAATCTAATTTTGTTATATCATTACTTGATATAATTATCTTTCCACTTGTTACTTTATCTATAGTAGATATGCAATTTAAAAGCGTTGTTTTACCAGAACCTGATGCCCCCATAACTCCGATAAATTCACCTTCATTTACTGAAAAACTTATATTATTTATAGCCTTTGTAATATTGCCCTTTCTTCCATAATACTTTTCTATATTACTAACCTTTAATACTTCTTTGCTCATAACTTTCCCTCCAAAATTCTTTCTGTGATTCTATTTTAGTCTTCATATAAAGTTACATCCATAATAGAACCTAACAGAAAACTTACAAACTTGTCACATAGAATTATAAAACTAATCAAAGAGCATCATTTTATTAATTGGAAATAATATAGATACTTTAGTTCCCTCATTTAATGAGGATTCTAACTTTATGTTAAGCCCAAGCTTTTCACATAGCTTATTACAAAGATATAAGCCTATACCTGTTGATTTTGTAAACTTACGTCCATTTGTACCTGTATATCCTTTATCAAAGGCTTTTAAAACATCTTTTTCATCCATTCCTATACCATTATCTTCGATTGTTAAAATTATATTTTCATCAATTTTTTCAGAATAAAACTTAAGTATACTGTTATCTTCTCTTCTATACTTAATTGAATTAGATATTATCTGATTTAATATAAATTCCACCCACTTAGAATCTGAATAAACAATATCCTCTATATCAGTTATATTAATTTTTATTTTATTTTCTATTAGTTGATTTAAGTTTTTCTTTATAGAGCTTTTTATACAATCTATTAGCTTTATTTCTTTTATAATATAATCCTTCTCAAGATCATTACTTCTTGCATAAAATAAAGCTTGTTCTATGTAATTTTCAACTTTCTCAATCTCTTCTCCTATACTCTCTGTTACTGGTAAATTATTATTTTCTATTAATAACTTACATGTTGCTATTGGAGTTTTTACTTCATGAACCCAAAGCTCTATATATTCTTTATATTCACTAATATTAAGATTTAACTTTAAAATCTCATCATTCATAGATTTATCAGTTTCTTGTATTATGCTATACAATATTTTCCCATCCAAAAAATCTGTCTCATCCATAACCTCAGAAATTAAATATTTTTTATCTAATGATTTTAAATTACTTAAAACTTCATCATAGTATTTCTTCTTTTTTATATATTCATAAATATGAAATACTAGTATTCCAATAAAATTTATAACTACTATAAAAATTATTGCATATAAATCTACTTTTAAAGCCTTTAATAGTACTCCTGTAAATACTAATATTAAAATATTTATTATTAAAAACATTACTCTCTCTTTAAAGAATTCTATTATACTCATATTAATATATATCCTTGTCCTCTTTTAGTTTGTAAGTAATTAGTAGCACCAATCTCTTCTAATTTTTTTCTTAATCTATTTATATTTACAGTTAGTGTATTATCATCTACAAATTCATCTGATTGCCATAATTCTTTCATTATTTTATCTCTTGATATTATCTTCTCTTTATTTTTCATAAGCACATATAAAATTTTGCTTTCATTCTTAGTTAATTCTATTTTATTTCCATTAAATTCAGCTTCACTTTGAGATAAATTATATTTTAAATCTTTATATTGGAATACTTCAATATTTTCATTATTATAAGTTCTTTTTATAACTGATATTATTCTAGCTAATAGAATTTGAGGATTATATGGCTTAGTTACAAAATCATCTGCTCCTAAATTCATACTCATAAGTTCGTCGATATCGCTATCTCTGCTTGTAACTATTATTATAGGCACATTACTCTTTTTTCTTATCTCTCTACATATATAATAGCCATCATAATATGGAAGATTTATATCTAATAATATTATTGTTGGATTATAATCTAATGCTTCTTCAATTACATTTTCAAAATTATCTACAGTTTTAGTTTTGTATCCATACCTTTCTAAAAATGTACTTAATTCTACTTTTATTTTCTCTTCATCTTCTATAATAAATATTTTTTTATCCATTTAATTACACCTCTCATCTACTATACATAAATATATTTACTTTTCTATTATAACAAAATATTCAAATTAATCTTTATTATAGAAAATAGTAATTTATCTCTTTCTTAACATTTAATTAGGATTAATGATTAAATAAAAAAGCCTAGACTACACTATCCATAGTTATATCTAGGCTTTAGATTTAAATTCTTATATTTTATTCCTTAACTACAAATGATGGTGCCTCCCATAGATTCCTTTCACCAATCTTTGTTTTTACATTTATTGATATTGGTTCTGATATCCGTCCATTTATATATTTAGTTGATATCTTAAATTTATAACTACTATTTAATTTTAAGTCATTAATAATTAATTCATTTGTTCCTGCTGGTACTTTTTTAAATTCCTTACCATCTTTATATACTACATATTCTTTAACTTTACTAATACTATTTGGCTCATCCCAACTTAGTTTTATAGAGTTATAATTTTCTACTTTTTTAATATTTGTAACATTAGGAATTCTTATATTATCTAATTTTGCTACTAACTTCTCTGACGCATCTTTTAAATTAATTACTAAATTATCAACTTCTATTTGTTGTATATCATTTCTATTAACCGCTTCCTTAGCTTTATTAATTTCTTTCTTATAAGCTAACCATGAATCAGTTGTATATAGATTTTCATCTAAATTCTCAGCTATATTTATTTCTTTTAATAAATCACCTTTATCTACAAGTCCTAAAGCATTATCTATTTCTCCAAGTTTTAGCCTAACACCAATTATATACGGCTTATTGCTTTGATCATTTTTATCCCAATTTCCATAAGAGTTTAAAACAAATGTCCCATCTTGTAATACAACATTTCCAGCATATCCACAATCCCCTGATTTTGCTGTAGGTGTAAAATCTTCTGCTAATCTTATACGATACTCTCCTTCATTACCATTTATTAAATCATCATAAGTTCCTACCCATGCAATCCAATCACCAGCCATCCAATCATTATTCTCAATTACACCATTATTGTTGTAATCTAAAATAATTTCTCTAAATGTAATTAATAATCTACCGCTTATAGGATCATAGGATATCTTATGTCTTTCTCCATTTAAAGCTCCTTGAACTTCCCTTGGCTTACTCCATGTTTCACCCTCATCGTTTGAAAATGCAATTGTTGATTTATGTCTATGTGATTGACTTCTAGCTAACATTACTAATTGATTTCCATCAGGTGATCTAAACATTCCAACTTCACATAACTGTGTCTCTTTTTCTACCTCTCTCCACTCTGATAAATATGGTTCTGGCTTGCTCCATACTTCGTTTCCATTTTCATCAAATGTTAAATAAGTTTTATAGTTAACATAATCATAATCATGATATACACCCATCCATTTATCAATAAAGTTTCCATTTTCATCCTTTAATTGCACTAAACTTGCCATAGCAACAATTGTTGTTGATCCTTCATGCCACTTTTTATAATCATTCCATGATTCTCCTTTATCATCAGATATTGATGTTGTCCAACCTCTGAATCCATTTCCCCATCCTGGACCACCTGAAATTTGAATTAATTTTGTGCTTCCATCTGTTAGATTTAGTTTGTATATTGTTGGTGTTTCCATTGATTCTTTCCAAGTAGAATTTGTTTCTAATCTTTCAGACCAAGTAACACCTCCATCAGTAGACTTCTTTAGCAATACCTCTCCAAGTCCATGTCCCTTAGGATATACTGTAAATAATGTTTTATTATCATCTAATAAAATCATATCTGGTTGCCCTAAATATTGTCCTGCTTCACGATCTATCACTATTTGTTTATTAGAATCATAGTCATATTGAGGTATTATAAAACCTATATTCATTTTCTTATTAACACGCACATCTACTCTCTTACTAAAACCTGTTGCCTCATTAATTACTGTTATAAATGTATCTCCATATGCTACTCCTGTAATTAAACCATTTTTGTTTACTGTAGCAACCTCTGGATTATCACTTATATATTTTATTGTTTTATCACTATTATCACTTATTAACTCTGCAACTATTTGACTTGTCTCATTTACCATAATCTCAACAGATTTATCAACTACATTTAATCCAGGTACCTTTCTAATTTCATCAACATCTTTTTTTGAAAGAGCACGATTATATACCTTAACTTCATCAATGGCACCAATATAATTTCTTCCTCCAATTACCTTTAGCGGTGCATTAAATGAGTTATTTTTTGTCCATGAATTAACCTCTGTTGATACTCCATCTACGTAAATTCTTAATCCTTCTGATTTATTATTTACCCAAGCTAAGTGTACCCAGTCATCTTCAGGTATAGTCTTTTTAAATGTTAAAAATCCTTGCTTTACGTGGACTCCCATATTGCCACTACTATCTCTCTCAATATCTATTGACTCTGTTTCTTTATCTCCATTTTTAAATTCATTTCCATCCCACATTATAGATGCAGGTAAATTTTGAATATCACCTTTTTTTACCCACATTGCAAGTGTCCAGTCTTCTGATAGTGTTTCTGGAGAAGTAATTGTTACATTATCACTACTATTATTAAATTGTAGTGCCTTTCCCACTTTTCCATCAATTATTTCTGCTCCTTCTAGAACTCCATCATGATTTCCCCACTGGTCTATGATTTTATTATCCACTATATTATTAAAGTCATAGTAGGATATATTATTTTCACTATAGTCTGGTTTTACTACATTTACTAATATCTCCTCTTTAATTGAGTTATTATATTTTGATATAACAGATATTGTTGTTTCTCCTTCAGATTTTGCAGTAACCTTACCTAATTTATCTACAGTTGCTACTTCTTCATTCGATGTACTCCATAAAACTTCCTTTTTTAATGAATTCTCAGGTAATACTTTAGCTGTTAAAGTTTCTTCATCTCCTTCATTTAATGTTAATGATGTCTTATTAACTTCAATTGAATCAACTCTATCAACTCCATTTGCCTTTAATTCAATATATTTTTTTGAAATATCTTTAATTCCTTCTCTTAAATTTTCCATATCTCTTGGTATTTCTTCTCTTGTTTCATCTGTTGCAAATTTTGCTCCACCATGCTCTCCTACACCATTTTTTACCCCTGCGTAATCAACTCTTACAATTTTTAAAAGCTCATCTATATCACGTTGTAACTCTGGAATCTCTTTTGCCATATGATATAATTTATTAACGTCTCTTACTCCTTCCGCCATCTTCTCTAAACGAACACTTGATTTTGACACTGGATTTTCACTATCTTTTTCATCAGGATATATAAGTGATGTATCCCCAGCTTCAAAAGCCCAATGTGTTGTATCTCTTAATGGATCTTCAACCCATGCATCATATGCCCATCGCATATATCCTGTTGCTCCTTGTGCTGCAGTAAATAGCATTGTCCAATAGCTCTCTCCTGGCATACTAAGTGCAAGTGAATTTGGAAAATGTTCTGTACATGTATAAACTGTTGTATTATATTCCTTATCTGAATTCTTTCTATCCTCTACAAACTTTCTATATCCTGCTAAATCTGTTTTTGCAGCAGTTGACCCTACACTTAAATCATCAACACGCTTTGTTATATCAAAATAATTAGCATTAAAATGATCCATTGCAGCAGCCTTTTTTAATATTAATCCATCTTTATTTTTAACTTTATCTATAACATCAAAAGCTTTGTCCATATTTGCTCTTTCATCAATTCCAATATACGTATCTTCGAACCATCCCTTTTCATCAAGGTGAGGTATTAAAGCATTAAGAAATTGAGTCCAAATAACTTCATAATCATTTGTTCCAGGATTTAATATAATATTTTCTTGATTTCCTGTAGCCTCATTATAGTAATAAATCTTATTTCCCCAAGGAATCATACTATAGCAAATGATCTTATCTCCAATACCTAAATCTTTATTAAATTGTACCCATTTATCAAAATTAGTAAAATCAAAAGTAAATTTTCCATCTGATTTCTTAGTCCATTTAATCATAGATGGATAACGAATGTCATTTTTACTATAAGTTTGTCCTCCCCATGCTTCCTCTACAATCGATGTTGTAATAGCATGTCCACCAATTTCTTTATACTTAAGCATATGAGGTTCTAGAATTTTAAGATGTTCTTCTGAAAATGGAGTAACATTATAATATTCAGCTGAGCTGTATGGATATTGCCACATTTCTATATCAAATTCATACTCTTGACTATCTGGCATAACTGCATCTAGTACTTCAATATTATATGTGAACATAAGTGGATCATTGATACCATCAGCAGTTACTTCAATAGTACCAGTATAAACTCCTGATGGAGTATCTTTTGGTATATTAAATTCTACCCATACCGGTTGTACTTTATTAAACTCTATATCTACAGAATCTGTAGTATATAAAATATCTGGTACATCTACCCTTTCTCCAGTAGGCATTGATATATCATTTTGATTATGGTATCCTGCATCACCTATATAAGCTTTTGTTTCCTTTAAAAAAGTAGCAGTAACATTTGTTTTTGATAATATATTTTCACCTGAAACAAAATCGCTCGCCTTAACGTTTACATTTTTTAATTTAGATTCTTTAGATATTAATGCTATCTCTGATATAGTTTTATCGGATTTCCAAGAATATAAATTTTTATTTACTAAACCCATAGACTTAATTAAATCATATTTTTCCTGTGTATAATGCGTATTTGTATCAACTATACTTCCGTGTATTACTGGAACAGCTGCTTTTACTTTAACCGTAATATTCTTTTCTATATCAAACTCTTCAGAGATAACAGATATATTAGTTTCCCCTTCAGAAATAGCTTTTATTTTTCCTTCCTTGTCTACAGTTGCAATATTTTCATTATCAGAAATAAATTTAATATCTGATAAATCTGCATAACTAGGAACAGTATTATATGAAATTTTTATTTCTGCCCCCTCCATTAACTCAATATTATTATTTGCTATATTTATATCTTCTACTTGATACCTTTTATGATACACCTTTGCATAATCAACTTGAATTACTGCTTTTCCTCTTGGTGAATCACTTTTACCTGTTGCAATAGCAGTAAGAGTGTGCTTACCCTCACTTAATCCCTCTGCACTAAATAATAATTGATTTCCTACTCTATTTTCTGAATAACTACTTACTTCTATCGCTTCTCCTCCATCAATAGAGTAACTTACAATTCCATGGTTCCAACTTTTATGTCCATACACTTCTATCTTATTTCCAACAAACTCAATTTTATAATATTTTGTAGATGCAGTAGTATCATTAGTATTTATATCATTAAAATGTTCATCACCCTCGCCATTAACGCTATCATTTGTATTACCATAACTCCAACCATCTCCGTAATAAGAAAACTTATTACTATCACCTTCAGTAATCATATCATTTATAAGTGACATTTCATCTGATTCATTATTTATAGTTGCATATACCGAAACCCCCAAATTCTCTAATATCATTACAAACGACAGTACAAATAGTAGTAAACAGCTAATCCCTCTTTTCTTTCTCATATTCCCCTCCCATAACCTTAACATATATTATTTTCAATTTTATTATTATTTTATATAAGCATCTCTCCCTTTTTATTATTTAATTTAATTAAAATTTATACTATAGAATTTATATTTCCTAAGTCATCCTTTTATACACCTATATTTCAATTCATATTTAATACTTTGAATTAAATTTACCTAATAATAAGTTTTACTTTACTTAATCTCCACTTATAAAATTCAATATTATATAATTTCTTTATAATAAAAAAGCTACTCAAGTACTGAGTAGCTTTTTCTTAATATACGTCTTCACGAACTAAATATTCATTTCCGTCTTGATCTTTAAATGAGAACATCTTTCCATAAGGCATATTTAAAAGAGTTCCAACTTCTACTCCATTATCCTTCATTTCATCGTATGTTTTTTGGATATCTGAAGTACTTAATATAATTGATGGATGCTCTACATTAGCTTCTGGATTTTGCTCTTTCATTAATTTTTTATCATATATAACAAATGTAGTAAAATCTTCATCCTTAGGAGCAACTTCTAACCATTTCATTCCTGGTCCCATTTGCTGTTCAAATTTAACTACAAAGTTTAATTTATCAACCCAAAATTCCTTTGCTTTCTCTTGATTGTGTACATATAATGTTATCTTTCCTATTTTATTAATCATCTGTATCTCTCCTATATCTTATGAATTTATTATATTATAAATTATATGCATTTTTATGTATTGTAAAAATACGACATAATTTTAATTAAACTTTTTGTTGTACATATCTACAAATTGTTTAGGTGTAATATCATAATACTGCTTAAACTCTTTACTAAAATGTGAGTAATCATAATACCCTAAGTCACTCATGACTTGCATATAATCCTTTCCCCATAACATTTCTATTCTAGCCTTATCAAATCTAATAATCTTCATTAACTCCTTAGGCGTAAATGTAGTAAATTCCTTTACTTTTCTCTCGAATTGTCTTCTTGATAAATTTGATTCTGTGCATATATATTCTAATAATAAATCCTCATTGTAAAATTTATACATTATATCTATAAAGCTATTTTCTTTTATATATTCTTTGCAGTAATTATTTAAGTACTCTATGATTTTTTCATTGTCATTTAAATTTAATATACTTCTATCTATATTTTCTAGATTATAACTATCTATCTTATTTCTTATATTGTTTTAATTTATATTAAACAATACAGTAGCACCATGATTATAGCACCTTATACCAATTATTCTTACCTTTCCATTGTTTTTAAGAATAAATTGTTTATTATATGCTCCAATAATAATTTCATTTTCAAGTTCATATTCTTTTTCATCTCTAATTTCCAAAAAATTTGGTCCTATAATATACAATATTTCTGTAAGACCTGTTGGCCATAAATATTCTTTATTTCCTAGGGAACTATTTTCATCGTATTCTCTATCCATTATCCAAAAACATTTTATAAACTTTTTAAGTTCATTACATGGTTTATATTCTTTATAAAACATATTTTTATTCCTTTACTGTCTATTTTTCTTGTTCTAATTATATTTTATCATAATGAAAAACTTCATTACTTTAAATTTATTATTTAAAAATTTCTAATAAAGCTACTATATATAAATTCAATTTAAAGCTTACAAAAACATTATAAAAATAAAAAACAGTTAATTAGTTAACTGCTTTTTATATCTAACTTATATTATACTCATTATATTTATTATACTGTTCTTTTTGATTCTTATATAAATTTAATTTCAAAAATATAATTATACTTATTAGCATTATTATATATGTAAACATAGATACCAATACATCTTTATAATATGGCGTAATATCAGTAAAAATATTCCATATGGTATGAAATATAATTAAAGGCCATAAACTCCTTATATAGTAAAATGCTGATGCAAATATAATTCCTATTATAAACATCATAACACATATCATAAGATTGAATTCAGGACTTATAATATGAAATAGTGCAAATATAAGTGAAGAACCAATAATTTTATGCTTTTCAGATTTTATTTCACTATAAATATATCCTCTAACAAATACTTCCTCTGAAAAGCCTACTATAAATGAATATGTAACAATCCAAATAATACTTTTAAAAGACATACTCTCAAAAACTAAATTTTCTCCTTTTAGTACAGCATATATCATCGGTATTGTAGCAATTAAACTTAATAATATACTTAAAATAACTATATTATTATTACCTTTCAATCCAATATCCTTAAAAGATTTTTTATCAATTTTCTTCATAAATATTATAGTGGTTGCCATCATAGCTATAAATGGAATTAGCTTACTTATAGGTCCGCCATTAACTCCAAAAAATTTGAATAAAAAAAGTAATCCATAGCAAATAGCAATTGATGTTATAAGTATCTTACATAATTTATATATATACTTTATCCCCTCTTTTTTCATTATTACCCCCGAACCTTATATATTATAATTAATATTGTTATACCATTTTTTTACATATGATGCATAATAATTTATTTATTATAAATAAATTAACCCATGATATTTATCATGGGCTTTTATAATCTACTATTTGCTATAAACACTTCTCAATAATTCTATTTCGTTCTTATAACCATCAAGTTCATTAGGTGTTTCAAGGAAAAATGGTAAATGACGTAATTTAGGATGGTTTATTATTCTCTTAATAGCTTCAAGTCCTATATTGCCTTCACCAATTTTTTCATGTCTATCTTTATGACTTCCAAATGGATTTTTACTATCATTTAAATGGATTGCACGTAATCTATCTAATCCAATTACTCTATCAAATTCATCTAATACTCCATCTAAATCATTAACAATATCATATCCAGCATCATAAACATGACATGTGTCAAGACATACTCCCATATGATCCTTTAATTCCACTCTATTAATTATTTCTGCAATTTCTTCAAAGGATCTACCAACTTCTGTACCTTTTCCAGCCATAGTTTCTAATAACACAGTTGTTGTTTGCTCTGGCTTAATAACTTTATTTAGCATATCTACTATATAATCTATTCCAACTTCTACCCCTTGCTTAACATGGCTTCCTGGATGGAAATTATATAAGCTATTTGGTAAGTATTCCATTCTAACTAAATCATCAGCCATCATCTCTAATGCAAATTCTCTAGTTTTTTCATCTGCTGAACATGCATTTAATGTATAAGGTGCATGTGCTAATATTGTAGCAAATTCATTATTCTTTGCTATCTCTAAAAGACCTGCAACATCTTTTTCATCTATCTTCTTAGCCTTTCCTCCTCTAGGATTACGTGTAAAAAATTGAAATGTATTAGCACCAATTCCAAGTGCTTCTTTTCCCATATTTTCAAATCCTTTAGTTGTTGATAAGTGACATCCTATATTTAACATTCGTTTATCCTCCATTTATATCAAAACTCTAAGTTTTAATCTCTTCTTTAATTCTATATATAAAATAATACTATAATCTAATATCCTTTTGCAATGGATAATTTTTATTATTTAATAATTCATTCTTGAACATAAAAGCAACTAGCAGATTAAACTACTAGTTGCCATATAATTTCATTTTATTCATTTATAGCTTTTATTACTTAACCAATGTATATAAACTTTTATCCTTAGGTAATATATCAGTTATATCTCTGCTAGCTAATACATGTAATTCATGTAATGCTCTTGTGCAAACTGTATAGAATAAATTCTTATCATTTTCTCCAAAATAATTTTCACCATCAGCGACAATAACTCCATCGAATTCTAATCCCTTAGCTAAATAAGATGGTATAACATTAACTCCTATCTTAAATTCAGCCTTATCATCATCGATTAAATTTATAGAAGCATTTACTTCTTTAAGTCTATTATAAATTTCTTCTGATTTAGATTTATTCTTACAAATAACAGCTATTGACTTATATCCATTGTCTGTCATTTCATTTATAATACCTAGGATTTTGCTCTCTAGTCCATTCTTTACTACATGAATTTTAGGATTTTCACCCTTTCTCTCAATAGCTTCAATAGGCTCATGAGTGTCTAATAGTTCTTTAGTAAAGTTTGTTATATTAAATGTTGAACGATAGCTTTTTGTTAAAATTGCTTTCTTTACATTTGGGAATATATTTATTATTCCATCTTTATCTTTAACATTTGAATGTTTATCTATTCTTTGATTAAGATCTCCCATAATTGTAATTGAAGCATCTTTAAATGATTGTTTTATTACTTCATAAAATAATGGACTATAGTCTTGTGCTTCATCAATAAGTATATGCTTTACTTGGCTGTAATTTCTAAAGCCTTCCATTGCTGCTCTTATATATATAATTGGAGTTATATCTTCATATTTTACTTCTCCATAATTTATATATTTTAATGTAACTTCTTTAATACCATCTACATTTTTACTTGTATACTTAGATATATTTTCCCAAAGCATTTTATATATAGCTACATTATTTAACGTACTTATCATTTCATCTACTTGAAGTTCAACTTGCTCTTTGCAGTAATCATAAAATTGCTTTTTATCTTCCACATATTCAAAATCATCATTATTTGCTAAGTATTTAGTCTCAACTTGAGAGAATATACTTTCTTTTATAACCTTTATTCTATTTAAAAATGGAATATTTTCAAATCTTCTTAAGAATGTATTCTCTACAGCTTTTCTATTTAAAATTTGTTTTCCATCAATAACTATAGGCTTAATTTTAGTTAATAATCTTGGAATATCTCTAGTGAATTTATTTAGTACTTCCATGAATTCTGTAGTGTTTTTATATTCCATTCCAATAGTTCTTAATTTAAATTCTTCATTCTCATCACTTTGTGAGTAAATATAATCTAAGTGTTCATTCTTGCTTTCATATATATAATTAGATGGCAGGAATGTCTTTGAATATATTTCAAAAGTAGTCTGAAGGATATTTGTTTCTCCAAGTTCAGGTAATACATCAGATATATAGTCTGCAAATACTTCATTTGGACTAAATATTAAAATATTATCTGCTTTAAGATCTTTTCTATGCTTATATAGAATATATGCTGCTCTATGAAGTGCTATTGATGTCTTACCAGATCCTGCTGCCCCTTGTATAAATAATACCTTACTATCATCATTTCTAATAATATCATTTTGTTCCTTTTGAATAGTTGCTACAATATTTTTCATCTTATCAGTAGCATTTCCTCCAAGCATTGAACCTAATGCTTCATCACATAATGACTCATTTGAATTGTGCATAAATACTATCTCACCATTTTTTATATTAAATTGTCTATTAAATTCTATTGTTCCAGTTACCTTTCTAGCTGGTGCTTCATAAAAGGCTGGCCCTATTTCAAAATCATAAAACATTGTTGATACTGGTGATCTCCAATCAAATACTAGAAATTCAAAATTTTCTTCATCTTCAATACTAGATAATCCTATATAAAAGCTTTCTGCTGCTTCTCCATCTTCTCTAAAATCTAACCTAGCAAAGTACGGTGAATTAAGCTGTCTCTCTAATGCTCTTATTCTATTTATTTTTCTTGAATGCATCTTCTCTTGCAGTGCAACTTGACTACAGTTATCATTTATCTCAATTTCGTCTAATTCACTTCTATTATCCCAAAGAAATTTTCTATGCTTTACTATTTCTTTGTCTTGTATTTCACTTAAATCAGTGTATTTACCTAATAATTCTTTTATTGTTTTTTGCGTTAGTCTTAAATAATTTTCTTCATCTATATGTTCTTTACCTATTAGCATATTTAAATTCTCCCTTATATAAACGTCATTAAATTTTAAATTGTATAAGGAAATATGTCAAGCTTTATAATGAATTTAATCCTGCAACTTTCTGAATAAACAATAAAAACTGCCAAGATTAATTGAACAGTTTTTATAAAAATATAATATTCTTACATCTTTAATTATTGCATCATCATAAAAGTATTAATTTATATAAACAATCTTTATTTTATTAATTTTAAAGTTTGTTTTTACATATAGTTATATTATCTTTCTTATAAATATAACTACATATAAATGCAGTTAATGGTGATACCATTATAAGCCCCAAGCATCCAACAAATGTATGTAGTATTTCAGATGCAATTGACTTAGAAGTTAAAATATTTATCATAGGAGTTCCTTGTGCCATATAAACCATCATTACACCTATAAAACTTCCCATATATGCAAGTAATAGTGTTGTTGTTTGTGTTCCAACTACTGATTTACCTATATTAAATCCTGATAATAATATCTCTTTTCTAGTTATTTCAGGCTTTTTATCAACAATCTCTTCTACTGCTGCTGATATATCAATTGCAAGATCTAAAATTGCACCTGAACATGATAGATAAATTCCAGCTTGAAATATTAATGTTAAATTTAAGTTTTCAAAACCAGCATAAAGCAATGATTCTGACCATGGCATTACAGCTCCATCAATTTTAAATATATTCCCAAAAATAATTGCAATAATACATGTTATTATTGATGCTAAAAGAGAGCCTAAAATTGCAGTAAATGCTTTTTTAGTAAATCCAGCAATCAAAATAAGTGTCACAACTGTTATCATCATTCCAATAATTAGAGCCATAAATATTGGATTATATCCTTTTAAGAGGGATGGAATAAATATTTTCCATATAGCTGTTAATGTAAATATGAATGATAATATTGTTCTCCCTCCTGTAGTTCCTGAAAATAAAATAAGTCCAATTGCAAAAATTAATACTAATCCAAATTCTAAATTCAACCTATAATGATCTATAATATTTGCAAATATTATCTCTCCTTCATTTGATTTTTCAAGTAAAACAAGAGCTTTATCTCCTGGCTTAAATATTTTATCGAATTCTAATTTACCAGTTAATCTATTAACTCCTTCTATTCTCTTGCCTTTATGCTCTCCTTCTTTAATTTCTATAACACAATACTGATCTCCTTGATTAATTAGTCCTGTATTATATACAGTATCCTCATTTGTACTTATCACTTCACTTTTAACACCCTCTGCATTAAAATATATCTGCTTCTCAAATCCAGTTGGAATAATTAACATAACTATAATAGTGAGTAAACATATTAATGAAAACAATCTATCTTTACTTAGAATAAAAGATTTAATCTTATCCAAAGCTATTTCCTCCTTAAAATGAAATATAAAGCTCTTATGTAAAAGCTTTATATTTCTAAAAAATAATTATTTTAACTTACATATTTCAACTAACTTATTAAATATATCTGTATTATCATAAGATCCATTAAATATCTCTGCACTAGTTCCTGTTGCGAATACTGGAACTGGAGTACCTGTATGTGCATATGATGTCCAACCAATACCTGCTTTATTATTCAATATATGAGTTAAAGTAACTGTTAATGGTTCATATGTTCCATAAAGGAGGCTACTTGCTTCATCTTTACTTCTATCTTTTTCATCCTTCATTGTTTCAATAAATGCTTTTTCAAGCTTTTCATATTCATAATTAGAAAGTTCTAAAATATTTTTTTCGTTACTATTTTCACTCTTTTGATCACCTTTAATTAGCCCAAAGTTCTCTTTTATAACTGGAAGAAGGTCTTTCAAGCTTCCTTTCCCCTTATTATCCTCTTTATATTTTTGTACTAATTTATCAAACTCTACATAAGACATCTTTTGATTATCCATTATCTTAAATGCAGTATTATATCCAGTTGTTGCATTACCTATTGTCATACCTCCAGTTTCATGATCTCCTGTAACTAGTATTAAAGTATCGTCTGGGTGTTTCTTTGAAAATTCTACAGCTTCTTTTATAGCTTCATCAAAAGCTATTACATCTTGAATTGCAGTTTTTGCATCATTTGCATGACACGCCCAATCTATTTTTCCTGATTCAGCCATTAAAAAGAATCCCTTATCATTATCTAATACATCAATACCCTTTTTTACAAAATCCTTCAATTTTAAATCATCATTTGAACTATCTATATCATATTCAATAGCACTAGAATCTTGAAGATTTGGACTAACTGCATAAACTTTTCCTGATTTATTATCCAAACTTAGTATTTCCTCTTTACTATTTGCTATCTTGTATCCTTTATCTTTAATTACTTTAAAAGCATCTTCTTTATCCCCTTCTTTACCCTTAGGTTGAGCTAAAGATCCTCCACCAAAATAATCAAATCCACTACCTCCAAGTTGAAGTGAAATATCATACATATTTCCTCTCGATTCAGTATGTGCATAGAATGCCGCTGGAGTTGCATGATCTAATGAAACGCTACTAACTACTCCCACCTTATATCCATCTTTCTTTAATTTTTCACTAATATTCTCTGGTACCGTCTTCTTATCTTCAGAAAGCCCAATTACTCCACTTTGAGTTTTAACTCCACTTGATACTGCCGTTGCAGTGGATGCAGAATCAGGGCAGAATGATGTACTATCTTGTGTAGTTGCCATACCTGATACAGGAAACTGAGTAAATCCTAATCTAGTAACATCAACATTCTTATTATTTTTACTTCCTAAATACACTTGAGCTGCATTAACTTGAACATGTGACATACCATCACCCATAAATAAAAATATATACTTTGGCTTCTTAAATTCCTTGTTTTCATTTGCACTTTTTACTGATGTAGGTATTGTCTTATCTGATAAATTTTTAGCTTCCTCCCCCTTTCCACAGCCTGCAAATATTGAAATACTACACATTACTGAAATAATTACTGCTATTAATCTCTTTTTCATTAAAACACCCCTCTAAAAATCTAATTCTCTTTAATTTTATACAATTAATGTTAAATGAGTATTTTTTTGTATTGGGGGTTGGTTAATTAGAAGTTAAGTTTTCTTACAAATAAAAAACTGCACATTATATTATGTACAGTTTTATCTATATAGAAATATCTTTATATAATACTTTTTATATTAAGGCATCTTATTTAAACATAATGGCTTTAATGCTTCCTTTATATTTTTTCTACTTGATCCAATACTACTTTCAACTGAAGCAGTTATTATACCTTCTACAAGTGCTGAATCTATAATCTCTACCTTTTCTATATCTATATCATCTACTAAAAAATCTATTGCCATCTCTGCATTCATATATGCACTTCCAAGATCAAAAAGAATTAATACCCCATCTTTTGAGTAAACACTTTTTATAGCTTCAGATATTTTTTCTATATCAGTACCGATTCTTCCATCACTTGTTCCACCAGCTGCTATAATTGGAGCATTTGGTGCCATTTGAAGAGCCATTTCTACTAATCCTTCTGCTATTTTTTCACTATGTGATATTACAACTATTCCTACCATATCTATCTTTTCTCCTCTATCACTTTATTATTTAAACTTCCTCATATATGGCCTCTAATATATAAAAGCATGATGTAGCGCCTGCATCTTGATGCCCTATGCTTCTGTCTCCTAAATAACTAGCTCTACCTTTTGTTGCTTTTATTGTTTTTGTATAATTAACTCCTTCTTCTGCGGCATCTTTTCCTTTTTTAAGTACTGTTTTTGGGTCATCTCCATTATTCATTGATTCTTCCATAACTTTTATGGCAGGTTCTAATGCATCTATCATTGTCTTTTCTCCATAAACAGCTTTACCTCTTTGCTTTATTCCTTCAAGTCCTGCTTTTAATATATTTAAGAAGTCATTTATATTAATATCATTTTTACCATTGACCTCCATAGCACCCTTCATGAAAGCTGTTCCATAAAGTGGTCCTGATGCTCCACCTACATTTGATACCAAAGCCATTCCTGCTTTTTTTAATATATTTCCAATATTTTCTTTGTCATCATCTTTTAACTTACATACAACAGCATTAAAACCTTTGCTCATATTTAATCCATGATCTCCATCACCTATAGCTGCATCAAGCTCTGTAAGATATTCTTTATTATAATCTATTTTTTGATTTATTTTATTTATTACTTCTATAACTCTTTTTCCGTCCATTTTTATTCCTCCATATATAACTAACTATATTATAATTGAATTGTATTAAAATACTTTAAATGCTGGTGTATCAGCTTTTTTAGCTAATAATTCTTTAAGTTCATTGTCAAGCTTTAATATTGATACTGAACAACCTGCCATTTCTAATGAAGTCATATATTCTCCAACAAATGTTTTATAAACCTTTATACCTTTTTCTTCTAACATTTCTTGAACTTTTTTATTTACTATATAAAGTTCCATAAGTGGTGTTCCTGAAAGTCCATTTACCATAAGTGCAACTTCATCACCATTTTCTATAGTAATATCATCTAATATTTTATTTACTAACTGTTCTGCTATATTATCTGCTGTAGAAATTTTTTCTCTATGAGTTCCTGGCTCCCCATGTATACCCATTCCTATTTCAATTTCATCTTCTGCTAATGTAAAATTCGCTTTTCCTGCTGCTGGAACTATACATGATGTTAATGCCATTCCCATACTTCTAACATTTTTAATTACCTTTTCAGCTATTCTCTTAACATCTTCTAATGATGCCCCCTCTTCTGCCTTAGCACCTGCAATCTTATGTACTAAAACAGTACCTGCAATACCTCTTCTTCCTGCTGTATAAAGACTGTCTTCTACCGCTACATCATCATTTACAACAACAGCTTTAACATTTATTCCTTCCATATCAGCCATATCTTGTGCCATTTCAAAATTCATTATATCTCCAGTATAATTTTTTATTATAAGAAGCACTCCAGCTCCATTATCCACTGCTTTTATAGCTTCATATACTTGATCTGGAGTTGGTGATGTAAATACACCTCCACATACAGCAGCATCTAACATTCCCTCTCCTATATATCCTGCATGTGCTGGTTCATGTCCACTTCCACCACCACTTACTAATGCGACTTTACCTTTACTTTTAGAATTTCTTCTTACTACTACATCAAATCCATCAACTCTCTTTAAGTAATCACCATGTGCATAAAGCATTCCTTGTAACATATCTTCTAAAACATTATCTGGATTATTTATTAACTTCTTCATAATTATAAAACTCTCCTTTATAGTTATTCTCTTTTATTTTTATGACTATATTAATAGCATTTATTATGCCAAAAATCTGCTTATTCAAAATATATTTAGTTAATATTTCTTCAAATGCTCATTTCTTAGCCTTTTAAAAAAATAAAAAAGAGATGTTTTTATATACATCTCTTTCTTTAAATCAATATTTTCTTGGTAAAAAGTATCAACTTGATAATTTTTACCTTGATACTTTTTCCCAATTAACTATTTTTTCTATTCCATATTGTCGAGCTTTTGATGCTACTGTTTTATGAGTTAAACCTAATGCTTTTCCAGCAGCATTAAAACTTCCATATTTTCTTAATGCCTTTTCTATTATTAATTTCTCATATTCCTTCATAGGCAAAACATCATCATTTTCTAATATTAATTCTTCTATATTATCCTTACCTATATCACTTATCTCCTTAAATGTATCATATTTTCTATCAGATTCTTTTGTGCTTTTTAAATACAGAGGTAAGTCTTCATAATCTATATAATCTTTATCAGTAAGTGTTATTACTCTTTCTAAAATATTTTCAAGTTCTCTAACATTTCCTGGCCATGAATAATTTAAAAATGATTCCATAGCTTCATTATTAACTCCAGTTATTTTTTTATTTATATCTTTACTTATCTTTTCTATAAAATGTCCTATTAAAAACGCTAAATCTTGTTTTCTCTTTCTTAATGGAGGTATATGTATTGGTATAACATTTAATCTATAATATAAATCTTCTCTAAACTCTCCATCACTAACCATTTCTTCTAAATTTCTATGAGTTGCAGTTATAATCCTAACATTTATTTTGATTACTTCATCTCCACCAACTCTAGTAAATTCTTTTTCTTGAAGCACCCTTAAAATCTTTGCTTGCATGTTCTTTTCCATTTCACCAATTTCATCTAAAAAAATTGTTCCGTTATTTGCAAGCTCAAATTTTCCAAGCTTTCTTTTTATAGCACCAGTAAATGCTCCTTTTTCATGTCCAAATAATTCACTTTCTAGAAGATTTGATGGTATAGCCGCACAATTTACCCTTACGAATGGTCCTTTGGCATTATTAGATGAAAAGTGAATTCCTTCTGCTATAATTTCTTTTCCTGTGCCACTTTCTCCTCTAATTAACACTGTTGCATTTCCTTTAGCTGCTTTCTTTGCTATAGCTAGTACATCTATTGTCTTTCCACTTTTACCTATAAATTTATGAAAGTCTCCATTATCTTTAGTTCTTAAGAGTTCCTCTTCTAAATAATTTTCTTTATCTGATAATTCATTTAACATCTGCCATAAAACTTGAACTTCTGAAAGCTCTTTTACTACTGAAACCGCCCCTCTTACTTTATTATCTATTATTATTGGGTTTACGTTTTCAATTAATGTAGACTCTTCTTTTCTTCTATCTATATGATTAGCTATACCTTTTCCACTTTTTAAAGCATCTACCTTTGCTTCATTTCCTGGTAAATCTTTTATATTCTTCCCTAATATATTTTCTTCACCTTCATTAAATAAATTAGAATAGTTCTTATTTACATAAGTTATTATTCCTTCTTTATTTACAAAGCAAATTCCATCATTAACATTTTCTAAAATAAGTTGAAGTCTTTCTTTAAGTTCTTCCACTTCGTAAAGCTCTGATTTTATCTTTTCTAAATTTGAAACATCTTCAAATACTGATACTGCTCCCCTTAAATTTCCTTCTATAATTATTGGAGTTATATTATTAAATATTACTTTATTATTACATAATTGCTTTATACCAAGCTTTGCTTTCTTTTCTTTTAGTACCGTAGGTATATACGACTTTGGAAGCACTTCTAAAATTTCTTTTCCAACCACTTCTTTATAATTAATACCTAATATTTCATCAGCTGAGGAGTTAGTCATTATTATGTTCCCATTTTCATCTACAACAACTATTCCATTTGCTGTACTTTTAATAACTTGCTCCCACGTTATATTGTTATCTTCTATTATATTATCTATTTGTTTTTGCTCTTCATCATCTATATGAAAATCACTATTTAGAAACGCTTCAAGCTCATATAAAGCTTTGTTCTCTTCACCACCATTAGCTTCTATTATTATATTTTCTCCCTTTTTTACTTTTAATAATATTAACGGCATAAGACTTGTTGCTGATATACTTTTTCTATCCTTGTATCTTATATATAATTTTGTATTATATTTTGTATTTAATTCATTTGCTTTATGAACAAGCATAGCTATAATTCTTGCATGAAGACCTTTTTGTGGTTTTATCTTTACAACACTCTCTTTCATTTTATCCCCTACTTTTTAAAACTTATATATTTGTTTAACTCTATATAAATATTATATCAATTTTTTATATTTTATTTAAATATTAACCTTTATTTTGAATAAATATTGATAATTGATTAATTTTCGAAAAAAAGTCTATAATATAAATCTTAGTAATTTCAAGATAAATAACAGTAAATATTCACAAAAAAAAGAAACTATTATTTGTATAAATATGATTATTATGAATATTTTCTGGATTTATTATCCATTAATTATATATAATACAATATATAACTAATAAATAATTGTATTTTATTATAAATTGAATTTTTATTTAAATCGTAGAGGAATAACATTTTAATGAGAGGGGTAATGTGTTGTGGTACATTTAGTTTATTGCGATAATACTGGTAAAAAAGACGAGAAAGTTCTAGATAAAATATTAGCAGGTACAAAAATAATGGTTGTAAGAGGTGCAGCAGGAAGAAAAATACCACATAGCCGTGTTTTTGATGGAGAAACTCTTTACTTTATGGAAAAAGGAAGTGCTAAGATTACTGCTTCTGCTACTGTAAGTAATGTGCAAAATTATGTGAAGCTTTCAGAGAATGAAATAACAAAAATATTAGAAGAAAATCAGTCTAAATTAAATCTTTCTGAAAAGCAAAAAACACGTTGGCATAAAAAGTGTCTTTGTCTAGTCGAGTTTTCTGATGTGAAAGAAATCGAACCACTAGACTTCGATCATCAAGGGAACATGGATGACTGGCTAATTATTGAAAAGATTGAAGATGTAGTTGTAGGTACAAGTATTCCTTACAACTATGATAAATCAAGGTTTTAGAAACAGAGCATATGACAATGTTAAATCCGTGTTGTGGGTTCCATAAACATAGTAATTAGTTCAAGCTCTGTTATATTCATAAAAGAGACAATAAAAGAAATATTAATACAAACAATATAATAATATTTCAACTTAATAATATAAAATAACTTCTAAGTATAAAAAAACTGCTCAAATTTTAATGGAGCAGTTTTTTTAATATAATATTCTTTTATTATCCTAAAGTATTTAATACATATTCTTTATAAGTATTAAAGCTTGCCTTTTCTATAGTAGCACCTTTATTAATCTTTCCGCTAACAAAGTTATACTCTGCTGATCCGTAATTAAATGCAGGGCTTGCAACTGTAATACTTGTTTCTGAAGTTCTGTAAGTAACCTTATATTCTAATACTTCTTTACAAAAATCTAATATATCTAAATAGTCTTTAATGTATCCACCTTCAACCATTTTAACAACAAATGAAAATAAGTGATATCCTCCAAGTAATTGTTGCATTTGTCCATTCTTCATATTAAACACTTTACCTGTTCTATAGAAGTACTTCATATTTTCAAAAGTTAAAGTTTGATATTCACTATTTATTTCTAATCTTGAATCTTTTATATCTTCTAATTCTTTCACCATGCTTTCCCATGGTGTTGCTTTTATTATTTCATTATCAGTTATTACTTGTGTAAATCTTTCAATTGCATTATCCATATGCTTATTTATACTTATTAATTTATCATTTATAGATACAGTGTATTCACCGTTTTCATATACTAAAGTTATTTTATCCTTCATTAAATTCTCCCTCGCTTTGTTTCTTAATAATAATTATTATATCATAATTATTATTATCTATTCAATACCTTTAAAATATCCATATAAATTTTTGCATTTTTTCTTAAATTAATCATTAAATAAGATTATCTTCCTTTAATAAATTATATAATGTTGGATTAAAGTTAAATTGATTCATTAAGTCCTTAACTTCATTTAAAGCTTTCTCTTTCTTTTCTTTAGATATATTAGATTTTGATGCTCTAATTAATATATTCTTAGGGGAATGTGCTATATCTATAAATTCTAAAAGTTGTGTTTTATACCCTACACACTCTAAAAGATTAGCTCTAACTGAATCTGTCATAAGAGCTGCAACTCTCTCTTGTACTATTCCATACTTAGTAAGTATTGATAATGATTCAGCCTTCATTTGATGATTAAATTCATGTTGGCAGCAAGGAACAGAGAATATCATTTTACTATTCCACTTTATTGCATTATATAAAGCATAATCAGTAGCTGTATCACAGGCATGTAATGTAATTACCATATCAACTTTATTATTATATTTAAATCCATTAATATCTCCAAGCTCAAAGTGTAAATTTTCATAATTGTATCTTTTAGCTATCTCATTACATTTCTTTATTACGTCTTCTTTAAGATCTAATCCTATCATTTTTACATTAATATTCTTAATCTTCACAAAGTAATAGTATAAAACAAATGTTAAATAAGACTTACCACATCCAAAATCTAGAATTGTAAGTTCTTTATAATCATTTTTCTTAATTTCATCATCAATTATTTCTACAAATCTGTTTATCTGTTTATACTTATCATACTTTGAATTAACTACCTTACCTTCCTTTGTAAAAACTCCTAAATCTATAAGAGGTTCTATAATCATCCCCTCTTTAAGTATGTAATTTTTTTCTTTATTATGCTCTTTTTTAGCTAGCTTTGCATTATCACTTTTCTTCTTACTTAAAAATACTTTTCCTTTTTTAGAAATCTTTAAATCAAATGTACACTCATTTGCCCAAGCAGCTAACTGCTTATAGTTTCCGCCTACAAATTCTAATAATTTTTCTTCTAATTCATCTATATTAATATTCTCATGAAATACTTGCTTATCAGTATATTTCTCTACTTGATAATATTGCTTTTTATTATTTTCTTTTAATACAAATGATATTTTATTATATTGAACATCCTTGTTCATTTTATTACTAACAACTACTTTTATTATATCTTCTTTTGTAATTTCACTAATTGATTTCTTTAAATCTTCCATATCTCCACACCTTATTGTTTATTTAAAAAATTAATATTCTACACAATAATACAATACTAGTATTACATATAGCAAATTAACATATTTCTATTTTATCACAAAGATAAAATTATATTTATTTTTATATACTAAAAAAGCCTTAACATCTCTGTTAAGGGCTTTGTTTACAAATATTACATTTAATATTTTGTATATGTATTAAGCTTTATAAACGTTTCTTAAAGCGTCACATAATTCTATAAAGCTTGGTTCGTCTTGTATAGATACATAAACTTCTTCTATATTCTTATCGCCTATTAAATCTTCTATTAATAATGTTCTTGTTTCACTATCTGCTGTTAATGTTTTGAATACTCTTTCTTGGTTTGCAGTGAAAGTACGGAATAATTTATTCATGCATTCAAATACCTTAACTGCAGGTATTTGAAGTTTCTTACTTACTAATTCAGATATAGTAACATACTCAGATAATCTAAACATTTCCTTATCTCTTGGATTATCGATTGATTTTCTTACATCATCATAATCTTCTCCAAATTTACTTATCTTCTTTACAACATTAAGTTCTTCCATTAATGCAGTAAGGTCTTTAGCAAATAAATCAGTATTTATTTCATTATTCATATCTGTTCCCTCTTTTCATTTATCATGACGTTGATATTATTTATTAAATAAGTCCAAATTAAAATTTCTATGTAGATACTTATAACTTATTTTATTTAATTTTACAACAAATTTTTATCATATAAAAGACTTTTATTAAATCATAACAACAAATGTTTTAAAACTTTTTACAATATAAGTAAAATACTATTTTATCTGCTCTTATCTTTAATATTAATATCTATTCATAGATATTATTTTTTTAATTCTCCATATATTCTTTACCGTAAATCTTACTATATTTTTATGAACTAATTTATAACATAAAATAAATTTTAACTCTCTTTTATTTATAAAATACTTAGAATTCTTATATAAAATTTTTCTTTTTTAAATATGGCTCTGTTAGACTAAATTGTTGATTTATAACATTAATATAAGGTAATCACATCTGATTACCTTATTATTATAATTTATAAATATACATAGTAACTTATATTCTTACTATCTGTAGTAAATTAGAATTTACTTTTATTTACTAGATTGATTTATCTTTTTTGAATTCATATACGTAAGGACAAGAGCAAGCCCAATTGAAAAAGCAACCCAAGGAAATGCAGAGTAAATAAAATCAGCCATTTAACTTACCTCCTTTTATTTTTATATCAATAAATAGACAACACTGTTTATTTAACAGTAATTTCTGCATCATCTAATATTATATATTCACCATCTTTTAATGTTACTTTTTCAGTATCTTTAAATTCTTTCTTTGATATTACACTCTTATCACTATGACTGCTATCTTTAGTAATTTCTATAGATCCATCATCAGATCCGTTATCTTTTATAGCTTTAACATCATATGTTCCAGCTTTTATATCTTTCCCAACCTTATACATACCATCTTTATAAACTTTATCTTCTGGAGTATTAGATGGAGCTTTCTCTACTGGATATATATCTCCATTCTTTACTTCAATATATTGGCCATTTTCTAGAGTTACGTAAATATTTCCCATCATGCTTTCATCAAAAATTTCATCTTCCTTTTTGCTGTCTCTTGTTACTGCAACAGAAGTTTCTGCTTGTTTATTTAATTTGTCTCTTAATATTAAATACTCTCCTGCTGGTAAATCCTTTCCGACTTCATAAAATCCACTTTTATATACTTCTTTATATTCTGGAGTACTATTTTCTTTTGACTGCTCAGTTTGCTTATTATTTTGTGCATTAGATATATCTTTTTTATCTCCACCACAACCAACTAATAATGATGATCCAATTAATCCTATTGCTAATACTAGCATTGCTTTTTTCATAATACATTCCTCCCATTTAAACATTAAAATTTATAATAATATTTAAAATTAGTATACCCTTAAATTTAATTTTAAAAATTTTAGTTTTTTATTATTTTTTCTAATTAATGTATTTAAATAATTAAATTACTAAAATACATTTTAAAGCTATTATAGATTACTAAAATAAATTTCTAATATCTTTAACTTAGATAAAAATAGCCAAAACTTCTAAATTTTTTGTTTCATATTAACTATTTACTAATTTTTTATATATAATTATTCTTTTTTCTATATATATTTTCCATAATAGTATTTTCTTAAATAAAAATATTGTATTAAAATAACAAAGTTTAATATTTGTGAGTAAATATGATATAATATCTAATTATATTGTTAATTTTTTTTAAACTTTTAGTTTATATTATGTTAACAAGTCGTATTAATTAAAATTTAATATACTTAATAAAATTTATAATTTAAGACTAGGGGGATTAGAATATGAATATTGGAATAATAGGTGCAGGTAACATAGGTACTTATCTTGCTGCATATGCATCAACAAAAGAAAACTGCAGAGTTTGGATACATACATCCAAGCCTGAATCATTTAAAGATACTTTAATTTTAATTGAAGAAGAAAAAAATTTATCTCATAATGTAAAATTACATTGTGTTACTTCTAGCTTAGAAGAAGTTGTTTCTAATTCTGACTATATTTTAATAACACACCCATCTTTCATGATGGAAAAAACACTAAAAGAAGTAAGTAAATATGCGAAAAAAGGAACTGTAGTAGGTGCTATACCTGGGTTTGGTGGAAAAGAATTCTTTATAGATAAGCTTTTAGAAAAAGATTGTATATTCTTTGGAAGTCAAAGAGTTCCTTCCATAACAAGATTAGAATCTTACGGTGAATGTGTTCACTTAAAACAAAAAAATGAATTTATGAATCTTAGTGTAATACCACATGAGCATTCAGATAGCGTTTGCAAAATAATGACTAATTTAATAGATATTAATTGCTATCCATTAGATAACTATTTATCAATAACATTATCTCCATCAAATCCTACTATGCATCCATCAAGACTTTATGAGCTTTTTAAAGATTATAAAGCTGAAGTAACTTATGATAGGAATCCTTACTTTTATGAAGAATGGGGAAATCTAGCTTCTGATACTTTATTAAAACTTGATGATGAATTAGGAGAAATATTAGATTCATTAAATGAATTTAACAATTTTAATAGAGATGACTTTGAAAAAATAAAATTAAGATATAAAATATCAAGTCCAGAAGAATTGACTCATAAAATTAGAACTGCACCTGGATTTAAAGGGATTAGAACTCCAATGGCAAATGATACTTATGGAAATTATATACCTGATTTAAATTCCAGATACTTTATAGAAGATATTCAATTTGGATTATGCATAATAAAGGCTTTTGCAGAGATTTGTGTAGTAAATACACCTACTGTAGATAAGATAATCTATTGGGCTCAAAATTTATTATCTAAAGAGTATTTAATAGATTCTAAGCTTATTGGAAAAGACGTAGACGAGCTTATGATTCCTCAAAGTAAGGGAATTAAAACAAAATTCGATTTAATTAAATACTATAAAAACTTTAAATAATTTATATTATCATTATATATACTACCTATTATATATTTCTATAATAGGTAGTATTTTTTAAACCATATTATTTATATACTTATATAATCTAGATTATTAATTTATTTGTAGTTAATTTCTGCATTAATCGCTTCGTCTTTAATTTCTTTTCTTAAACCTTTAAGCGCTTGTTCTCTTCTATCATTTTTTTCACTTAATTCTCTCTTTGTATTCTCATCATCTGTTTTTTCAATCATTTCGTCAGCACGATGAATATTTCTTATAGTGTTGCTTATGTTATGTTGTATTCTATCCACATTGTCTCTTCTGTCATCTGGTTTATTTCTCATATCTCGATTCATCTTGATTCCTCCTTTGATTAAATTTAATTATCATAAGATTAAAGTTCGTAGCCTTTATAGACAACCAAAACTTCTTTTATATTTTCTGTATAAATAAAGTTCTTATGCATTCCATCTTTTATTAAAATTTGTATATATAAGCATATTAATATACTAAAAAATTAAAAAAGAAACATCTTAAGAATGCTTCTTTTTTAATCTTATATCTATATATGAAAATATCTCTATAGATAATATAACCATAGTTGGTATTATAAAATATCTATATCTTGTCTGAACTTCCACTATTAAATGTGCAAGTACATATCCAATTAAAATTATCATAAAAAGATGATAATAATTAAACTTAATATTCCTTATTATACTTAATAGCACTGATAAAAATGCCAAAACAATTATTCCGACAAATTGTATCTTTTCTATTTTTAAAAGTGACTTTCCAAGTTCTTCTGATGCACCTTCATAATTTAATGAAAAAGCAATACTTCCCCAATCATTCTTTGCCCACATATAACTAAACTTTTGTTTAAATAAATTAAGTATACCATCTTTATTTTTTAGTCTTTCTAATATAAGTTCCTTCTCATAATTATCTCTTTCTTCTCCTAATGGATATCTATTTACTAAAGCTCCATCTTCTGAATTCCAAAGTCCACCATGTTTTGGATTTAACCCAACTACAAATTTCCAATAAGGCTCTCTATTAGACAATGAATAATCAGTATATCCAAGTTCTTTAAATCCTATGGACACCATAGTACTAGTTAATAAATAAACAAGTACTATTATTAATGGTCTTCCTATATTATTAATCATAAATACCTTAGGTGTTTTTATATTTTCAAAATCCTTAAACAATAAAAATAATACTATTGCAATTATAACAATTATTCCTTCTGGCCTTATAATGTTCCCTATTGATATTATTACTCCTGAAAGTATTAAACTTAAAATCTTCTTTTCTTTACTTATTAATATGTAAAGTCCAAAATAAATTAATAGTGTTGATAGATGCTGATTCGTTAAAACTGAAGTCATAGTTATACTTGTAATATAAAAACAATATATTAAAGCAGGTATTCTAGCAGTCTTAGAATCTCTTAGTGATTTACAAATTAAATAAATTACAAGTGGAATACATGCTGATATTATGGCACTTGTAATTTTTAAAACAATAATAGAATCACCAAACAACTTAATTATGTTAAATTGAAAAAATGTAAATCCTAATTGATATACCCAAGTATTAAAATACTCACTATTTTTTATAATTTCTGTCTGCCCATTTAACATATTCTGAGCGCCCTTATACATTTCAGTAAAATCTGATACTGGCTCACTATTAATATTTAAGACCCATATTATTCTTATGATTAAAGCTACTATAAATAATCCTATCAAAAAATACTTTTTATCTTTAATCCTATATAGCAAATATCCTATAATTAATGCTGAACCTATATATATTATTACTGATATATGCGCTGACATATTTGATAGTATATGTGATTTTATTAAATCTTTTATACTTAAAACAGCCATTAAACATAATATTATACTTGTTATTAGCGTCACAACTAACCAAGAAGATTTTTTTATAAACTTTATAAACATTTTCAACCCCTTCATCCCTTACAAAATTTTTAAATATTATTTTCTAATTAATACTTAATATTCTAATACCCCAAAAGATTATATCATATATATAAATTTAAATACCATATTTAAATCTTATTTTAATAACTAATAAGAGCCTTTAGCTAAAAGCCAAAGACTCTCTATAATATATATTTTTTTATGTTTTATAATTTACTTAGTTATTCCAATATCTTTTCTAAAATAGGCACCTTCAAAGTTGATTTTTTCAATATTTTTATAAACATTTTTCCTAGCTTCTTCTATGGTTTTTCCTCTTCCTATAACTGATAAAACTCTTCCACCACTAGTTATAAGATTATCCTCTTTAAGCTTTGCACCTGCTATAAATACATCATCTTTAACATCATCTGAAATACTTATTTCATACCCTGTTTCTGGAACTCCTGGATATCCTCTTGAAGACATTACAACATTTAAGCAAACATCATCTTTCCACTTAACTTCAATTTCATTTAATCTTTCATCTATAGAAGCTTCTATTAATTCTAAAAGATCTGTTTCCATAAGTGATAACACTGATTGCGTTTCAGGATCTCCCATTCTAACATTATATTCAAGTAATTTAGCTCCATCTTCTGTAATCATAATTCCAAAGAAAATAATTCCTTTAAAATCAAATCCTTCTTCTCTAATTCCAATTAAAGTCTTATCCATTATATTTACCCTAAAATCTTCTAAAACTTCTTCTGTAACATATGGGTTTGGAGATACAACTCCCATTCCCCCTGTATTTGCTCCTTTGTTATCATCAAATATTTGCTTATGATCCTTTGCTGAAAGAAATGGTATTATAGTATGTCCATCTGTAATAGATAAAATTGACGCTTCAACACCCTTTAAGAATTCTTCAATTACAACTTTCTTACCTGCCCCTTTAAAGATATCAGATACCATAAATAAATCTATAGTTTCTAATCCTTCTTCTAAAGATTCACATATTACAACACCTTTGCCTGCTGCAAGTCCATCTGCTTTTATAACTACTGGATATTTACAAGTTTTAAGATACCCTCTAGCCTTATCTTCTTCGTAAAAAACTTCATATTCAGCAGTTTTAACACCATACTTTTTCATGAAATCTTTAGAAAAGCTCTTACTTCCTTCAAGTTCTGCTCCATCTTTCGCTGGTCCAAATATTCTAAGACCCTCTTCTTTAAACCTATTAACTATTCCTTTTATAAGAGGTTCTTCTGGCCCTACTATTGTTAAATCTATATTATTCTCTTTTGCAAATTTAATTAATTCTTCAATATCAGTTATATTTATATTAGTGCACTTTTTTTCATTTGCTGTTCCACCATTTCCTGGTGCTACATATATTTTATTAACTCTTTCACTCTTAGCTAATTTCCACGCTAAAGCATGTTCTCTTCCACCTGATCCAATTAAAAGTATATCCATTTATCTCAAAACTCCTTTTAAAACTATTAAAACTTATATATCAATATATATTTTTATATTAAATCAATAAGGAATATATCGAAAAGTGACTTTAGAGGCCTCCCCTTTAAGTTACAAGATATATTCCTTATGCTTTTATTTATTTTCTAAGCATTCTAGTGCTTGAAGTGTCTAAGTCCTGTAAATACCATAGCTATTCCGTGTTCATTACAAGCATCTATTGATTCTTGATCTCTCATAGACCCACCTGGCTGAATTATTGCCTTTATTCCAGACTCAGCTGCCTTATCAACAACATCTCTAAATGGGAAGAAGGCATCTGATGCAAGTATTGTAGCTCCAGCTCCTCTTTTTAATGCATCTTCAGTTGGCCATATTCTATTAACTTGACCTCCCCCAATTCCAAGTGCTACTCCATCATTTGCAACAACTATAGCATTTGATTTAACGTATTTTACTACCTTCATACCAAATAATAAATCTTGCATTTCTTTTTCTGTTGGAACTTTCTCCGTTACAACCTTTATCTCGTCAATTAGCTTTTTATCTTCTTCTTGAACTAATATTCCGCCGTCTACTGTAACCATATATTTCTCATCCTTAGGAGCATTATGACATTTAAGAACTCTTAAATTCTTCTTAGTCTTTAATACTTCTAATGCATCCTCATCATAATCTGGTGCTGCAATTACTTCTAAGAATATCTTAACCATTTCTTCTGCTGTTTTCTTATCAACTTTTCTATTAAATGCAACAATTCCACCGAATATTGAAGTAGGATCTACCTTATAAGCTTTCATATATGCTTCATAAGCATCTTTACCTGATGCAACTCCGCATGGTGTATTATGCTTTAATGCACAACAAACTGGTTCTTCAAACTCATTAACACATTTCCATGCAATATCCATATCCTTAAAGTTGTTATATGATAATTCTTTACCATTTAATACATCAAAAGTATTCATCGCCCCATCTACCATAGTTGATTCATAGAAAGCCGCACTTTGATGTGAATTTTCCCCATATCTTAATCCTTGCTTCTTTCTGTATGAAACTGAAAGATATTCTGGATACTCTTCATCACCTAATAAAAAGTTTGATATTGCAGCATCATAAGCACTCATTAAATTAAATACCTTACCAGCTAACTTCTTTCTAAACTTAGTTGATACTTCTCCTGACTCTTCAATTTCATTCATTACATTTTTATAGTCATTTTTATCTGATATAACTACAACATCATTAAAATTCTTAGCTGCAGCTCTAAGCATTGTTGGACCGCCAATATCAATAAATTCTACCTTTTCATCAAAACTTAAATCTTCACGAACCTTTTGGAAGAATGGATATAAATTAACTACAACATAATCAATTGTATTAATCACTCTTGAATTTAATGTATTCATATGTTCAGTGTTATCTCTAATAGCAAGTATACCTGCATGGATAATTGGATGAAGCGTCTTAACTCTTCCATCTAACATCTCTGGAAAATTTGTTACTTCATTTACTTCAATTACAGGCACACCATTCTCTTTTAGATGTCTATATGTTCCCCCTGTTGATATAATTTCAACGTCTCTATCATTTAAGAATTTTGCAAATTCTAATACTCCCTCTTTATCAAATACACTAATTAAAGCTCTCTTTTTCATGAAAAGGTCCTCCCTATTTTAAAATATTTACTCTACCACTTTTAATCTCTATTTTCCCTTCGCTTATATACTTAATAGCTAATGGAAGTAATTTATGTTCTTTTACTAATACTCTTTTTTGAAGCTCTTCTGGAGTATCTTCAAAATGTACTGGAACTGATTCTTGAAGGATTATCTCTCCCCCATCCACCTCATCATTTACAAAATGAACAGTACATCCTGATATCTTTACTCCCTTATTAATTGCTGCTTTATGAACATTAAGTCCATACATCTTATCCCCACAAAAAGATGGGATTAAAGATGGATGAATATTTATAATTCTATCTTTATATTCTTTTAAAAGCTCTCCATCTAATATAGATAAATATCCTGCAAGAACAATTAGATTAATTTCTTTTTCTCTTGCAAGTTCTAATATCTTATCTGATGTACCTTCTCCATACTCTTTTCTTGATATAACAAAAGTATCTATATTATACTTTCTACCTCTTTCAAGTGCATATATTCCTTCTTTACTTCCTACAATCACTTCTATTTTGCAATTTAGAAAACCATTTTCTATATTATCTATTATTGATTGCAAGTTACTGCCACTTCCAGATGCAAGGACTGCTATTTTAAACAAACGCCCTCACCTCCTGAGATAACACTTCCTATTTCATAAGCTGCTTCTCCCATTTCTAATAAATCTCTCAGTATACTATCTACATCTTTTTCATTTACACATAGTATAAATCCTATTCCCATATTGAAAGTGTTGTACATATGATCTTTATCTACTCCAAGTTCAATCATCTTTTCAAATATTTCTGGCATAGGATAGCTACCTTTATTTATAACAGCAGTTAATCCATCTTTACTAAACATTCTTGGAACATTCTCAATAAATCCTCCACCAGTTATATGAGACATACCCTTTATCTCATACTTCTCTATTAATTTTAAAACTGGTTTAACATATATCTTTGTCGGTACAAGTAATGTTTCCCATAATGGTTTACCTAAGAATTCTTCATCTAAATCCTTAAATAATTTTCTAACTAAAGAATATCCATTTGAATGAATTCCTGATGACTTAATTCCAATTAACTTATCTCCTGGTTTTATGTTTTTACCATTTATAATTTTATCTTTATCAACTATTCCTACTGCAAATCCAGCTACATCGTAATCTCCCTCTTTGTAAAAACCTGGCATTTCAGCTGTTTCCCCACCAATTAAAGAACAATCTGACTGTATACATCCATCTGATACACCCTTTACTAAATCTGATGAAACCTCTGCTTCAAGCTTTCCACATGCTATATAATCTAAAAAAAATAATGGCTTGGCTCCATGACATAAAATATCATTTACACACATTGCAACACAATCAATCCCAACTGTATCATACTTTCTCTTTTTGCATGCAATATCAATTTTAGTACCAACTCCATCTGTACCTGAAACTAAAACTGGTTTTTCATATCCTGATGGAAGCTCTACCATTCCAGCAAATGAACCAAGTCCATTTAAAACATACTCTCCCATAGTTTTCTTTGCATATTCTTGTATAAGCTTAACGGATCTATATCCTTCTTCAATATTTACTCCACTATCTTTGTAAGTTATCATATCTTAAACCCTACCTTTCAAGATTATCATCTAATGCTTCCATTGGCGCTGATACTGGATATATTCCATTAAAGCATCCAACACAGAAATTACGTCTTCCATTACAGCTTGCATATACACCTTCAAGACTTAAATATCCTAAAGAATCACAACCTATTGTTTCTCTTATTTCTTCTACACTCTTATTTGCACCAATTAATTCACTTCTATATGGTGTATCTATTCCAAAATAGCATGGATACTTTACTATAGGTGATGCAACTAAGAAGTGTACTTCTAAAGCTCCAGCTCTTCTTAATGAGTCAATTAAATGCTTTGAAGTTGTTCCTCTAACTATTGAATCATCTATTAAGATTACTCTTTTACCTTTTACGTTAATCTTTAATGGATTAAGCTTAACTGCAACTGCTCTTTCTCTCATTTCTTGAGAAGGAGTTATAAATGTTCTTGCTATATATCTATTTTTAACAAATCCAATGTCATAAGGTATTCCAGATGCTTTAGCATATCCCATAGCTGCTGGTATTCCAGAGTCTGGTACTGCAACTACTAAATCTGCATCTATTGGGTGTTCTTTAAATAGTTCTTCTCCTTGTTTAACTCTTGTAAAATAGACATCTAATCCATCTATAGTAGAGTCTGGTCTTGCAAAGTATATATACTCAAAAGAACAAGTTTGACATGATGTATTTTCTGAGTATCTATAACTCTTAATCCCATTTTCATCTATAACAACTATTTCACCTGCTGCAATATCTCTTACAAATTCTGCTCCAACTGCATCTAGTGCACAACTTTCAGATGCTAATACATATCCCTCTTCATATCTACCAAGACATAATGGTCTTATTCCATTTGGATCCCTTACCCCAATAAGTTTATCTTTTGTCATAATTACTATAGCGAAAGATCCTCTAACTGCTGATATCGCATCAATTACCGCTCTCTCAATACCTTTTTTTGATCCTCTTGCTATAAGACTAGTTATAACTTCTGAATCTACTGAAGTATGGAATACATGTCCACCATCTTCTAATAGTTCTCTTATAACATCTCCATTTACTAAGTTTCCATTATGAGCTGTTGCTATAGGTCCAAGTTTTGTACTACTTAAAAGTGGTTGTGAATTCTCAATTGTCTTAGATCCCGCTGTAGAATATCTAACATGCCCAATTGAAATATTTCCATTTGCATTTCTTAGTTTGTCTAAATCTTCTTTATTAAAAGCTTCTGTTATAATTCCAAGTCCTTTATGTGCTTTTATTTCTTCTCCATTAGCTACTGCAATTCCAGTACTTTCTTGTCCTCTATGTTGAAGTGCATATAGTCCATAATATGTTACAGATGCAACATCCATTGGTCTACTTGAATAAACTCCAAAAACACCACATTCATCTTTAAACTTATCATTTTGTGGATCCATAATATCAAAATTATGCGGATTAATCATAAGCCACTACCTCTCTTTTTTAAATTACTTTTTACCCTTTAATTCTCTTTAATATTTCTTGATATGCTTCTTCTACATTTCCCATATCTCTTCTAAACCTATCTTTATCTAGCTTTTCTCCAGTTGTAGCATCCCAAAATCTACAAGTATCTGGTGATATTTCATCAGCTAATAAAACTTCCCCATTTTCATCTCTTCCAAATTCTATTTTAAAATCTATTAGATTTATATTTTGCTTTTTAAAGAACTCTTTTAATAAATCATTTATCTTAGCTGTCATTTCATAAATTTTATTAAGCTCTTCAAAAGTTGTAGCTCCAATTCCTACTGCATGATAATCATTTATAAGTGGATCACCTAGTTCATCATCTTTATATGATAATTCAAATACTGTAGTCTTAAGCTCAAACCCTTCTTCAAGTCCAAGTCTCTTTGCCATACTTCCTGCTGCTACATTTCTAACTATTACTTCAAGAGGTACTATCTCTACCTTCTTACATAATTGATTTCTATCATTTAACTTTTTTATAAAGTGAGTTTTTATTCCAGCTTCATTTAACATTTCAAATATATTAGATGTTATTGCATTATTTAAAACTCCCTTATTATCTATTGAAGCTTTCTTTTCTCCATTAAATGCTGTTGCATCATCTTTGTAATGAACTATAACCTCATTTTCTTTATCAGTTCTAAATATTTGTTTTGCTTTTCCTTCATATAACATTTCTAATTTATTAGCCATTATAATTCCACTCCTTCAGCATTTTCTTCTATAAATCTTTTTTTCATTCTACTTCTAAAGTTTATTAAATCTTTTTTAATCTCTGGATATTTTAATGAAAGCATTTGAATTGCTAACATCCCTGCATTATAACTATTATTTATTCCAACTGTTGCAACTGGTATTGACTTTGGCATTTGTACTATTGAAAGTAATGCATCCATTCCTTCAACTGCTGCTTTTACTGGAACACCTATAACTGGCATTGTTGTATGGCTTGCAATTACTCCTGGAAGATGTGCTGCAAGTCCTGCACCTGCAATTATAACTTCACAACCTTCATCTTCTATAGTCTTTAAAGTTTCCATAAGTTTTTCTGGTACTCTATGTGCTGATAGTACAAATGCTTTATATTCAATATTGAACTCTTTTAAAGCATTTGCGGCTCCCTTCATAACATCTGTATCAGATTTGCTTCCAAAAAATATTGCTACTTTCATTTAAAACACTCCTTATTTAAAATAATTTACTCCTGACTTAAATATCTTTTGATCAAAGTTTCCTATTATATTTTTATAAAGATTTTCTCCTATTCTTTCGCTGTGAGCCATCTTACCAAGTATTCTTCCATCTCTACTTGTTATTCCTTCAATTCCTAGTAATGAACCATTTGGATTATATGGCATATCCATTGTTACTTCACCATTTAGATCAACATACTGTGTAGCTATTTGTCCATTTTCTTTAAGTTCATTTAATAGACTATCTGGTGCAACAAATCTTCCTTCACCATGTGATATTGGAACTGTATGAATTTCTCCAAGTTCAACTTCAGTAAACCAAGGTGATTTCTTAGATACAATCTTTGTATTTATCATACTTGACATGTGTCTATTTATATCATTGTAAGTTAGTGTTGCCATATCTTCTTCTATATCTCTAATTTCTCCATATGGAAGTAAACCTAATTTCACAAGTGCTTGGAAGCCATTGCATATTCCAAGGATTAATCCATCTCTATTATTTAAAAGATTCATAACACTTTCTTTTATTTTTTCATTTCTGAATATTGTTGCTATAAACTTAGCTGATCCATCTGGTTCATCCCCTGCTGAGAAACCTCCTGGAAGCATTATTATTTGTGATCTATCAATCTCTCTTTTTAAATTATCTATTGATTGTAAAAGAGCTTCTTTATTTAAATTTCTTAAAAGAACTTCTGAAACTTCGGCCCCTTCATTTCTAAATACTCTTGCACAATCATATTCACAGTTTGTTCCTGGGAATACTGGAATTACAACTCTAGGCTTTGATACTTTGACCTTTGGTGATGTAGCCCCTCTCTCTTCCTTTAAATCCACTTCTATCTTTTTATCGCTTGTCTTTGTCTTTGATTTAAATACTGACTCTAATTTTTCTTCATAAGCATTCTGTAAATCTTCTATATTAAAGTCTAAATCATATTGATTGCACCTAATATGTGAACTTTCTAAAGTCTTACCGATAACTTTATATCTTGTTCCTTCAAATGATTTCTCTATATTTATATCTTCTGGAACCTCTAATATTAAACTTCCATAATTAAATCCAAATAGTTCTTTTTTTGAAATATTGTTTATTGAAACACCTATTCTATTTCCTAGTGCCATCTTTGTAATACCTTCAGCTGCTCCTCCAAATTTAAGTGAATAAGCTGATATTACTTTTTCTTCAGAAATAAGAGTATATAATCTTTTTAAATTTCTCTTAAATCCTTCCATTTCAATTGTTCCGTCTTCTAATTTCCTTGGTTCTAAAAGTACTACAGTTGAGTTTGCCTTCTTAAATTCTGGTGATATAATCTTGCTTGCCTTCTCTACTACTACTGCAAATGATACTAAGCTTGGTGGTACATCTATATTTCCAAAACTTCCTGACATTGAATCTTTTCCTCCAATTGCAGGAATTCCAAGATCTATTTGAGCTTTATATGCTCCAAGTAATGCACTAAATGGCTTGCCCCATCTTTCTTCATCACTTCCAAGTTTTTCGAAGTACTCTTGAAGAGTTAATCTTATTTTTCTATAATCTCCGCCCATAGCAGCTATCTTAGTAACTGATTCTATAACTGAGTAGAATGCCATGTGGAAGGGACTCCATGTTCCAAGGTAAGGATTAAACCCATATGCCATAAGTGAAGCGTCTTTGCTTTCTCCATTTAATACTGGTATCTTTGCCGCCATTCCTTCAGCTGGAGTTTTTTGATACTTTCCTCCAAGAGGCATAAGAACTGTATTACTTCCTATAGTTGAATCAAATCTTTCTATTAATCCTTGTTTACCAGAAACATTCAATTCCTTTAATGTATTTATCCATTGTTCTCTTACATTACACTCTTTAACTTCATATGGATATTCAGTTGGAGCTTTAACTTTAATATTTGTAGTTTGAATGGCTCCATTTGTATCTAAGAAGCTTCTCTTTATATCAACTATTAATTTATTTCTCCATTTCATTTGCAATCTTTCGTTAGATGTAACTTCTGCAACTACAACAGCTTCTAAGTTTTCTTCTTCTGAAAGTTTTATAAACTTTTCTGCATTTTCCTTAGTTACAACTACAGCCATTCTTTCTTGTGATTCTGATACTGCAAGTTCAGTTCCATCTAATCCATCATATTTCTTTAAGACCTTGTCTAAATCTATACTAAGACCTCTACATAACTCTCCAATTGCTACAGATACTCCACCTGCTCCAAAATCATTACATCTCTTTATCATTGTAGAAACTTCTTTGTTTCTAAATAATCTTTGTATCTTTCTTTCAACTACTGGATTACCTTTTTGAACTTCTGCTCCACAATTTTCTATTGATTCTTCAGTATGCTCCTTAGATGAACCTGTTGCTCCTCCAACTCCATCTCTTCCAGTTCTACCTCCAAGTAAAATTACTAAATCACCTTCACTTGGTTCTTCCCTTACTACATTTTCTTTTGGTGCTGCTGCAATAACTGCTCCAATCTCCATTCTTTTTGCTACATAATTTGGATGATATACTTCATCAACTTGTCCAGTTGCAAGTCCTATTTGATTTCCATATGAACTATATCCGTGAGCTGCTCCAAGTGTTATTGTTCTTTGAGGAAGTTTTCCTTTTAAAGTTTCCTCTATTTTTACAGTTGGATCAGAAGCTCCTGTTACTCTCATAGCTTGATATACATAAGTTCTTCCTGAAAGTGGATCTCTTATAGCACCACCTAAACAAGTTGCTGCTCCTCCGAAAGGTTCAATTTCTGTTGGATGGTTATGAGTTTCATTTTTGAACATTAAAAGATATTCTTCTATTCCCTTATCAGTTTCTAAATTAACTTTTATTGAACATGCATTTATTTCATCTGAAAGGTCTAAATCATTAAGCATTCCTTTAAGTTTCATTTCTTTCATAGTTATAACTGCTATATCCATAAGGCTTATTTTTCTATCTGTATCTTCTCTGTATACAAAATCTCTTGATTTTATATAAGCTTCATAAGCTTTCTTTATTGGATTTGTGTATTTATTTTCTTCAATTTGGATTTCTTTTATAGATGTTTCGAATGTAGTATGTCTACAGTGATCTGACCAGTAAGTGTCTATTACCTTAATTTCTGTTATACTTGGATCACGATTTTCTTCTTTGAAATAATCTCTTATCATTTCTAAGTCTTCTAAACTCATTGCAAGCCCTTGATTCTTATGAAATGCTTCTAATTCTTCTTTTTCCTTATTTATAAATCCGTTTAATATTTCTACATCCTTTGGTACATTGAATTCTTTAGATAATTCATTTGAGTATATATCTACTTCTCTTGAATCTACAGGATTGATATAGTAGTTTTTTATTTTATCCACTACGTCTTTAGACAGGTTACCTTTTAAGATAATAACCTTTGATGATTTTACTTCTACTCTATTCTCAGCTGTTAATAGCATTATGCATTCTTCTGCTGAATCTGCTCTTTGATCATACTGCCCTGGTAAATATTCAACTCCAAAAGCAATTTCATCATCTTCTATGTTAATTTTATCTTCATATACATTATCTACTGGTGGTTCTCTAAAAATTGTATGTAGTGCTTGTCTATAATAATCTTCTTCAAGTTCTCCTATTATATACTTATTTAAAACTCTTACTCTTTCTAGATTCTCAATTCCTAAATTCTCTCTAAAGTCATTTAGTAAAAGCTTTCCTTCTACATTAAATCCTTCTTTTTTCTCAACGAAAATTGTTCTATTATTAACCATTTCTTCCCCTCCACCAATTCTAAAATACGAATGTTATTACTTATTTCCTAATATTTGTTTTGGTAATTTTAGAATAGCATCACCACCAATCTATGTCAACATTATTATTTTATTTTTTATTATTATTCGTATATTAACGAATAATATTATATATACATCTTATTTATTACGTATTTTATATTCATTTTAACATTTTATTGAAAAATTTAATTTTTTATACTTTCCCATTTTCTATTCATAATAAGTTTAAAAACATAAGTAATAGATAAATCTATCTATCTATCTATTTATATTTATTTAAAATAATAAAGAATTATAAAATCACTTTAAAATAAAAAAGCTGGTGGTAACCACCAGCAACTTCAAACCTACGTAACCCTTCTTCTCTTTGAAAGGTCTTTATTATTATAGTCAAATTTCAAAATATTTATGCTATAACTTATAACTTAAATATTTTAATCTATTAATATAAATTTATATATTTCATTATAGTTAATTACATATATCCCTTATTAAATTCTTAACCTAATTAATAAATCTATCACTTTCTTATTATTTTTCTTCTTAATCATTTTCTAGTTCTTAAACTTTTTATTGCAAATTCCATTTTTGCAATTAATAATATAGGTACTGATATTGTATTAAATACTGTTTTAAATATTAAACTTATTGTATAATATCTTTATAACTATTTTTAAAGGAGTGTTTTTTATTGTTTGGTTACGTAACTCCTCTAAAACCTGAACTAAAAATCAGAGAGTATAATCAATTTAAGAGCTATTACTGTGGAGTTTGCTTTGCTATAAAAGAGCTATATGGTAATCTTCCAAGAATGACATTAAATTATGATATGACATTTTTAGCATTGCTTTTAGATGGACTAATTAAAGAAGATTTAAATCTTGAACTAAAAAGATGTATGGCTCATCCTGCAAAAAAGAAACCTATATTGTTAAATAACACAGCTATAAATTATGCAGCTAGTATGAATGTGTCTCTTGTTTACTATAAATTATTAGATGATGTTAATGATGATAACTCATTAAAGAGTAAACTCTCATTAATGTTTATGAAACCGTATTATAATAATTTTCCCTCTTCTATAATTAATATAAATTCAGTAATTGAAGAGAACCTACAAGAGCTTACAAGGCTAGAAAATACTAAAGACTTCAAGTATATAGATGAAATATGTGATCCTTTTAGTATCATAGTTGGTGTTATATTAGAGAAATTCCCTTATGAATTTAAAGATGATTCTAAAGAACTTAGATCAGAACTTTATCGTTTTGGTTATTCTCTTGGAAAATGGATATATCTAATGGATGCTTTAGATGATCTAGAAGAAGATATGAAGGATAATAAATTTAATCCTATAAACTTTCTATATAATAAGGATAACTTACCTTATGGAGAATTCTTAGAAGGAATTAAACAAAGGTTAGAATTTAGTATATTTAGTTGTGCGTATACATGCAAAGAAATTCTTGATAAACTTCCACTTAATAGAAACAAAGAAATTTTAGAAAATATTATCAATCTTGGAATGATGGATAAATACATAAATACTACGAATAAATGTAAGTGTAAAAAGAAAGGCAGTGAATTATAAAATGAACCCATATGAAGTACTTGGCGTAAAAGAAGGCGCATCTCAAGAAGAAATCAAAAGTGCATATAGAAAGCTTGTTAAACAATATCATCCTGATCAATACGGTGATAATCCTCTTAAGGATTTAGCTCAAGAAAAGCTTGCTGAAATAAATCAAGCTTATGATATGCTAACAAAAGGAAATAATAATTCAAATAATAATAGTGGCTATAATAATACCTATAATAACGCTTCAAATTCTAGCGATGCTTATGCATTCCAAGAAATTAGAAGACTTATTCAAACTAGAAATATAGGAGCTGCTGAAGTTAAATTAAATTCTATCTCTAATAGAAATGCGGAATGGAATTTTTTAATGGGTATATGTCATGTTCAAAAAGGTTGGTTTGATTCAGGACTTCAACACCTTCAAACTGCCGTTAACATGGATCCAAATAACTTTGAGTATAGACAGGCATTAAATCAAATAAATTCAAGAGCAACTAATTATGGAAATCCATATAGAACTTCTGCTGCTGGTGGTGCTAACGCATGTAGTTGCTGTTTAGACCTTTGGTGCTTAGATAGTCTTTGCGAATGCTTTGGTGGCGATTTAATTGGCTGCTGCTAATAAATACTTGGAGATTGTGATTTATGAATAATTTGAAAGCTAAAGATATAACTTTAGGTGGAATATTGGTTGCATTAACTATAATTACTTTGTATCTTAATTTAATTATACCAATAAACACTTTTGCTATACTTACAATTTCATCATGCTATGTGCCTATTGCAATTATGAGAAGTAATATTAAGTTAGGTATATTTGTATATATAGCATCTTCTATTATAGGATTTTTAATTATTCCTCTAGATATAATGATTCCCTTTATTTTGTATTTCGGAATCTTTGGTTTAGTTAAATTCTACATCGAGAAGCTTAGAAATATGCCTTTAGAGATAATATTAAAATTAGTATTTTCTAACATAATGTTATTTATAGGATACTTTATATTCACTTCTTTTGTTGGACCTATTCCTTCAGAACTTCCATTATGGATATTATTAATTGTAGCACAAGTTGCATTTATCATTTTTGATTATGCATTAACGCTGATAATAACATTTTATATATCAAAATTTCATAGAAGGTAATAATAGAGATACTTTTATACTTAATATTATAAAAGTATCTCTTATATTTTATTGTTCTTCTTTAACAAATTCACATTTAACTAAATATGCACTATCATAATCCTTCAATTTATTTATATTTTTGGACGGCTCCTTAAAAAACTCCTCATTAAGAGACTCTATCATTCCTTTACTTGAATAACACAAAACCCCTAATAGTATATCTTTATCAATTTCATTATTATCTAGCTCATTTATTCCCATAACAGATATCATATCCTCTAATTTTTCTTCTTTCACATCTCTTAAAGTTTTAATTATGCTATACCCATTGTTATCACTTACAATTATATTCAATAAACGTTTATTTAAGGTGTCAACTTGAATATCTTCTGTAGTTATTATAATCATTCCATTCTCATTTATAACAAGTTCACTTTTTTGAGTATCTTCTAGTATTAAATTTCCTTCTTTATACTTTTCAATCCATAATTTTAATTTATTATACTTACCTCCTATATTAAAAGTAAAGTCAAATTGATGATCACTTCCAGTAGAAAGTAACATCTTTTCTCTTTCTGTAAATTCTACTTTAGTAATATTATTTTCTTTTAAATTACTATTATTTTTATCCCCTGCGCTACAAGAAGACAATGTAAATATAACACTTAGTAGCATTATAAATAAAATAGCACTCTTCTTTCCCATTAAAATCACCCTATTTATATATTTTATATCTTCATTATATTTAATCAAATTTTATACTTTTATGTTATAATATCCTATATATTTAAGATTGTTCTATAAAATATAGGAGATGAGTTATTATGATATTACTAATAATAGGAATATTAATGTTAACTATGGCTACTACTTTCAAGGTATTTCCTCCTAAACAGATAAATTATTTCTATGGCTATAGAACAAGATTATCTAAAAGCAGTGAAGAGTCATGGAAAGAAGCTCAGCGTTATTCTGCTATAACAATGATTATTTTAAGCATAATTCTTATATCTATAGGGTTTGTACTTAATTTGATGTTTAACACAAGTTGTATATTACTACTTGTACAGTTTGTGCTATTTCTAATATCTTTAGCTATAATGATATTTATTGATGAAAATCATTTGAAAAGTTATCTAAAGAAAATATAATATATTAATTTAGAAGAATAATCTTAATTATAAAAAGACTATGCGTAAACTGTTAGATATTTACGCATAGTCTTTTTATAGTAATTTATATAATTGCTTTTCTAAAAGGACACCTTCTTTTGTGGGATAATCGTATTCCATACTATATCTTATACAATCTTTCACAAATTCTGCTGATTTATTAATCCCCTCTAACAAATCATTCCCTTTTAAAACTTCAGTTGAAAGTACTGCTGTAAAGATATCTCCAGTACCTGGATATGATTTAGATAATTTTTCATGACATAAGATTCTTATATCTTCTCCATCACAAACTGCTACTCCTATTCCAATATTATTACATGGTACAGAAGTTATAACTATATTTTTCGCTCCAATTTTTCTTAAGTCATAAATTACATCTTTTATATCTTCCTCATTAAAATTATCTATATCATTAACTTCTCTTCCTGTTAAATATAATGCTTCAGTAAAATTTGGTGTAATTATATCACTAAGCTTTACAAGTTCTCTCATATACTCTATATATTCTTCCGTAAATCCACTATAAAGCTTACCATTATCGCCAAATATAGTATCTAATACAACTATTCCTTCTCTACTTTCCTTTAGATAGCTTATAGTTTCTTTTATCTTATCTACTCCACCTAAATATCCTACAAGAGTTAAATCAAATTTTATCCCATTATCTCTTATACAATCTGTTGCTTCCTTTATAAAATTTTTACTATCAAGTCTAGCAATTGGGTTAAACCCACCTGTATGAGTTGATAATATAATAGATGGTATAGGACATGCCTCAACCCCTCTAATACTCATTACAGGAATAATATTTGTAAGTGACGCCTTTCCTACGCTACATAAACTGTGTATTATAAGAGCTCTTTTTATAGGCTTTTTCAAAATTTCTCTCTCCATTCCTTATATTTCATATTAGTTAATTCTTTCAACAAATCCTCTTGTTGCTGCTTTTACAGCCATTGCTAAAGGAACTGCTATAACTATACCAATTACAGTTGTTGTAATTGAAGTTAAAAGTGATGTAACAGCACCTTCCCATCCTTTAAAGATTACCCAGTTTACAATAAAGTATCCAACTAATGATACTAATCCACCTAATATAAATCCTATTATATTTTGAATTGTACTTCTACCTTCTTTTCCATTCATAAATGCAACTTTTCCAGCTACATATCCAGTTGCACCTTTAATTATAAAGGTTGGAATTACCCACAATACAAAAGCCGGAGTTAAAGCATCCATAAGAGCACTTCCTATTGCCGCTGGAATAACAGCCTTTTCTCCTATTAATACCGCAACTATAAATATTACAGTAGTCCCTAAATGAATCATTGAAACTCCTCCACCTATTGGAATTTCAATGTGTATATAAGTCCCCAAAAAAACTAATGCTGAAAGCATCGCTAACATAACAAGCTTATTTGTACTCCTTTTTTTCATTATATTTTCCTCCAAACATTAAATTATATTCTTTAATTATGGTATTCTTGGTCAATATACTTGTCAAATGTATCGGTATATTATTTACATATTAAAGAAATATTATTTTAAAATTATAAAAAATAAAAATCCACCAGCTTAGCTGGTGGTATTT
>JBBVGE010000032.1:0-245 GCA_040144665.1 Clostridium perfringens
ACTTATAACATAGAAGTTAAACTATATCCAGAAGTTTCAACAAAAATGAAGGTTATGGTTGTCCCTGTTCAATAAGAGGAGGATTCTATTTTGAAATCAATTAAAGAATTAGAGGTTCTACAAGATGTTATGAATAGTGAACTTGGAGTAGAATCTCAAGTTGAAGCACTAAAAGATATAATAAATAATATATTAGACGAAGGTGCATTTAGAGCGAGAGTTATAAGATTTAAAGTACAAAATTA
>JBBVGE010000033.1:0-462 GCA_040144665.1 Clostridium perfringens
CTAGATAATCTAGTGAGTATTTATTATTATCTTATTTCAAAGCTATTAAACTCTGTCTTTTTTACCTTCGAAAGCATTGATGTACATTTGCTTGATTTCACTTATTAATGGGTATCTTGGGTTAGCACCTGTACATTGGTCATCGAATGCATCTTCACTCATTTTTTCTAATGTAGCGTAGAATGATTCTTTTGAAACTCCACAATCAGCTATTGTTGCAGGGATTCCAACTGTTTTCTTAAGGTTATCTATAGCCTTGATTAAGTTATTAACTTTTTCTTCTTCGTTCTTTCCACCTAATCCTAAGTAGTCAGCTATTACTGCATATCTCCATTTAGCATTTGGATATTTGTATTGTGGGAATGCAGCTTGTTTTCTTGGGTTGTCAACAGCGTTGAATCTTATTACATGGTCTATTAAGATTCCGTTAGCAACTCCGTGTGCTATATGGTGTTCTGATCC
>JBBVGE010000034.1:0-373 GCA_040144665.1 Clostridium perfringens
GAAGAGGAGTCTTCTTTTCCTTAGTATCATTTAATAACTGAGCTATTTTACCTATTTCAGTATCCATACCAACGGCTGTTGCTAAAATAGTAGCTCTACCATAAGTTACTAAGCTTCCAGAGAAGACCATATTTTTTCTATCACCAATAGGGATTTCTTCTCCTTTTATTATTTCAGACATTTTAACTATGCTTTCAGATTCTCCTGTTAATGAGCTTTCATTAACTTGTAAGCTATAGTTTTCAAGAATTCTACCATCAGCAGGAACATAGTCTCCAGCTTCAAGAAAGATAATATCTCCAACAACTACATCCTTTGAGTCTATTTCTATTCTTTCACCATTTCTAAGCACTTTAGTAGAAGGTGAGGAGAG
>JBBVGE010000035.1:0-432 GCA_040144665.1 Clostridium perfringens
AAACTAATGTCTAAATGTAAGCAAAATGATGTGGAACTTAGAATAGTTGATAGATTTTATCCATCATCAAAGACTTGTAGTCAATGTGGAAAGGTTAAGAAAGATTTAAAACTATCAGATAGAATTTATAAATGTGATTGTGGACTCACTATTGATAGAGATTTAAACGCAAGTATTAATCTTAAAAATGCTAAAGAATATAAGATAGCTTAAAATCAAAAGCACTTATATATGTACGGAGGGCTAACTTCGGAATTTAAGCCTTTGGAGAACCATACAAAATCGTAGTAGCTTAATGCAAGGCGAGGTTCTATGAAGAAGGAAAATTCTCAATATGGATATGTTTGACCATATTTTGAGTAGCAGTTCTTTATGGAATTTATAGTAGATAGTGTAGATAAAACTATGCATATTGGAAGACAACTTGGTTCT
>JBBVGE010000036.1:0-222 GCA_040144665.1 Clostridium perfringens
TCTAATTTCAGCCTTTTGTTTATCAGTAGCAATGTTCATATGATCCGCTAACCATTGAAGAGCTTTCATCTTATCCTGGAGTTTTATCTTTACTCCATCTTTTCCTTCTGATACTTCTTGTAGTATGCTTGTATCTAATTCTTTACTATCATTAAGTTCTACAACATTATATTCAAAGTAATCCTGCTCTCCTGTTTCTGGATTAATAACTGGAATATCTTC
>JBBVGE010000037.1:0-206 GCA_040144665.1 Clostridium perfringens
GACCTATAATTGGTGATAATATAAGCCAAAGAATTACTTCATCAAAAAGAGTTCCCCAACTTACTATGTTTATTGAATGTGAATAAGCTATTCCTCCACCTATTAATGATCCTATTAAGGCATGAGAAGAACTACTTGGAATTCCAAAATACCAAGTAATAAGATTCCATATAATAGCCCCTAATATAACTGCCGCAATAACCCAT
>JBBVGE010000038.1:0-514 GCA_040144665.1 Clostridium perfringens
CAATTTTATTATACCCTGCTACAATTATGACCTTATCTGGTCCATAAAGCATTGCTGCTACTCTGTTTCCATTACCATCAACATTATATATTTCACCCGTTGCCAAAAATCTATAAATATCTATAAATCTTGTTTAATTCCCTGTTCTACGAGTCAGATTTTGAAAACTATGAATAGGATTCTACTTTCCTTTGATATAACTCTCCGAGGGCGTAAATTCGGATACAACGCATCCTACATATACAAGTTATCTTGTTTGTGATATGTCTTGTATTACTACTATATTTGCTTGGTTTTCGCTTCTAAGTACGCACTTAGATTTTCTTTAAACACTAAAACCCTCAAGGTTCTACCCTATGACTATATCACTTTCGCAATATATGGGATTCACAATAGCTATTAATATTTTATCCTAAACACAAACATTTTAACCATCCTAAGATTTTATAAATATTATTACCTTTTTATAGATTTATAACAACAGTCACCTCCCTCCTTAAAATATATAAAGAAA
>JBBVGE010000039.1:0-1866 GCA_040144665.1 Clostridium perfringens
GTAGATATACCAAATTAATTCACAATACCAAGATTAAGTGAAGGAGTTTTAAATATGAATGGATGGAGTTTTACAAGGATAATTAATAAATATAAGAAGTGTCCTGAATGTGGGGCAAGTTATAAAACTACTGATTTACAACATTCTTTAGAAAATGAAATTATCACTATAAGTTGTAAATGTGGTTGGAAAATTAAAGTTGATGAAAACAATAAAGAAATTAGGAGGAAAAAGTAATGAAATTTTTACATGTAACAATGCCAGACAACAGTGTATAGAAGTTAAATATTAATACCATAAGAATATGAAATAAAGGAGAGATAAAAATGTTAATAAGTGAAATTGTAAAAAGATTAGAAGGATATAAAGAAAAGTATGGTGATCTTGATGTTAAGTCATGGGATAGAGAATGGGAGGAAGATAGTTCAATAGATGAATTAGGTGTTATAGAGAATTGTGAGAACCCTTTTGTTAGATTAATTACAGAAAATGATTAGTTCACAATAGCAAGATAAAGTGAAGTTTAAATTAAGTTATATTCTGGCTAGGTAAGAATTTTAAATATGAAAGGATGTGATGTACCCCCATCATATTCAATATATAGTACAGTACGCCTAGCCAGTTTATATTATATAGGAGGAGTTATGATAGATAAGAATATATTTAGGAAAACGGAAGCTATATTATATGCTTATAATAACTTAGCTTCAAGAATAGAGTTATTAAAATTAGAAATTAAAGATATAGAAGAAACTTATAAAGGTTGTGGATCCATAGCATATGAAGAAAGGACACAGGCAACCAATAAGTTTAATAGTAGTGTAGAAAATGAAATATTAGAAAAAGAGAAGTTATTAAAAGCTAATAAGATAGATTTAAATAATAAAGTAACCTTAAAGCGTAGGATAGATAGTGCAGTCCAAGGCTTGAAAGATGAAGAAAGGAAGTTAGTAGAGTTAAGATATATAAATAAAAGACCATTAAGTTGGAATCAAATAGCTTTTGTACTTAAATATAGTCAAGAATATTGTAGAAAGGATTTAAGGTCAAAGGCTATTAATAAAATAGGGGATACTATATTTTACAATCCTTATAAACAAGTATGCTTTAATATTTAATATATAGATTTTAAATAAAATGAATATAAAATAAACAATAATACAAAAAATTTATTTAAAATACAAAAATAACTAATATGAATAAAATAATTTAAAAATTAAATACAAAATATTCATTTTGTGTTAATTCATGTTGAATACAATTTAATGGTAATATTACATAAATTACAAATAAGGGGGAAACATTATGAAGAAACCACAAATAATATCAGCGTTATTATTAAGTTCAATGATATTAATACCTAATACTACTGTATTTGCAGCTACTAATACTTCAAATACTAATGCAAAATCACAAGTAGTACAAAAAAAACAAGATGTAAAACTAGAAAAGAATATAAAACCACTACCTGTAAATAAGTTTACTTATTATACTTGGAGAACAACAACATATACCTCACCATATAAATGGTATAAAGTAAATGGACCTTCTGGTAATAATGGTAATTTTAAATTGAAAAATAGACGTTCTCATTATTCAAGTTTACATTTATCATGGACATCAAATGTTGTACCTAAAGACATGAAAATTGAAATATATAATAATGATACAGGAGGTCGTGTTACGCATAATGTATCTGGGAGAAACAGTGGGACAACTTTTACAGATCTAGTAAGAGGTAATTATACTGTATATGTTCAAACTGGAAATTGGAATACATTAAATTTTTATGTTGAAGATGGGGACTTAGTACAAGATAATTAAAAGTATATTAAAATAGGATAAATCAATTGATTTATCCTATTT
>JBBVGE010000040.1:0-270 GCA_040144665.1 Clostridium perfringens
GATATAGATGACAAGATGATAAAAAAGGCTAATGAAGAAGGCACTACTGTAAAGAAGATTGGAGATACTTATATAAAAGAGTATTACCAAGATGCAGATGCATTAAATATAGAAAGAGCTACAGTTAATCCAAGAGCTACAGAATTTATTGGAGAGATAATAAAATTTGTTAAGGGATTAGTTGATAAAGGATATGCTTATGAAGTTGATGGAGATGTTTATTTCTCAACTAAGAAGTTTGAGGGATATGGAAAGTTATCAGGACAGAAC
>JBBVGE010000041.1:0-225 GCA_040144665.1 Clostridium perfringens
CGCTAATACATCTAAGTATGATCCTAATAAAGCTATTGGAACCCCTAGTGCAATACCACTTTCATAACTTCCAGTTAAATAACCAAAAGTAACCCCTAAAATAGCACCAGTAGTATAGTCTGGAACAACAGCTCCACCATATGAGTGAACTCCAAGAGACATCATTTCTAAAGTAGCCCCTACAAAAAGACCAGTTTGAATATCTCCTAAGATAAGACCTGCTCC
>JBBVGE010000042.1:0-671 GCA_040144665.1 Clostridium perfringens
TCCAAGTGGTGCTTGTATTTCTTTAAAGTAATACTTTCCTGGTCTTAAATTAGTAGCTGTTACTTCCCCATTATTTCTTGTTGTAACTTTATCTACTAAATTATTATCTATATCATATATTCCATATACTGCGCCTTCTAACTGCTCTCCTGATTCACTGTCTACTTTTATAAGCTTTGCTGATCCTAAAGTTACATTATCACTAGCTGTTACTTCTACAGCCTTTGATGTTTCTCCTAAGATTATCTCAAATGGATACTTAGTTTGACTTAATTCATATCCAAATGGTGCTGTTATCTCTTTAAAATAATATTTCCCTGGTCTTAAATCTGTAGCTGTTACTTCTCCATTATTTCCTGTTGTAACTTTATCTACTAGGTTATTATCTGCATCGTATATTCCATATACTGCACCTTTAAGTTTTCCACCTGTTTTGCTATCAACCTTTATAAGTTTTGCTGATCCTAAAATTACTGAATCTTTCGCAATTGCTACTTCTGGATTTGCGATTCCTCCAGTTCTTATCTCAACAGATATTTTTTCATTACTTATGTTATATCCCTTTGGTGCTTGTATTTCCTTAAAATAATAGTTTCCTGGTCTTAGCTTACTACTTGCTATAGCTTGACCATTTTCATCTGTTGTTACTTTTTCTATAAGTTTATCTGATG
>JBBVGE010000043.1:0-268 GCA_040144665.1 Clostridium perfringens
GAATTTCATTAGCTTCAGATACTAGAACTAAAATCTTTGAAGAACAGTTTTTAGTTTATACAGCCTTTACCATAGCAGAGGAATACTTAGTTGTTACTTATCCTTTAGCAGATTTTGAAGGTAAATCTCAAAGACCTTCTATTATAGTTCATAGACTTAAAAAGATACTTCCAAATGTAAAGGAAGAAAGTGAAGGCTTTAAATTAGTAAATGATAAGTATGAGAAGATTTCTGCTAAAATTCCTACTTTAAATGAGCTTATGATAGC
>JBBVGE010000044.1:0-319 GCA_040144665.1 Clostridium perfringens
CATTTTTATTCACCCCTTTTATTGGGCCATTGCTCTAGCTTTTTCTAGTACTTCTTCTATTGTTCCAGCAAATAAGAAAGCTGATTCAGGAACATTGTCATGTTTACCTTCTAATATTTCTTTGAAACCTCTTATAGTTTCTTTTATTGGAACATATCTACCTTGCATTCCAGTAAATTGCTCTGCTACTGTGAATGGTTGTGATAAGAATTTTTGTATTCTTCTTGCTCTAGCAACTATTAATTTATCTTCATCTGCAAGCTCATCAACACCAAGGATAGCGATGATATCTTGAAGTTCTTTATATCTTTCTAATATA
>JBBVGE010000045.1:0-19454 GCA_040144665.1 Clostridium perfringens
GGAAGGTTTATTTAAAATTTTTAAATATTAATATCTTAATTAAAATACTCGTAAATAAGTATTAATGATAAAAGTAAATACCATATATTTACAAATGATAAAATATGTCATATAATATTGATATAAATTGAAATTTATTTAATAAAAGGAGAAGATAATGAGATTTGATAAAGAAATATCTAGATGCATAAGAAGTGAAGTGAATAATTTAGGTGATGATATTTATATAGATTTAGAAGATGAAAGTGGGATAATAACTGTTATATCTGGCAATTATACAATTAAAGTAAAGATAGATAGAAAGAATAAAACAAGTAAAAATAATAATGATAATATTGATTACGATTCTGAAGTTATTTAATATTTATTAAAATTTAATAGTGTCATTAGAAAATATCAATATTATTGTTTTATTATTAAAGTGTTAAAAATAAACATAAGGTGAAGAGGTATTATTTATGAAAAACAAATTTATAGACGAAATAAAATCTAATAAAGAAATTAGAAAGCTAGTTGAGGATCATAAAGAAAGCAAGATATATAATAAAGTTAGAAGGTATTTAAGAGAAAGAAAGTATTGTACAAGTTTTAATTTAGATAAATTAAAAAACGATATAGGAGAAAATAAGAAAGATATAATCATATCTTTAAATAATTTAGAAAAAGAAGGATTTATAACTACTGAAGATAGTTCTAATGGAATACTTTTATTTAAAAATTTTAAAATAAATAAAGAATATGAAGAGTTATTATAATATTTAAAAAGAACTTACTTCTTTAGAAAGTAAGTTCTTTTGTTTTAAGATTAATAGGTGAAATTAATAATAAGAATCAGAAATCCTTAATAATTACTTAATGTTTTATTAAGGATTTCACATTATAATTATATATTAGAAAAGAATATATAAAAATGAAATTAATAGTATAGTTAAGGTATAAAATATTAATAGGTTTTATACTATATAAATATTTGATTACGAAATAGAATGGAGAGAAGATGAATGAAAGCTAAAAAAATATTTTCTATAATAGCAGTAACGACAATAATAGCAATAAGTAGTAGTACATTTGCATTTGCAGATCAATTTAATGTAGTAACACTTGGTGCAAATCTAACTCAAGAACAAAAAGATAATATGCTTAAGTATTTCAATGCTAAGGAAGGAACATATCAATTAATAACAATAAATAATAAAGAAGAGAGAGAAGCTTTAAAAGGAATTGCAAGTGCAGCTGAAATAGGAAATAAAACTATATCATGTTCATATGTACAACCTACAAAAGCAGGCTCAGGGATAAATGTAAAAACAGTAAATCTTACTTGGGTAACAGCATCTATGATATCAAATACTTTAGTAACAGCTGGAATAAATGACGCTAACGTAATAGCAGCAGCACCATTCCAAGTATCAGGTACTGGAGCTCTAACAGGAATATTAAAAGGATTTGAAGACTCAACAGGTAAAAAGTTAGATTCAGAAAAAAAGGAATTAGCTAACAAAGAATTAGTTACTACAGGTAACCTTGCGAATGATTCAAATATTGGACAGGAAAAAGCAGCGGCGGTAGTTAATGATGTAAAGACACAAGTTATAAAGGATAAAGCAGAGACTCCAAATACAGTAAATAATATAATAAATAACGTAACAAACAATTACAATATAAAGCTTACTCCAGAACAAGAAAAAGAATTAAGTAATCTTATGGTTGATATAGGTAAACAAGGATATAACTATGATGAAATGAAAAATACATTAAATGAAATAGGAAATAATATAAAAAATGTGTTAGAAAGTTCAGGACAAGCTATTAAAGATTCAGGTTTCTTCCAAAATCTATGGAGCAATATTAAAGAATTCTTTAGTGGTGCAAAAGAAAAGGTAGAAAATAAAACAGAAGATGCTGGAATATTAAATGAAACTAATAATGAAGCATTAGGTGATAATACAGTAGTTACTGGAACAAATGATGAAATTCAACAAAATGGTGAGACGAATAAGACTCAATCTACAGAAGAAGAGAGTGTATTTACTAAATTTGTAAACTGGATTAAGGGCTTATTTAATTCAGATTCACCTCAAGATTCAAATAATTCCAATGACCTTTCACAAAGTACAACAAATTAATTTCTTATTTGCTATAATACAATTAGTATGAATTGTAAATAAAAATAAAAATGTATATAATAATTGTATGTAATAGATTGGAAGGAGTAATATAATGGATTTAAATGAGAAGATAATAAGAGAAGAACTAAAGTATGAAGGTAATTTCCTAAAATTCGTTAGTATAGATGTTGAATTACCAGATGGAAATAAAGGCAATAGAGATGTTATAAGACATCCAGGAGCATCAGCGGTACTTGCTTTTTTAGATGATGAAACAGTATTATTAGTAGAACAATTTAGAGTAGCATTAGATAAAATTTTACTAGAAATTCCTGCTGGGAAATTAGAAAAGGGCGAAGATCCTAAAGTTTGTGCATATAGAGAGCTTGAAGAGGAAACGGGTTATAAATCAGAAGATATAGAGTATTTAGGAACTATTGCAACTGGTGCTGGATTTACTGATGAGCAAATACACATATATAAGGCTACTAACCTTTATAAAGGGGTAAAAGGTGGAGATGATGATGAATTCATAGAGGCTAAGCCATATAAGATAAAAAAAATAAAAGAAATGATTAAAGATGGAAGAATTACAGATACAAAAACTATATCTGCTTTCATGTATTTATAAGGTTATTTAAAAGAAGCAATTTTTAATAGAAATTGCTTCTTTTTATATATTTACATATTTATCCTTAGGTTGTAAGAATAAATTTACAATTAATATCATAATATTATCTATAATAACTTTAGGAGGATAGAAAGATGAAAGCTTTAGTTAAAAAAATAGGTAATGCATTCGAAGAACAGAAGTTATATTATTTGTTAGTACTATTATTTTTCTGTGTTGGAATCGTGCTTGGTGTTTATGCAGTAAAAAGTATGAATCCTACAGATAGACAAGATTTAACTAGTTATTATACAAGTTTTATAAATAGTATGGGAAAAAAACCAATAGATTATGGAATTTTGTTATTAGAAGTTGTTAAGAAGAATATATTTTTAATAGTACCAATAATTATATTCAGCTTTACATTCTTTGGTAGTCCTATAATATTAGCATTAGATTTAATTAAAGGTTTTACAATAGGATATACCTTTACATTTTTATTAACTACTTTTAATGGACAAGGTTTAGGAATTGCGTTAAGTTCTGTCATACCACAAAATATTATTTACATTCCTAGTATTATTGCACTTAGCATAATGGCACTTAGCATTTCAACAACAAAATTTAAGGAAAAGTTTATTAGAAAAACACCAATAAAAAATTTAATTTTAAATAAAGGGGGCATCAACATTTTAATAATATTATTATGTGTTGTTGTAATAGGTATAGTTGTAGAAACTTATATCTGCCCTAATATTATTAAATTTGTAGTAACTAAATTTTATCTATAAAAAATAAGGTATCTAAAGAAAAATAGAAGGAAAATAGAAAAAATTGTCGAATATATATAATTAGCAATGGTGTAGGAGAGAAGAATGTTAGAAATTATAGAGAGTTATAAGGAGTACTTACTAAATAATGAAAAAAGTGAAAATACTGTATATGCATATGTTACTGATGTAAATCTTTTTATTAAATTTCTTAAGACTAAGGATATGGAGCTTTACACAACAGACAACGTAGCTATAACAGGATATATTCAAAGTCTTTTAGATGGAGGTAAGTCAGAGCGATCAATAAATAGAATAGTAATAAGTTTAAGAAGTTTTTATGGCTTTTTAAAAACAAAAGGAAAGATAAGTGACATTCCTAAAATAACGTATAAGAGTAGTAGAACCAGCAAAAAATTACCTCAAATTCTTACTGTTGAAGAGGTTGATAGAATTATTAAATCAGTAGAAAAAAATGGAGTTAAGGGTATTAGAGATAATGCATTACTTGAACTTATGTATGCAACAGGAATGAAAGTATCTGAACTTATTTCATTAGATGTTGAAGATATAAATTTAGATCTTTCTTTTGTAAAATGTACTGATAATAAGCATTATGAAAGATTAATTCCAATAGGAAGAAGTGCAACTAGAGCTCTTGAGGAATATATTTTAGTTAGAGATGAAGTTGCAGAAAGTGGTGTTAATAAGTTATTTGTTAACTTAAATGGTAAAGGATTAACTAGACAAGGAATATGGAGAATCGTTAAAGAGTACTCTCATAAAGCTGGAATAAAAAAAGATGTTAATCTAAATACATTCAGACATTCATTTGCTGTGCATATGCTACAAAATGGTGCAAATGTTAGAGCTGTGCAAAAATTATTAGGTAATCAAGTACTAACTTATATGGATACTTACTATGAAATAATTAATAGTGATAAAATTAATTTAGTATATAAGAATGCTCATCCTAGAGCATAACTATTTAATATAACAAAAGATTAGAAAGTAGTTTTGATAGGAGGGTCATTATGGGAATGTTAGAGCTAAGAGGGATAGATAATATAGTGGTAGAGAAACTTAAAAAAATAAATCTTTATTTAGATTTAAAGGGTAATAAATTTAATAATACTTATGAAGCATGCAGAGTGGATTTAGAGTTTATTTAAATTAATATAAAATCCACTTGCAGGCTTTAATAAAGAAAATTATTAGATTTTAATATAATTTATATATACAATTAAATTTATAATATATGAGTTTTTATTAAAAACCATATGTTATATTAATTATCATAAATATTCGCTAGATTACATAGAAAAAAATTATGTGAAATAAATGGTATAGCTAAGGAGGAATTAATAATGAGAATGTATGATGTAATTTTAAAAAAGAGAAAAGGATTAGAATTAACAAAAGAAGAAATTGAATTTTTTGTTCAAGGATATACAAATGGAGAGATTCCAGATTATCAGGCATCAGCTCTTTTAATGGCAATTTTTTTTAATAAAATGAATAAAAGAGAAACAACTGATTTAACAATGGCTATGGTTAATTCAGGAGATAAATTAGATTTATCTAAAATTAATGGAATAAAGGTTGATAAGCATTCAACAGGAGGTGTAGGTGATAAAACTTCAATATGTTTAGCGCCACTTGTTGCCAGCTGTGGTGTTCCAGTTGCTAAAATGTCTGGAAGAGGCCTTGGCCATACTGGAGGAACTATTGATAAATTAGAAGCATTTAAAGGTTTTTCAGTAGAACTTGATCAACATCAGTTTATAGATAATGTAAATAGCTTTGATATTGCATTAGCAGCACAAACAGGACATTTAGCTCCAGCGGACAAAAAAATATATGCATTAAGGGATGTTACAGCAACAGTTGATAATATGTCACTAATTGCATCCAGTATAATGAGTAAAAAAATAGCATCTGGATCAGATGCTATAGTTCTTGATGTAAAGGTTGGAGATGGAGCATTTATGAAAACTCCAGATGATGCTAAAGAACTTGCTAGAGAAATGGTTGATATAGGTAATAATGTTGGAAGAAAGACAATTGCAGTAATATCAGATATGGATCAACCACTTGGCTTTGCAATAGGAAATGCTTTAGAAGTAATTGAAGCTATAGATCTTTTAAAAGGAAATGGACCTAATGATCTTTTAGATTTAACATTAACATTAGGAAGTAATATGCTTATTCTTTCAGGAAAAGTTGATACTATAGAACAAGGAAGAGAATTACTTATGGAAAATATAAAAAATGGTAAAGCGCTTAAAAAGTTAAAAGAATTTGTTAAGGCACAAGGAGGGGATGAAACATATGTTGATGATATGAATAAGTTCCCTAAGGCAGACTATATAATTGAAGTAAAATCTGAAAAAGATGGGTATGTAAATAAAATATATGCTGAAAAGTTAGGAGTAATTGCAATGAATTTAGGTGCTGGAAGAGCAACTAAGGAAAGCAAGATAGACTTATCTGTTGGGATTAAGCTTAATAAAAAACGTGGAGATAAAGTATCTAAAGGAGATATAATTGCTCATGTGTATGCGAATGATTTAGATAGAGGCGAAGCTGCAAGAAAAGATTTATTAGAAAATATAGTTATTGAAGAAGTAAAAGGTGATAATTTACCTTTAATATATGATATAGTAAAATAAATATTCTTTAGAGAAGCTAAACAGAAATGTTTAGCTTCTTTTTTATAAAAAGAAAAAATACTGGATTTTAAATACAAATTATATAAGAAATAACTAGTGTTAAAGCTTCTTTAAATGGTAACAATAACTTTGAGAGGAGGATAAGAATATGAAAAAAATACATAAAGAACTAATGAGAGTAATAAGTATAGTAGTATTATTATTAATGTTACCATTATCATCTATCAGTGCATTTGCAAAAAGTGAAGAAGAAGGTGGAATGAAGATAGAGGCAAAATCAGCATTATTGATGGAACCAAAGACTGGGAAAATAATATACGAAAAAAATGCTGAAGAAAAATTCGCTCCAGCTTCTGTAACTAAGATAATGACTATGTTACTTGCAATAGAAGCAGTAGATAGCGGAAAAATAAAACTTGATGACAAGATAACATGTAGCGAAAATGCTAAAAAAATGGGTGGTAGCACAATGCTACTTGATACAGGTGAAATAAGGTCTGTAGAGGATATATTCAAAGGAATTGCTATTGCATCAGGAAATGATGCTTCTGTAGCTATGGCAGAGTACTTAGCTGGATCAGAAGAAAGTTTTGTTGAATTAATGAATAAAAGAGCACAAGAGTTAGGTATGAAAAATACAACTTTTAAAAACTGTAATGGTCTTCCAGCAGAAGGACATTTATCAACAGCGAAAGATATTGCATTAATGTCAATGGAATTATTAAAGCATGAAAAGATATTTAAATATACAGGTACATATATGGAAACAATATCTGAAGGAAGAAAAAGTCCAATAGAACTTGTTAACCATAATAAGCTTGTAAGATTCTTTAAAGGATGCGATGGTTTAAAAACAGGTTATACATCAGAAGCAAAATATTGTATATCAGCTACAGCAACAAGAGACGGAGTTAGAATGCTTTCTGTAATAATGGGAGCACCTACTTATAAGATAAGAAATAGGGATGCAAGTATATTATTAAATTATGGATTCTCCAAGTTTGCAGGTAAAAAGGTAGTATCTAAAGATGAAGAACTAGAAAATGTTACTATGGGCGAAAAAACAGATAAATATTTCATAGCAAAAGCTAAAGAAGATTTAGTTGCTGTACTGGAAAAAGGTAACCAAGGTAATATTGAAAAGAAAATTAAAATTGATGAAATAAAAGATAAATATAGTGCAGGCGATATAGTAGGTAAGTGTGAAGTGTATATTGGAGAAGATAAAGTTGGTGAAGTAGATATATATACAGATAGAGATATCAAAAAGCCAAATATAATAGAAAAAATTAAATTTAAAGTTAAAAATATTTTACCTAAAAAAGATGAATAAAATTTTTGAAAGGAATCATACAGAGTGTATGGTTCCTTTAAAAATTCATTTAAAAAGCACTCTATTTAGTGTATAATTATAATGTTATTTTGCTTGAAGGGTGGAGAAAACATGGAATTACCTAAGATAAAGGTAGCCGATTTTGAAGGTCCATTTGATTTGCTGTTACATCTTATCAAAAAGAATAAGATGAATATATATAATATTGAAATATTTAAGATAACAAATCAATATTTAGAATACTTAGATACTATGAAAGAAATGGATCTTGAAATAACATCAGAATTTATAGTTATTGCAGCTACATTAATAGAAATTAAATCAAAGAGTCTTTTACCTAAAGCTAAAGTAGAAGAAGAAAATGAAGAAGATATAGAAAAGAGACTTGTTGAAAAATTAATTTTATATAGAAAAATTAAAGCTTCTACAGAATATTTTAAGTCAATATCCTTAGATACTGGAATTTCTTATTCAAAAAAGCCTGAGATAATTGAAGAAGTTAAAGAATCTAAGATAAGTAATGAAGATATATTTAGAAATATAACATTGATAGATCTTTATAATCTTTATAATAAAATACTTGAAAATTATATTAGTAAACAGAATAAAAATAATGTAATACAAAGAAATATAAGATCAGATTTATATAAAATTGAAGATAAATATGATTATTTACTTAACATATTAGAAAATAAAAGTGTACAAGAATTTAATATTATTATGAGTGAATGTGAATGTAAGTTAGAATGTGTTGTGACATTTTTAGCTTTATTAGAGCTCATAAAACAAAGAAAAGTAAAAGTTTATCAGACATCAAGTTTTGGTAACATAATTATTAAAGGGTGTGATGAAGATGGAAACAGTTAATATAAATCAATTTGAATTTAAAGAAGTTTCTAGAAAAGAACCTATAAAAGCAATAATTGAGGCATTATTATTTGTAAGTGGAGAGCCATTATCTTTAAGAGATATAGCCGTTAATTTAGAGATTACTCCTAAATATACTGAAGAAATTTTAGGAGAAATGATGCTTGATTATGAGGTATCTAATCGAGGAATAAAACTTATTGTTCTAAATGGAGCTTATCAGTTGGTAACAAAAAATGAATATAGCGATTATATTCAAAAGCTACTTAAAAAAAATAGAAGACAATCTTTGAGTCAAGCATCATTAGAGAGTTTAGCCATAATAGCATATAAACAGCCTATAACTAGAGTTGATATTGATGAAATTAGAGGTGTTAAATCAGATAGTGCAATACAGAAATTAATTGAGAGAGAACTTATTGCAGAAGTAGGAAGACTTGAAGTTCCAGGAAGACCAATTCTTTATGGAACAACAGATGAGTTTTTAAGACAATTTGGACTAGCTGGATTAGATGAATTACCGTCTTTAGATCTATTTGATGATATAGAAGAGGAATTAATTGAAGAAGTTGTAATTGATACAACAAGCAAATAAAAACCATTGCTACTAATTTTGTAGCAATGGTTTTTATTTTAGTTTACATCATGATGATCATAGTGTGATGTAAAATCAATATTATCTGGGATAGACACAGGATTGTGTTCAGAACTATGATTATCATTTTCACATTTCTTATTTCCTATAGTGCTATTAAAAGCATCTTTTAACATTTCTATTACTTGAGGAACTGTATCTACAATTCTATCGTATGTATTATCTTGTTCAACAGGTAAAAGTCTCACAGAATTTTCTCTAACTACAAGAAAAGCGACAGGTCTTACTGAAACTCCAGCTCCAGATCCACCACCAAAAGGATATTCGCTTTGAGTATCGCATGAGTTATTGTTGTGTGAATCAAATTCACTTCCTCCAGATGCAAATCCAAAAGAAACTTTTGAAATTGGAATTATATATGTTCCATCTCTAGTTTCTACAGCGTCTCCAATAATAGTATTAACATCAACCATATCTCTTATATTTTCCATAGTACTTTTCATTAAATTTTCAATTGGATGTTCTCTAGTCATAATTTTCCCTTAAAAGGGACACCTCCTTAGATTTTAATAATGATTTTATAAATATTATAAATATATAAATAACTTGCCCTAAAGAAATAAATATTATACTTTTATAGCTTAAGTTAATAAATTTAGAGTCTTTAAATATAGGTTCTATTGATAAGTTTGATTTTTTTATTTTAAAAAATAAACATAAAAACCTATAAAGAAAGGGGGAGAAGGAAGAAATAATACCATAAAATAAGGCTGTGTTACTAGAATCTCCTAGAGAATAATTTAAATAGCCATTAAATTTAAGGGTAGGTTTATATTTATTTTTTTTTAATTTATAAACTATTATTTTAAAAAAAGTTTTAGATAGAAGTACATCATTAAATTCTTTTTTTAACTTAGATTTTCTACAAGTATTGGCAAATGAATACATATTTTTTATAAATTTATGTGTTTTACCTCTGTTTCCCTTAGAGATTATTTCGTATTTATATAATTTTATATAATAATCTTTATCAGAATAGAAAATACTAACCTTAATAGGAAGTGGAATTAAAAAGATTATAAATATAATAAATAATAATAAAATTAATATGTTCATTTTTATCCTCCATACAATACTAATATTATGTTCAAGATTTAGGAAAAATATACTATATGGTAAACTGCATATTCATAAAAGTTTATTGCAAAATAATAGCGAGGTGATTTTATGAAAAAGCTTAAAAAATATATGAGCTTTATATTTATATTTTGTTTAGTATTTAATATAGTATCAATTCAAGTATTTGCTTCTAATAATGATAAGTTAAGAGTTTCAGCACGTAATGCTATTGCAATAGAAAAAGAAAGTGGTCAAATTCTTTTTGAACAAAATGCATATGAAGTAGTTCCAATGGCAAGCACTACTAAGATACTTACAGCTTTGGTTGCTATAGAGAATAGTGATTTAGATAAAGTATTTGAAGTATCAAAAAATGCAGCAGCAGTTAGAGGATCTACAGTTGGTTATAAAGCTGGTGAGGAGATTTCATTAAGAGAACTTCTTTATGGTTTAATGTATAGGTCGGGAAATGATGCAGCTATTACAATTGCAGAAGGCATAGGGGGGTCAGTTGAAGGATTTTCAGAGATAATGAATCATTTTGCAAAAAGTATAGGAATAATAGACTCTCACTTCCAAACTCCACATGGTCTAGACAAAGAAGAACATTATTCATCAGCATATGATTTGGCTATGCTTACATCAAAGGCAATGGAACATGATGTATTTAGAGAAATAGTTGGAAGTAAAGAGATTAAAAAAGAAAAATATAATTTTACGAGAGACTATAATAATATAAATAAAATACTTTGGAAAATACCAGGAGCAAATGGCGTAAAAACAGGATACACAGGAGGAGCTGGAAAGTGTTTAGTATCATCTGTTAATAGTGATGGTAGGGATATAATAATAGTTGTATTAAATTGTCCAGATAGATGGAATCAAACAGAAAAAATATTTAATTATGTAAGAGAGAGATATGCATTTAATGCTGATACTACTAAACAATTAGTTCTTGGAGAAGGTAATCCAGTATTAAGCTCTTTAGTAAAAGATGAAAGAGTGATAAATGCTTTTACACAAGATGGTACTCAATACGAAATAGATGTCTTTAAGCCATATTTAGATATTAAAGAAGGAGAAATTATTGGCGCATTTAAAGTCCAAGAAAATAATATAAAAAGAATGGAGCATCCATTAACCTCTTATAAAGAAATAACTAGTTCAGACTTTATAAATATACTAGGAATAAAATAATAAAAGGGACTGTATCTAAAGAAAAGGATATAGTCCCTTTTATTCGTAACTTTATAATGGTGAAGAAAAGTGTTAACAAATTAAAGTAATAACAATATTCTAATATAAGGAGTAATTTTTAAGGAGCAATAATGATTAGGGAAGCAACAGATTGTATTGATGCAGGAAGTGAATTCTGTCCTTGTAAATTAGCAGAGATGGGAGAGTGTATAATTTGCTCACAAATGCATGGAAAATGTTTTTGTGATTGTTCTAATTGGAAAGGGGTTTGTATATATCAGGAATTCTTTAATAATGGAATGAAAGCAAAGGAAGGAAGAGAAAAATATAATTGCAAAATAGTAAGTATTAATAATTATGATGAATTACTATTAATTAAGCTAAAAGTACTTCATAAATTAGCTCTAGATTTAATAAATCCAGGAAGTTATATTTTTGTATGTCCTGATAAAGATATATATTTTGATATACCAATTTCAATATTAGAATCGGATATTGATAAGAATATTATTTCGTTAGCAATAGAGGTTCGAGGAATAAAAACAAAAAAATTATTAAATTTTAAAGAAGGAGATACTCTTAATATAAGAGGACCTTATTGGAATGGAATATTTGGAATTAAAAATATAGAAAAACAAAAAGAAAATAAATGCTTAGTTTTAAGTAAAGGCATAGGAATTGCACCTATGGTTCCAGTTATAAGAAAATTAATATTACAAAATTCTAAAGTTGACCTTTGCCTAGATTACGGTAATTTCGATAAGGAATTTATAAGTGAATTTATTTCAAAATATGATACAAAAAATTATGAATTGAATCTATTAGATAAAGGAGAATTATCTGATGATTGTAAGAATCTAATTAAGGATAGTATAGATAAGGGGATTACTTATATTCATGTAGCTGGAGCTGATATTTTAACTTTGAAAGTAATAGAATTTTTAGATTCGTTAGATAGAGGTGATATTTTATTATCATGTTGTAACAACTTTAAAATGTGTTGTGGAGAAGGAGTTTGTGGGGCTTGCACAGCTAGATATAAAGGACATAAGGTTAAAAGATTTTGTAAAGTCCAAACAGATCCTAGAAGTATATTTGAAGAAAGGAGATTAATATGAGAGTAGTTATTATAGGTGGAGGATGGTCTGGTGTTGCAACCCAGTTCAAAGTACATCATTAAATATAATTTGAACTGAGTTCGCATCATCATATTTAATTTCTTTTATTATCTGCTTTATTAATATTTGTTTTTCATTAATAGGAAGATCATAGAATATAGCTAGTACACCTTTTATTCTATTTTGAAATTCTGATAATGAAGAATTACTTTTTTGTATTAATAGAGCAGATCTCTCTAGGTTTAATAAATTTTGATTTAAAATAGTATTTTCTTCAGATAATTTATTTATTTTATCATTTATTATTTTAAGAGCACTACCATTTAGTATAAGAAGTTTTTCAGTTAATGTATCTATTTTTGATTGATTATTTTTTAATTTATTTTTTAATTTAGATATAGAGCTTTTATATTCAATCTCTTTTGATGGATTATTTAAAAACTTTTTCAGTAGTGTTTTATCTATGGATACATCATTTAAAACATTTAATATAAGATTTTCTAAATTGGTAACTTTAATAGCCTTAGAATCGCATTCATTTGTTTTATTCTTTTTAGCTGAGCACCTAAAGTAAAAAGTTTTAGTACCATTTTTTTTCATATGACCTTGTGATATAAACATACCACTACCACATTTACAAGTTACTAAGTGAGCTAAAAAAGAATTATTTGATATTCTAGGTTTAGCATCTGAACCACGCTGTTTTAAATTTTCATTTGCTTTTATCCATGTGTTAGAATCAATAATACCTTCATGATTACTAACTGCTACAAACATACCATTAGCATTATAAAGTTTCTTTCCATTCTTTTTAGGACGTCTTCCATATGCTAAATAACCTTTTCCATTGATTTCTCCAAATACGGTGTATCCTATACTCTCTAGATATAATTTAGACTCTAAATCTGATTTAATATAAATAGGATTAGCTATTATATTAGAGATTGTTTTATTACTCATATTAAGTTCTTTACCTATCTGGTAAGTTGTAAAGCCATCACAAGCAAGTGAGAATATTTTCTCTACGATATATTTCTTATCATTTATTAATTCAAGATAAGTTACTTTTTTACCGCCTATAACTTCTTGCCTAGTAGTATATCCAGTAGGCGTTGTTCCGCCACTCCAACGACCAAGCTTCGCTAATTCATTCATATTATCTCTAACTCTTTGTCTTATATTTTCTCTTTCCATATCAGCAAATCCTGCTAACATAGTCATCATCATTCTTCCAATAGGTGTTGTAGCATCAAACCCTTCTGTTATACTAACTAACTTAATATCATTTTGTTCAAGTTCATTATAGATGTTAAAGAAATCTGTTATATTTCTAGCTATTCTATCTACTTTATAAACTCCTATAATATCAAATTGTTTAAGCTTAGCAAATTGCATCATACGTTTAAATGCAGGTCTATTAGTATTACCACCACTAAATCCTTCATCTATGAATGTTTCGAAATTACAATTTTCATATTGATTTGAGAAATAGTTTTTACATAAGTTTATTTGATTTTTAATACTTTCTCCAGTATCTGTTTCTTTTGATTTTCTACTGTAAATGGCTATGTTTAAAGTTTTCATTTTAACAAATCCTTTCATTAGTTATTTTATTAAAATAATATTTTTTATATTCCTTCTCGATAAGTTATATTGCAATCCATATTTATCACTCCTTTAATTAAATTTACTAACATCATAATAAAATTTTATATAAAGGTAAAGTTAACCCAAAGTTATAAAATTATTATTTTTATAACAAAAATTGTATTTATCTTTATATTTATTTAAATAAAAGTAAATATATTTAAAAAGTGCAAAATACCAAAAATAAACATAAGGCAAAAACAAACCTATTTATCAATTTATCTACATTAGACAGTAATTGAATAAAATCTCTTAAATAAAAGACCTTGGAAATTATTAAATTAATAAATTTACTTATTTGAAATTGGTAAATTAATCTAATACAATGTTGCTATAAATATTTAAGGGAGAAGGAATGTCTGTGAAAGATGAAATTATAAAAATGATTGAATTAGTAGATGATAGAAGATATTTAAGAATAATTTATTCTTTCTTAAAAGAGATAATAAAAAACAAGCCCAAAAATTAATTGGCTTGTTTTTTTTGCTTTTCTAAAAGATTTTCAACTAAATTATTTATGATGTCTATGTAATCATCATCTAATTTTTCTAATTTAGATATTAAAGTATATAAATTTGGATTTTCTTTACTTAAATCAAATAGAATTTTAGAAAGTTCTTTATCATCTTCAGGTATTGTGTATATTTCACCAGTGCCGTTTAGTAACCACTCTTTGTTTACATTAAATACGTCGCATAAATGGTTTATTAGTAATGGTTTAGGTTCAACCCTTCCGTATTCTATATTTCCTATGACATCTCTACTTACACCAAGCATTTTACCAAAATCAGCTTGTGAAAGGTGTTCTTTCTTTCGAATTAGTTTAAATCGTTCTTTCATATACAAAACCTCCTTGATATAAAGTATACATTCGAAAAATGTGTTAGTCAACGAAAATAATTTCAGAAAATGAGTTGACAAACTCAAAAATAGGTTTTATAATGAGTTCAACAACACAAAACGGAGGTGATGAAAAATGAATTCTAAAAAAATATTAGAGATTATTCCAAAGTTAGAACAATTAAAAAATCCAGATTATTTAGACATTGTAACTAAAGCAGTTGATTCTTGTCTAACAGTTCAATTATTAAAAGAAGAATTTCCAATAAAAATTAGTTAAAGAGAGTGAGAAAGATGAATAGTTTAGTAAAAATCAATAATAATGACTTACAAACAAAAGAATTTAAAGGACAAAGAGTAATAACATTTAAAGAAATTGACTTAGTACATGAAAGAGTAGAAGGAACTGCTAATAAAAGATTCTTAGATAATCAACAACACTTTATTGAAGGGATTGATTACTTCGAATTAACAGGAGAGGTATTAAAAGAAATTAAACGACTTCCGAATTTCGGAATTGGTTTAAATGCAAGTAAAGCAATTCTAATTACTGAAAGTGGATATCTAATGTTAGTAAAAAGTCTTTCAGATGATTTAGCGTGGAGTATCCAAAGAGAGTTAGTTAATAAATATTTCAGAGTAAAAGATGGACAACCTAATTTACTTGGACTTAACAATGTGCTTGATGAGATGAAAGGAACTATAGAGGAATTTAAAAGTATGTGCAAGATTAATTGTTCTAAGAAACGTAATTACACAGAGTATATAAAGAAAAGATTAGGAATAGCAAAAGTTAATAGTGAATACGAGCAAGTTAAGGCTAGAGTATTCTTAATACTTAACATTAATAAATGGGAAGACGTAGACTTAGAAACTTCTAAAAACATCTTAAATGTTATTGATGAAAGTATAACTGTTATAAAGAGAGAAAGACCTTACAAACAAATGAGTTATTTTGAATAAGAACTAGGAGGGATTAGTATGAAATCAGGTAAGTTAGTTTTAAAGAGAATAGAGGAATCTGTAAAAGATATGTCTAAAGATGAGGTTAAAATTAGATATCTTATTTGGATTGAAGAAGCAAACAAAACTATTTGTTTTGAAAGGGCAGAAGAAGAATACTTAGCTAATGTAATTATTAATAAAATGGAAAGCTATAAAATGAATTTTGTAGAAGCTTGTATAGTTGTTGGGTATATAAGAAAACTTTTGAGAATAGAAGAAAATTATATAAATGGTATAGATACAGAAGTAATTTATATAAAACATTGTTTAAGTGATACTCTTATAAAATTAGCTAAAAATATAGCTTATTATATAGAAAATCAAGAGGAGGTATATGCCCATATACCTGCAACTCTCAATAAAATTTATAGAACTTTAGAAGATAAATCTAAAGAGGTTATTCTATGGTAGTTTTAATAGAAACAACTTCAAATTTTTGATTATAGTCTAAAGCAATAAAAGGAATTTTCAATCCATTTTCTAGATTGATAGCATTATAAAAAAATGGTTTTAATTTTAAATCGTTTAAATTAGTTTTCTGTATGCTAGTTATGAGAGGATATAACAATAAATGGACTGAATTTTCTGATATATATTTATAACGAGAAAAATTTAATTCAGGAACAAGTTTCATTAGATCAGATGAGTAGATACTTTTGGTTTCAATATAATTATCTGAATCTATGTATTTTTCTTCAATATAAGAACCATTTAAATTAATAAAATCCCCACTCCAAAAAGATGAGTCATAGGAAATTATTAAATTTAACTTTAACTTTTGCTTATTAGGCTTATTGGCATTTATTACATTAGCACTCTTTTTTAATAATAAATCTAGCATTTGAAGTTCTTTTATAGTTAAAAACATAAAATTACCACCTTTCATAATAAATATATATAATTTTATCAAAATTAAGATAATTTTGTCAAATAACAGAGCAAAAGGAGGAATAAATTGAAGGATTCACCATTAAAACTAAGAAGAGTTAATATGCATATTGATGTAGAAGATGTATCAAAAATGCTAGGTATAAATAAAAGAAGGTTTTACAAGATAGAGCAAGGACATCAAAGACTTACACTTGAGATAGGCGTAAAACTAAGCAAGATATATAACTGTTCTATAGAAGATATATGTAAGGATTACGGGATAGATATAGATTTGAAAGAAGAAACAGATATGCTTAACAATCAAAGTAAATTAAATATTTAGGACATGTTGTCACTAAGAACAATATGGTGAAAGGAGAATAAAAAATGAATATTATCGATAAATTGATTTGTTGCAGAAGAATATAAAAGGATATTTAGTAACAGAAAATAAAGATCATCATAATATAGTTAATAGCAAAATAAAGAGGTGATGGTATGAAAAAAGGAGCGAAAGATACTTGTGTTATTAAAAGAGAAGGAAATACCATAACTGCTACATTAAATGGTTTAACAGCTACGGCTGTTCTACCAGAAGGCATAGAAAAACATTTAACAAAAGTATTATATGAAGCTTATGAAAGAAATAAGGATCTTATAGATAGTAAACTTGAAAAACTAGAAAGAGATGAAAACATATATTAAATATAAGTAACTGAAGATGTGGAGTAATCCACTAGAGTATTTAGTTACATAAATAAAATTATGTTATCAAAAATTTAGCAAGGAGGTGTGAGTAATAATGTTGAATTATCACGGAAGATTAATAGTAAGTGTCTTAATTATGGCGGGATTAACATTTAGTACAGCATTAGGAATGTATGAGTTTAATCATACTAAGAGTAGCAAAAGGAGATTAACATATGGATTATTAAGTATATTTAGCTTAATAAGTATGATTTTAGTATCAAATTTAATTTAGGAGGAATAGCAAATGTGTAAATTACAATGCCCAAGATGTAAAAATGAAGAGTTAAAGGAAGATCAAAATTATTGTCAAATATGTGCTTTAGATTTAAAAAGAACTGATCAAGAAGTACCAGTCCAAGAGCAGTTCTTTTTAAAGCATGATAATGCAATTATAAAAATAACAATAGATACTATTCTTATAGCTGTACATCATAAGATCCGTTAGCATTTTTAACTAAAGGTTTGTTAGTTTTAAATACTATTTTATCTGCATATTCTAAGTACTCAATTATAAAACCGTTAGGATATTCAGATTTAAAATGTATACACTCAGGTGTTTTAGATATAGTTTCAGTCTTTATTTGACTAAAATCTTTGCAAAATGGTGTATTTATATTAAATTCACCACCTGTGTTTATATATTCAAACATGATTATACCACCTTTCATAAGTATTTCGACTAGGACAAGCCGATAATTAAATTATAAACCTATTAATAAAAGAAAATTGTCGAATATTAGGGAAAGAAATAAATATTTAGGAGGATTTTAAAATGAATAAAAAAGAATTATACAAACAAGTAGAAGATCTACATTATAATATTAAAAATTTTGAAAGTGTAGAAAGTACAGAAGATGATGTAAAAGCATTAGAGGATTTAATGGATTTAATAATGCTTGGAGCAGGAGCTTTTACTACAGATGAATTATTAGATGAACTTATGAAAAGAGAAGGAATATTAGTTATTAAGAAAATAGAAAACTTAGATGATGGAGCTGTAGGCTAATGATAGCAGCAGGAATAAGTTTTATTGGTACAAGCCAAGAACTTAAAGAAAAAATAGATTTGCTAAGAGCAGTAGGACAATATTCAGATGAAGCAGTTATCTTATATTTTGAAACTGATGATGCAGAGTATGCAATAAGAAAATCAGAAGAAATGTATCAAGAATACAAAGAAAGAGGTCATTATGCAACCGACCAAAGTATGCAAAATGACCACTAATAAAATTACTTTATATATATTATATCACAATTTAGGAGGAAGTATACATGGAAGAAATTAAAGAAACTTGTGAAAAGAAATTAAATATATTTCAAAAGATACAGAAGGCAAGGGTAGAGCTTCAAAAAAAGGATATTAAAAAAACAGGTCACAATAAATACTCAAATTATAAATATTTTGAACTAGGAGATTTTCTGCCTTATATAAATGAAATTTGTAATAGTGTAGGACTTTACACAGAGTTTGAATATGGTGAAAAAGAAGCATTTCTTTATGTGATAGATACAGATAATCCAGATATAAAAAGAAGATGGAGGACACCAATAGAAGTAGCTCAATTAAAAGGATGTAGCACTATACAAAATATTGGAGGAACGCAAAGCTTTGCTAGAAGGTATTTATATATGATGGCTTTTGAGATTGCAGAGACTGACACTATAGATGGTGGAGAATTTGATGAAGAAGCAGCATTTGCCAATCAGAAAATAAGTAAAGCTCATATATTCACAATAAATAAATTAATAGCTGAGACTAATACAGATATTAATAAATTTTTAGCATGGAGTAATGTATCTAAAATTGAGGATATAACAAACGAAATGTTTAATGAGTGCATTAAAAGTCTTAATGATAAGAAGAAAAAATTAGAGCAAGAAAAGAGTTTAAAACAACAACAAGAAGAACACCAAAAGGAGCTAGAAAAACAAAAAGAAGATTTTGAGTTTTAGG
>JBBVGE010000046.1:0-214 GCA_040144665.1 Clostridium perfringens
CTAAACCATCTAATTCTTTAACAACATCTATTTTTTCTTCCTTATAAACCCTGTACTTAGTTCTTAGTTTTCCTTCTACTCTTATCTTTCTTTCATTGATTATGTTCGCATCGATATGTTCTAAATCACATTCCATATCACACATCATACTATGTTCAGCCCCAGCTATATCAATAAAGCTAGAATTTTTTTCTTTATAAATAACGCTATTTAT
>JBBVGE010000047.1:0-311 GCA_040144665.1 Clostridium perfringens
CTCTCCACACATTCCTACCCACTTACCATGTTTGTGAGCTCCATCTATTGTCATTTTGATTAATCTTAATACAGCTGGATGCATTGGATTGTAAAGGTATGATACCTTTTCACTCATTCTATCTGCAGCTAATGTATATTGGATTAAATCGTTAGTTCCTATTGAGAAGAAATCAACATGCTTAGCTAATTCATCAGCATAAACTGCTGCAGCTGGGATTTCAACCATGATACCCCATTGAATTGAATCTGAGTATGCTATACCTTCTGCTTTTAACTCAGCTTTGCATTCTTCAACAAATGCTTTAGCTT
>JBBVGE010000048.1:0-232 GCA_040144665.1 Clostridium perfringens
GGAATAAAGGATACAGAAAACAAGGGAACAATAGAGTTTGAAAATGTATCTTTTACTTATCCAAATGGAGAGGAGCCTGTAATTAAAGATGTATCCTTTAGTGGTAAAAAGGGAGAAGTTATTGCCTTTATAGGAAGTACAGGTAGTGGTAAGAGTACACTTATAAACTTAATTCCAAGGTTTTATGATGTTACTAAGGGAAGTATAAAAATAGATGGAGTAGATGTAAGAG
>JBBVGE010000049.1:0-8558 GCA_040144665.1 Clostridium perfringens
AGTTTATATTGCAAAAGATGCAACAGCAGCACCAGGAATGGAAGCATACAAAGCAGCAGAAGTTAACTTTGGAATGTTATCAAGCGGTTCATTAACAACAAAAGAGACATTAGAAGCGATGAGTAAAATAGAAAAGAAAGAAAAAATAGGAAAAATAGAAAAGATAAAAAGAATATTAAACTTCTAAATATGAAAAGTAGCCTTAACCATTAATATTATTTGGTTAAGGCTATTTTAATATGCAAAATAATGTATCATCAGTTATTAATAGTGCTAATCTTGATCGGATGAGTCACTTTTTTATTTATTGGGTCTTCTCTAAAACGGTCAATAAGAATACAATTATACTAAATCATATTAACCGATACGGTAAATGGAAGGGGGAGAGTCTTGAATCAAAAGTTTTTTAATCTACCAAAAGAAAAGCAGAAGACTATTATTGATGCAGGATACAGAGTTTTTTCAGAAAACAAATATAAGAAGTCACCTATGTCAGAAATATCAGCACAAGCAGGTATATCTAAGTCTTTATTATTTCATTATTTTAATAACAAAAAGGAATTTTATTTGTACTTATATGATTATGGAACAAATCTGATTTTAGACGTTGTTAACGAAGAAAGTCTCTTCAATGAAACGGATTTTTTCAAGTTATATTTACAAGGTGCAAAATGTAAACTAGGAGTATTTAAAAAGCATCCTAACTTATTTAGTTTTATGGTAAGGGCTTATTATGAAGATGACCTAGAAGTAGCAACAGATATAGCACAAAGAAATAGTTCTATGATCAAGTTTAGGGATGATAATTTTTTAAGATATTTAGATAGAAGTAAATTTAAAGATGAGATAGATATTGAAGAATTATTTAATATGATAACTTGGTGTGCAGAAGGCTATATGAAGGAGAAATGTAAGAATAAGCCTTTAGACTTAAATGACCTTGAAGAGGGATATATTAAGATGTTAGATTTCTTTAAAAGAAATAGTTATAAGGAGGAATATTTAAGGTGAATGTAATTGAAGTTAAAGACCTTACAAAGGATTACGGAAATAACAAAGGTATTTTTGATGTTAACTTAACTGTAAAAAAGGGAGAGGTTTTTGGATTTTTAGGGCCTAATGGAGCAGGAAAGACTACAACTATAAGACACTTAATGGGATTTATTCATCCTAACAAAGGTAAGTGTTTAATAAATGGTATAGATTGTAGTAAGGAAAGTCATAAAATTCAAGAAAGATTAGGATACCTTCCAGGTGAGATTGCTTTTATGGATGATATGACAGGAATTGAATTTATTCATTTTATAGCTGATATGAAAGGTCTAAAGGATTTTAATAGAGCAGAAGAGTTAATTAAAATCTTTGAATTAGATCCAAAAGGTAAGATTAAGAAGATGTCTAAGGGGATGAAGCAAAAAATAGGAATAGTATGTGCTTTTATGGGCAATCCTGACATATTGATTCTAGATGAACCAACAAGTGGATTAGATCCACTTATGCAAAATAAATTTGTAGACCTTATTCTATCAGAAAAAGAAAAAGGAAAAACAATATTTATGTCTTCACATCTTTTTGATGAAGTAGAAAAGACCTGCGATAGGACAGCTATCATTAAAGATGGACATGTTGTTGCAGTAGAAAATATGAATACATTATCTAATTCAAAACATAAATCTTATGTAATTACATTCTTAAATGATGAAATGGCTAAGGAGTTTGCTAAGGAAAATTTCAAAATAAAAGAAGTTGTAGGTAGTGCTGTAACTGTAGTAGTAAAAGGTGATATAAATACTTTCATAAAAGCCTTAAGTAAATATTCAGTAACAAGCCTTGATGTTAGAACTCAAAGTCTAGAAGAATTATTTATGCATTTTTATGGAGGTGAAAATAATGATTAGTTTAACATTATTTAAGAGAGATATAAAATCAAATTATAAAATTATACTTTTATTTTTTGCAATATTAACTTTATATTCTTTGAGTATTGTTTATATGTATGACCCTACAACTACTAATGCCTTTGAAGAAATGGCTAAAAGTATGCCAGAGGTTATGAAAGCATTTGGTATGGAATCAGTAGGAGCTAGTCTTACTGAATATATTGCAAATTATTTATACGGACTAATAATTCTTATGTTCCCAATAATTTGTATTATAATACTTGGAAATAAGCTAATAGCATCATATGTAGACAAAGGTTCTATGGCATATTTATTAGCTACACCAAATAAGAGAGTTAAGATTGCTTTAACTCAAGCAGTATTTATGTGGGTAGCTAGTGCTGTTTTACTTATATATGCATCAGGATTAATAATATTTTTCTGTAATATTCTTCATGGTGGAGATTTAGATGTTAAAACTTTTATTCTTATGAATGTAGTTTTATATTTCCTTCAGGTTGCAGTAGGTGGGATATGTTTCTTTGCATCATGTATAAGCAATGATAGTAAGTTTTACTTTACAATTGGAGCAGGAATACCAGTATTATTTTATTTATTACAAGCTTTAGCTAATATGGGAGGCAAACTTGAAAATCTAAAGTATTTTACACTTTTCACATTCTTTAATACAGCAGATATTGTTGCTGGAGAGAGCATAGCAATGCCAATATTAGTTTTTCTAGCTGTAGCTATAGTTTTCTATGGAGCGGGAATATATATTTTCTCAAAAAGAGATTTATATTTATAGGAAGATATTCAACAATTAAGTGATTATACAAGGAAGAGAGGGTGTCTCTAAGTAAGATTTATAAGATCTTACTTAGAGGCACCCTCTTCTTTTATAATATGTAGTTTATAGTTTATTTTATGTCTCGAGACATATAAAAAGAATAGTATTTTTTCGTAAACTAAAAAGTTATTTTAATGAATTTTTTACAAACAAAATAAAAATTAATAAACTAATAAGACCAGATAAAGCGCAAACAATAAATAACATTTCATATCCTATAAGTTGTAAAACAAATCCTAGAATAATAGATCCTAAACCAATACCTAAATCAAAAGAAGTGAAAAATGTAGCGTTTGCTACTCCTCTTTTCTCTGGTGGAAGTAATCGTATAGTTGCTACTTGAAGAGCAGGTTGCGCTGATCCAAATCCAATTCCATATAAAATAGCTGTAATAACTAGTCCGATAGTTCCTTTGGTAAGTGTTAGAACTAATAGTGAAATAGCTAGTATAATAAGTGCAGGAATAATAATAATTCCTTCTCCATAGTTATCAGATATTTTTCCTGTAATCGGCCTAGTTAATATAAGTGTGATAGCATAAACTAAGAAAAATGTACCAACATTAGCATGAATCTTTTCTGCAAATAGTGGTAAAAATGTTGTAATCCCACCAAAAGTAAGGGATAGGAAAAATGTAACGATAGCGATTGGTAAAGCTGTTTTTTCAAAGAATGATATTTGTTTCTTTTTTGTATGTTTAATTTTGGGAATTTTTGTGACAAATGAAAGTATAAATGAAATAAGTGCTAATGCTGTACATACAAGAAATAGATAATGGAATGAAAATGATTTTACTACCCAAAGACCTAATATTGGTCCTAAAGCCATTCCTAAAGTCATCGCAAGTCCGTACCATCCCATTCCTTCTCCACGACGAGATGGTGGAATAACATCAGTTACAGCCGTTCCTATAGAAGTTGTAGCAATTGCCCAGCTAACTCCATGAAGGATACGTAATATTATTAAAAATGTAATTCCTGTTACCAAGTCATAAAAATACATTGTAATTGCAAAAAATAGTAATCCACTTATTATAAATATTCGTCGTCCATATTTATCCATTAGTCCTCCAACAATAGGGCGAATAATTACTGAGGATATTGTAAATACTCCAATAATAAATCCAACTTGAGAGTCACTGCCACCTAATTTTTTAATAAACATAGGTAGTGTTGGCATTAGTAAATAAAAACCACTAAATAGTAATAATGCTTTAACCGTGAGCATTATATAACTTTTTGTCCATAAACGTTCCATTTTAATTCAAACCTTCTTTCTATCTGTTTAATAAATTAATAATCAAAATCTTGAATCAATTTGGTTCATAGAGACCAAATTGTTACAAAATAAGCGAATAAAAAAGCAGTACAACTCATATAAAGTGTTTGTACTGCCATATATAGCAACAAGTGTTTTGTTAATTAGAACGTACTTGATACTTTAATAGCCTTTTCAAGTCCTGCAGCAATGATTTCTTCTGCTTTATCTGGACGTTGGCTGTGACCTTCGATCACTACCTTCTCTATATCTTTTACTCCGAAGAAGCCCATCATGTTTTCTACATATTTAACAGCCATCTCCATGTGAGCTGCTGGTCCTTTAGAATATACTCCGCCACTTGCGTTTAATAATAAAATCTTCTTATCTCTAATAAGACCTACTGGACCTTGTGGTGTATATTTAAATGTTTTACCAGCACGGTTTAAGTAATCAATATATGTATGTAGTATAGCTGGTATTGTTAAGTTCCATAGTGGGAAACCAAATACGACTTTATCAGCTGAAAGGAATTGATCTAAATATTTATCAGCAACAGCTACTGCTTTTGCTTCCTTGTCTGTTAAATCTAGTCCTCTACTAGCCTTAAAAGTACCGTTAACCATATCTACGCCTACATATGGTAATTCTTCATTGTGTAAATTAAGCTCTATTATTGTGTCACTTGGATGTGATTCCTTATAGCTTTCTAAAAAAGTCTCATATAATTTTACACTAACCGCCTGATCTGCTGGACGATTATTTGCTTTTACAAATAAAACTGTTGACATTTTATTTTCCTCCTGTGTATTAATTCTTATTTTTTTGAATGATTAACAATATAGTCAACTTGATTGACTATATTTTATATAGTACAATAGAACTTAAATAAAGTCAACTTAATTGACTTTATTTAAGGAGGTTTTATATATGAATGGTCAATTATTTAATGAATTAGATTTTATATCACTTTTGTCACTATCTTTTAGTGCATCGATTAATGAACTGCATGAAAAACTTAGCGAATTAGGGTTTGAAGATATTAGACCTACACATGGGTTTATGTTTAAATGTATGATTCCAGATGGAGCAACAGGTATAGAGCTAGCAGAATATCTAGGCATTACAAAGCAAGCTGTGAGCAAAATGGTGGATCATCTTGAGAAAAATGGTTATGTAATGCGCAAAGCTAATCCTAATGATAAAAGAGGAAAAATTATTGTTTTAACTGAACGAGGTTGGTTAGTAATTAAAGCAAAAGAGAAGATACTAATGGATATTGAGAAGCGTTGGATTGAAAATATAGGCGCTGAGCGAATGAAAATGCTTAAAGAAGATTTGATAAAATTAGTTTATGAAGCAGATCAATGTAAATTGATATCAAAGTTAAGACCGGTTTGGTAATATAAGTGTATTAAAATATTATATTGATAAGTAGATAGATATATTATTATATAAGTAACTTAGATTTTTAAATAAAATATTGGGATTAGAAGATAATAACTTATAATACCCATAATATTATGAATGTATGGTCAGATATTGTTAAAGCTCATGATGGAAATATTTATGCTACAAGTAAACCAGGAGAAGGGTTAATAATAGATATAAAATTTTAAATAGAAAAGCTTATCATTTTTATTGATAATCTTTTCTATTGATTTATCTTATTTTTTCTTCCATATAAATTGTAGTTTCGTAAGAAGCTTTCCAGTATTGTTACTTGTAATATTATGAACAGTAGTAATCTCATTATTCTCATCATCAATTACTTCAGATGAAATATGTAATGTATCTCCATCAGTTGTTTCTTTTTTAAACAGTACTTTAATATTAAATAATCTATATTCATTTAATATAGATCTTGGCAGGGTATCCATTGCCATTTCCATATATTTTACATTATTCACATGTCCATTAGAATCTATATCACTATATCTAACAGGATAATCCTTTATATAGTCCTCTTTCTGAATTTTAGGAATATCATCTAGAGGAGGTACTTCATCTAATTCTCCTTTAAGTCCATATATTTCACGTTGGTCAGGTTCTATTTTCATAGGACGTCTTTTTTCAAAGTCTATTAGTATGGCTGTTGAAACAACTTCACCTATAATTTTTCCTTCAGAATCTTTTATATTATTATGCCTATAACCATAAAACTTCTTTGTACCTAGAGCTTTAGTATCTACAGTTATTCTATCTCTAAATTTAGGGTATTCATATATAGTTATGTCATACTTTAAAAGAACCCAAATGCATTGATTATGAACAAATCCTTCGTTAGTTTCACCTAAATAATCAGATTGAGAAATAACAACATCCCATAAATAATCTACTAAAGATGAAAATTTACATTTATGATCATAATCAACATCAAAAATATTTATTTTGTACTCCTTTTCAAAAACATTGTCCAATTATATTTCCTCCTTTTACAAAGTTATTTTTTATTTAATATTAAATATTATATCATAGTTTAAAAATTTCCATATTAAGTATAGAACTTATATCTAATTTACTGAACTTAGAAGAAATATATATAATAAATTAATAAGTACGATTAATAATAAGTTAACATAGAAGTCTAAAGGAAGTCATAAGTGAAAAATATAATGTAAAGAAAAAAGAAAATATTTTAAGAGTAATATACCATATTTAATGATTAGAGTATATTAGGTTAGGAAGGTATATATTACTAATGACTTTATATGTTACTGGTAACTAAAAAGTGCCTAATTGATAAATTGTTTCTACTGGATTAATATGAGCCTATAAGGAAAATAATAGAAAAAATATAAGGCGTTATATATTTTATCCTAAGGCTATTATAGTGTTATTAAAATGTTATGATTTTAGTTTTAGGAGTTTCATATATATTTTAAATTGCATCATTTTGGGTATATTAAAGAATAGCAAATAAGTAATGATCAATTAAGAATTAAATTACAATAAGAAGGGAGTCTTTAATATGATTAATCAAGAAATTAAACCTCAAAAAATGAGAGGTAGTGCAGATACATCTTATCTTGGAAAAACTGTAGATGAGATGATTTGGCAATTCATGGAGGAACAAAAAATAGATGGGCTTACTTTAGCTATAGTTCAAGCTCCGTATATCCCTAGAGTAGTTGGATATGGTTTTTCTGATTCAGGTCAAAAACGTTTGGCATCCATTAAAACCATGTGGCCAGCAGGACCTATTTCACAAGCATTCACAGCAGTTGCAATTATGCAACTTTATGAAGAGGGTAAGTTAAATTTAGAAGAGTCTATAGGTACGTATTTACAAGAAATACCTAGTGAATGGAAAGAAGTTAATGTTCTAGAACTTCTTCGTCATTCATCTGGAATAGCTGATTATCGCTTAGAAGAGGGTTTTGATGTATTCCGTTGTTGGTCATTTGAGGAGTTAATAGATTTAGTTAAAGGTAAGCCATTAAAATTTGCTCATGGTACTGATGTAGAACAAAGTGCTACTAACTTTTTATTACTTACTGAAATTATAGAGAGAGTTAGCGGGGAAAGTTATCACGACTTTATTACAGAAAGACAAATTAATTTTCTTAATCTAAAACATACTGGTTTTGCTGAAGATTTAGAAAACTTTAACCATGAAGATGTAAGTTTAACAGAAAATATTCATAAGCAGTTTAAAATGGATAAACTTTATATAGATCCTACTGAGTATGCAGTTTCTTATGATGAAGGAGCAAAAATTCAAGTGGTTCCATCTTCTGCTTTAAGAGGTTTTTCAGATATATGGGCTTCAGCTCAAGATATTTCTTTCTGGGATATAGCATTAGCAGGAGGAATATTAATTCATGATATTAATAACAGAGCTTTAATCTATAGTCCATGGAAATTACCAGATGGAAAAGACGTTCCAGAAGTAGCAGGATGGCAATTCTATAATCATCGTGGTTTAATGGATATAAAGGGTTCAGTAGCTGGATATTCATCTTTCCTTAGCAGATTTACTGATGCAGCAGAATTAGTATGTGTTACATTGATGGCAAATAAAGAAGGAATAGATTTTACTAATTTAGCACGTCGTATTGCTGGAGCTTTTGGAGACTTACTTTCTACTAACTATAACGATAATAATTTATATTTAGTAGAAGGTCAATTCTCTGTTGATGAGATGGTATATCGTCTTGAGCTGGAACTTAAAAAACGTGGTATACCTCTATTTGCAAAATTTGATCATGCACAAAATGCAAAAGAAGTTGGATTAAATCTACGCCCTACTACAGTAGTAGTTTTTGGTTCTCCTAAAGTAGGAACTCATTTAATGCAGGAAGATCAAAGTATCTCTTTAGAACTTCCACTACGAATTTCTATTTGGGAAGATGAACTAGGTAGTACTTGGGTAGCTTTTCCACGCATGAAGCGTATGATATCAGAATATAATATTTCAGATTACTCTACAGTTTCTAAGATGGAAAAGCTTCTTGAAGATATTGCTCTTAAAGTAGCTAATATTTATTAGAAAAAATTTATATAACAAAATAAAATATTTGTTAAGCTAATAAGAAATCTACTCATATTTTTATAAAAATATGAGTAGA
>JBBVGE010000050.1:0-226 GCA_040144665.1 Clostridium perfringens
ATATGGGAATGTTTAATAAGATGACAAATTACATAAAGAATAATGATGTATCTGGTTATAAAGATTATATTGCATCAATGAGTAGTGATTACGGATTAAATGATAAATATCAAGACTATATGGATTCTTTATTAAACAATATTGATAACTTAGATGTTCCTTTAGTTTCAGATGAATATGTAAATGGACATGAAGCTAAGGATATAAATGAAATAACTAAGGATAT
>JBBVGE010000051.1:0-262 GCA_040144665.1 Clostridium perfringens
TTGAGATAATTTCAAAATCAGGATCATGGTATAAAATAAGACATGGTAGTGGTTATGGCTATGTAAGTCAAGATTATGTAAAGATAACTGGTGGAAGTAGTAACAATAGCAATAGTAATAATAATAATAACAACAATAGTCATAATAACAAACCTTCAGGGAATGTAAAACAAGGTGTTGTAGTTAATATAACTTCAAGTTTAAGAGTAAGAAAGAGTGCATCAACAAGTTCAGAAACACTTGGTTACTTAAAAAATGGAAG
>JBBVGE010000052.1:0-237 GCA_040144665.1 Clostridium perfringens
GCATTTAATTGACCAGAAACAGTAAGATTAGTTTCTTTTCCAAAGAAATCTTGTGAGAAGTCAATTCCACCTTCTTCTGCTATAGGAGGAGCCATCATGTCTAAAGTTGTTACTCTAAACATTTCTCCAGCACCTTCACAGTCTGAACCAGTTAATATTGGAGTATGAGTGTAAACAAATCCTTGATCTTGGAAGAATTTATGGATGGCATAAGCTGCAACTGATCTTACTCTAAAT
>JBBVGE010000053.1:0-310 GCA_040144665.1 Clostridium perfringens
AGAAACTTACCATAAACCAACTTATGAAAGATTACATGTAAGTGGTCCAAAACATAACTATAATTATCATACAACAGCTATGCATAGAGCAAGAGAGGCTGGTATAGATGATATTGGTATGGGAGTTCTATATGGACTTTATGATTACAAGTATGAAACATTAGCAATGCTTATGCATGCAATGGATTTAGAAGAAACTACAGGGGTTGGTCCTCATACACTATCAGTTCCAAGAATAAGACCAGCTGAAAATGTTAGCTTAGAAAATTATCCTTACTTAGTTGATGATGAAGACTTTAAAAAGATTGTT
>JBBVGE010000054.1:0-320 GCA_040144665.1 Clostridium perfringens
TTTCTTTTTTGGCATTTCAATAGTCTTAGTTGCTCCATTTGCCACTAGTAGATCATCATCTACCAATCCAATCACAATATATGATTTTCCTGTATCTCTTCCAGCATTTGAAGTAACTAATCTACCGATTAAATCAGTTTCTTGCAACTTATCCACCTCAAAGATTACCTTAGTCATAAACTACAAATTCCTTATAGGCAAATGTTAATTTATAACTAAGCAATATATATTAAAACTATTTTATAAGTGTTAATATTTCAGGACCATTAGGTAAAATTGCAACTGTGTTTTCATAGTGTGCAGAAAGTTTCCCATCTGCT
>JBBVGE010000055.1:0-7752 GCA_040144665.1 Clostridium perfringens
TTTTTTATATTATTTATTTTTACTAATTTTACGAATTCACTTTTTATATATAAATCATTAATAATAATAGTATCTATAGAAGAGTGTTCAAAATATATATAACCTATATATTGATTATCAAACAATATCATTAATATTTGATTTTTATAGAACATTTTTTTTATAAAATTCAAGTCATTATAAAGTGAAACTATATTACATCTATATTTATTTATATAAAAAAACTCATTTACTAAAGTTATAAGATTAGAGAAATTTTTATTATTTAATTTCTCATAATGTACCATATAATACTACCCACCCCATAAATTATTATTTTAAAATAACCCCTAATAATAGGGGTTATAATTTATTAAGCATCTTTCATGCTTAAGCTTATTCTTTTATTATCTTCATCTACAGCTAATATTTTAGCTTTTATTTCATCACCTATTTTTAAAACATCACTTGGATTATTAATTCTATCATGGCTTATTTTTGAGATGTGAACAAGTCCATCTAAGCCAGGTTCTAATTCTACAAATGCTCCAAAGTCATTTATTCTAACAACTTTACCTAGCACAATTGAACCTTCAGGATACTTATCTGTAGCATTTTTCCAAGGCTCTGGAGTAAGTTCTTTAATGCTAAGTGATAACTTTTTATTTTCTTTATCTAATTCAATAACCTTAACATCAATTATATCTCCACTCTTTAAATAATCTTCAGCTCTTTTTACATGATTCCATGATATTTGTGATAAATGAATTAATCCATCTACACCATTAACTTCTGCAAATGCTCCAAAATTAGTAAATCTCTTAACTTCAGCTTTTACTATATCTCCTACTTTTAATGTTCCTAGCACTTGTTGTTCATTAAGTTCTTTTGCTTCTTCTTGAACAACTCTTCTTGAAGCTACAACTCTTGAAGGATTTTCTTTATTAAAGTCTATTAACTTAACAACTAAAGTTTGACCTTTATACTCATCCTTATTATTAACAAATCGCATATCTATTTGTGATGCAGGAACAAATATTCTTATACCATTATAATAACCTACTAAGCCTTTCTCCTTTATTTCAGAAATTTTTAATTCAAAAGTTTCACCACTTTTAAATAAGTTTTCAAGTGAAGATATTATTTCATCTTTTTCATATTCTAATCTTGATAAAACAACAAATCCATTTTCATTATTAAGTTTAATAACTTTTGCATTTATTATATCTCCAACATTAAGTTTTGAAGCATATTCATTAGGATCAACTTTTGCAGTTAATTCCTTAAAAGGAATTATACCATCAGATTTATAACCAATAAGTGAGACAACAACTTCATCTCTAGCTATAGATAAAATCTCTCCCTCTATTTCATCACCAATATGAAATCTTTTGTCCATTTCATTCATTAATTGTAATTGTTCATCATTTTTACCTTGCATAATATCAATAACCTCCCTAATTATCCAATTTGGCGTTGAAGCACCAGCTGTAATACCTATATTTTTTAAATTTTCATTATTTATAAATTCACTTGGTAATTCGAATGAATTTTCAATATGAATAGTATTCTCACAATTTGCTTTAGATATTTCATAAAGTTTTGTTGTATTTGAGCTATGTCTACCACCTATAACAATCATAGCATCTACTTGATTTGATAATTCATATGCACTTTTTTGTCTAACCTCTGTAGCTGAACATATTGTATTAAAGGATAGAAGTTCATCTGTCATAGTAGATAGATTATTAATAGTATTATTCCAATTTGCTTCTTTTTCTGTAGTTTGTGAGACTACACATATTTTATCAGAAATTTTTGTATTAAATTCTCCATTTGGTGTAATTGTTGCTTTATTATCACACCATCCATTTATTCCAATGACTTCTGGATGATTTTTATCACCCAATATAACTATGTTGTATCCCTCTTGTGAATATTTTTCAACTTTCTTTTGTATATTAGTAACAAATGGACAAGTTGCATTTACAACTTCAAGTTCTCTAGATTTAAGCGTTTCAACAACATCCTTTGGTACTCCATGTGATCTTATAATAATAACATCACCTTTTATTAATTCATCTAAATTCCTATACTCTATTGAATAAATATCATTTTGTTCTAAATATTTAACAACATCGCTATTATGAATAAGTGGACCTAAAGTATAAATCTTTTTTCCATACTTTTTTTTCACATCGATAGCCTTTTCAACAGCTCTTTGCACACCAAAACAGAAACCAGCATTTTCTGCTAATATTACTTTTCTCATAATTGTACTCCTAATATAATAATATTAATTAAGTTTAGATTTAATAAACTCATTTATTTTATTTGTAACTTGTTCAATATTTAGTCCAGTTGTATCAATCTCAACAGCATCATCAGCTTTTCTTAATGGATCTATAGCCCTAGTACTGTCTTCATTATCTCTTCTTATTATATCTTTTAATATTTCCTCATAAGAACACTCTATATTTCTATTTATTAACTCAGTATATCTTCTTTCTGCTCTTTCTTCTGGGGTTGCAGTTAAGAAAATTTTAAAGTTTGAATCTTTTAATACAACTGTTCCTATATCTCTACCATCCATTATAACATTATATTTATTTGACATATCTCTTTGTAATTTAACAAGCATTTTTCTAACTTCTGGTATTGAAGCATATGCAGAGACTATTGAACTAATTTCTGGCATAGTTATTTTTTCTTGAACATTTTTACCATTTAAAATTAAATCATCATTTTCAAAATGCATTTCCATATTTAATATTAAGTCGCAGATTTCTGAAATATTATCTGGTTTTAAATTATTTTCTAGTGCTTTTAAAGCAACTGCTCTATACATAGCCCCAGTATTTATATACATTAAGTTAAATTCTTTCGCTACAAGTTTAGCTATTGTACTTTTTCCTGCTCCCGCTGGTCCATCTATTGCAACTGATATTTTCAAATTATTTTCCACCTTTCTAAATAACAACTATAAATATAATTATATAATTATATTCTTTTTATAACAAGCATTTTAGATATTACTTCCAGCTACATATCCAGTAGATAGTGCTATTTGTACATTATATCCACCGGTAAAAGCATCAACATCTATCACTTCTCCTGCAAAAGATAAATTATCTATAATTTTACTTCTCATTGTTGAAGGATCTATTTCCTTTGTATCTACACCTCCAGCTGTAACAATCGCCTCATCTATAGGGCGTAGACCTTTTACTATAAGTTTAAAGTTTTTTATTATATAAACTAAGTTCTTTCTTTCTTCCTTAGTTATTTCATTAACTTTTTTATTTTCATCAATCTTTGATAATCTTACAATTATAGGTATAATTTTTTTTGGCAATAAATCATCTAAAGAATTTTTAAAATCTTTATTTATGTATTTTTTAAAATCTTTCTGTATTCTTGAATCTAAATCTTTTATTTCTAAAGCGGGTTTTAAATCAATTATTATTTCATAATTTTTATTATTTTTTATAAATCTACTACCACTTAAAACTAGAGGGCCTGATATACCAAAATGAGTAAATAGCATTTCTCCAAAATCACCAAAGACCTTTTTCTTATTTTCATATATATTTAATTTAATATTTCTAAGAGATAGACCCATTAGCTCTTTTACTATATCATCTTTTATTTCTATCGGAACAAGTGATGGTTTTAATTCTTTTATTTTGTGACCAAGTTCTTTAGCAAATTTTTGACCGTCTCCCTTAGAACCAGTTAATGGGTATGAAGCTCCACCTGTACATATTATAAAGTGGTCTCCTTTAATTATATTACTATTATTTATTTCAACTGCAGTTATTTTGTTACCAGTTTTTATTATTCTACTTACTCTACTATTAATCATTATTTTTATATTACATTTTGCCATAGCTTTTGATAAACCTTTAATAATGTCTGAAGATTTATCAGATTTTGGGAATACTCTTCCACCTCTCTCAACTTTTAATTTAACTCCTTCATTTTCAAAAAAATTAATAGTATCTTCATTAGTAAAAGTATACAAAGAACTATATAAAAAATAAGGATTTCCAGGAATATATTCAAAGAATTCTGAAATATCTTTATTATTAGTTACATTACACCTTCCTTTACCTGTAATAAATAACTTTTTTCCTATCCTATCATTTCCTTCTATTAAAATTACTTCGTTATTTACACTTGCAGTTATTGCTGCCATCATTCCTGCTGGACCAGCCCCTATAACTACTACTTTACTCATTTAATCAGCTCCTTAATTAATTGCTAAAATAATTGTACTACAGTAGTAAAAAAAAGTTAACTAAAATAATACATTTATAAAAAGAATCTAAGTAACATAGTATCTACTTAATCTAAGTTAAATCTATTTTATATTAGTCTTTTATTTTTTATAATCCATATAAAGTCATCTTTTTTACATAAAAAATGACTTTATGAATATTCATAAAGTCATTTAAATAAATATATTAATTTTTAAAACAATTGTATGCAAAATTATGCATACTAATCATCATTTTCGCCTATAGTTTTATTATTTATTTGGTATATATTGTAATCCTGCCAAATTGCTTCTAAAGAACCAAACGTATTTGCAATATTTTCTTTTTCTCTCATGCCAACTGCAATAATTAAAGCATTAACTAATGATAGTGGAGCAACAAGTGAATCAACAAATGATGCCATATTACTTTGGGCAATTAATGCTAAATCAGCCTTAGATGCTAATGGTGAAATTAAACTATCAGTTATGGCAACTACTTTAGCTCCCTTTGATTTTGAAAAATCCAAGGCATCGATTGTTTTTGAAGCATACCTTGGAAATCCTATACCAATCACTAAATCTCCTTCTTTAACGTTTATAATTTGTTCAAATATATCTGAAATTCCGTAGCTTACTGTTCTAACATTTTGAAGAATTATATTTAAATAAAATCCTAAAAATTCTGCAATAGCTGTTGAACTTCTCAGACCTAATATGTAAATATTATTAGCTTTAAATATTTCATTTACAACGTCCTCAAATGCATTAGGATTAATTTTTTCAAGAGTTGCTCTTATATTTTCAATATCTGCCTTTAAAACTCCTTTTAATGCATCACTATCAGATACATATTCATTAGAAAGCTCTAATCTTTGTACAGTAGTAAGTTTATTCTTAATTAATTCTTGAAGTGCTTTTTGAAGTTTTGGATACCCACTAAATCCTAACTCATTAGCAAATCTTACAACTGTAGATTCTGATACTCCTACAGATGTTCCTAATTTTGCAGCCGTCATAAAAGCAGCCTTATCATAGTTATTTAATATATATTCTGCTATTAGTTTTTGACCCTTACTTAATCTTTGAAATTTAATTTGAATTAATCTCATTAAATCTTTATTATCATTAAAATCTTTATCCATTATTATCTACCTACTTTACAATCTTTTGCAATAACAATTTTATCACTTAATGATGGTTTTTTCAACAGAAATTTCATATTTTATATATCTAAAATATAGTTTTTATTTTCACAAATAATTAGATTATTATAATATTAATAAATTTATATTCAACTAGTTTTTTCGATGACTACAAGCATAGGTGCAGTTTTACTTCTGTTTAAAAATTGATGAATCATTACTCCATATTCTTTTTTTGATATTTTTTCTAAGAAATCTAATATGCAAGATTTCTCTTTTTTACCTTCATTATGACCAGTATAAATGCATATTGTCATAATTCCTCCAGGATTAAGAATTTCTAATCCTTTTTGTATACTTTCTAATGATGTATTATGTTTTGTTGTTATTTCTTTTGAAGTACCAGGTAAAAAGCCAAGATTATACATAATGCAATCAACATTTTCGTTTATATAGTTATCAAACTTATGATGAGAATCACAGATAACTATAACATTATCTTTATTTTTATTGCTGTATTTTAAGCAAGCTTGCTCTTGAATATCAAAAGAATATACTTTACTAAAATTTAAAGATAAGAAATCTGTATCATGCCCATTTCCCAATGTACCATCAATTGCTATATTTTTATTTTTTAAATAATTTTTAACTATATTATGTGATAACTCACTAATATCACCTACATAATTAAACATTTAAAATCCTCCTTAAAATAATTATTTATTATAGAGAATTAATATAATCAAGTTCATCTTTTGTTAATTCTCTGTATTCACCTTTTCTTAGGTATCCAAGCTTAATATCTCCAACTGAAATCCTCTTTAAGCTTAGAACATTATGCTTAAAAGCCGAACACATTTTCCTTATTTGTCTATTCTTTCCTTCATGTATAATTATCTCTACTGTAGAATTATTATCTTCAAAAGAAATTTCTTTGATCTCACAACTAGCGGTGATATATCCTCCAATATCTACTCCCTTCATGAATAAATTCATTTCATTTCGAGTAAATCTTCCGTTTACAACTGCTATATATTTCTTTTTAATTTTGACTCTAGGGTGAATTATTTTATTATATATGTCTCCGTCATTTGTTAAAAGCAATAAACCTGAACTATCATAATCAAGTCTTCCTATAGGAAAGACTCTTTCATTAACATTAATTAAATCCATGATAGTTTTTCTTCCTTTTTCATCACTAAGAGATGTTATGTACCCTTCAGGTTTATTTAGCATTAAATATACTTTTTTTTCTTCAGGTAAAATTATTTTACCATTATATTCTACAACATCTATATTTGGAGTTACTTTTATACCTAATTCTGTTACACATAAACCATTTACTTTAACTTTCCCTTCAGTAATTAATAATTCGCATTTTCTTCTAGAGGCGACTCCGCACTTTGCCATATATTTTTGTAATCTTTCTTCCATGTATAATCCTCCAACATTGTATTTCTTATATGATTATATATATTAATTTAAATTTTTACAATAATATAAGTTATATTAAAGATTAGTATTTTATAAATTAATAATTTAATATGTAAATATAAAAACTTAGGTAATAACCTAAGTTTTTATATTTAACTACAAAATTTACATTTTAGAAGAAGCAACCACGACTTAAAAGTAATATCCATAATAATGGTGTTCCTCCAAATCCACAACCGCAATTACCAAACCCACAGTTATTGAATCCTCCACAGCCGCAATTGCCAAATCCTGAATTACCAAAACCACAATTATTATTGCAACCACAATTGTTATTACAGCAACAATTGTTATATCTACATCTTCTTGACATGTTCATCAACTCCTTATCTTTGGTTATTATATACTATTCATAATATATATAATTGTGTTATTTATTTATAATCATTTACGAGTATATGCAACTAAAGTATAATATAGTTAAGTATTTATTAAGGGGGAATTATAATGGACAAGAGAAATCGTATTGTAGCACCAAGAAATGTTGTTAACACTAAAATGTTGTATATGTTATACATTCTTAAGGAGTTATCAAAAGGTGAAGTCGTATTTGGAAATAAAGTTCTCACTGATTTTAAAGATATGTTTGATTCAACTACTATGCCTTTCCCAGTTTCATCAAGTACTGTATATGAGAGCTTATATGAACTTGAAGAAAGAGAATATGTAGTTTCAAAATGGAGTGGTGAAGATATATCAAATAAAAGAAGTAAGAAAGTTTATTCAATAACTGATAGAGGAATTTCTTATTTAAATTCAAACTTAAGTGATTATATTTTAAATTTAGATAAAACAAAATCCACTTTAGATAAATTAAAACAAATGTTGTTAAAATAAAAAATAAGTTCATAAGAAATATTTCTTATGAGCTTATTT
>JBBVGE010000056.1:0-207 GCA_040144665.1 Clostridium perfringens
GAAAAGATGCTTTAGAAATACACAAAGATGCTATAAAACCAGGTATGAGAGTTGCTATAGTTGACGATCTTTTAGCTACTGGTGGTACAATAGCTGCTGTTGCTAAATTAGTAGAACAAGCTGGTGGAGAAGTTGCTGGATTAGCATTTACTATTGAGTTAACAGAATTAAAAGGAAGAGATAAATTAAAAGGATACGAAGTAACAT
>JBBVGE010000057.1:0-361 GCA_040144665.1 Clostridium perfringens
ACCTGAATCTGTTAAGATTGGTCTATCCCAATTCATAAAGTTATGTAAGCCTCCCATTTGCTTTACAATCTTATCTCCTGGTCTTAAATGTAAATGGTATGTATTAGAAAGCTCTACTTGACATCCTATTTCTTTTAAATCCATTGAAGAAACAGCACCTTTTATGGCTGCTAAAGTTCCTACATTCATAAAAACAGGAGTTTGAATTGTACCGTGAGGAGTTACAAACTCACCTCTTCTAGCTTTTCCGTCTTTTTTTAAAAGAGTATATCTTTTTTTAGTCATGAAAAAAGTCCTTCCTTTGCTTTTTATTTTATAAACATTGAATCTCCAAATGAGAAGAATCTGTATTTTTCTTTTA
>JBBVGE010000058.1:0-219 GCA_040144665.1 Clostridium perfringens
TGAGCAGTATCTGAAGGTGTTAAGTCATGAGCTACAACAACAGTGTTAACTCCTACATTTTCCATTCCGTTTCCACCCTTGCCAGCTAGGTTAGCTATTATTCTCTTAGAAACGTCTTTTATATCTGCTGCCCTTTCTCTCATGTAAGGGTCATCCATAGAATCAAATATCATAACGAAAGTATCTGTAACATTTTGAACAGCTTTCATAGCGTTTAAT
>JBBVGE010000059.1:0-262 GCA_040144665.1 Clostridium perfringens
ATTTACACCAGCTTTAATGCCTTTAAAAGAAGGATTAAGTGCAGGGGAAGTTGGATACATAACAGCTTCAATAAAGAATGTTAGAGATGCCAGAGTAGGTGATACTGTAACAGAGGCAGCTAGACCAACAGAGGAGGCATTACCAGGATATAAACCAGCTATACCAATGGTTTACTCAGGTATATACCCAGTTGATGGAGCTAAGTATGAAGAATTAAAAGAGGCATTAGAAAAGCTTCAAATAAATGATGCTGCATTATCA
>JBBVGE010000060.1:0-339 GCA_040144665.1 Clostridium perfringens
ATATGTTGTTCCTGCCTTCGTTGGATTAGGAGCTCCTTATTGGGATATGTATGCTCGTGGAACCATAGTAGGATTAACACGTGGAACTAATAGAAATCATATAATAAGAGCAGCACTTGAATCAATTGCATATCAAACAAGAGATGTGCTTGAAGCTATGATAAACGATGTTGGATATGATATAAATTGTATAAAGGTAGATGGAGGAGCAAGTAGAAATAATTTCTTAATGCAATTCCAATCAGATTTAGTTGGTAAAAAGGTAATTAAGCCTATAATTACAGAAACAACAGCTTTAGGGGCAGCTTACCTTGCTGGGCTAGCAGTTGGATACTGGAG
>JBBVGE010000061.1:0-210 GCA_040144665.1 Clostridium perfringens
CTCCCATTATGAATGCTAATGGAGAGAATAATCTACCAAGAATCCAGTTTAAGCTTAACCAAGGTGCACCAAATATTCCACCTATTGCTCCAAATAAAGCATTGATCATAGCTATAAGAGCAACGAATGCAAGAAGCATAGCACCAACATTTAAAGCTAATCCTAAACCTTCTGAAGCACCGTTTGCAGCAGCTTCAATAACATTTTCAC
>JBBVGE010000062.1:0-325 GCA_040144665.1 Clostridium perfringens
TAATAAAGATGGAGGGAATCACAGAGGGGGTTTGGAGGTTTATATTAACTGGTAACAATATAGTTGATGGTAAATATTATGCTTGGATTCTTCAAAGAGAATTATTAGCTGAAGATACAAGATTTTTGAATCCTTCTCCCTATACAACATTAACTATACCAGGAACTGCAAAGACTATTATTAATACTTCATACTACAATCAAAATAATGGTGCTATAGTATCAGAATCTGGAAGAGGATATACTACCAAAGATTATATTCAACCTATAATAACAGCTGGTGGTATAAATGCCATTACCACTAAGCCAGGTGGAGGAACTATAAC
>JBBVGE010000063.1:0-215 GCA_040144665.1 Clostridium perfringens
TTTAAATACAGACTTTTGGACATTATGGAGAACTATGTTTGCCTTTGAAAACTGGCATAGTGCTTTAGAAATGAAATTATATATGAATAGATTTATACACCACGTTGGTGGATTACCAACACTTTCAGCTCTACAATTCTCAAGACATGATCAATATACATCTTTTGTAAAACCAATGGTTAAATTCTTAAAAGAAAATGGGGCTAGGTTTGAAT
>JBBVGE010000064.1:0-220 GCA_040144665.1 Clostridium perfringens
CTTATAAGATGTTCGGAGAAGTACAAGAAGAGAGCATAAAAAGATTCTTAGAGGTGCCATTAGTTGATAACGATAAAATAGAAGAAATAATACAGGTTTCTGATATAAAAGAAGAAGATAGAGATTGCATAGTGACTTTCCTAACTGTTATGACATTAATAGCACAAGCAAGTGTAGTAAAGAAAGTAGTGCAAAAAATAGTTAATGGATATCATAAAGA
>JBBVGE010000065.1:0-465 GCA_040144665.1 Clostridium perfringens
TTTAGCACGTTTTAAAGAGGCTAAAGTTGAACTTCCAGGAGGTTGTCCAATAGGAGTTAGACCTATTGACCAACATATAAAAGGATTTGAAGCACTAGGAGCTAAGGTTTCAATAGAGCATGGTGCTGTAAATATAATGGCAGAAAAATTAATAGGAACAAATATATTCTTTGACGTAGTAAGTGTTGGAGCTACTATAAACCTTATGATAGCGGCAACTTTAGCAGAAGGAACTACAGTGTTAGAAAATGCTGCAAGAGAGCCACACGTAGTAGACGTAGCAAACTTTTTAAATGCTATGGGAGCTAATGTTAAAGGGGCAGGGACGGATGTCATAAGAATCAAAGGTGTTAAGGAATTAAAAGGCTGTAATTATAGTGTTGTACCTGATCAAATAGAAGCAGGAACATTTATGATAGCAGCGGCAGCTACAAGAGGAGACGTAACAATTCAAAATGTTATACC
>JBBVGE010000066.1:0-247 GCA_040144665.1 Clostridium perfringens
TTAGGAATTGGTATACCAGAGGTTATATCACTTGTTGCCAATGAAGAAGGTATTGGAGATTATATGACACTTACAGTTGAATCTGGTCCTGTTGGAGGAGTACCTCAAGGGGGAGCTGCCTTTGGAGCTTGCATAAATCCAGATGCTATTTTAGATCAGCCTTATCAATTTGATTTTTATGATGGTGGTGGAGTTGATTTAGCATTTTTAGGATTAGCTCAAGCTGATAAAAATGGGAATATAAACG
>JBBVGE010000067.1:0-224 GCA_040144665.1 Clostridium perfringens
CTACTGGAATTAATCCCTTTATTGAGAATTCATCCCCTATAACAATAGGATTATCAAAGGTTGCCCTCATAGTTTCTAAATCCCATACCGCTTTGCTTAAAGCATTTTGAGGAATCTTTAACTCAAACTCATGTAATGGCTCTAATAAAACAGTTTGTGCTTTATATAATGCTTCCATGAATACCATAGGTGTCACATTTCTAAAATCTGCTGGAGTGCTGGCT
>JBBVGE010000068.1:0-1281 GCA_040144665.1 Clostridium perfringens
AAGGCTTTAAAAATAAGGAGGATTATTAAAATGGAAAATAAAATTAATTTAGAAACATTTGCAGGTGGAGCGTTAGCAGAAAAGGTAAATATGGCTTTGAATCAGATATTAGAAAATATATTAGATCCAAATACAGATTATGGTGTAAAAAGAAAATTAACTATAGATATGACATTAGTTGCAGATGAGTCTAGAGATTTGGCAGAAGTTGCTATTGTAGCGAAACCTAAGTTAGCACCAAGTAAGGCATTATCAACAAAGATTGTTATTGGAACAGATGGTAAAGGTGGAATATTAGCAAGTGAATATAAGAAACAAGTTCCAGGACAAAGCGTAATGAGAGTAGATGAAAATACAGGAGAAGTTCTTACAACAGGAGAAGAAAAAACAGTTAACTTAGAAGGTATTAAATTAGTTAAATAATAAAATTTATATAAATTGAAAGGTGGAAAATAAAATGATAAACAAAGAAGCAATAGAGTATTTAGTAAACTTAGGAGAAAAGGATGACCCAATAATTCAATTAGGACAAGGAACATATTCAAGAGTAGGATTAAGCAGAGTTACAGAACCAGTAGCAAGTTCACTTACAGTATCAACACTTACAGGATTAGTTGATTATATAAAAGGTAATGTAGATAAGTTAAAAGGTGAATTACTTATACAAGTAAAATCAGAAGAGGAAGTAAGGTTATATAGTCCTTTAAATGAAGATAGGGAAAGAGAATTATATATTAAAGCAGAAGCTATACTACCTAATAATGTTCGCTATGACCAATTTATAGATACAGAAAGATTCAATATAATGCTTCAAAGTAGTTTTGTAGATGTAGGAGATAAAAAAGCGTTACTACAATATACAGGACTTGTACAAGATGAAAATGTAAAGAGTATAGGTGATGATGGAGTAAGTCAACAGGTTACAGTTAAGACAGGTGTAGCGAGTGTGGGACAAGCTATAGTACCTAATCCAGTAAGTTTAGCACCTTATAGAACATTCCCAGAAGTAGAACAGCCACAAAGCAAATTTATATTCAGAATGAAAGAAGGTCCAAGTGCAGCAATATATGAAGCTGATGGAGGGGCATGGAGAAATGAAGCTATTAATAATATAAAAGAATATTTGTTAGAAGAATTAAAAGGTATAAGCAATATTAAGATAATAGCATAACAATAAGGGATAAGGATATATGAGGGTACAATTTCACCATTGTATTCTCATATGATAATCAAATGATAGAAGGTGAGCTTATGAATTTATTAAAGGAGTATGGTCCAAAA
>JBBVGE010000069.1:0-10017 GCA_040144665.1 Clostridium perfringens
TGTATAAGAGACAGCTTTAAATATAAATATATTTGATAAAGATATTTATATAACACAAGATATAGAATTAGTAACTTATTCTGAGATTTTATCTACTTTGAACACTTAATATATGAAAGAAGGATGTACATAAGATAATTAAACCTTATGTACACCCTTCTTTCATTATATAGAATTAATTATTATATATAATTAGTAAATTTTCTACATCTACTTTATTTCTATCTAATTTATTCATAATTTCAAATCTACTTAGGATACCTTCATTTTTTATTCTATAAAAAAAATTATGGAACTCTATATTCCCTCTATTTATTATTAGTAAATTCTTTTTACATCTTGTAATTGCAGTGTATATTAGTTCCGTATTTTTATCTCTTTCATCTATTATAAGAACTAAATTATCTATTTCCCATCCCTTAAAACTCTCAGTTGTACACATTTTAATTCCTTCACCTTGAGCAAAGAAATTAAAACGTCTACTTTCTCTTAATACTTCTAATTTTTCATGACTTTTTTTAAGATGTGATATATCAATAAATTCCTCTTTAGTCTCAAACATTCTTTCTACTTTTATGGAATGTTTTTTTCTCGCATAATGTTCCATTTCTCTAAGCTCATCTATAGAACTTCCAATAATACAAGTATCATTATAATTTATTTTCTTAGTATCAAAAAATTTTTTACTAACATCAAATATATCTAAAAAACTTAAATTTTCATTATACATATATCTTACTTCATCTTCATTTATTGCAAGCCCTATTTGCTCTTCAATCTCAATATTATCTAATTCATATTTATTTAAAAAGAACTCTTTCTGAAATTCTCTAAGTAAATTTGCTATATTAGTTGATACTCTATATGATTTTGTAAGCTCATTCCACCTTCCCTTTATATTGGTTTTTACTCTTTTATTATTATCTAAGTCTCTATTATATATATTCTGTTTCTCATCTCCAAATATTACATACTCTCCATCATCTTTTAAAAATATGTCCTTCAATATATCTAGCCATTCTCTTTTAAAATCTTGCACTTCATCCACAAATATAGCATCATATTTTTCATCATCAGAAACAACTTCTTCAAATAATATATAAGTTTCATGATTTATTATATTTTCTAAATTTTTATTTATTTCTATATCGCATTCATAGGCCTTTTGCTTAATAAACATATGAAAATGTATTATATCGAATATATTCCATGAAAAATTCTCTCTTACTTCTCCAATTTTATCTTTAATATAATTTCTTAATGTCATATTATAACTTAGTATAAGTATTCTACACTTTCCTTTTTTTCTTATAGCTGCTCCAACTGCCCTATTTGCAAGTAATACTGTTTTCCCACTACCAGCTATACCTTTTATTTTTACATTTGCTCCCTTTTTACTTTTCATTAAATTTCTTTTCTTCTTTTCTAGTATAATAAATTTACCACTTTCTCCTCCATGATATTTAGATATACATTTATCAAAGAATTTTTTATATAAATCATCATCAAATAATCCATTGTCTATAAGAATATTTTTTATATCCTCTACAATATTAGAATCTATCCCCCATACTTTAATATCTCTCATTTCTTTTGTATTATTGCTAAATTTAAGTTCTGTTTCTTCTTCTGTTGAGTTGTGAAAGTACACAGCCGTTTTTATTAATCTGCCATAATCTTCATTAAATAATGATTTCTTAGTTAACTCTTCTATATGATATTCATATATATTTTTCTTATAAACCATAACTTTTTCAAAAGGCGTTATAAGTGGGATTTCACTTTTTTTCTTTGAAATAATAACACCATAATCACCTGCATATCCACCATTTACATATACATAGTCTTCAAGGTTACACTCCTTAACTTCTATTATCATTGCTCCTGCACCTTTTTTTAAGATAATAATTGATGGCCTATCCCCATTTATATTAGGTTTAAAAAATATATCAAAATTTTTATCTAAATTCTCTCTTAAATATTCTATCAAATATAATTCTCCTAATTTAGGAACTGATGAAATTTCATCTAATTCTATATTTTCTTCATATAAAATCACCATATCCATTCTCCCCCATCTAATGACTTATAACTCTTACTATATAACTTCTATTATACTTTTCAATTTCCTCCCTTATTAGTATAAAATTGTAATATATAAACAAAAAAAAATCCTTAAGAAAATATACTATATAAATATATCCTTTTCTTAAGGAAACTTTATTATTTATAAAATTTAATCAAAATTCTCTTCATTTTCTTTTATTATTTCAATAAAAACTTTTGCTATATAAGGATCAAATTGAATTCCACTAAAAGCCTTTATCTCCTCAATTCCTTGACAATAAGTTTTTCGCTTGTTATAAGGTCTATTTGATGTCATTGCATCAAAAGAATCTACTACAGTTAATATTCTAGCAAGATATGGTATTTCTTCTCCTTTTAATCCACAAGGATATCCTGTACCATCATATTTTTCATGATGATGAAGTATAATTGGAGCAATATCTCTTAATGATTTAAATGGCTTTATTATTTCTACTCCATTTTGAGGATGTTCTTTAATGATATTCCACTCTTCACTAGTAAGTGGCATTTTTTTAATTAAGATATCCTTTGAAATATTTATTTTTCCTATATCATGCATATAAGCTCCATATATTAATGTGCTTTTCTCTTCTTCACTAAGACCAAGCCTTTCTCCAAGAAGCCTACTATAAAATACAACTCTTTCTGAATGACCATAAGTATATCTATCCTTAGCATTAATCACACTTATTAATGTTTTTATTGATGTAACTAACTCTCCATCTTTCTCGTCTATATCATCTTTTAATTCATCTAAAACTGAAGTATAACTTTCAACTCTATTTTTATTAAAAAATTTTGCTCTATATAATGCATCATCTGCACTTTTTACTAGTTCTATATCACTATGTGCTTTATCCGGAAAAATAGATATACCTATTGATACAGTTAAATTTCCATTTGGTTGATTTTCTTGTCCATCAAAATATGTACTCTCTACATTACTACGTATATTTTCAGCTATATGCGTAGCTTCATCTTCATCTGTATCAGGCAAAATTATAGAAAATTCTTCCCCACCATATCTAGCAACAATGTCGCTAGCTCTAGTTGTTTCCTTTAATATATGTCCAATTTTTCTAAGTACTTTATCGCCTTCCTGATGACCATACAAGTCATTATATTGCTTGAAATAATCTATATCTATAAATATCATAGATATTTTACTATTTTCTTCTTTAGCTTTATTCATTTCTTCACTTAAAGCTTCATGGAAATATCTATGATTATAAACTCCAGTAAGTCCATCTTCATTTACTAAGCTTTTTAGATTATTAATGTGATCTCTTTCTATCTTAACATAAAATCCAAGTGGCCATGCTGTCAGCATAAATATAGCTGATAATACTAAATCATTTTCGAAATATGGATTTACAATATTCATTGGCATCCATAATAAATCCATAACTAATATAATAATTGATGAAACTATCGAAACTATAATTCCATGCTTCATCCCTGATTGAATAGTAGTTGTTGTAATTATAAATAAGAATAAAATTTTATATTCACTAGTATTTGCACCAGATAGCACTATTGCTAAAGTAAATATTAAAATAAATATAATAGTTTCCATTTTTTCTATTGAATTAGGTCTATTACTACTGATCTTATCTGATGTAGAAAATGACCATAATATATATATAAATAGCAGCAAAAATGTTACAAATCCAGCTCCTATTACACTATATTCTGCATATATACTCTCATGAAATTTATTTTGTTTAAAGAAACACTGTAATAAAATCATTCCTGTAAATAGTAAAGATGCTAATTTAACTATTGCTACTATATCATTTATTTGTTTATACTTATTACTTTCTATATCATTCATCTTTATTTATCCTCATATTTAAAAAGATCGGAAGTTCCGATCTTTTTCCTTCTATTCTTCTCTTAAGCTCTTTGGTTCTTCTGGTTGATAAAAGTTCCACATACAAGCTGATGTAGCTAAAGCTCCAGCAAATACAGTTGCAAGTGTAGCAATCCCCATTAATAGTTTACTATTAAATTTTTTCATTATTATACCCTCCTAGTTATAAAAATATTTATTTTATTAAAAATAAAATCTAATCTTCCTAAGACTACATGACCTAATTTAGTTAAAGAAAAGATTTGCCATAGTATTCCTGCATAAATACACATACAATATAATAGTAATTTTCCTGATTCTAATTCTTTATATAAAAATAATAAAATTATAACTATTATTAGATATGTAGTTAAGATTATCATAGATTTTCTTTTTAATTTCTTTCTTCTTTCTAATTTTTTTATAGGTTTATTAATACTATCTACAGGAGCTAGTTTATATATTAAACAATATGAAATACAAAAAACTATAACTCCAAATATTAATACCCAATTACCCTTAATTAGAAACTTTGATATTAATAAAGGTACAATAATACATATTAAAGTACCAACAATTGTACATATAGTCGGTGTACTAGCATGTACCCCTCCTGAATATTTTCTTAAAATACTTATAGTAAAAGACATTATAAGCGCTTCAATCATAATATTAAATAACGCTCCAAAAATTATTACTAAAAGTATAGATATTCCAATCTGAAGCATTCCAAATATTCCATAAGCAATTACTGCTTTTCTCTCATCATCACCATTTACTTCTCTTACTATTTTATCTGCTAATTTATTTGATATATTCTCTACATTAAACACTCTTTATCCCTTTTCTATTACTCTTAATAAATTTATATAATAATATTATTATTGTAAATATTATTAAAGATGGTAACCCATATACCGTTTTCAAAATAGGATTACTAAATATTTTTTCTATTTCATTCCCATGAATCAATTGAATTAATCCCATATTAATTCCTTCACAAATAAACATTAAAATTGCTGTGAGTATTCCAGATCTTATTGAATCTATAATACTTATTTTTATTACTACACTTGTAATAAGTACAAGTGTAATTATATTAAGTATTGTATGTATTCCATAGCTAATTGGTAACATTCTTACCAAAAATGTAGATACAGACAAAATTAAACTAGCAATTATAATTTTTTTAATTTCAAGCTTAGTGTTAGAAAATATGTATACAGCCAAAACAAATAATATTGCTTCTGGAATACCTCTGACTATAAACTCAAGAAAAGATAAATGTAATGTCATTGTCTTACCTCCAAAGATGTCTTATAAATTAAAGATTTATTTATACACTTTACAACATTAAATATTATTATAAAAACATAAAATCTTATAAATATATCACCAATACTCAAAACACTATATCCTAAATCAAAAATATCTGTTAAAAACTTAAAATTTGTATCTGCATTACCAAGCATATGAATATCATTAGCTTTAGCAAAAGAATCTGGTTTTACATATCCTGTTATATACGATAAGTTAGGAAATACAGGCATCATACCTCCATTTGTTTTTATAGCTATATCATTTAGCACTCCACCTATCACAATTGATATAGAGCCTATAATAGCACTTATATACTGACTATATTTAAAAACCATAGGCAAATATGAACATATATATATAATCTTTAATATTTCTGCATATTTTATGAACTCATAGTTTCCCATGAATAAGTTTACTTGCATTATAATACTTATCATTTCCATAAATATTACAGGATAGATTGTCCAACTCTTAAATAGAGGTTTTATCTTATATCCCTTTATTTTGCAAACTATTAAAGCAATTAGTATAGTTTCTAGCATTTGAAATCCTCACTTTTATCTATAATTTTTAAGCTTAAGTATATTTCAATCTTCTTCTTATTATACTATAATTTTCTATAATTTTCTATATTATTTTCTCTTTAGAGATTATTTTTTAAAAATTGAATTATAATATAATATTATTTAAATATTATATTATAATTCTTAATATAATTAAATAAATTAATATTTTTTATACATCTTAATGACATTATATATCATTTATTCATAAAAAGAGTACCTGATACTTTTAATCAGATACTCTTTTGCAACTATCTCTTTTTATGAGTTTTACAGGTAAAACTATTTTCTTACTTATCTCTCTGTTACCCTTTATTCTTTCAATTAGTGTATTAACAGCAGTTTCTCCCATAAAATCAGTATAAACTTTAACTGTTGTAAGAGCAGGAGTTAGAAACTTTGCAGTTACAATATCATCAAATCCAATTATACTTATGTCATTTGGTATCCTATATCCTTTTTCCATTATTGCTTTATATGCTCCTATTGCCATTGGGTCGCTAGCAATAAATACTGCTGTAGGTATATCTTTATTAGATAACATATCTTTCATAAGCTCATATCCATCTTCCAAGGTAAAATTACCTTTATATACCCACTCACTTCTATAATTATTTATATTTTCCATGAACTCTCTATAAGTCTTTTCTCTATAATTTATAAGTTCTATTCCATTAATATCATTATGTGGAACTACCTTCGCACCTATATATCCAATATTCCTATGTCCTAATCCATATAAATATTTCATTGCACTATTAACACCATGCTTAAAATCAACTACTATGGAATCAAACTCCCATTCATCTGGAGATGAATCAACAAATATTATATTTTTAGTTATTGTACTTAACCTTTTTATTTCATCTTCTTTAAATATTCCAATAGCTATTATCCCATCTAATTCTTCATTATTAGAGCTATTATCTAAAATCTTATTTATGTAAAGAGATTTAAAATCAATATTTAATTCATTACACTTTTTTTCTATAGCCATTCTTATAGATAAGAAGTATGGATCATTTAGCTCTTTAAGTTCCATAAAGCTACTTATAACTCCTATCTTATATGACTTTTCTTTATGCTTTCTCTGCCTTATAGTAACATAATTCATTTCCTCGGCAATTTTAAGTACTTTTTTTCTTGTATCTTCTGATACATTTAATGTTTTATCTAAATTCAATATTCTAGATATTGTTGAAATTGATACTCCTGCTTCTTTTGCTATATCTTTAATTGTAGCCAAATTTTAGTCACCTCTTTTCTTAAAAGATATTATATAATAAATACTTTTCACTATCAAAGGAATAGGGTAATATTAAAAATATCACCCTATTTTATAATTTATTTTATATTAATTTATTTCTGTTTTTAATACATTAATATATCTTTCCATTGCATCTTTTCCTTTATCATCCCACTTAAAGACTCCACAATGTTCTAGTACTTTAGTAAATACTTCTGATACCTCATTATTTATTATTTCTTGTACATTATCTTCAGTAATCAAAGAATATTTTTTCTTTATATCATAAAACCACTCTAAATGACTTTTCATCATTTCCATATTTGTTATAGTATCATCATTTCTTAAAAGATTTTCTTTAATGACTTCCAGTTCCTCTTTTAATCTAGCTGGAAGAACAGCAAGTCCAAGTACTTCTATAAGTCCTATATTTTCTTTCTTTATATGATGAAGTTCTTCATGAGGATGGAATATACCATCAGGATGTTCTTCTGTAGTTCTATTATTTCTAAGAACAAGATCCAAAATATATTTTCCATCTTCAAATCTTCCAATTGGAGTAATTGTGTTGTGCGGAGTTTTATTACTATAAGCTAAAACCTCTGCACTCTCATCACTGTATTCTCTCCAATGCTTTAAAATTTTATCTGCAAGAATACTTAAATCCTTTCTATTATCACCCTTTAATCTTAAAACTGTTAAAGGCCATTTAATTATTGATAGATCTATATTTTCATAAGAAGGTATTTTGAATTTATACACATCATCTGCTTTATTCATAGCAAATGTATAATTTCCTCCTTGATAATGATCATGAGTAAGTATTGATCCACCAACTATAGGTAAATCTGCATTTGATCCAACAAAATAATGTGGGAATTTTTCTACAAACTCAAGTATTCTATCAAAAGTATTCTTGTTTATAATCATAGGTACATGTTCTCCTGAGAAAACAATGCAGTGCTCATTATAATATGCATACGGTGAATATTGAAGATACCAATCCTCTGAAGAAAGCTTCATTGGAATAACTCTAAGATTTTGTCTTGCTGGATGATTTACTCTTCCTCTATACCCCTCATTCTCCTTGCAAAGCAGACATTTTGGATAATTTGATGATGGTAAATTTTTTGCTGCTGCTATTGCTTTTGGATCCTTTTCAGGTTTTGAAAGATTAATCGTTATATCTAAATCTCCATAGTCAGTATTTGATTTCCAGACTATATTTTGAGCTATTCTATCTGTTCTTATATAATCACAAGCTTTGCTTATATTATGGAAATATTCTGTAGCAAGCTTTGGACCTTCATTATATTTACTATTAAATTCTCTAATAACTTCTGATGGCCTTGGCATTAATATACCCATTATCTTTGTATCAAATAAATCCCTATATATTGGAGTATTTGATTCTATAATTCCATTCTCATAAGCATAATCTAATAAATTATTTAAAATAGATGTAGGCGTGTTTAAATTTTCATCTTCTATATTAGCGTATTCAAATTGGTCTAAATTAAATAAATCCATAAGTGAATTTCTTATAAATACTTTATCCTCATCTTCTATCAAATTATTTTTAGCTCCATATTGAACTAATCTTTCAATATCTCTATAGATACTCATAATATCCTCCTAAACTTCTCTAGTTCCGCTTCCTATATTTGCAATATAAAAATCAGCATCATAACCTATCTTTTCTTTATATCCTTTGCCTACATTTTTTATAAAGTTTTCTGCCGAGTTTCTCTTCACTAAAGATACTGTACATCCTCCGAATCCTGCCCCAGTCATTCTTGATCCAAGGGTTCCTTCTTGCTTCCAGGCAAGTTCTACTAATGTGTCTAATTCAATACCAGTAACTTCATAATCATCTCTTAAAGAAACATGTGATGCATTCATAAGCTCCCCAAATGTCTTTAAATCATTATTTTCTAGAGCTTCCTTTGCTTTAAGTGTTCTTATATTCTCATAAACAGCATGTTTTGCTCTTTTTCTTCTTATATCATCTTTTATTAATTCTTTATTTTTTTCAAATTCTTCTATACTAAGTTTACCTAATGCATTAATATCTAATTTTGTCTTAAGTTCCCCTAATGCAGTCTCACACTCACTTCTTCTTTCATTATATTTAGAATCAGCAAGACCTCTTCTTTTATTTGTATTTGCTATTATCAAGACTTCATCCTTTAAATCTATTTTTGAATACTTATATTTTAACGTATTACAATCAAGTAATATGGCACTATCATCTTTACCCATACCTATAGCAAACTGATCCATAATTCCACAGTTAACACCTATAAATTTATTTTCAGCTTCTTGTGAATATTTAACTAAATCAACTCTATCTATATTAAGATTAAAAAGCTTGTCTAACATAACAGCTATAAGAAGTTCTAAAGATGCCGATGATGATAGTCCTGCACCATTTGGAATATTTCCATCTATAACAACATCAAATCCTTTGTCTATTTTATGACCCTTTTTCTTTAAAACATCTATAACACCCTTTGGATAATTAGCCCAGTCATGTTCTTTTTCATATTTTATACCCTCTAAATCAAATTCTATAACTCCTAAATCTTTGAAATTATTTGAAAACATTCTTATCTTTTTATCATTTCTTAAAGAAATAGCTCCGTATGTACCAAAGCTAAGGGCACATGGAAATACATTTCCCCCATTATAATCAGTATGCTCTCCAATTAAATTAACTCTTCCTGGTGAAAAAAATGCTCTCACATCTTTATTTTCTCCGAAAATATTATAAAACGTATTTAAAATTTCTTTTCTCATAAACTTAACCCACCCTTATAAAATATTTACTTTATATTTTTATAATATCATCACCAGAAAACATTTTCAATAAAATTTTACTTATTTTTTACTATTATTTTTACTCAATTTTACTAATAATTTTTCTCATTTTTTTAGAACTTTAACTA
>JBBVGE010000070.1:0-305 GCA_040144665.1 Clostridium perfringens
GATGTAGACAATGTCAATGTAAGCTTTGTATGAAGGAATGTATAATGCTTAATGACTATACAGATTGTCCAAAAGCTTTATTCAGAGAATATCTAGAAAAAGGTTATGAAAACATGGATAAGATGATAGCATATTCATGTAATGAATGTAATCAATGTACATTAAAATGTCCAAAAGAGTTAGATTTAAAAGTTAACTTTAGAGCTATGAAAGAAGCTTTTTCTGAAGAAAATGGTGGATTAGCACCATTAGAAGCATTAAAAGCAAGTGATGCTACTCAAGAAAAAGAGTGTGCAGAAGAATAC
>JBBVGE010000071.1:0-372 GCA_040144665.1 Clostridium perfringens
CTAATACATATGCTCCTGTTGAAGAACTAAGAAGAAAATATGAGGAAGCAATTAATAAAGAAGGTGTGGTTGCCCTTGCTATAGGTACAAGACCAGATTGTATAAATGAAGAAGTTTTAGATTTATTAGAGGAAATGAATAAAAAGGTATATACTTGGGTTGAGTTAGGACTTCAAACAATTCATGATGATACTGCTAGAAGTTTTAATAGAGGATATGATTTAGAAGTATTTGATAAGGCTATGGAAGGATTAAAAAGCAGAGGAATAGATACTGTAGTTCACTGTATATTTGGACTTCCTGGAGAAAGTAAAGAGCAAATGTTAGAAACTGTTGATTATGTTTCTAGATGTGGAGCGCAAGGAATAAAAT
>JBBVGE010000072.1:0-210 GCA_040144665.1 Clostridium perfringens
CTTATACATGGTGAAGAGGAAGCTACAAAAGCTCAACAAGCTGCTGAAGCTTTATTTGGAAAAGGTGGAGACATGAGTAATGTTCCAACTTATGAAATGGGAAAAGATAAGTTAGGTTCAGAACTTTTAGATATTTTAGTTGAAGCTGAAATAGTTCCATCAAAAGCTGAAGGAAAAAGACTTGTTAAGCAAGGTGGATTATCATTAAAT
>JBBVGE010000073.1:0-202 GCA_040144665.1 Clostridium perfringens
CTTTATAACAGTAGATGATGCTAAAAAATGGGCACAAGGAAAAGGAGCCACTAAGGAATTTATTGAACTTGCTGATTTATATTGGGAGTATTCAGATGAACATGGGGATGTTAATCCAGCTTTAGCGTATGTACAAGCAGCTAAGGAAACTGCCTATGGTAATTTTGGAGGAGTATTAGATGATTCATATCATAATCCATGT
>JBBVGE010000074.1:0-1732 GCA_040144665.1 Clostridium perfringens
AAATACCACCAGCTAAGCTGGTGGATTTTTATTAATATTGATTTAATAAATATTTTAAGTATTATACAAATTTACATTAGAATTAATTTATGCAATAATAATGTTTAGTATAAAAAATAAAGAATGAGGTAGAAAAAGGAGATATTATGAAAGTAGGATTTGATCACAAAAAATATTTAGAAGAACAATCTAAGTACATATTAGAAAGAGTAAATAATTACGATAAGTTATATTTGGAATTTGGTGGGAAGTTACTCCAAGATTTACATGCTAAAAGAGTATTACCAGGTTTTGACGAGAATGCTAAGATTAAATTATTACATAAGTTAAGAGCAAAGGCAGAAATAATAATATGTGTATACTCAGGAGACATTGAAAGAAATAAAATAAGAGGTGACTTTGGAATAACATATGATGCTGATGTTTTAAGATTAATAGATGAATTAAGAGCATACGATTTAGATGTTAACAGTGTTGTAATAACAAGATATGATGATCAACCTGCTACAAAAATATTTATAAATAAACTTGAAAGAAGAGGAATTAAGGTTTATAAGCATAGAGCAACTAAAGGATATCCAACTGATGTTGATACAATAGTAAGTGATGAAGGGTATGGAAAGAACCCGTACATTGAAACAACTAAGCCTATTGTTGTTGTTACTGCACCAGGTCCAGGAAGCGGGAAACTTGCAACATGCTTAAGCCAACTTTACCATGAAAATAAAAATGGAAGAGTAGCTGGATACTCAAAGTTTGAAACATTCCCAGTATGGAATGTACCATTAAAGCATCCTCTTAATATTGCATATGAAGCTGCAACAGCAGATTTAAAGGATGTTAATATGATAGATTCATTCCATTTTGATGCTTATAATAAAGTTGCAGTAAATTATAATAGAGATATTGAAAGCTTCCCAGTCCTTAAGAGAATAATTGAAAAGATAACAGGGGAAGAATCAGTTTATAAATCACCAACTGATATGGGCGTTAATAGAGTTGGCTTTGGAATTATAGATGATGAAGTTGTTAAAGAAGCTTCAAGACAAGAAATTATAAGAAGATATTTTAAAACAGCTTGCGAATATAAAAAGGGATATGTCGATAAAGAAACATTCCAAAGAGTATCATTAATAATGAGTGAGTTAAACTTAAAAGAATCAGATAGAAAAGTTGTTATAAAGGCTAGAGAAAATTCTGAAAGACTTAGAAAAGTTCAAGATACTAACGACATATGTCCATCAGTTGCAATTGAATTAGAAGATGGAACAATTCTTACAGGTAAAACTTCAGAATTAATGGATGGAACAGCAGCAGTTATTATAAATGCAATAAAATATTTTGCAAATATTTCAGATGATATTCATTTAATATCACCAGTTATATTAAATCCTATAATAAGATTAAAGAAGGAAACTTTAGCTTCAAAAAGACCAGCACTTACTTGCGAAGAAGTACTTATGGCATTAAGTATTTGTGCTGCAACTAACCCAATGGCTCAAGTTGCTGTTGAAAAGCTTTCTATGCTTAAAGGATCACAAGCTCATTCAACTACAATAATTAGTAATAATGATGAGCAAGCATTTAGAAAGCTTGGAATTGATATAACTTGTGATGCAGAATATCCAACAGAAAACTTATATTACTAATACAATATAAATTGTAATTATATTTTAGAGAGGAGATATATCCTCTCTTTTTTTGTATTTTGAATACCACCTGCTACGCGGGT
>JBBVGE010000075.1:0-10913 GCA_040144665.1 Clostridium perfringens
ACTGTGTGGGAGAGTAGGACGTTGCCAGGTGTGTAACGAAAAGAGATAGTTTAATTACTATCTCTTTTTTTATGTGTATAAAAATATTTTTAATGTATTATAAAAAGATATTATTCAAAATATTTTTGAATGTATTAAAGGTCGAAAGATAGATTCTGTCTAAATTTCGACCTTTATTAATTTTACTTATAAAATTTGAAGAAAATTCTTTGAAATTGTAAAAATTTATATTAAAAAACAAATGGAGTATCTAGGGATTAAATGTTATAATTGTAAAGGAATGTAAGGAAATGAGTAAGGAGGGGGTAACGTGGTACAAGCAGCAAAGAAAAAAACAATAGTTAAAAAAGGAGAAATAACAGATTTTGATAATTATTTATTCCATGAAGGAAAAAACTATAACAGCTATAGATTTATGGGAGCTCACAATGTTATCGAAAAGCGAAAGCGCGGAGTTAGGTTTACAGTTTGGGCGCCGAAAGCAAGCTGTGTTTACGTAGTTGGAGATTTCTCAGATTTTAAACCTGTTGAAGAATATAGGTTAGAAAAGATAACTGAAATGGGAATATGGAGCTTGTTTATTCCTGCACTTAAGGCCGGAGTTAAATATAAATATTATATTGTCAATCAATGGGGAACTAATGGTGTATATAAGGCAGATCCATATGCTTTATTATCAGAAGTAAGACCTAAAACAGCATCTATTGTTAAGGAAGATGTAAAGTTTAAATGGAATGATAGAAAATGGATAAATAAAAGAAATAGAACAAATGTATATGAAAGTCCTATAAACATATATGAAGTACACTTAGGCTCATGGAAGACGAAAAATGGTGAGTTTTTGACATATAGTGAATTAGCTGAAAAATTAACTAAATACGTTGTGGACATGGGTTACACACATGTAGAGTTAATGCCTCTTGTAGAACATCCGTTAGATGCTTCTTGGGGATATCAGGGGATAGGATATTATTCTCCAACTAGTAGATATGGGGATCCAGAGGAGTTAAAGGAATTAATAAATTGCCTTCACAAAAATGATATTGGAGTAATCTTGGATTGGGTACCAGGACATTTCTGTAAAGATGAGCATGGATTATATATGTTTGATGGAAGTCCAACATATGAATATGAAGAAGGTTGGAAAGCTGATAATAAAGGTTGGGGAACTTTTAATTTTGATTTAGGAAAACCAGAGGTTAAGAGTTTTCTTATATCTAATGCATTATATTGGATTAGAGAATTCCATATAGATGGATTGAGAGTCGATGCAGTCTCAAATATAATTTATTTAAATTATGGAAGGAATGAAGGGGAGTGGAGACCTAACATATATGGAGGAAATGGTTGTTTAGAAGGAATACAATTCTTAAAAGATCTAAACACAGCAGTATTCTCTGAGTTTGATAATTTATTAATGGTAGCCGAAGAATCAACATCATGGCCAAATGTATGTAAGCCTATTGAAGATGGGGGGCTTGGATTTAACTTTAAATGGAATATGGGATGGATGAATGACACTTTAGAATATGTAGAACTTGACCCTATATATAGAAAGTATCATCATAATAATCTAACCTTCTCTATGATGTACAATTATTCAGAGAATTTTATATTACCTGTTTCACATGATGAAGTTGTTCATGGTAAAAAGTCATTAGTTGATAAGATGTGGGGAGATTACTGGAATAAATTTTCGGGACTTAGATTATATCTAGCATATATGATAGGACATCCAGGAAAAAAACTCCTGTTTATGGGATCAGAATTTGGTCAATTTATTGAGTGGAGAGAATATGAAGAGCTTGAGTGGAAGCTTATAGATCAATTTGATATGCATAAAAGGACTAATGAGTATTGTAAAGATCTAAATAAATTCTATAAGGAAAATAGTGCACTATGGGAATTAGATTATGATCCTGAAGGATTTACTTGGATAGACGCAGATAACAATAATCAGAGTATACTTGTTTTCATGAGAAAGGGTAAGCAAGAGAAGGATACACTAATATTTATATGTAACTTTACTCCAGAAGTTTACTATGACTTTAAAATAGGTGTACCTTATTTAGCAGATTATAAAGAAAGATTTAATACTGATAAAAAGAAATACGGTGGATCCGGACAAGCTATGAGAGCAACATTAGTAGCGAAAAATGAAGGGTATCATAATATGCCATATTCTATAAATGTAAAGATACCTCCTATGGCTATATCAGTAATTGGAATAGAAAAGTTTAATAAATTAGCCATTGAAAGTAAAACCATTATAGAAAAATAAATAAGGAGTGAACTAAATAATGAAGGTTTTAATTGCTGCATCAGAGGCTCATCCATTTATTAAAACAGGTGGGCTTGGAGATGTTATAGGAGCATTACCTCAAGCACTAAAGAGTTTAGGTATGGATGTTAGGGTAGTAATCCCTAATTATAGAGATATAAAAAAGGAAATAAAGGAAGAACTAAAATTTATAAAAAACTTTGTAGTAAGGGTTAGTTGGAGAGATCAGTATTGTGGGATCTTAGAGTATGAGTATAAAGGTGTAACTTATTACCTTTTAGATAATGAATATTACTTTAAGAGAAGTGGTTTATATGGATATTATGATGATGGAGAGAAGTTTGCATTCTTTGATAGAGCTGTACTTGAGTTTATAAAAGAAATAGACTGGCAGCCTGATGTGATACACTGCAATGACTGGCAGACAGGAATGATACCAGTTCTTCATAAAGTTGAATATATGAAGGATGATTTTTATAAAAATATAAGAACAGTAACATCTATTCATAATTTATTTTTCCAAGGTACCTTTTCACCAGAGATACTTCCAGAACTTTTTGGATATGATTATCAACTATTTAATAATGGAAGTTTAGAATTATATGGTGGAGTAAGTTTCTTAAAGGGGGCTATAAATTATTCAGATAAAGTTACAACAGTAAGTAAAACTTATGCAGAAGAGATAAAAACTCCTGAATATGGTGAAACTTTAGATGGATTATTAAGGTATAGAGAGAAAGTACTTAAGGGAATAGTAAATGGAATTGATTATGATGAATATAATCCAGAGACTGATAAGTATATATTCAAGAATTATTCTAGCAAGACATTTGCATATAAAAAAGATAATAAAGAAGCTCTCCAAGAAGAACTTGGACTTAAAGTTAATAGAGAAATACCTATGATTGGAATGGTATCTAGATTAACTCATCAAAAAGGATGCGATTTAATAATAAATATGATAGAAGGAATATTAAGTAAAGATATTCAAGTTGTTATTTTAGGTACAGGAGATTATATGTATGAATCTAGATTTAAAGAACTTCAAGAAAAATATCCAAATAAAGTATCTGCAAATATAATGTTTGATAATGGACTTGCTCATAGGATATATGCAGGATCAGATATGTTTTTAATGCCATCATTATTTGAGCCTTGTGGTCTTGGACAATTAATAGCTTTAAGATATGGTTCAATTCCAATAATTAGGGAAACTGGTGGACTTAAGGATACAGTTATTCCTTATGATGAGACTACTGGTATTGGGACAGGCTTTGGATTTAGAAATTATGATTATAATGAGCTTAAAGAAACAATTGAATATGCATTAGGAGTATATAAAAATGAGAAAAATTGGCAAAGATTAATACTACAGTCTATGAATTCTGATAATAGCTGGAATAAATCCGCTATAGAATATAAGGAAATGTACGAGGAACTAATAGGCTGATACTCAAATTTTGAGATATCAGGAGGAATTAATTAATGCCAATAACCACAGAAATATTTAAAAAAGATTTTGAAGAAAAATTTATAAAAATGTATGCTAAAGAGCTTAATGAAGGTAGCGATTTAGAAAGATATCAAGCATTAGGAACTTTAGTTAGAGAGTATGCTACAAAGGATTGGATTAAAACTAACAATAAATATAAGACTTTAGAAAATAAAGAAGTATATTATTTTTCTATGGAATTTTTACTTGGAAGATTATTAGGAGATTCTCTATTAAATTTAGGTATTAGAGATATTTGCAAAGATGGATTAAGGGAATTAGATATAGAGTTAGATGTTCTTGAAGAGATAGAGCAGGACCAAGGACTTGGCAATGGAGGCCTTGGAAGACTTGCAGCATGCTTCTTAGATTCTATGGCATCTTCTAGTATACCTGGACATGGATGTGGAATCCGTTATAAATATGGGTTCTTTGATCAAAAAATTATAGATGGTAGTCAAGTTGAAGTAGCAGATAAGTGGCTACAATCTAAAAATGTCTGGGAAATAAGAAAAGAAGATAAATGTGAAATTGTTAAATTTGGAGGAACAGTTACAGCAAGTAATATAGATGGTAGATTGAATTTTCATCATGATGGATATGAAGAAATTAAAGCTGTACCATATGATACTCCAGTAATAGGATATGAAAATAATGTAGTTAATACTTTAAGACTTTGGAGTGCAGAATCTATTGAAGATGATTTTGATTTTTCATCCTTTAATAGAGGAGAGTATGACAAAGGAATAAATAATAAAGGTTCTGTGGAATCAATATCTTATATACTTTATCCAGAAGACTCATTTTATGAAGGAAAGATACTAAGATTAAAACAGCAGTATTTCTTTGTATCAGCTGGACTTCAAAGTATTATAAGAGATTATAAGAAAAATGGAGGAGATATTAAAAGCCTACATGAGAAGATTTCTATTCATATAAATGACACCCATCCAACTCTTTCTATACCAGAACTTATGAGAATATTAATTGATGAGGAAGGATTAGAGTGGGATGAAGCTTGGAATATAACTAAAAATACTGTTTCATATACTAATCATACTATACTTGCAGAAGCATTAGAAAAGTGGCCAGTAGATATGGTTCAAGATTTATTGCCAAGGATTTATATGATAATAGAAGAGATAAATAAAAGATATTGTAGTATCCTTTGGAATAAGTATCCTGGGGAATGGCATAAGATTTCTAATATGGCAATTATAGCTGATGGATATGTTAGGATGGCAAATCTAGCTATAGTAGGTAGTTATAGTGTAAATGGAGTTGCAAAACTTCATACTGAGATACTAAAAAATAAAGAGATGGCAGATTTTTATGAATTATTTCCTGAGAAATTTAATAATAAAACAAATGGTATAACTCATAGGAGATGGCTTATAAGAAGTAATCCAGAGCTAACAGAATTATTAAAAGAAACAATAGGTGATGAATTTATTAAAAATCCAATGGAATTAATAAATTTCAAAAATCATTTAAATAATAAAAATATTTTAGATTCACTTTATAAAATTAAATATAGAAATAAAGAAAAATTAGCAAGAGAAATTTATAAAGAAAAAGGAATAATAATAGATCCAAATTCTATTTTTGATGTTCATGTAAAAAGAATACATGCATATAAAAGGCAAACACTAAATTGTTTAAGAATAATGGATTTATATAATAGATTATTAGAAAATCCAGATTTAGATATAGTTCCAAGAACATTTATATTTGGTGGTAAGGCTGCACCAGGATATCATCTAGCAAAGAATACAATTCAATTAATAAATGCTATTGCAGATAAAATTAATAATGACCCCATTGTTAAAGATAAAATAAAAGTAATTATGATAGATAATTACAGAGTATCAATAGCAGAAAAAATAATAAGAGCAGCTGATGTAAGTGAGCAGATATCAACTACTACTAAAGAAGCTTCAGGTACATCTAATATGAAATTTATGATGAATGGAGCTATAACAGTGGCTACTCTAGATGGAGCTAATGTAGAAATTAGAGATGAGGTTAAAGATGATAATATAATAATTTTTGGCCTAACTTCAGATGAAGTACTAAATTATTATAAAACATGTAATTATTCTTCTTTAGATATATATAACAGTGATAATCGTATAAAAAGAATATTAGATGATTTAATCAATGGAAAATACTCAGAAGATAGAAATAAGTTTAGAGATATTTATGATAGTTTATTAATTTATAATGATGAATTCTTTGTATTAAAAGATTTTAATGATTATATAAAAGCTCAAGAAATTGTAGATAAATTATATAGAGATCAAGAGAAATGGCAGAAAATTTGTGCTATTAATATAGCACATTCAGGTGTATTTTCATCAGATAGAACAATAAGAGAATATTCTAAAGAAATTTGGAATACAAAAGCTTTGTATAAAAGCAAATAATGAGGGGGCTTTTATGATAGAGAGTAGTATTTTTCATAATTCTCACGAGTTACATTATAGAAAACCATTTGGAGCAGTAGAGATTGGGAGATCTGTATCTATATCAATAGATGTAGATATAGATGCAACAGTATATTTAAATTTAATTAAATTCGATTTATCTAAAGATAGAAAATTAATGCGAAAAGAAAATAATAAATTAAGTAGATTTAATATAGATATAAACACAGATAATCTATATGGGGTAAATAATTATTATTTCGAGATTATTTATAATAATGAAGTTATATACTATGGAAATAATGAAAGTGAATTAGGGGGAATTGGTAAGTGTTATATAGACAATCCTAAAGTTTATCAATTGACAGTATATAAGAAGAGAGAAGTTCCAGTATGGTATAAGGAAGGTATTATATATCAGATATTTGTAGATAGATTTTGCAATGGTAATGATGATGGAAAAATAAATAATCCAAAAAGAAATAGCTTCATATATGGGAATTGGGATGATGATCCTATGTATATTAAAGATGAACATGGAAATGTAGTAAGATGGGATTTTTATGGAGGAAATTTAAAAGGTGTTATAAAAAAGCTACCATATATTAAATCATTAGGAGCATCAATTATATATATGAATCCAATATTCGAATCAGCAAGTTGTCATAAATATGACACAGGAGATTATGAAAAAATAGATAAAATGTTTGGAACTGAAGAGGATTTTAAGACATTATGTAATGAAGCAAAAAAGCTAGATATAAAAATTATATTAGATGGAGTATTTAGTCATACTGGGTCAGATAGTAAGTATTTTAATAAGTATGGGAATTATGATAGTTTAGGTGCTTATCAATCAAAAGAATCTAGATATTATAACTGGTATAGATTTTATGAATATCCAGATAAATATGAAAGCTGGTGGGGATTTGATAATCAACCTAATGTAGATGAATTAAATAATGATTATATAAATTATATAGTTAGAGATAATAAATCTATAATATCTAAATGGATGAATTTAGGGGCAGATGGATGGAGATTAGATGTTGCAGATGAATTGCCTGATGAATTTATAAAAATTATAAAAGAAAAGATGTTAAATATTAATAATGATAGTGTTTTAATTGGAGAAGTATGGGAAGATGCTTCAAATAAAGTTAGTTACTCTAAGAGAAGAGAATATTTCTTTGGAGATGAGCTTGATTCAGTTACTAATTATCCTCTTAGAGATGCAATAATAAAATATTTGATAGGAGAGATTAGTACGGAATATTTTTCTGGGAGGGTGATGAATTTATATGAGAATTATCCTATAGAAAATTTTTATAGCAATATTAATCTATTAGGAAATCATGATACAGAAAGAGTATTTACAATGTTAGGAGAAGATAAGGGACTTCTTAAATTAGCATTAGTAATACAAATGACTATTCCAGGTGTGCCTTTAATATATTATGGAGATGAGGTAGGCCTTACAGGAGATAAAGATCCTTATAATAGAAAAACATATCCGTGGGAAAATCCTAATGAAGAAGTATTAAATATGTATAAATGTTTTATAGATATAAGGAATAATGAAGAGGCTATTAAAAAAGGGAATTTTAAATTTATAAGTAATACAGAAGGGCTTCTTATATATAAGCGTATATATATGGATGAAATGATTACTATAATAGTAAATCCTTATAACAGAAAAATAGATTATAAGCTAATGGGCATAAAAAAAAGAGCATATGATCTTATAGATAATAATGAATATGAAAACAATAATAATTATATAAATATAGGGTTAAATGAAAGAGGGCTTAAGATAATAAAAAGTATTCTTTAATTATTGCGGCACTAGGAAGGAGGTATCCTAGTGCTAATAAATAAAGTATAGTAGAGCTCAACTTTAAGGTATAAAAGTGAGAAGGGAAGGGGAATAGATTATATGGGTAATAAAGAAATCGTAGCGATGATTTTAGCAGGTGGACAAGGTTCAAGATTAGGGGTATTAACTAAGAATTTAGCAAAGCCTGCAGTACCATTTGGAGGAAAATATAGAATAATTGATTTTCCATTAAGTAATTGTGCAAATTCAGGAATTTATACAGTAGGAGTATTAACACAATATAAGCCATTAGAGCTTAATTCACATATAGGAATCGGAGATGCCTGGGATTTAGATAGAAGAGACGGTGGAGTTGCAATACTTCCACCATACCAAGAAGAAAAAGGTGGAGATTGGTATAAAGGAACAGCTAATGCTATATATCAAAATATTGAATATGTAGATAGGTATGACCCTGAATATGTACTTATATTGTCAGGAGACCATATTTACAAAATGGATTATGATGAAATGCTAGACTTCCATAAAGAAAAGAATGCTGATGTAACAATAGCAGTTATAGAAGTTACAATGGAAGAGGCTACTAGGTTTGGAATTATGAATACTAGAGAAGATCAGACAATATATGAGTTTGAGGAAAAACCAGAGCATCCAAAGAGTACTAACGCATCAATGGGAGTATATATATTTAATTGGAAGGCTCTTAAAAAATATTTACAAGAAGATGAATTAGATAAATCATCAAGTAATGACTTTGGAAAGAATATAATACCTAAAATGCTTAATGAAAATAGAAGAATGGTTGCTTATCCGTTTAAAGGATATTGGAAGGATGTAGGAACTATAGATAGCTTATGGGAAGCTAATATGGATTTATTAAATAAAGCTGATGAATTATGTTTAAATGATAGAGAGTGGAAAATATACTCTAAGAATCCAGTTAGGCCAGCTCAATATATTGGACAAGATGCTAAGGTTAAAAATTCATTAATTACAGAAGGTTGTTTAATAAATGGTACTATAGAAAATTCAGTAATATCACAAGGTGTATATGTAGGAAAGAATACTATTATAAAGGATTCAGTTATAATGCCAAATGCACGTATAGAAGATAATGTAGTTATAGAAAAGGCTATAGTTGGAGCTGATGCTGTTATAGGAAAAGAATGCAGAGTTGGTAATGGAGATAATATTGCAGTAGTTGCTGCAAATGAAAACTTAGAAACTGAGGTAGTATCTAAAGATATGGGATTAGATATAAGACCAAGAGAAATATTTGTAGAAGAGAAATGCTGCTAATAATAAAATATTTAGAAGTGTAGCTATCGATGAAGGGGTGGGTTTTTTGAATAATTGTTTAGGAATTATAAATTTAGATGAAAATGAAAGTAGAATGGGTGAATTAGTTAGACATAGAACACTAGCATCAGTACCTATTTCAGGAAGATATAGAGTGATAGATTTTGCTATATCAAATATGGCTAATTCAGGAATTGAAGGTATAGGGATATTTACAAAGAATAAATCAAGATCATTAATAAATCATTTAACAAATGGTAGGCCGTGGGATCTTCATAGGAAAAAAGATGGACTTAGAGTATTTAATTTTGGAAACTATGAACCAGAATATGATGATGTGCATAATTTTGCTGATAATATAGAATTTATAAAAAATAGTAGAAGAGAATATATATTATTAGCTCCATCATATATGGTATGTAATATAGATTATAATGACCTTATAAAAAATCATATAAAAAATAACAATGATATAACAGTTGTTTATAAGGCTGTAGATAATGCTGATGAAAGCTTTATTGATTGCGAAACATTAAATATAAATGAAGTAGATAGAGTGATAAGTATTGGCGAAAATATAGGAAGAGAAAAGGAAGCCAATATTAATATGGAAATGTATATAATGAAAACTGACCTTTTCATAAATATGGTTTATGATTGTATAAAGAATGGAGTATACAGAAAGGTAAGAGAGTATATAAGTAGAAATCTAAATGATCTTAAAGTTGGTGCTTTTGAATTCAAAGGATATCTAGCTTGCATAAATTCTATTAAAGCTTACTTTGATGCAAATATGGATCTTTTAAATCAAGATGTAAATAAAGAATTATTTTATGATAAGAATCCTATATACACAAAATCACAAGATGAGTCTCCTACACAATATACTGAAATAAGCAATGTAGTTAACTCAATTGTTGCTAATGGATCTTATATTGAAGGAACAGTTAAGAATTGTATCATAGGAAGAAGAGTTCGTGTAGGGAAGGGAACAGTTCTTGAAAATTGTATTATAATGCAAAATAGTGTAATAGAAGAGAATGTTGAAATGACTAAGGTTATTGCAGATAAGGGCACTATAGTAAATGAAAATCAGAATATAAATGGAACAGAGAATTATCCAGTTACTATTCAAAAGAGAAAAGCTATTTAATATATAAGAAGAGGTGATAGAGTATCACCTCTTTTTAATATATTAAAATATATTTATTAAACCTTACCTAGTGTATCAATAGTAGAATTATAAAGATAAATGTAGAAATATAGAGTATTATAGAAATAAATTATATACATAAAAATATATAGCTATTATGTAGTTAAGATATATGGTATCATTAATTTCGTTGCTCAAGCGAAAGCAAAGTAAACATGATAAATACGACATTACTAAATGACGAAAATGTTGACAAGCTATCGTTTAAGTGATATACTAATTAAGTTGCTAAAGAGAGTGAGAAACATCTTAAAATTCAAAAAACTTTTTGAAAAAAGATGTTGACACAAAACTTTTTAAGTGATAAGATAAGCAAGTCGCTTGATTGCGACGAGATAAAATGGTCTTTGAAAATTGAACAGAAT
>JBBVGE010000076.1:0-1248 GCA_040144665.1 Clostridium perfringens
ATTAGTTAAATTAAAGGAAAGTACAAGAAAAAGCTTTGAGGCTAGAGATAAGGAAATAAGTAAAAAAGCAACAAAAGAAGATGTTATCTTAAAAGTACCAATACCAGAAGATAGAGATTGTAATTCATTTAAGATTCCTAATGCTTTTTGTACTTACGATACTGGACTTGGAAATTTTAAGAATACTCCTGAAGGTAACTTGGATAAAGGAACGTCAAGAGTATTCATGATAATAAATAAGGCATTTTCTAGTGCCAGAATACAGCAGGAATTTATTAACCTGTATCCACAAAATAGGGTTACTAGATATATAAGAAACTTTAATGAAGCTGGGTGGGGTAATTGGTATAAAGTTTATGATGAAGCTAATAAGCCAACGCCAAATGATATAGGCACTTATACTAAGCAAGAAATAGATAATAAAGATACTTCAACACTTAATAGTGCGAAATCTTATACTGATGAAAATTTCTTAGCAAAAGCACCTATTAGATTTGACAATAAAGATTTAAATTCTATAACTGATCCGGGACGATATGTTTGTGCTAAATGTATAAATGCTCCAACAACTTATGGAAGAATGGATGTTTTAGTATGGAATGAACATAAAACATCTAAGTGGGTAACACAAATATTCTATTCAGATACTAGTAATAAAGTATTTACTAGGTGTTCAACTAATGCGGAGGCAACGGCATGGACTTCATGGGCAATAATGTATTCAAGTATGAATAAACCAACACCATCCGATATAGGAGCTTCACCAAGTAATCATAACCATGATGATAGATATTTAGGTAAAACTGCTAAAGCAGAAAGTGCAAAAAATGCAGATGCTCTTGGAGGTATTGTTCCTAGTAGATTTATATATGGTGATAGCCCAACTGGAACTACGCAAGAAATATCTGGATTTAATAAGACTAAATCTGGGTTTAAAAGACATAATGGAAGTGGATTAGTTGGAGGTCTTGCAATTCACGTTGCCCATTGTGATTATACAAATGGTCAATATTCAAGAGGATTAGCCTTTGACTATGGAAGTGGTTCTAATGTATATACTTACGGATTTGACGCCAGTGGAAATAAATCTTTTGAATATTCTATGTACCATAGTGGGAATAAGCCAACTGCAAATGACGTTGGGGCTAGACCCTCTAATTGGGTTCCTACATGGAATGATATTTCAAATAAGCCAAGTACATTTACTCCTAGTAGTCATAATCATACTTCTTTAACAGGAGTAACTAG
>JBBVGE010000077.1:0-258 GCA_040144665.1 Clostridium perfringens
TGCCAGGATTAAAAATAACTGATGATCACATAGAAGTTGATAGATTAATGAAGACTAATATAGAAGGCTGTTTTGCTGCGGGAGATTGTACTGGTAGACCATACCAATATATGAAGGCTGCAGGTGAAGGAAATGTGGCTGCTTTAAGTGCAGTAGCATACTTAGACAGTAAGAAATAAAAAAAGCTAACACATTGTGTTAGCTTTTTCTTTAGGTAACATTAAAAAATACATGTTGACCTATACTTTTTTCTCCTGT
>JBBVGE010000078.1:0-200 GCA_040144665.1 Clostridium perfringens
AGGTTCTCAAAGTGCTGATTCTGAAAGTCAAATCAGGGAAATGCTTTTATCAAATCAATATTATCCTCTAAGTATAGAAAAGGAAAATAGTAAAAGTAAAAAGAGTTTTTCTTTTAATAGTAAAGTGAAGCTTAAGGATATAGCAGTATTTTGTAGACAGTTTTATGTTATGTTAGATTCTGGATTATCTATCGGTAAAG
>JBBVGE010000079.1:0-300 GCA_040144665.1 Clostridium perfringens
AAGAGCTATAGTAAGAGAACCTAAAGTATTCTTAATGGACGAGCCTTTATCAAACTTAGATGCTAAATTAAGAGTTCAAATGAGAACTGAGATCTCTAAATTACATCAAAGATTACAAACAACATTCATATATGTTACACATGACCAAGTTGAAGCTATGACAATGGGTACAAGAATAGTTGTTATGAAAGATGGTATAGTTCAACAAGTTGACTCACCACAAGAAATATACAATAACCCAGCTAATATATTCGTTGCAGGATTCATTGGAAGTCCACAAATGAACTTTATAGATGGTAC
>JBBVGE010000080.1:0-249 GCA_040144665.1 Clostridium perfringens
GTAGATATACCAAATTAATTCACAATACCAAGAAAGGAGGAAATTATATGAGAGTTAATAATACTGGTCTATATAGAAAAATGTTAGTAACACCAAGACTTAATTTAAAGTGTGATGAAGTAAAAATAAGACTTGCTTATGTTTCAAATAATACAGGGAATGGATGGCTAATTGAAAACCTTGAAAATGACGGAGAAACTAAATGGCATAAAGGATTAATGACTAAAGAAATTGTGGATTTAATAACTA
>JBBVGE010000081.1:0-266 GCA_040144665.1 Clostridium perfringens
TAAAGCCTTAACTATATCCCCTGAATATTTTAATCCACCGTCAGCTATTACTGGTATTCCTAATTTTTTACCTTCTTCAGCACAATCCATAACTGCTGTTAATTGAGGAACCCCAACACCTGCAACTATTCTTGTAGTACATATTGATCCAGGTCCTATACCTACTTTGACACAATCTGCACCTGCTTCTGCTAAATCTCTTACAGCCTCTGGTGTAGCTATGTTACCAGCTATTACTTGAAGTTCAGGATATTTAGCTTTTATTC
>JBBVGE010000082.1:0-55614 GCA_040144665.1 Clostridium perfringens
CTTTTAATTATAAATTTTTTTATAAATCTAATAGATTTTTTTCATATGATGAATAAAGCTCTCTTAATTTATTCATAGAATCTTCAATTTCTAGATATAACTTTGAAGCTAATTCGTAATCATTATTTTTAAAGGCATCTTTAGTACTAGTAAATAATGATTTACTAGTATAAGTATCCTTAAGTAGATTATGTCTTAATTTATTTATTTCTGTCCATCTTGAAATATCTAAATCAAGAGCTTTTTCAGGTGCATGAAGAATTCTACTAGATCTTATTTCTTTCATATAATTGTTTATTACTCTATGCTCTATTTCGGTAGCCCATCTGCTTAATGCTGCTATTTTAAAGCTTTCTATTATTTGATCAGTAAATACTGGATTTTTCTTTAATATATTAATCTTTTCTGGATTAGCTTCAAGTTGAGCTAAATTTTCAAATACTGTTGCAGGTGCCTTTCCGAAGTATTCACTTCTTTCTTCTTCAGTAAAATCTTCAAATACATCTTCTTCAGTTCTATAAGCTCTTCCTTTTTCTAAGTAATCAGCATCTTCACCAGGTTTTTTTGATAATTCTTTTAATAAATCATCTTTTGATTTGTTAGAATTTGCAGCATATAATATACCATCAAGCATAGCTATATAAGAAACTGCTATAGCAAGATATGTGTTTGAATGAGGATTTGGTGATCTAAGTTCAAATCTAGTAGCCATAGGCTTATCAAGATCTCTTATTAATCCTATAAGTATTGTTCTATTTCTTGAAGGATTATCAGGTGCTAATCCTAAAGATGTAACAGTACATATAGGAGCTTCAAATCCAGGTTTTAATCTTTTAAGTGAGTTATTAGTTGAAGAAATAAATGGATTCATTACTTCATAATTTTTAAGAACTCCCATTACAGCTCCATATCCTATTTCACTTAAGAAATGCTCTTTTCCAACGTGGAATAAGTTAACTCTACTTCCGTCCTTTAACTTAGCGCTAACTCCTAAATGAGTGTGCATACCAGATCCGGCAACTCCATCTATTGGTTTAGCCATGAATGTTACATCAAGTCCATTTCTTCTGAATGTTTCTTGGATTAATATTCTAACAAATAGTTCGTTATCAGCAGCTTGTAATGCTGAAGCGAACTTCCAATCGACTTCTAGCTGTTCCATTATATGATTGAATCTTCCTGAACTTTCTAATTTAGCCTTTACTCCACCAACTTCTTTATGACCCATTTCTGGCTCAAATCCGTATTTATCCATTAAATCTAATGTTTGTTCTAAAGCAGTTCTTACATTACCTTTAGTTCTTGTCCAATATTGTTCTTGTAAGACTTGAGAAGTTGATAATTCTTCTATTTGAGCTATATCATTTGGTGTTTTTACCCAAAATTCTAATTCAGTAGCTGAAGTAAGAATAATTTCTTCTACATCATCTTTAGTTATATTGTATGTTTCTAGTAATTTAGGATTTTTATCAAATGCTTCAAAAAGAGATTTCTTGAAAGTTTCAATGGATGATTTTAAGATATATCTTGAGTCAACTGGTTTGTTGTCATGATATAAGAAACAAGGGATTTTAAGAGTACCAACAGGTGAGTTAGTTATTGGGTCTATATTGTCGTAATTGTAGTCAACGAACCAATTACAGTCTAGGTCTGCAATCATATCAACTTTAGCGTTATTAAGAGTAGCAATTCCAGGAAGAACAACTGAGGAACCATCAGTTTGAACAGCAACGCCATTTAAGAAGGAGTCGATATCATCTAAGAATAAAGTCATAGGAATTTTTTCGTCAGTATCATTCCCCGATAAATCTATTCCGACTAAAGAAACAAATTTAATTTGAGGGTTTTTAGACATAATCTCGATAATATCATTTTTGGTATGTTTATCGCTTGGTATAGTGTAAATTAAATTTTCAATCATAATAGTATAATTCTAGATACGTCTTTTTATTATATAGGATGTATCCAGAATAGCTTCACATCCTTTCTTAACTTATGTCGAATGAAATTGTGAACATTAAGTTAAATGTTCGTCTAATCCAAATCTTAGAAAGATTTTACTACAATATATCTTGTCAGTCAATAAACTTAATAAAAAATTATTTTTTATATTTAAAATAAATAAACTAAGTAAATATAGATTTATTTTAGCTAAAGTTATAGAATATGTAGTATATAAATTTAAACGAAGAAGAGTGGAGTGATTAGGCTTTGAATAAGAAAGAATTACCAATAGGTTTTTTTGATTCAGGAGTTGGTGGGCTAAGCGTAATGAGAGAAGCGTTAAAACTTATGCCTAATGAAAATTATATATATTTTGGAGATTCAAAGAATGCACCTTATGGAGTTAAAGAGATGAAAGAAGTTAGAGACTTAACATTTGATGCGGTTGAATTTTTATTAAATAAGGGAGCTAAAGCTATAGCTGTGGCTTGCAATACTGCAACAAGTGCAGCTGTTGCAGAACTTAGAAAAGTATATAAGGATGTTCCGATAGTAGGAATAGAGCCAGCAGTTAAGCCAGCAGTTGAATTACATAGAGATGGAGATGTTATAATAATGGCTACTCCATTTACACTAACACATAATAAATTTAAGAGGCTTATGGATTATTATGGAGAACAGGCTACTATAACCCCAATGCCTTGCGATGGACTAGTAGAATTTATTGAAAAGGGAGATTTAGATAGTAAAGAGCTTAAAGATTATCTTCGAGATAAATTCAAAGAATATAAGCATAAAGATATAGCTTCTATAGTTCTTGGATGTACTCATTATCCATTTATAAGAGATACTTTATCAGAAGTATTAGGAAAGGATATTCCTATAATTGATGGTGGAGAAGGCACTGTAAGAGAACTTAGAAGAAGGCTTAAAGAAGCAGATCTTATAAATGATAGCAGTGAAAAGGGAACTGTAGAGTTTTATAACTCTTGTGGAAGAGATGAAGTAACAGAGCTTAGCAAAAAGCTACTTGGTATATAGAAGATAATATTTAATAAACCACATGTATTTTATGTATATGTGGTTTATTAAATATAATATAAAAAGTAGTCAACATAATTAAATGTTTTGAATATATTAAATTATATAAAGAAAAAATTTTTAAAAAACTTTGTTAAATAGTTGACAAAGAAATAGGAAGTTGGTATATTATAGATGTAGACAGAATTGTCAGAAAATTTTAAAAAAGAAAACTAATAAAGATAAAAATAAATTTATGAGGTGATTGTAATGATGATAAATGTTAGAGAATTTTTAGGAGAAAATTTTGCAGTTGAGGATGCTATAGTACTAAGAGAACAAATAAAAAATAATTTAAATGATGAAGTAGTTTTAGACTTTGAAGGATTAGATAGAATACCAAGCACATTCTTAACTTGCTTATTCAGTGAACTGATAAATGAAAAAGGAAGAGAAGCAATTTTTAATGCTGTTAATGTTAAGAACTTAACAAACTACAATGATTTTTCAAGAGTTGTAATGGGAACTACTTTCCTAAATTAATAAATGGAGTAATAGAATGAGTGCATTAATTAAAATTCATAAGAGGCCACTATCTTTCCGATATTAAGATAGTGGCTTTTTATATTCTAAAAAAATTTTCTTAGAATATAGCAAATATTATAATTACTTAATTAATAATTAACATAATACCTTTATAATAAATATAACAACGAAAGATTAATAATAGTTTAGGAGTGATAAAATGAACTTAATAAGTGGATTAATAGACTTAGTGTTACATTTAGATAAACACTTAGGAATATTGATTAATAATTATGGGACATGGGTATATGTTATATTATTTTTCATAATTCTATTTGAGACTGGATTAGTTGTAACACCATTTTTACCTGGTGATTCATTGATATTTGCAGCAGCAGCCTTTGCGGCAATAGGATCACTTAATATTTGGATATTGATAATTTCTCTAGCAGTAGCTGCAATACTTGGAGATACTATAAATTATAATATAGGAAAACATCTTGGGCAAAAGCTATTAGATCGTGGAGATTCAAGATTTATAAAGAAACAATACATAGATAAAACAAATGCTTATTATGAAAGATATGGTGGAAAAACTATTGTAATTGCTAGGTTTATTCCTATAGTTCGTACATTTGCGCCTTTTGTAGCAGGTATAGGGTCAATGCATTATAAACAATTCATAACTTATAACTCTATGGGTGGACTACTTTGGGTACTCTTAGTTTCTTTATTAGGATTCTTTTTTGGCAATATACCATTTGTTGCAAACAATTTTTCAGTTGTTATAATAGCTATAATTTTAATATCAATTTTGCCAGCAGCCATTGGAATAATTAAAGGAAAAATGGATGCTAGAAAGAGTTTAAATTAAATATAAAAGATTATTTAGTTTATGTTTTATTTAAATGCTTTAATGAATAATATACTACAGTTGATAGTAATTGTTTAATAGGTATAAATGAGATATAATTTCATTATATGAAACAAAGTATTATCTTAAAAAGTATATGAATTTATATAAATTTTTTGGATAATAATAGTTAATAGGTTTTAGTTTGAAAGGAGAATTTATATGAAAAATCCAATAGTAACAATAGAAATGCAAAACGGAGGAGTTATAAAAGCTGAATTATATCCAGAAATAGCTCCAACTACAGTTGATAACTTTATACATTTAATAAATATGGGATTCTATGATGATTTAATATTCCATAGAGTAATTCCAGGATTCATGATTCAAGGGGGATGCCCAGAAGGAACAGGAATGGGTGGTCCAGGATACTCAATAAAAGGAGAATTCTCAAGAAACGGATTTAAAAATGACTTAAAGCACACTAAAGGTGTTTTATCAATGGCTAGAGCAATGCATCCGGATTCAGCTGGTAGCCAATTCTTTATAATGGTTGCAGATGCACCTCACTTAGATGGACAATATGCATCATTTGGTAAGGTTATAGAAGGAATGGAAGTTGCTGATGAAATAGTTAAACAGCCAAGAGATCGTGGAGATAGACCATATGAAGACCAAAGAATTAAAAAGGTTACTGTAGATCTTGGAGATTATACTGCAAAAGAACCTAATGTAATAGAAGATTAAGAGGTGAGCTAAATGAATAATAATAAATCATTATTAGTACATGGCTTATCAAAAAATGAAATAAATTCATTAAGATTATTAGCAAAGGTTATTGAAATAAAACCAGAAATGGTAGAACTTAAAGTTCATGAAATAGCATCAGGTAAGATTAATGAAGAAGTTATTGAAATAGTTGAAATGCCAGATGAAAAAGTAATCTTATTTAATGGATTTTCAGATGGTGAAGTTAAAATTTTAATAAAGAAAATAAGAAGTGCTGTAAAGGGTGGAGTACTAGCAGTAGTAACACCTGTATCACGTAATTGGTCATTTAAGTACTTAATTACACACCTTTTAGAAGAAAGAGAATGGTATAGAAAACAGCAAAAAGGAGAGTAATAGTCTTGAGTAGAGTTGGAGATAAGATTAAGGAAGCTAGACTTAAAGCTAATATACCTCAAAAAGCATTAGCTAAGAAGCTTGGTGTTTCTGAAAAATATATAAATGAAGTTGAAATGGGAAGAAAAGTTGCTCAAGAAAGCTTTATAAATAAAGTTTCAAAGGTTCTAAATACTGATTTAAATGATATCAATATGGTAGCTACTGATGAAGATTTAATGGAAGAGAAGAGAGTAGCTAAAGAATCTAAAGCTAGCTTTAAAAGAGATAATAAGTCAAATGAAGTCTGGGAGAATGCTTTTTCTTCGGTTTTAAAGAATGTTCCTATATATGATTACGAATTAAAAAATGTTAAGGGACATAAAGAATTACCTATACATTCAAATAAGGTTGAAGGTTATCCTCAAGATAAGGTAATATATTTAGAAGTTTCTGATGATGAAATGAGTGGATTTAGAATGCTAAAGGGAGATTTAGTATTTGGACACTTAGTTACTGAACTTAATCAAAATGGTTTTTACTTAATTAATTACAATGGAGAAACTAAGATAAGAGAAGTCAGAAGGTTAGATAATTCTAAAGTATTACTTATGAGCAATAGAGGAAGCACTATTACTGAAACTATTGAAGTTAGAAATATGAAGGTAATAGCAAAGTTAGATAGAGTAGAAATTAAATTATAAATAAAAAGAAAGTACATATTTGATGTACTTTCTTTTTATTTATATATGTTTTGCATCATCTTTATCAAAAACTCTATACTTTCATACAATAAGTATATGATAAGAATAATCTTGAGGTGAATTGAAGGTGAAAAATAAGTTAGATACTTATTTGCAACTATATAGAGTATTACGAAGAGATACAATGAATAAATTAAATTTATTTAAAGGAAGTATGGTTGATGGACAAAATACGATAGAAGTTATAATAATAACTGGGGATAATGTGGATAACATATCACAAACTGTGGATAATATAGGTGGAAAATATGAAAGCTTGGGATATGGATATGGAATAGTAACTATACCTGTGGATAAAGTACCTCAATTAGAAGCTTTGGATGAAATACAGTATATAGAATTACCTAAAGAATTATATTTCTCAGATGTAAATAGTAATAGAGCAGCCTGTGTTCAAACAGCACAATCTAGTTATAATGTGGATGGAGAAGGTGTTGTTGTTGGGTTTATAGATACTGGAATAGATTATATGCATCCTGCCTTTAGAAATACTGATGGTACTACAAGAATAGAGTATATTTATGATTTGAGCTTAGGTGGAACTATATATAATAAAGCAACAATAAACCAGGCTATATTAAATGAAGATCCATTTAGTATAGTTCCATCAAATGATTTAGCGGAACATGGAACTCATGTTGCTGGTATAGCGTGTGCTGGAGGTAGTATACCAACATCTAACTATGGGGTGGCTCCTAAAAGTTCTATAATGATGGTCAAAGCAAACAGAGGAAGATTTGCACTTAGTACTCAAATATTAAGAGGTCTTAAGTTTTTAGTTGATAAGGGTCGAGAACTTAATATGCCATTAGTTGTAAATATAAGTTTAAGTACTAATGATGGAGCACATAATGGTAACTCTCTATTAGAAAAATATATAAGTACAGTTTGTGATTTGGAAAGAATAACAATAGTAATAGCAGCAGGTAATGAAGGTGATGCAGCGCATCATGTTGGAGGAGATCTTAGAGTAGAGCAAACAATTTCAATAAACATTGCAGAGGATGAACCATCTGTAGAGTTAGCTTTATATCATGACATTTTATCTAGGATAAATGTTCAAATAATAAATCCTACAGGTAGGACAAGTGGTGAAATAAGTATAGATGAAGGATTAAATGAGATTAATTTAGATGGAGATAGGATTGTATTCTATATGTCAGGACCTAAACCATTTGATTTACTTGGAGAAGTAATTATAGCATTTATTTCAGGGGGAGACTATCTTATTACAGGTGAGTGGAGAATAAGAATAAATGTTATTAATGAGTATAGGGGAAATTATGATATATGGATGCCTGTAACAGAAGGGCTTAACAAGAATACAAAATTTTTAAGACCTACATTACTTAATACATTAGGAATACCAGCGACAGTTAGTAATGTTATATCGGTTGGAAGTTATAATTATGTAACTAATACCATATCAAGCTTTAGTGGAAGGGGTGCTGCTGTTGATCCAGCATATACAAAGCCAGAACTTATAGCTCCAGGAGAAGGAATAATTTCATCTACCCCTTATAATAATTTTGATGCTAAAACTGGAACTTCTATGGCAGCACCTCATGTTACAGGTATAGCTGCATTATTCATGCAATGGGGAATAGTAAGAGGTAATGATAGATTTCTTTATGGCGAACGTTTAAAGAATTATCTAGTTAGGGGAGCAAAAAGAGATAGACCAAGTGTAACTTATCCTAATCCATTATGGGGATATGGAACCGTATGCGCATATGATTCTTTTGAAATATTAAGAAATATATTAAATTTACCTAGGTCTGAGATAGATTTTGGAAATTTAAATAGGCAAGAGGCGGTAGAACGAAGAATAATTGAATATATAGGAGATATTCAAAGTGCTATAAATGCATATCCAAATGCAAGAGTAATAATATTAGATGATAATTTTGCAGTAATAACAGCACCTGAAGATGAGATAGATAAAATAATTTCTGATACTTCAGAAATTGTTTTTGTAGAATCATCACCAGTTTATACCCTTAATGATATATCGCCAGTGTATGCATCTAATGCACCAATCTTTCATAGGAATCCATATCTTAGATTAAATGGAAGAGGCGTATTAGTAGGAATACTTGATAGTGGAATTGATTATATGAACACAGAGTTTACTAGAGAGGATGATAGAACAAGAATACTATCATTATGGGATCAAAGCCTTACCAATGAAGTTACAACAAGCTTTGCACAATATGGAGTAGTATATACAGAAGAGCAGATTAATAATGCAATAAGTGTTGGATTAGGTGGAGGAGATCCATATTCCATTGTTAAAAGTAGAGATGAAATAGGTCATGGAACCATGGTAGCTGGACTTGCTGGTGCAAGGGGAAAGAACCCGGAACTTGTAGGTGCAGCACCGGACTGTAATTTTATAATAGTAAAATTAAAGGAAGCATCACAAGCCTATTTAAGGAATTTCGGTGTATCTACTCCTGGTGTTGGAAGGTACGAAAATGTAGATATAATATTAGCAATAAGATATATATTAAATGAGGCTAGAGATAGAAACATGCCCGTTGCAATATATATTCCAGTTGGTACTAATGTAGGGGCGCATGATGGAAGTTCTATTGTAGAGAGATTTATAGATGATATATCTAAAAGAAGGGGACTTGTTGTAGTTACAACAACAGGAAACCAAGGGGATACAGATACACATACAGTAGGAACTATAGAAACAGTGGGTGACACAGAGACAATAGAACTTAGGATAGGTCCTAATCAAACAGAGTTATTCTTTGAAATATGGATAAATAGTCCTAATAAAGTATCTCTATCTATAGTATCACCATCTGGGGAAATCATAGAAAGGATACCAGCAAAATTGCAACAAGTTGAAGAGATAAGATTTGTTTTTGAAGGGACAAGAATGTTTATACAGTACTCAATTCCAGAGGAAATAACAGGAGATGAATTAATAAAGATAAAAGCAGAAAATTTAAAAGAAGGGATATGGCAGTTTAAGCTTATAGGTGACTATATTGTTGATGGGACATATCATTCATGGATTCCTCAAAGGGATTTACTTCAAGGAGATACGAGGTTTTTAAATTCAAGTCAATATACCACATTAACACTTCCATCAACATCTCAAAGATCAATAGCTGTTGCATACTATAATCAAAATAATAATGCTACAGTTGGAAAATCAGGACGAGGATATACTAGAGATGGAAGGATAAAACCAGATATAGCAGCAGGAGGAATAAATGCAATTGTACTATCACCAGGTGGAGGTACTAGAACTGCATCTGGATCATCTATTGCAGGTGCTGTTGTTGTTGGATGTTGTGCACAATTGCTTCAATGGGGAATAATAGATGGAAATGACCCAACTATGTACTCTGTAAAGATAAAGACATATCTAACAAGGGGAGCTGGAAAGAGAGAAGGAGATGTATATCCAAATCGTGAATGGGGATATGGCACTATCGATATGCAAGAAGTATTTAATAACATTAGGGCTAGGGCTTATAGAAGCAATATATACGATGAATTTTATATTGGAAATTTATTCATAAGGAAGCCGAATGATTTCACCAATGAGGATAAATAAGCATAAGTTATTTGTAAAAGAAATATTAAGGAGTATTTTATGCCTGAAAAAGGAAGTTTAAAAATTCAGTGTTTTAGTGGAGATAATTATATACCTGTAGAAGGGTGTAGGGCAACTGTGACTCCAAATTTTGGCGCATCAACTCAAGTTGAATTAGTTACCGATTCTTCTGGACTTACTCAAACTATAGAGCTAGATGCACCACCATTTGAAAATTCACAGCAACCAAATGAACCAGGATTACCATATGGCTTATGTAATATAACAATTGAAAAAGATGGATTCCAACCCTTTGTAGTTAATGGATGTCAAATATTTCCTAGAGAAACAGCCTATCAAAAATGTAATTTAACAGAAGTAAATACAGCTAGAGGATTAAGAGCAGAAATTATAAATATACCTCCAAATAGACTTAATGGGAACTTCCCAAGAAAGATTCCAGAAGAAGTAGATAAGCCATTACCACCACCAACTAGTGGAGTAGTATTACCAAAGCCGGTTGTACCAGAATATATTATAGTACACGAAGGAGGACCTAATACAGCAGGTAGAAATCATAGAGTCCTTTATAAAGATTATATTAAAAATGTTGCTTCAAGTGAAATATATTCAACATGGTCAAGTAGTACAATAAGAGCTAATGTATTTTGTATTATATCATTTACCTTAAATAGAATTTATACAGAATGGTATAGATCAAAAGGTAAGAATTTTGATATTACAAATTCAACGGCTTATGATCATGCATTTAATTTTGGGCGTAATGTATATGAAAATATAAGTGATATAGTAGATGAAATATTCTCAACATATGTAAGAAGAATAGGAAGGAAGCAACCACTTTTAACTCAATATTGTGATGGTAAGAATGTTATTTGTCCAGAATGGCTTAGTCAGTGGGGAAGTAAGGAACTTGGAGATCAAGGTAGAGTCCCATATGATATATTAACCTACTATTATGGAAGTAATATTGAGCTTACTACAGCAGAAGTTGTTAAAGGTAGTCCTCAATCTTATCCAGGATATGACTTGACAGTAGGATCTAGAGGAGAACCGGTTAGAGTAACACAAGAATTTCTAAATAGAATATCTAGAAATTATCCATTAATACCTAGAGTTGCTGAGGATGGTATATATGGTGAAAGTACAGCAGAGCAGGTTAGAGTATTCCAAGGTATATTTGGATTACCTAGAACAGGTGTGGTAGATTATAAAACGTGGTATAAAATTTCAGAGATATATGTTGGAGTTACTAAAATAGCAGAACTTAATCAATAAGATAAATGACCATTTCTATATTATAGAAATGGTCATTTATCTTATTGATATTAAGAGTTTAATATTTTTCTATTTTTAAAATAGAATATTAAGCATTGAGAAATAAAGATTAAGCTTAGCATTCCAAATAGTGGGTATAGAGTTGATATAAGATTACCAAAGCCTATTTGTGATATTGGGAATGCTATTAATAATACTAAGAAAATTCCTTTTTTAAATCTTATCTTAAAGGTTTTTTCTAGTGTTTTACTTATAGAGTATACATCAGAAACTTCTGTGGAAAACATCTCCAAAAGTATAACCATAAGAAGAAGGGCCTGCAATATTGTACTAAATCTCTTTGCCACAAATAATAGTGGTATTTCAAGTTCATAAATATAGGGCTGATTTATTGTAAGTAATAAATTTATCATTAGGCAAAGTAATGTAAGACCTAATGCACCAAACCCAACACCTAAGGACATAGTTTTTGTTTTCTTTATATTTGTACTTAGTGGTACTAGAACACCACAACAACAAAGAATGTTATAACCTGCATAAAGAATTGTTGATACAACAAGTCCACTTTCCTTTTTAGGTGTAAAGCTTAATATGTTTTCAAATGTTATAGCCTCATGACAAAGTACAAAATAAAGTATTGTAATAGTTGATATTGTAAATATCAAGGTTGGGACTATGAAAGAATTGACCTCTATTAGTCCATTTGTGCCCCTAAGTAAGAAGAATATAGAAACTGCAATCATAATTAAAGTACCAACTATTTTAGGAATTCCAAAAAATTGATTAATAAGTGCTCCACTACCTGCAAGAATTATGGATGCACTTGATATTAAATAAATTGTTGTTATACCTCCTGTGATTTTCCCAAAAAAGTTTGGACTAATTTTATGAATAACATCTCCATAGGATTCTAGTTTATATTTGATGCTTATTTTTGAAATTATAGTACCCATTGCAATGTAAAATAATCCACAAATAATTATAGATACAAAGCTTGCTACACCAAAAGATGTGAAAAATTGTGTTATTTCTTTTCCAGAAGCAAGACCAGCACCAACAACTGTCCCTATAAAAACAACTGCAACTTGAAATACTTTAATCCATTCTTTTTTCAAGATATACCTCCTTATAAATACTCTTAATATCAAATATACAAAGTATACTTAAGATTTATTCTATTTATAAGTGAATAAGGTGAATTTTCTAAGGAAAACTAATAAGAGATTAAGATGTACTAAAGAGGAGTGAGTTTTTTGAAAAAGAAGAGATTATTTATTTTATTTATGATATTTATTTTATGTATAGTTGGATGTAAGGGGAATGATGAAATGTCTGACGTACAAGAAAGGTTTAATACTCAAATTGCAAAGGAGAGAGGAATCCAGTATATGGAGAGGCTTAAGGCGAATGATATATCGGGAGCTAATGATATATCAACTCCAGAACTTGCAGCTAGTAATAAAGTAAAAGAGATAACTACTATGCCTATTGTAGCTTTTCAGCCTGGAAGTATAAATGAGACTGGAATGAGTTCATATATTGAATTTTATTGTTCTAGAACAAATGGTAAGTTATCAGATGCAGATTTAGATATAGTTACTATGAAGATAGTTAAGGATGGAGAGGAATATAAAGTAGCTGATGTTAAAAGTGAGAATATTACGGAAATATATCATGATAATGATGAGCTTAGATTAATAACAAAGGGAACTGGAAGTAGTCAATTAATACTTAGATTGAAAGACTTACCTTTAGAAATTTATCCAAAAGGTCAAATACCAGTTATAAATAAGGTTAAAGTACCAAAAGATAAATATTCAGTAATAGGTATAAGTTATACAGGTAGTAATATAGGTGTGAGTACTACAGATGGAAAAAATAGTTTCATTGGAGTCGCTATTATTGAAGAGGCTAATATTGAAAGTAGCGCAAGAGTTTCGGATGAAAGAATGGCTCAAGGTAATGGAGGTGGTGGTGATAGTGGTGGTGGTGCTCCATTAGATGAAAATACTTTAAAGAAAGCATTAGAAAGACCTATTGTACAAAAAATAACTGGATATGATGTTATACAGGATAGTAAAATTAGAAATATGATATTTAATGAAGAAGAGAGTTTTTTAATAGTCCAATATACAAAAGGAAATGGAACCTCATTAGGAATGAAGATATATAAGAATCCAGATGGTGATTTATTTCCAGTAGAATTTGATAAGATATTCCCAATAGATAAATATAATATTGAGTATCTAAGAGCAACAAAAGATAATATAATAATTAATGTTACAGCAGGAAAGAAAGACGATATATCACAAGAGGTACTTGGAAATTATAAAATAGACTTAGTAGAAGAAAATATTGAAAAAATATAATAGGAAATAAAAATTCACTTATGATATTATAGTATAAAACAGACATAATAATGGAGGAAATCATAGTGAAAGAATGGAATGGAAAAAGATATCATAGCTTGAACTATTTCTTAAGAAATAAATTTAATGAAAAAGTGTTTAAAATATCTTTAGATGGAGGTTTTTCTTGCCCGAATAGAGATGGCACTATAAGTATAGGAGGTTGCCTTTTCTGTAGTGAAAGTGGTTCAGGGGATTATGCAGGAAACAGAACCTTATCAATAGGAAAGCAATTTTGTGATATAAAAGAAATGATGAATAAGAAGTGGAAGGAAGGAAAGTATATTGCTTACTTTCAAGCTTTCACAAATACATATGCACCAGTTGAAGAGTTAAGAAGAAAGTATAAAGAAGCTATAAAGCAAGAAGGTGTAGTGGCTCTTGCTATTGCAACTAGACCTGATTGCTTAGGTGATGATGTACTAGATTTATTAGAGGAGATAAATAAAGAGGTTTATGTTTGGGTAGAGCTTGGGCTTCAAACTGTATCAGATGAGACAGCAAGAAAAATAAATAGAGGTTATAAGCTAGAAGTATATGAAGATGCTATAAGAAGATTAAAGGAAAGAAATATTGATTTTGTAACTCATTGTATATTTGGACTTCCAGGTGAAACAAAAGAAGATATGCTAAAGAGTGTAGATTATATAGCACACTCAGGATCAAAAGGAATTAAATTTCATCTTCTACATCTTATGAAAAATACTCCTATGGTTAAGTTATATGAAAGAGGAGAGCTTGAATTTGTATCTCAGGATGATTATATAGACTTAATATGTAAGTCTATAGCTATGCTTCCAGAGGAGATGATAGTTCATAGGTTGACTGGAGATGCTCCAAGAGATCTTTTAATAGGACCTATATGGAGTCTTAAAAAATGGGAGATATTAAATGCTATAGATAAAGCTTTAATTGATAATGAAATATATCAAGGAAAAGAATTTAGAGAAATTAGTGATAAATAATTAAATATATTTTTATAACATGAAAAGCCCTTAAGGGTTTTTTGTGTTATATAAATAGAAAGTAGAGGATTTTTTTTATGAATATAGATATTATTATTTCAGCAGATCATATAGATGAGAGTGATTTAAAAGATAAAGTTGTAGTTGTTATTGATATGCTAAGGGCAACAAGTGTAATTACTACTGCATTTATGAATGGATGCAAAGAGGTAATACCTTACTTAACTATTGATGAAGCAAAAGAAAAAAGTGCAGAATTTAAAAGTGGACAATGTATTCTTGGTGGAGAGAGAAAGGCTGTTAAGATAGAAGGTTTTGATCTATCAAATTCACCTTTAGAATATACAAAAGATATAGTTAAAGGCAAAACTGTAATAATTACAACAACAAATGGTACTAGAACACTAACAGAATGTTCTAAGGCGAAGAGAGTTTTTGTTGGAGCTATGATTAATGGGAAAGCAGTAGCTGAAAAATTGATAGAACTTGGTGAAGATGTTGTAATAGCAAATGCAGGTACAAATGGACAGTTCTCAATGGATGATTTTATATGTTCAGGATATATTATTAATGAAATGACTAAAATTAGTTCTAAATTATATCTTAGTGATATAGCTAAAACTGCAAATTATATATATGAAAATAATACTGGAATAGAAAGTTTTATAAAAGATGCAAGACACTATGGCGTAATGAAAGATCTAGGACTTATGAAGGATATTGAATATTGTATGAAAAAAAATATTACTAATATTGTTCCAGAATATAAAGATGGACATATTATAGAATAAATTAACCTTATAAAGGGATAGTAAGAATTTTGAGGGGTAAGGTATGGGTAGGTGTAAGTATCCTAAATACGTCAAAAAAAATAATATAAAAATGCTAGAAGACTCTTCTGAAAGCAATTGCTATAAAATAAGTATTGATGTTTCAAATGAGGGAGACAACATACTTATAATTTCTAATTACCCTAAAAGAATAGATAGTAGAGGGTGCAGTAAGACTTTTAAGAAAATATTGAAATACCTTAATGAAAAATCCTATAAAAGCTTTATAAATGGGGTAAAGAAAATAGTTATAATTAATTTATTTTCAGCATATGAAGTTGATATAAGAGATAAAAGTTATACAGAAAACTTATATAAAAACAATGATGTTATTAAAGAATGTATAAGTGAAAGTGATATAATAATTGCTGCATGGGGAGAGCCTTGCATAACTAATAAAAAGGTTTACAGAGATCGGATTAGGGATATATTAGAATTAATAAGAGATGGAGTTTTAGATTCTGACTCTAAAAAGGAATTTTTAAGGGTAGGAGATTTAACTAAGTTTGGTTATCCAAAGAACTGTTTAGCTTGGGAATTTAAAGAAGAAATAGTTCCTTTCTATAATTAAAAAACTACCCTAAACTTTAGGGTAGTTTTTTAATTATATATATTTATTTTAGTAGTTTTCTACGAATAACTCAAAGTATGATTGTGGGTGTAAGCAAGCTGGACACTTAACTGGAGCTTCAGCACCTTCAAATATGAATCCACAGTTTCCACATTTCCATAAAGTTTCAGCTGAATCTCTCTTAAATACTCTTCCGTTTTCTATATTTGCGGCTAATTTTCTGTATCTAGTTTCATGTGCTATTTCTGCTTTAGTTATCATTCTAAATGCAGCAGCTATTTCAGGGAATCCTTCTTCTTCAGCTACTTTAGCAAATGTAGGATAAAGATTTGAATTTTCATCATGTTCACCTTCAGCTGCATATATTAAGTTTGTTTTTGTATCAGTAGGTAATTCTACTGGATATGCTGCGTTAATTTCTATTGGTTCTCCTTGGAAGTCATCTTTTAAGAATTTATAGAATCTCTTAGCATGTTCTTTTTCATTTTCAGCAGTTTCCATGAAGATATTTGATATTTGGTGATAACCTTCTTTTAATGCTGCACTAGCAAAATAAGTATATCTTGTTCTAGCTTGACATTCCCCTGCGAAAGATTTCATTAAATTTTCGGCTGTTTTTGTTCCTTTTAAACTTTTCATAACTAACTCCTCCTTAAATATATACGATAAATATTAATATCTATTAATAATAATTATTATCCGTTTATCAATGAGTTAATTATAATACTAAAAAATATAATTATCAATTAACGTGATGTTAACAATAATCTTTATATTATAACTAATTATTAATAAAAAGTGGACTATTATAACTAATTGTTAATAATATTAGAATAAATAAAAATATACTAATAAATTATATATTTATAAATACTGTATGATAGTTTAAATAACTTGGAATACAAAGAATTTTAAATAGTATGATTCATCAGAATTCCAAAGTATTGGGTGATCTGATGATTGAGTTCTAAATTCTATTTGTCTTAATGTTCTATGTGAATCATGAGCAGCTTCAGCGATTGTACTTCTCAGTAAATCTTCTGCCATGTAATGAGAACATGAACATGTAACAAAATACCCACCTGGTTTAACCATTTTTAATCCTCTAAGATTAATTTCTTTATAACCTCTTTTTGCACCACTTATTGTATTTCTTGATTTTGTGAAGGCAGGAGGATCTAATATTACAACATCAAACTTTCTTCCTTCTTTTGACCAAGATGATAATACATCAAAAGCATTATGGCATTCAAATTTAACTGTATCTTGAAGTCCATTAAGCTCAGCATTTCTAGTTGCACAATCAACTGCATGTTGTGATACATCAATACCAAGTACTGACTTTGCTCCAGATATTCCAGCATTTAATGCAAATGATCCAGTATGAGTAAAGCAATCTAGAACATCGTTTCCTTTGCAAATTCTATGTATTGCAGCTCTATTTTCTTTTTGGTCTAAGAAGAAACCAGTCTTTTGACCATTTTCTAAATCTACAATATATTTAACTCCGTTTTCTATAATTTGAATATTAGTATCAAAAGGTTCTGTTAAAAAGCCTTTTCTTTGCTCTAATCCTTCTATTTCTCTAGTTTTAAGGTCACTTCTTTCGTAAACTCCTTTAGCATTATATTCTTCAACTAATATTTTTGTTACTATATCTCTGTATTTATCCATACCTAAAGTAGAAATTTGTATTACGTAATAGTCTTCAAATTTATCAACTGTAAGTCCTGGAAGAAAATCAGCTTCTCCAAATATAAATCTACAAGATGAAGTATCAATTACAGTTTTTCTATAATCCCATGCAGCTTTAAATCTTTTTTTGAAAAATTCTTCATTTATTTCTTCGTCTATGTCTCTTGTCATTATTCTTATAGCAATTTTACTTGCATCATTTATGTATCCTTTACCTATAAAGAAATGTTTGTGGTTATAAACTTCAACTATGTCTCCATTTTGGTATTCACCATCATATTCTTTAATTTCATCTGTATATATCCATGGTCTGCCTTGTTCAGCTTTTGCTTTTTTGCTTAACTTTTCTAAGTAGAATTTACTAGCCATTTAATTGTAGCTCCCTTCAAATTAATTCTTTTAAGATTATAACACAACTTTTTTAATGTTATTCCAATAAAAATAACTTGTTTTTTTATCGTATTGATAATATATTATAAAAAAGATTTACTGAAGAATAGTTTTTAGGAGGATGTTATGAATTTATTTTTAAATGAAGAAGCAAATAGATGTTTATTATGTAAAAAACCAAGATGTAAAGAGTTTTGTCCTATAAGTACTCCAATTCCAGAAATTATAGAACTTTATAGAGAAGGCAAACTTAATGAGGCAGGAGATATATTATTCCAAAATAATCCTCTCTCAGCTGTATGTGCTATAGTTTGTCCGCACGAAGATCAATGTGCAGGACATTGTATAAGAGGTATTAAAGGTGAACCAATCCACTTTTATGAAATGGAAGAAGAGATTTCAAAAGAGTACTTAAATAATGTTAAGTTTGAAAAGCCAGTAGCTAATAGAGATAGAATTGCAATAATTGGTGGAGGACCAGCTGGAATAACTATTGCATTTATATTAGCTAAAAGAGGATTCAAAGTTACTATGTTTGAAGCACATGAAAAAATTGGTGGAGTTTTAAGATATGGAATACCTGAATACAGACTTCCAAATACAATGGTTGATAAAATTGCAGAAAAGCTACAAGAATTAGGGGTTCAAATAAGACCTAATATAATGATAGGACCAGTTATTACATTAGATAGATTATTTGAAGATGGATACAAATCAGTATTTATAGGAACTGGTGTATGGAATGCTAAGAAGTTAAATATAAAGGGTGAAACTCTTGGAAATGTTCATTACGCTATAGATTATTTAAAAGCGCCAAATGTTTATAACTTAGGTGATACTGTATGTGTTATTGGTGCTGGAAATGTTGCTATGGATGCTGCAAGAACTGCTAAAAGAAATGGTGCAAAAAATGTATATATAGTATATAGAAAACATTTTGATCAAATGACAGCAACAAAAAAAGAGATAGAAGAAGCTAAAGAAGATAATGTAGAATTTAAATTATTTAGAGCTCCAGTTGAGATATTAGAAGATGGTATTAAGGTAGTTAAGACTGAGAATATAGAAGTTGATGGAAAGATCCAAACTAAAACATTGGATGGTCAAGAAGAGATAATACCGTGTGATTCAACAATAATAGCAGTAAGTCAGGAGCCAAGATCAGTTATTGTTTCAAGTACGACAAGATTAGAAACAAATAAGTGGGGACTTGTTATAACAGATGAAGAAGGTCATACAACAAGAGAAGGTGTATTTGCTTCAGGAGATGTTGTTACAGGGGCTAAGACTGTTGTTCAAGCGGTTGCTCATGCAAAGCATGTTGCAGATGCAATGGAAAGATATTGTGAAGAGAATAAATAGAAGTATATATAATAAGACTATGAGAAGTTTAAATTTAAAAATTAAAATTATAGAAATAAATTATATGTAACATTTAAAAATGTAATAATAAATAAAAAGGATATAGCAAATGCTATATCCTTTTTATAAGTTTTATTTTTCAGTATTTTTAGCTGGATTTTTATTTGTAGAAGTCCACTCGTTATTTCCTTCAGTTTTTTCTTTATAAGATTTAGATGAAAAACCTTCAGATTCTACTGGAATTGAAATCCATTGGTTATTAGTCGCAGTTTTTTCATTTTTATTCATAATAAACGCCTCCTTTTTTATAACACTATTAGTTTTAGCATTATAAAAAATTTAATCCGAGGAATTTATTTGTATTCACCGTTTTCAAATTGTTCTATTAAACGTTGAATCTTAAAAACACATCTAGAACCACCACAACAGCCAGTTCCTGCACCAGTTGCTTTTTTAACATCATCCATAGTCCTAGCACCATTTCTTATAGCATCTTTTATAGTAGCTCTATTAATAGCTTTGCACACACATACTTTAGTTAGTTTATCCATTATTTCAGGATTTATATTGTTATTTTCCATATTTACTCCTCCTAAATCTTAAGTAATTTATATTTTTAATTCTCAACTAAATTCATATTGATTTTCTATAAGACAATTTAATCATTCTTTGATATAAAAATCAATACTAGCTAATAAAAATTATTATTTATATAAATGAATCTATAAATCTATGTTTAATTGACTTTTTTAGGGGCATAATATATAATGTTTTTAATAAAGACAATGATTAGGAAAAGTAGTTAATAGCCTTGCTTAAAGAGAGTAGCTGTTTGGTGAGAAGCTATAGTAAATATTAATGAAAATCACCTAGGAGTCGGTAGCCTAACGGTAATAAATTTACTTACTAAGTTAACCCGTAATCTTGCGTTAAAAGATAGAGTATGTTAGTACTTGAATCTCACAATATCAATTTAATAGTAAAGGAGAAAATTTACTGTTATAAATGTTGGTGTTTTATCAATATTATTGGTTATTGTATTACCATGGGTGGTATAGCGAGTTATTACTTCGTCCTATAGTTTGGATGAGGTTTTTTTATATTTAAAAAGAAATTATAAAGCGTCATATATAGTATTAAATATTTTAATCAATAAAATACAAAAGATATTATTAAGATGCTTATATATAAAAATATTTTAACAAAATAAATATATAGTAAGAAAGGAGTTTTGACATGTACAAAAAAGTAGAACTTACAAATGGTTTTGTAGGAATGGAAAATGAAATTGCTAACCTTTGGAAAGCAAGAAATGTAATCAAGAAAAATTTTGACATGAATCAAGATGGTGAGTATTTCACATTTTATGATGGACCTCCAACAGCAAATGGAAGACCTCACGTAGGACATATCTTAACAAGAGTTATGAAGGATATTATCCCAAGATATAAGGTAATGAAGGGATATAAAGTTATAAGAAAAGCCGGTTGGGATACTCATGGATTACCAGTTGAACTTGAAATTGAAAAGAAACTTGGAATTTCAGGTAAAGAGCAAATTGAAGAGTATGGCGTTGAAAAATTCGTTAAAGAATGTAAAGAAAGTGTTTTCACATATGTTAACATGTGGGAAAAGATGACTGATAAAATAGGATATTGGGTAGATATGGAGCATCCATATGTAACATACCATAATCCATATATTGAATCAGTATGGTGGGCATTAAAACAAATGTGGAATAAAGATCTTTTATACAAGGGGCATAAAGTTATGCCATACTGCCCAAGATGTGGAACAGGACTTTCATCACACGAAGTATCTCAAGGATACAAGGATGTTAAAGACCTAACAGCAGTTGCTAAGTTTAAGGTTTCAGGAGAAGACAACAAATACATACTTGCATGGACAACAACTCCTTGGACATTACCTTCAAATGTAGCTTTATGTTTAAATAAATCATATGATTACATTGAAGCTAAAGTAGGAGATGAAACTTATATCTTAGCTAAAGAATTAGCACCAAAGGTTCTTGGAGAAGACTATGAAGTAGTTAAAGAATTTAAGGGTGCAGATCTTCTTGGAATGAAATATGAGCAATTATTACCATTCTATACTCCAGAAGGAAAGGCTTTTGAAGTAATCCACGGAGACTTCGTAACACTTTCAGATGGTACAGGAATAGTTCATATAGCACCAGCTTACGGTGAAGATGATAGCTTAGTTGCAAAGAAAAATGGAATGGCATTTATAAACCTAGTTGATGCTGCTGGATGTTTCACTGAAGAAGTAACTCCATGGGCTGGTAAGTTTGTTAAGAAGTGTGATCAACAAATTTGTGATTACTTAGAAGCTGAAAATAAGTTATTTAAAGCAGAAAAGCATACTCACTCATACCCACATTGTTGGAGATGTGATACACCACTTCTTTACTATCCAAAAGATAGTTGGTTTGTTGCTATGACAACTTTAAGAGATAAATTATTAGAAAATAATGATAAGATCAACTGGTTACCAGACAACATTAGAACTGGTAGATTCGGTAAGTTCTTAGAAAATGTTATTGACTGGGGTATCTCAAGAGACAGATACTGGGGTACACCACTTCCAATATGGGAATGTGAATGCGGACATAAAGAATGTATTGGAAGTATAGCTGAATTAAAGGAAAAGGGAATTGATGTTCCTGATGATATAGAACTTCATAAACCATTTATAGATAAGGTTGACTTAACTTGTGAACACTGTGGAAAGAAGATGAAGAGAACTCATGAAGTTATTGACTGTTGGTTTGATTCAGGATCAATGCCATTTGCACAACTTCACTATCCATTTGAAAATAAAGAGTTATTTGATCAAAACTTCCCAGCTCAATTTATATCAGAAGCTGTTGACCAAACAAGAGGATGGTTCTATACATTACTTGCAATCTCAACTGCAATATTTGATAGAAATCCATTTGAAAATTGTATAGTATTAGGTCACGTTCTTGATAAGAAGGGCTTAAAGATGAGTAAATCAAAGGGTAACGTTGTAGATCCATTTGATGTACTTGATTCACAAGGTGCTGATGCTACAAGATGGCATTTCTATACTGCAAGTGCACCATGGCTTCCAACTAGATTCTCAATAGATGATGTTGCTGAAGCTTCAAGAAAGTTCTTAAGCACATTGTGGAATGTATATTCATTCTACGTATTATATGCAGATTTAGATAAGTTCAATCCAAACCAATATGCTGATTTTGAATCAGATAATGTAATGGATAAATGGATATTATCAAAATTAAATACATTAATTAAGACTGTAGAAGATGGATTAGATGAATATGATATAACAAAATCAGCTCTTGCTATTGAAGACTTTACAGATGAGTTATCAAACTGGTATGTAAGAAGAAATAGATCAAGATTCTGGTCATCAGAATTAACTGATGATAAGATTGGAGCTTATGTAACATTAAATAAAGTACTTGTTACTTTAGCTAAAGTTGCTGCACCATTTGTTCCATTTATAACAGAAGAAATCTATCAAAACTTAGTAGTTAACTTAGACCCTACAGCACCAGAAAGTATTCATTTATGTGAATGGCCAAAGGTTAATGTAGGAGCTATAGATAAAGATTTAGAAAAAGATATGGATTTAGCTTACACAATAGTTAAATTAGGAAGAAGTGCTAGAAATGGGGCTAATGTTAAGAACAGACAGCCACTTTCAAAGATACTTGTATCTACAACATCACTTCCAGACTATTATGGTGATATCATAGCAAATGAGCTTAACATTAAGAAAATAGAATTTGGAGCAGACCTTTCAAAGTATGTTAACTTTGAGATTAAGCCTAACCTACCTGTTTTAGGAAGAGCTTATGGTAAGTTAATACCAGGAATAAGAAAAGAAATTGCTTCAAGAAATCAAATGGAATTAGCTCAAAAGATTCAAAGTGGTGGAGTTGAAGTTATAGATGTTCAAGGAACTGAAATAGAACTTAACTCAGATAGTATCTTAGTGACAATGCAAGGCTTAGATGGATTCGCATTTGCAGGTGAGGGAGATACTGGAGTAGTTTTAGATACTCATATCACAGAAGAATTAAGAGAAGAAGGCCACGTAAGAGAAATCATCTCAAAGATTCAAAATATGAGAAAAGAAAAAGGCTTCGAAGTTGCAGATAACATAATACTTTATGTTGCAAATAATGACATGTTAATTGATGTTATAAAGAAATTCGGCGATACTATTAAGAAGGAAACTTTAACTAAGGAAATAGTATTTAATGGAGAATTTGACTATACAGAAGTAACAATAAATGGCGAAAAATTAGACATGACAGTAGAAGTTGTTAAATAAAATTTTCTTAAGGCTAGGAATCATTATGATTTCTAGTCTTTTTTTAAGAATTAATATATATTTACAGAAATTTTAGGAAAACTATAATTAAAGAAGGTATTTTATTGAAATAAGGCGAATATATTAGTATAATAAATTATCAAATATGATTAGGAGTGATAAATTATGGCTACTTCTATTAAAGATGTTGCTAGAGAAGCGGGCGTTTCAATTGCTACGGTTTCTAGAGTGTTAAATGATATAGATGTTGTAAACGAGGACACAAAGAAAAAAGTTTTAGATGCAATAAAGAAATTAGGATATAGACCAAATATAGTAGCAAGAAGTTTAAAGACACAAAGAACAAAGACAATAGGAATATTAATACCAGACATATCAAGCCAATTCTATCCAGAAATTGTTAGAGGGGCTGAAGACGTATCAAATATATATGATTATAACATAATACTTGGAAATTCAGACTTTGATGTAGAGAAGGAAAAAGAGTACTTAAGAGTACTAAAAGAAAAAATGGTGGATGGAGTTATCTATATGAGTAGTTCTCTTCAAGATGAAATTTTAGATTTAATAAATGAATTAGATTTAAAAACAATTCTTGTTGAAACTAAAGATAAGGAAGGAAAACTTCCAAGTGTAACTATAGATAATATAGAAGCTGCTTATGAAGGAACAAAGTACTTATTAAATAAAGGTTTAAAGAACATAGCATTTATTGGCGTTAAGAAAGATGAGATGAATGCATGGAGCGATAGATATGTAGGATTTGAAAAAGCTATGAAAGAATCAGGTGTAGCAATAGACGATGAATTAGTTCATTTAGCAGATCTTAAAGTTAGCAGTGGATATAAGGCTGCTGAAGGTTATGTAAAGTCAGGTAAAAAGGTAGATGGTATAGTTTGTGCAACTGATGAACTTGCAATGGGAGCTATAAATGGATTAAGAGATAATGGAGTAAGCGTACCAGAGGACGTTAGTGTTATTGGATTTAACAATAACTATGTTGGTGAAATATTCTATCCAAAGCTTACTACTGTTGGTCAACCAAGTTATGACATGGGTTCAGTTGCTATGAGAATGTTAATAAAACTTCTTAATAAGCAAGAGTTAGAACAAGCGCATTATGTATTACCACATAGCATAGTTGAAAGAAATAGTGTAAAATAATTAAAACATAGAAATAGCTTTATCAAAGATTTTTGATAAAGCTATTTTTTATTTAAGAAAAGTATAGATTAACATAATACATTTAACTTAGCTTTAAATAGTGAAATCATATAAAAGAAATGAATTTATTATATAATTTTTATATAGCAACAAATATTGTTTATTTGTGATATAGTATATTTATCAAAAAACAGTGAAGGAGGAGTATTTGTGAAGAAAAAGCACATAATAATTACTAGTATTGTTATTGCTATTATAGTTATAGCTGCCAGTACTTTTGCTATTATTCATATAAATAACAAGAATAAATATGATGCTATAAAGTATGGTAGAGCAGAATTTGTAACGAGTATGAAAGATATAAATAAAGATCTTCCAACGATAATACTATTTAAAAGTCCACTTGTAGAAAATAGTGTTAAAGCAGAGAAAAATTTAAAGCTTCTATATGATAAGTATGGCAGTCAATTTAATATAGTACATGCTAATTCAGATGCTTTAGACAATCAGGAAGCAATAGAATTAGCAAAAAAATATGAGGTTGCTGGAGTACCAACATTAGTAGCATTAGATAGAGATGGCAATTTTATAGAGAAGAAATCTGACATTTCTTCAACAAAAGGAATAGAAAAGATACTTCAAAGTATGGGTGTAAATATAAATAATAAATAAAGGATAAGGGGTTTTAAAATGAATCAACAAAAGAGATTGGGAGAAGAAAAAATTTCAAAGCTACTATTAACATTCTCAATACCTGCGATTGTAGGCATGATGGTAAATACTTTATATAATATAATTGATAGAATGTATATAGGTAATATTAAAGGTGTTGGACAATTAGCTATAACTGGTGTGGGAATAACAATGCCTATAATGACTATAATATTAGCATTTGGAATGTTAGTTGGAATAGGCACGGCTGCTAGAGTATCATTAAAACTTGGTCAGCATGATAAGAAAGCGGCAGAGAAGCATTTAGGTAATGCATTTACTTTAATAATTATAATAAGCATAATAATTACCATAATTGGACTAATATTTTTAGATCCAATACTAAAGGTTTTTGGAGCAAGTGAAAATACTGAGATATATGCAAGACAATACATGCAGATTATATTTATTGGAACAATTGTAAATATGTTGAGTTTCGGACTTAATCATTCAATTAGAAGTGATGGAAGTCCTAAAATTGCTATGTTATCAATGTTAATTGGAGCAATAACTAATATTATATTAGATCCTATATTTATATTTGCTTTAGATATGGGAGTTAGAGGTGCAGCTATTGCTACAGTAATTTCTCAGGTATTAACAACTATATGGATACTTCAATATTTTACTAGAGGTAAAAGTATTATAAAACTTAGAGTAGAAAATCTAATGCTGGAGAAATCTACTATTATTAGTATATTTTCAATAGGTATGAGTCCTTTTAGTATGCAACTTGCAGCAAGTGTTGTTCAAGTGCTTGCAAATAATTCCTTAAAAGAGTATGGTGGAGACTTAGCTATTGGGGCAATGACTATAATATCAAGTGTTTCTATGATTTTCTTAATGCCTATTTTTGGTATAAATCAAGGTTCTCAGCCTATAATAGGGTACAATTACGGTGCAGGAAAATATCACAGAGTAAAAGAGACAGTTAAATATGGAGCTATAGCTGCAACAATTATTGTTGTTTTAGGATGGATTGCAATACAATTTGCACCTCATTTATTAATAAGAGTATTTAATAGTGATCCAGAACTTGTTTCTATAGCAACTACAGGAATAAGAATATACTTATTTATGTTGCCTGTTATTGGATTCCAAGTTATAAGCTCAAATTATTTCCAATCAGTAGGTAAAGCTAAGATATCTATGTTTTTAAGTTTATTAAGACAGGTAATTCTTTTAATTCCATGTCTTATAATACTTCCAAATATTCCAGGATTAGATGGAGAGTCTCTTGGACTTACAGGAATATGGCTTTCTGGAGCAATAAGTGATGGACTTTCATCATTAATTACAGGAATTATATTCTATAATTCTGTAAAAAAATTAAAAGAGAGACCTGCTTTAAATTGTGAAGAAGAATTAGAATTATGTTAGTATAAACTAGATATCAATTATTATTTATATACAGTAATTGATATCTTTTTTTTTATTTTAGTAACTTTGGTTACAACTTAATTTGTAAGGGTAAGATATAATAGGAGTATAAAATAGAATTATTATAGTTTATTTAAATAGATATTTTAAAAGAGGAGGAGAAGTTATGAGCGATATAAAAAATATACCTCCAAGTATGCCTGCTATGGTAAGTGGAGCACATCATGGTAATCTTCAAAAGGTTAGAAATGGTAGGAGAACTTTTGGTATAACACCTCATATTCCAGGGGGATTTGTAACTATAGAAACTTTAGAGAAAATAACAAAGGTTGCAAAGAAGTACAACGGAGTAATTAAAATAACATCAGGTCAAAGATTATTAATAACAAATCTTGAAGGAGAAGATTTGCCTAAGATTTGGGAAGAGCTTGGGATGGAACCTGCTGTAAAAAAACAAAATACAGTTAAGAATGTTGAAATGTGCCCAGCTGGATATTGTAAAAGATCAAAGTTTAATACAATAGGAACAGGAATGAAACTTTCAAAGAAATATCAATACATGGAAGTGCCTTGCAGAACAAAAATCGGAGTATCAGGATGTAGAAATGCATGTGGCGGGGTATATTCAAAGGATGTTGGAGTTATAGCAGATAAGACAGGATTTCTTGTAACTGCTGGTGGATCAGCAGGACATAATCCAAGAATGGCGGATATAATTATACAAGATGTAGATGAAAAAGAGGCTATAAGAATTGTAGATAATATTTTTGAAATTTATAAAGAAGAAGGTATGCCAGGAGAAAAACTTGGTGATTACATAGATAGAATCGGATTAAAGGAATTTAAGGATAAAGTATTATAAAAAAAGATAAAGAGGACTATAGAAATAGTTATATTGTATAATTATTTCTATAGTTCTCTTTATTTTAAATATATTATAACTTATATATTTTTTCATATGATAAAGCGACACTTTTAAATCCGTTAATATTTAAAGACTTAATAACTGTATCAATTACTTCATTATAAGATGCAGCTCTACAATTGTTAGTAAGGTCTTTTAACATATCTTCTGCATTTTTTGAAACTAGTTCTAAATCTCCTTCTGTATATGAATACTTCGCATCTTCAAATGCACCAAATATACTTTTCTTAAGTTTTTCAAAATCAAATGGAACTACTTCATTATTTTTCTTTAATACTCTCATTTTAAAATCCTCCCCTGTAAAAATACTAAAATAAACAAAAGAAGCCTATAGGATAAGCTTCTTGTATTTTCAATATTTATTAAATTTTATAATATGCCTTCATTTTTTAAGATATCTTCTAATTTTTGAAGTTTATCGCTTAATGATATGAATCTTTCCTTTATATCATCCTTTGACATATCATCATTATCAATTCCTTTTTCTAAATCTTCTACAGTTTTTAATGCTTCTTCAATATCTTGTTGTGCTATTTTAAGATTTTCTTCTTTCATTTAAGCTTCTCCTTTAACATATCATATTTAACTTATGTTTATATATATTTATCCTATCACTACTAAAAGCCTTACGCAAGGCATATATTTAAATGTTAACAGTACTTATTTTATGGAGGATAATATGATTAATTACATTTGGTTTTTGATGATATTCTTTGGAATAATATTTGCACTTTTAACTGGAAATGCAGATAAGATAACAGAAGCTATTGTAAATGGTAGTGGAAGTACAGTAACCTTTATTATTGAGCTTGCTGGAATAATGTGTTTTTGGTGTGGTGTTATGAAGGTAGCTGAAAAGAGTGGTCTTACGGCACATATTGCTAAACTTTTAAGGCCGTTGCTTAAATTATTATTTAAAGATGCAGCTAGAGATGAGAAGGCACTTGGAGCAATAGTTATGAATCTAACTGCAAATATGATGGGATTATCTAATGCAGCTACTCCTTTTGGAATAAAGGCAATGGAAGAAATGGATAGGTTAAATAAAGGAAGTAGCATAGCATCTAATGATATGTCTTTATTTTTAGTTATGAATGCAGCGTGTATACAGCTTCTTCCGACAACAATCATATCTATAAGAGCAGCAGCAGGCTCAGGGAATCCAGGTATTATAATAATTCCAGCTATAATATCTACCGGAGTTGCAGCGATAGTCGGAATAACTTGTTGTAAGATATTACAACGATATTTTTAAGGGGGATTAATTATGTTTGAGTATATGACAAAAAGTATAATCCCTGTGGTTGTTATGATAATACTATTTTATGGAATGATAAAAGGAAGAAAAGTATATGAATGGTTTATAGAAGGAGTAAAAGATGGACTCGGAGTGTGTATGAGAATATTTCCTTGCCTTTTAGCAATGATTGTAGCAGTTCATATATTTAGAAATTCAAATCTTTTAGATTTAGTAAATAAGGCTATTGCACCACTTTCAGGAGCTATAGGCTTGCCAGAGGAAGTTGTACCTTTAGTATTGATAAAACCTATTTCAGGAAGTGGAGCTGTTGGAATGTTTACAGAAATAATTAAAACATATGGAGCAGATACATTTATTGGACTGGTTGCATCAGTAATTATGGGGACTACAGAGACGATATTCTATACAATAACTGTTTACTTTGGAGCAGCTAAAATTAAAAAAATAAGACATACCCTTTGGGCAGCAGTTATAGCTGATATAACTGCTATAATAACAGCTATTATAGTAGTTAATTGGATGTTGTTGTAATATGAAATGTATTATGGTAACATTTAACTAAAAAGGGGGAATAAAGTTGATTTGTATTAAAGATGTTAGCAAAATGTATAATGGAACCTTTAAAGCAGTAGACGATATGAATCTACAGATTAAAGATGGAGAAATATTTGGACTTTTAGGTCCAAATGGAGCAGGTAAAACAACTACTATTAAAATGATAACAGGTATATCAGAGATAACAGAGGGGAGTATTACAATTAATAATATTGATATAACTAAAGAATCAATAAGAGCTAAGGAGCAGTTTGGATATGTTCCAGATAATCCTGATATGTTTTTGAGATTTACTGGTATTGAATACCTAAATTTTATGGGTGATGTTTATGGCGTATCAAAAGAAGATAGAAAGCCAAGAATAGAAGAATTATCAAAAAGATTTTCAATGGAGAGTGCTTTAGGAGATAAAATTCAAAGTTATTCTCATGGGATGAGACAAAAGATGATAATAATGGGGGTCTTACTTCATAAGCCTAAGGTTTGGATATTGGACGAGCCTTTAACTGGATTAGATCCTAAGTCATCATTTATATTGAAAGAGATGATGAGAGAGCATGCAGATGAAGGAAATACAGTTTTGTTTTCAACTCACGTATTAGAGGTTGCGGAGAAGGTCTGTGATAGAATCGCAATTATAAATAAGGGAAAGTTACAGTTTGTTGGAACTTTAGATGAAATGAGAGAAGAATTTAAAGAGAGTGAATCATTAGAAAAAATGTTCTTGGAGATGACAGAAGATGAATAGGATTAAGATGTCAACAAAGTTCTTTTTAAAAAATGCTCTTGGAGAAATGTTTAATAATAAGAAGTCAGGTACATTAATGATGTTACTTATGGTTGGATTAGTATTTGTAATATCAATACCTATATGTGGAATGGTTACTTCAACCTTTGAAGGATTTAGGTCAATAAACCAAGAAGGGTATCTTTTATCATTGATATTATTCCTTGGAAGTGGGACAACGTTTCTTATGGGTATCTATACTGTTCTTAATGTTTTTTTCTTCTCAGAAGACATAGAAGTACTTATGCCAATGCCATTTAAAGCTAGTGATATAATGCTTGGTAAATTTATAGTAACATTATTAAATATGTATGTTTATACATGTATAATGATTTTACCACTTATAGCATATGGATTAGAGGCCAAAGAAGGTATATTGTACTACTTATTTGCAATAGTGGTTATAGTGGTAAATCCCATACTACCACTTATATTATGTTTGGCAATTTCGTTAATAGTAATGAGATTTGCGAACATATCAAAACATAAGGATATGTTTAAAACAATATCTGGTGTTATAGCTATAGCATTTGTTGTTTTAATTAATTTCTTCTCACATAGAGGTTCTGGTGCCTCAGGTGCAATAGAAGGGTTTTTAAAACAAAATAATGGTCTTATGAAAGCTATGAATGGGGTATTCTTTACAAATATATTTGGTGCAAATTCACTATTATATAGTAGTGAGGTAAAAGGAATAATAAATTTAGGACTTTTAATTATAGCAACTTTAATACTTGCAGTTATCTTATATTATATTGGAGATAAATTATACTTTAAAAGTATAGTTGGAATGTCAGAGACAGTAGGTAAGAGAGAAAAAATATTAGAAAATAATAAAGAATATATAAGAGAAAAATCTCCGCTAATGACACTTGCAATTAAGGATATAAAGATGATATTTAGAACTCCGACATTTTTCATAAATTGTGTTGTTATGATTATATATATGCCAGCAATATTTTTTGTTGCATTTGTAAGTGAAGGAATAGGTGATGCACCATTAGGTAATGTTATTATAGTTGGTGGATCTGTTCTATTTATGGCACTAACAATAGCTGGAGGAAGTGCTGCATCTACTTGTATAAGTAGAGAAGGTAAGAATCTAATGGTATTAAAATATATACCTATTGATTATAAAACTCAGATAAAATCTAAATTGCTTTCATCAATAATGATAAATTGCATAGGTTTTTTAATTGGAATAGTAGTACTTATATATTTAAATGCATCAATAGTAGCATTTATTATGAGTGTAATATTACAGGTTTTAACTATACTTATGGTTTCTGTAATTGGTGTATATATGGATTATAGTTCTCCAAAGCTTAACTGGGAAGATGAAAAAGCACTATTTAATAAGAATTTTAAACCTCTTATTATGTATTTAATCTTTGTTCCAATTGGAGGAATATTAACATGGCTTGCATTTAGTATAGTAAATATATATATAATATTTGCTTTAAATGTAGCTGTAATATTATTAGTGACTATAATTTCATATAAGATGTTAATGAAGAATGGTCCTAAGCTATATGATAAAATTTAGTATCTAAACTAACATATTTAGGGTGTATTAAAAATTATATAATATAAAAATAGAGATGGTTATTAGACCATCTCTATTTTATTTTAAAAGAATTTAATTTAATAAAAAAATATAAGATATAGCATAAAAAAATTTAATTTTATTGTTAGAGATAATAGAAATATATCAAAATATTATAATATATTAAGCATTTTTCAAGGAATTTATATACAAAATTATACATAATATAAAAATATTTCATGGTAAACTATTTATAATAAAATATATTAGGGGGATTAGAGATGAAAAAGAGAGGGATCATAATACTTACCACAACTTTAGCTATGGCAGCCACATTATCATTATTCATTAAAGATGTAACTAGTAGTGCTAATGCAACTAGCCAAATACATACTAGTTATGGGGGCGGTTTTGGGTTTGGACTAGTTAGAGATGGAGAGGACGCATCTGATTTATATAGTTTTAGTAATGAAGAATTTAATTCTGGAAAGGTAAATATATCAATATTTTATAAAGGTGCAGGTGAGAGAAAGTTTACTATAACACCATTACTAAATGGAGAACCTATAGAGGTTAATTTTAATAATGAAGGATTTAGACATGAATATAATATTGATATAAAAAATGGAGATAATATAGTAGAAATAGAAACGAATAATATAGGTGACGGTATATTAAGTTTTATAGCAAAAGGTGATGATACTGTACTTGGAATATATGGGTATAGTAACTATGAAAATATAGATATGGGCATAAGAAAAATGCGATATGATAGGTTAGATGATGCTAATAGTAAATTTAATTATGATATTGTAGGTTCTAAAGGAGAAGAGATAGAGTACTCATTTAAGGTAAAGTTAGATGAAGAGAGATTTAAAGGGGATAACTATGGGTATAAGGTATTTATAGATAATAAACTTGTAAAGATAGATGGGAAGTGGGGCAAGATATTTAAAAGAAATAAAGATGTATTACAAGATACATTTAAATTTAATCTTCCAAAAGAGAGTGGAGAATATGACTTATATATAGTAAGAACTATAAATTCAATTAGTGATATTCATCCCCATGAAGAAATAATTTTTAAATCAAAAATTATTGTTAACTAGATGTAATAGTAAAGATTCATTTTTCATAAATTATATTAACTTATAAAAAATATATATTAATATAAAAAAACAGTATCAATATTAAATATTGATACTGTTTTATTTTACTTAAATTTAAATCTATCAACTATTAATGCAATTGCATTATCTCCAGATACATTACAAGCAGTTCCAAAGCTATCTTGTGCTATATATAATGCTATCATTAAAGCAAGTTGTGCTTCACTAAAACCTAAGTTAGCTTGAAGAACTCCAAGTGCTGCCATAACTGCACCACCAGGAACTCCTGGAGCTGCAACCATAGTTACACCAAGCATTGCTATAAACCCAGCAAATTGAGGAAATGTAAAAGTCATACCATTTAAAAGCATTACTGCTATAGCACAACAAGTAAGAGTTATAGTACTACCAGATAAATGAATAGTTGCACAAAGTGGAACTACAAATTCACGAACTCCTTTTGATACTCCATTTTTCTTTGCAACATCAAGATTAACTGGAATAGTTGCAGCTGATGATTGAGTACCAAGGGCAGTTAAATAACCAGCAACTTGATTTTTAAGTAGAACAAAAACATTCTTTTTACTAGCAGCACCAGCTAAAGAAAATTGGAATAATAGTATACAGAAATGAAGAGCTAATATAACTAAAAATACTTTCCAAAATACAGAAAATATAGTTTGAACCTCACCTATATAAGTCATATTCGCAAATATTCCAAGAATATGTAATGGTATTAATGGAATTATAATTACCTTAATAACTTTTTGAACTATTTCTTGAAATTCTAAAGCCATATTATAAAGAGTACGACCTTCTTTTAGTGAGGATATACCAAGCCCTAAAAGAAAGGCTAATATTAATGCTGTCATAACAGGCATAACAGGTGGCATTTCAACTACAAATAAAGGTTTCAATAACCCTTTTTCTGGATTACTTGCACTAAATGATGATGCTGCAGTAATAAATTTAGGGAAAAGTTTTGATGAAACAAAAAATGCAAAAAATCCTGCAATAAGTGTTGAGCCGTAAGCTAATAATGTTGTAAATCCAAGCATTTTACCAGCAGAACCTCCAAGGTCAGCTATACCGCAAACTACAAAACCTAATATAATAAGTGGAATTATAAAACCAAGAAAGTTGCCAAATAAGGAGTTGAAAGTAGCAAGAACTCTTATAAATCCTTCAGGCATAAAATTACCAAATAATAAACCTAATATAATTGCTATTATAAGTTTAGGGATTAATCCTAATTTTTTCATTGTGTATACCTCCTATGGACAAGTGTATTTTATATGATATTATAAGAATATAATATCAGAGATGTCTATTTATTTATCATAAAACTATAAAATAAGGAGGAAATACGAATAATGAGAAGAATAACAATAGTTATATGCAATTTAGGGGATAATATGATAATAAATTAAAAAAATAAGCATAAATTAAATTATACTAAAAAACAGATTGTGGGATTTGTTTTTAAATGTAGGGGGGATTTGTATGTCAGAAGAAAAATTCTACATAGTTAATGAAAATGTGTTACCAAATGTATTTTATAAAGTTATTGAAGTTAAGGAGTTATTACACACAGGAAAAGTTAAAGATATTTCAGAAGGGGTAAAAAAAGTTGGTATAAGTAGAAGTACTTATTATAAGTATAAAGATGCTATCTATCCAATGGCAGAAGGAGTAAATAGCAAAAAAATAACAATTGTACTATTGCTTTCTCACGAATCAGGAGTATTATCAAAGGTGTTAGACTTCATTGCAACTAGAAAACTAAATATATTAACAATAAATCAAGATATACCAATAAACATGACAGCTAATGTTACTATAACTCTTGATGTTTCTAAAATAAAAGGTGATGTTAAAAAGTTTTTATATAAAATGAGTGAAATAGATGGAGTAGTAAAGGTTAGGGTATTGGCTGTTGAATAAACATTTGGAGGGATCAATATGAAAAACGAAGTATTTGAATTAAATAGAAGGAGATTAGCTGAGAAGCTAGAGGATAATTCATTAGTAATTCTTTTCGCTGGTAATGCACCAAAGAAAACAGCAGATGAAAAATATGATTTTACACCAAATAGAAATTTTTATTATTTAACAGGAATAGATGAAGAAGACCATATATTTGTTATGGAAAAGAGTAATGGAAATATAATTTCAAAGATGTTTATAAAGGAAATCGATGAAGAAAAAGAAAAATGGCTAGGAAAAACTATAAGAAAAGAAGAAGTATATGAAATAAATAAGATTAAAGAAGTTTCATACTTAGGAGAATTTAAGGGTTATCTAAATAAAATTTTAAATGAAAGTGTAGAAAAAACTATATACTTAGATTTAGAAAGAGATAAATTTGATAACTTTTCTTCAGTAAGCAGTACTTTCTGTAATGAATTAAAGAATAGATATCCACAAGTAAATATAAAAAATATATTTCCTATAATGGCGCCTTTAAGATTAATAAAGAGTCCTGGAGAAGTAATAGAGATGCAAAAAGCTATTGATATAACAATTGAAGGTGTCAAATCAATAATGAAAAATATAAAACCAGGCATGAAAGAATATGAACTTGAGGCATATTTTGAATTTGAATGTAAGAGAAGAGGCGTACGTGATTATGCATTTAAGACTATTGCAGCAGCAGGCAAGAATGCAACAATACTTCACTATGTAGACAATGATTCAGAAGTTAAAGATGGAGATTTAATATTATTTGATTTAGGAGCACAAGTTAATTATTATAATGGAGATATTTCAAGAACTTTCCCTGTAAATGGTAAGTTTACAGAAAGACAAAAGGAAGTATATGAAGCTGTATTAAGAGTTAATGAAAGAGTAATAAATGAATTAAAATCAGGTGTAAACTTCTTAGATATAAATAAGAGATCAAGAGAATGGATTGGTGAAGAATGTGTTAAACTTGGTCTTATAGAAGATAAGAAGGATGTAGCAAAATACTACTGGCATAGCATAGGACATAGTCTTGGATTAGATACTCATGATATCGATAATCCAGGAAGAAATACTACATTGGAAGCTGGAATGGTATATACAGTAGAGCCAGGAATATATATAGCTGAAGAAGGAATAGGTGTAAGAATAGAAGATGATGTCTTAATAACAGAAGGTGGACACGAAGTTCTTACTAGAGATATGATTAAGAGTGTAAAAGATATAGAAGAATTTATGGCTAAATGTTAATAAAGTAAAGATAAAATATTAATAAATTGTTGACAAATATTTGTAAATAATGTACAATCACATTAATTAAAAAGTGAATAATAAGAAGAGGTAGAGGCGCGATATTTAAGAGTACTATCATTGAGGTAAGCACTTAGAGATGATAGAAAAGGAAATGTCGCCGAAGGATATAGCTAATGCTTTAAATCTATAATCCTGGGCTTATGCAGAATATGCATAAGACTGTCACAATTTATATTTGTGGTGAGCTATCATTCAACGGATTTTTACGCATATAGTAGAACCTTGAGTGTTATCTCAAGGTTCTTTTTTGACCTTAAAATAAATGATGGGCCTCTAATATTCACAAAAATTATTTTAAGGAGGATTCAATCATGAAAAAAAGAAATTATTTAGTATTTTTATTAACCTTTATCTTAGTTATGAGTATGTCAACAGTTGCATTTGCATCAGAAGTTGATCCTGGAGTTGTAAATGCAGAGAAGTTTGGAATCTGGACTATAATTCCACCTTTAGTTGCAATCGTACTAGCGTTCATTACTAAGAATGTTGTTATTTCATTATTTATTGGCGCATTAGCTGGATGTTTTATGCTTCAAATAGTAGATAATAATGCATTTATGTCGTTAATTCAAGCATTTCTAGACTTTATCCAAAGGGTTTTAAATTCTCTTGCAGATCCTTGGAATGCTGGAATTATACTTCAAGTATTGGCTATTGGTGGAGTTATAAATTTAGTTTCTAAGATGGGTGGAGCAAGAGCTATAGCAGAAGCTTTAGCTAAAAGAGCTAAGACTCCAAGAAGTGCTCAAATGATAACTTGGTTCTTAGGATTGTTAGTTTTCTTTGATGATTACGCAAACTCTTTAATTGTTGGACCTATAATGAAGCCAGTTGCAGATAAATTAAAAGTTTCAAGAGAGAGACTAGCATTCATAATAGATGCCACAGCAGCACCGATTGCTGGACTTGCTATTATATCAACATGGATTGGACTTGAAGTTGGACTTATAAATGATTCATTTACTCAAATAGGAGTAAAGGTAGATGCTTTTGGAGTATTCTTAGATACTATACCATTTAGATTTTATAATATATTAATACTTGCTTTTGTTGTAATTACAACACTTATGCTTAGAGATTTCGGACCTATGAGAAAAGCAGAAATTAGAGCAAGAAAAGGAATAAAAGAAAAAAATGTAGAGCTTGAAAGTATAACTGTAAATGAAGAAATGAAAGTTAAAGAAGGTGTAAAACTTAGTATATGGAATGCAATAATTCCAATTGGAACATTAATAATATCAGCTCTTATAAGTTTTTATTATAGTGGATATTCGGCAATAATGGCAGGAAATGATGCATCTCTTCAAGTAATACTCACTAAATCGCCATTTTCATTCCAAGCTATTCAACAAACTTTTAGTGCAGCAGATGCATCAACAGCACTTTTCCAATCAGCAGTATTTGCATCAATAGTTGCTATAGCAATGGCTGTATGTAAAAAAATATTTACTATATCAGAGGCCATAGATGTTTGGGTAGATGGAATGAAAGGATTAATAATAACTGGAGTAATACTTTTACTTGCTTGGTCATTAAGTTCAGTAATAAAAGATTTAGGAACTGCTAAATACTTAGTTACATTACTTTCAGATTCAATACCAGCATTTTTACTTCCTAGTATTATATTTATACTTGGTGCAGTAATATCATTTGCAACAGGAACTGCTTATGGAACAATGGGAATACTTATGCCACTTGCAATACCACTTGCACATTCAATATCACCAGAAATGGGATATATAATAATAAGTACAAGTGCAGTACTTACAGGTGCAATTTTTGGAGATCATTGCTCTCCTATATCTGATACAACTATTCTTTCATCAATGGGAGCGGGGTGTGATCATATAGACCACGTTAAAACTCAGATGTGGTATGCATTATTTGTTGGAGGTGCAACAATTTTACTTGGATATATTCCGGCAGGATTAAATATTCCTATATATATAATATTACCAATTGCTATAGTGATTCTTGCAGTAGCAGTAAGATTTATAGGAAAGCCAGTTGATAATGTAACTAAGTAGAGTAAAAACTCATAGGATATCCTATGAGTTTTTATAAAATTAAATAAATTTCATTCTACTTGTATCCTTTTTTATATCACTACAATAATCTATAATGAGGGAAAAATTTATAATAGGAGTATTGCATTATGAATAGGAATATGATGAATGGTGGGAATGATTTAGCTAATATATTTACGCAAACATTCAACACTCTTATAAATAATAATAATTTTATTGATGATATAGTTAATAGTATATTCAATTCAGATCTTATAGAAAATTTAAGCCAAGGACTTAATCAAAATTATAATAATGAAGATAGTATAATAAAGGTTAATATAAAAGACGAGAATGATAGATACTTAATAGAAGGAGATTTTCCAGGTATAGATAGAAGAGATATAAAGATAGATTATAAAGATGGGTATATATATTTGAATGTTAAAAGAAAGCAAGTATTTTCTAATGGATATAATATGTCTATGATGGTAATGCAATTTGGAGATGAATTTAGTAGAGAATTCTTTGTACCTAATGCTGATGCTACAAGGCTTAGAGCTTCATATAAAAATTATAGATTAAGATTAGAACTTCCTAAATATAGAGAAGAAATAGTAGGTAACAAGAATGATAACTTAATAGGGGATGAAGATAATATTATTGATGTTGTAGATTATGAGGAAGAATAAATCTGAGATGCTTTTGCATTCTCAGATTTTTTTGCTTTATATAAGGCTTGATATAAAATTATAGTTATGGGAAAATACAGTAAAATAAAAAAGGGGGCAATATTATGAGTGTATTAGAAAGAATAAAATCACTTAGATCTATAATGAAGGATAAAGGAATAGACTATTATATTATTCCAAGTGGAGATGCTCATCAAAGTGAATATGTATGTGAACATTATAGAGGAAGAGCATATGTGTCAGGGTTTACAGGATCAGCAGGTACTTTATTAGTGGGGATAAATAAAGCTATACTTTGGACTGATGGAAGATATTTCATTCAAGCTGAAAAAGAGCTTAAAGGATCTAATATAGAATTATTTAAAATGAGGATACCGGGATGGCCTAGTCTGGAACAGTGGCTTATGGACAACATGAATACTAATGAAACTTTAGCTTTTGATGGTAAAGTAATCTCTGTTAATGAATATAAAAAAATTAAAAAGATAGAAAATAAGAAATTAATTAAAATAAGAACTGATATAGATTTATTAGATGATGTATGGGTAGATAGACCTAATCTACCTATAGAAAAAGCATTTATACATGATATTAAATATTGTGGTAAAAGTGCAAGAGAAAAGATTAATGAGGTTAGAGAAAAGATGCATAATTTAGGTGCATCAAATTATGTAATATCATCATTAGATGATATAGCGTGGCTTTATAATATTAGAGGAAATGATGTTGAGTGCAATCCAGTTGTAATAGGCTATGCATTAATCAAAGAAGATGAAGCAATTTTTTATGTAGATAGTTCTAAAATATTGGATGATGTAAGAATTAAGCTTAATGAAGAGGGAATAACTTTAAAAGAATATAGTGAAATAGAGAAAGATATTAATAGCATTAAAGGTAGTGTATTAATAGATCCAAATAAAATAAGTTCATTTATATACACTAATATAAATGAAGATGTAGATATAATTGAGGGTTTAAATATAACAACATCATTAAAGGCAATAAAAAATGAAGTTGAAATAGAGAATTTAAAGAGATGCCAAATAAGAGATGGAGTTGCCATGGTGAGATTCACTAAGTGGCTTAAAGAAAATATAGGTAAAATAGATATAAGTGAGATATCAGCTTCCGATAAATTGGAGGAGTTTAGAGCACTTGGAGAATTATTTAAAGGGATAAGCTTTAATACTATTGCAGGTCATAAGGATCATGGTGCAATGATGCATTATTTTGCTACAGAAGAAACTAATTATAAATTAGAAGAAATAGGATTCCTATTAGTAGATTCAGGTGGTCAATATTTAGATGGAACTACTGATATAACAAGAACTTTTGTACTTGGAGATCTTACAGAGGAAGAAAAGAAAGATTTTACTCTAGTTTTAAAAGCACATATAAGTTTAATGACTACGAGATTTTTAAAAGGAACAACAGGGTCAAATATTGATATTAAAGCTAGAAGTCCATTGTGGGATGAAGGTATAGATTACAAATGTGGAACAGGTCATGGTGTAGGATTTTTCTTAAATGTACATGAAGGACCACAAAGTATAAGTCCAGTTCCAAATAAAGTTTCATTAGAGCCAGGTATGATTTTAACAAATGAACCAGGAACTTATAGAGAAGGAAAGCATGGTATAAGAACCGAAAATACTATGATTGTAGTTAAAGATACACTATCAGAAGAATTTGGTGAATTCTATAAATTTGAAGTAATATCACTATGTCCAATAGATTTAAAAGGAATAGATATTAAATTATTAAATAATAAAGAAAAGGAGTGGATTAATAATTATCATAAGTGGGTGTATGATACACTTTCAGTTTATTTAAGTGATGGCGAGAGAAGATTTTTAAAGAAAGAAACTAAAAAAATATAATAAAAAGCCCAATTAAATATATTGATTATTTAATTGGGCTTTTATTTGCAAGTATTTAAATTAATTAAAAAATATATATTACATAGCTTGTACACTTTCTGTAGATAAATTATTTATAAATCCTTCATATACAATATAATCATAATCAATTCTTTGAATATCACTAGGTTTTATAAACTCAGGTTTCTTAGTTGATGAAAATATATTGTTATTAATTAAAAGTTCAGATATAAATTGAGAACAGAAATAATAGTTATCTCTTTTAAATGAAAATCTTAAAGGAACAAATATAAGACCTAAAAAATTATATTTATAAATGTCCTTCTTGCTAAAGTGATTTTCTAAATCTCTTTTTAATCCTGAATATTGTTCCTCTGTTATTTTAATTCTATATATTAAGCATTTACTTTTTCCGAATAATTTAAATGTACCATCATAAAGACTCTCCTTAACAAGACCTGCAACAAAAGGATTATTAGGGATTTTTCTTCCGAATGAATACATTTCAGTGAAGGAGTCATCTAAGCTAACTGAAACATGAGTATATATATCATTGGTAACAAATTTTATGCAATTTGATAAATTTGAACCAGTATAAGAGAATACTAAATAAATATATTTTTGCATCATATGATAATCCTTTCTTTATCAAATAGTTTCAAATATATTTTATTTAAATATTAATAAAAAGTAAATAAAAAATGAATAAAGTGATAATGAAGTTATAAAAATAAAAAGAGACAAAACTGCCTCTTTTATCATATTATTCATCTTTTTCTTCTGGTGGATTAAAATATTTATTTATTAAAATAGCTACTATAATTCCTATAGCAGTATCTATACTTCTACCAACTGCGTAAGCATATGATTGTGGACCACTATAATTGATCATTATACCTATAAGTACTATACAGGCTATAGTTACAGAACCTGGTTTATTAAAAAGATTACATGTGTATATAACCCCGACAATACCCAATCCAGTGACAAAAGCACTATAATCATACAAGAAAGGTAATTTAATCATAACAAATATAATTAATATACCAAATAAACCACCTAGTATAGTACCTATCAGTCTATTTTTACCCATTGTAAAAGAACTTGATACTGTATCTTTCATGCAGATAACTGCAGCTATACAAGCATAAAAAGCATTTTCTCTTCCAATAAGTTGGAAAATAACCATACATATAGTAACTGCTAGAGCTGTTTTTATATTACGCAGTCCTACTCTATGTATATTTAGTTTCATACTTATTCCCCTCCCTAATTAAATATTTTAATATTATATCATATGAAGTAATATTATGATAATCTGATAAATTATTATGTTAACTCATATAGAGATTAAAAATTAAAAATAATTGACATATAAAACTATATAGAATATTATATACTTAAAATGTAAATGCTATGAAAAGAAGAGTAATAAAAGTAGATTTCTAAAGAGAGCTAATGTTTGCTGAAAGTTAGTGTTATAGACTTTTATGAAGATGGCCTTTGAGCATATCTTTTGAGCTTATAAGTTAAGTAAGGAAGATACGGGAGCAACCGTTATATTGCATGGTGATAATTCACCTAGTGAGTTTCTTATTGTGAGATAAGAAAGAAGTAGAGTGGTACGCGTATATAACGCCTCTATGCAGTATAATGCATAGAGGCTTTTTAAGACTTTAAAAGAAATTATAAAAACTTTAAAATAGCAAAAAATACATTTAATGTGTAAAGAATAAGGAGGATTTTAAGATGTGTAAAAAGCCATATTATATAACTACACCAATATATTATCCATCAACAAAGCTACATATAGGTAATACCTATACAACAGTTGCAGCAGATGCAATTGCAAGATTTAAGAGATTAACAGGTTATGATGTTATGTTCTTAACTGGAACAGATGAACATGGTCAAAAAATCCAAAGAATTGCAGAAGAAAAAGGAATAAAGCCAATAGAGCATGTAGATGAAATAGTTGCAGGTATAAAAGATCTTTGGAAGATGATGGACGTAAGCTATGATAAATTCATAAGAACAACAGATGATTATCATGTAGAAGCTGTTCAAAAGATATTTAAGAGATTATATGATCAAGGAGATATTTATAAGAGCTCATATGAAGGGTTATACTGTACTCCATGTGAATCTTTCTGGACAGAAAGCCAATTAGTAGATGGAAAATGCCCAGACTGCGGAAGACCAGTTGAAACCTCAAAAGAAGAAGCATATTTCTTCAAGATGAGCAAGTATGCTGATAGATTAATAAAGTATATTGAAGAAAATCCACATTTCATTCAGCCAGAATCAAGAAAGAATGAAATGCTAAATAACTTCTTAAGACCAGGACTTCAAGACCTTTGTGTTTCAAGAACTAGCTTTGATTGGGGTGTTCCTGTAACATTTGATGAAAAGCACGTAGTATATGTTTGGATAGATGCATTATCAAATTATATAACTGCGTTAGGATATGGAAGCGATAATACAGAATTATTTGATAAATACTGGCCAGCAGATGTTCATTTAATAGGTAAAGATATATTAAGATTCCATACAATTTATTGGCCAATAATGTTAATGGCACTTGATTTACCATTACCAAAGCAAATATTCGGACATGGATGGCTACTTGTTGATGGTGGTAAGATGAGTAAATCAAAAGGAAATGTAGTAGATCCAGTTGCACTTGTTGAAAATTTTGGTGTAGATGCTGTTAGATACTACTTACTAAGAGAAATACCTTTTGGGGCAGACGGATTATTCAACAATGAAATATTCATAAAGAAGATAAATTCAGATCTTTGTAATGATCTTGGAAATTTACTTTCAAGAACAGTTGCAATGGTAGAAAAATATTTCGATGGAGTGATACCTGCACCGCTAGAAAAAGAAGCAGTTGATGATGAGTTAATAAGCCTTGCATTAGCTACACCAAAGAAGGTTGAAGAAGCTATAGGAGAGCTTAGAATTCCAGAGGCTTTAGAATATATATTTGAATTAGTTGGAAGAGCTAACAAGTATATTGATGAAACAACTCCTTGGATATTAGCTAAGGATGAAGATAAGAAAAATAGACTTGGAACTGTGCTTTATAACTTAGCAGAATCTTTAAGATTTGCATCAGTTTTAATATCATCATTCTTACCAACAACATCAGAAAAGATAAATGAACAATTAGCAGTAACAGCTAAAGATTGGAATTCATTAGAAGGGTTTGATGGAACAGCACCTGGAACAAAGGTTAAAAAAGGAGAGAGCTTATTCCCAAGAATAGATGTTGAAAAGAAACTTGCTGAACTTGAAGAATTAAGGAAAGCTCAAATGGAAGCTGTTAAGCCTCAAGAAGAAGTTAAAGAAATGAAACCAATAAAAGAAGAAATTACAATAGATGATTTTGAAAAACTTGACCTAAGAGTAGTTAAAGTATTAGAGTGTGAACCAATAAAGAAGGCAAATAAACTACTTAAATTAAAAGTAGACTTAGGTGGAGAAGTTAGACAGGTTGTCTCAGGAATAGCAAAACATTTTAAACCAGAAGAATTAGTTGGGAAAAATGTTGTTCTTGTAGCAAACCTTAAGCCAGTTAAATTAAGAGGAGAATTATCACAAGGTATGATACTTGCTGCATCAAATGGTGATGATAGCGTATTAAACTTAGTAGATCCTGGCAATTTACCAACTGGAAGTGAAGTAAGATAATAAAGAATAACACTAAAGAGGAAGTCAGCTTAAATTTAAGTTGACTTCTTTATTTATACTTAATGAGGTGAGGGAATAGTATGAATATAATAGTAGGAAATTCATGGCCATATGCAAATGGGAAATTGCATTTAGGTAGAATAGCAGTATTTCTTCCAGGAGATATACTCGCTAGATACCATAGGATGATGGGAGATAATGTTTTATTTATATCTGGAAGTGATGCACATGGAAGACCAGTTAAAGTAAAGTCAGAAGAACTTAATATAACTCCAAAAGAAACCCTTTTAATGTATCATAAAGAATTTTTAGAATGCTTTAAAAAGCTTGATTTTTCATTTGACTTATTTACTAATACTGATACAGATTTTCATAAAAAAATGGTAATGGATTTTATTAAAAATTTATATGGCAAGGGATACATATATGAAAAAAAGTCAATAGAGAGAGAAACTGGACGTGAAAGCAATCATCTATACTTAGCTCTTTCAAAGTTTGAGAATGATGTTAAGAGGATATTTATAAAGCAGCAAGGTTGGAGAGAAAATGCTCAAAATATAACTAAAAGATATATAGATGAAGGATTAAGAGATAGAGCAGTAACTAAAGAAATTGACTGGGGTGTAGATGTACCTTTAGATGGATTTTCAGATAAGAAAATATTTGTATGGATTGAGGCGTTAATGGGATATATTACAGCAACAGCAAAATGTATTGAAGGCACTAATGAAGTTATAGAAGATTATTGGAATGATGAAGATAGCAGAGTGTATTTAGTTCATGGAAAAGATAATATACCATTTCATACAATAATATTTCCAGGATTGTTATCAGCATTAGGCTTTAAAAATGTAAATTTAAGTATAATGTCTAGTGAACATTTAAAACTTGAAGGTAAAGATTTTTCTACTAATAAAAATTGGGCTATTTGGGTTAATGAAATATTAGAAAAATATAATGTAGACTCTTTAAGATATTATTTAATATTGAATGGACCTGAGAATTTAAATACAGATTTTAAATGGAGAAATTTTATAAATTCAAATAATTATGACTTAGTTTCAGAATTTGATAAGTTATATAAAAATGCCATTATAAATAGAGATATAAAAAATATTGATTTAGATGAGAAAAATAAATTGTTAGATTTATACTTTAGTGTAGGAGATAAAATTGAAGAAGGTAAATTCAAGGCTGCATTAAAAGAGATTTTTTCATATATAAAGGAAGAAAATAAGAAGAAAAGAGTTTCTATTAATGTATTAATAAATATGGCTAATATACTAGAACCTTTTATGCCAAAAACATCTTTAAAAATAAAGAAACAATTTAATATAAAAGAAAGTGCATGGAATTTTATAGAGGTAAAAGAATTACCAAAGCATGTGATTTATAAGCCTATTTTTGAAATAATAGATAAGAAAAACATAATGGAGGAATTAAGGAAGTTAAAAGATAATAAGATATAAAAAGTAGAGTGAAAATAAAAAAACCTAGAATATCTACAATAGGGGGACGAGATATTCTAGGTAACCAATCAATTAAGATGGTTATAAGGGGTAAATAATAATGCTTTAACTACTTTACAAGTATATAATAACTTAGGAATATGTCAGTTATGTGTCAAAAAATATAATAAAGTATTAAGAGATAATAATTATCAAGTTAAATATCCTAAATAAGGAATTATTGTATATAAATTTTATCGAAATTTAGTATTTTTATTGTTTTTCTGTCATAATCTATGAGTTTATCAGTTTTCATATTGCTTAATTCCCTAGAAAGAGATGGTCTTTGCACTCCAAATGAATCTGCTAATGATTGTTTTGTCATAGTCAATTTTATTGTGTCACTGTTTTGTTTTTTTGATTCTTTTATTAAGAAATCACAAATCATATGTCTTAGAGATTTAGAGCTTACTTGTCTTAATTTATTACTAAGTATCATAGCTTTATTTGATAATAATTTCAAAAATCCTAATAAAAAAGTCTGATTTGACTGAAGTAACTTAGTTACTTCTTTTTTATTTATATGTATTACTGTACTGTCTTCTTTACTTACAACATCCATTGGATATGTATTTTTATTACCAAAAAGAAGGTTCTCGCCAAACATATTTGCTCTATTTAAAGTGGATACTACTAAAGTATTTCCGTTAGCATCATTTTGTTGTATTTCAATTTTTCCTGAAATTAAAATACTCAAATCATTACATGTATCATTATGAAAGAAAATTGTTTCTTCTTTTGAATATTTTTTTATGTGAACTAATGGATTATTAATTATTGAATTTAAATCATCTCTAGAAAAGTTATTAAATAGGGAAGATGAGTTCAAAACATCAATTATCACACTATTTGTCATATGTTTCACATCCTTTCAATTTGTATTTATTTTTTGTTAGTTGTTTATAATGTATAATAATATATATTATAAATTATTTAAAGAGGGAGACAGAAGATATGGAGAAAAAATATAGAATTTTTGATACTCATGCTCACTATGATTCAGAAGATTATGATATAGATAGAGATGAAGTTTTTAAAGAGTTAAAAGAAAATGGAGTTATAGGAATATTAAATTGTTCATCATCATATGACAGTGTAAGATTAACTGATGAACTTACAAAAAAATATGACTTTATCTATGGTGCATTAGGGGTTCATCCTGAAAATGCAGATGAACTTACAGAGGAAAGATTAGGAATAATAAAAGAGATGATTAAAGCAAATGATAAGATAGTTGCTATTGGGGAGATAGGACTTGATTATTACTGGGAAGAGAATCCTTCAAGAGAAATACAAAAAAATGCTTTAAGAGCTCAAATGAATTTAGCTAAAGAACTTAAAATGCCAGTAGTAATTCATGATAGAGATGCCCATAAGGATACTCTTGATATATTAAAAGAATTCCCTGAGGTTAATGGAGTAGTACATTGTTTCTCAGGAAGCGTTGAGTTCGCTAAGGAATGCGTAAAACTTGGATACTATATAGGGTTTACAGGAGTAGTAACATTTAAAAATTCTAAAAAGATAGTAGAAGTTGCTAAAGAAATACCAGTTAATAGAATGCTTGTAGAGACTGATGCACCTTTTATGGCGCCAGTCCCTAATAGAGGAAAAAGAAATAGATCTGATTACATAAAAGAGATTATAGAGAAAATCGCAGAAATAAGAAGTATAAATCCAGAAGAATTAAATATTCAACTAAATACCAATTTTTTCAATTTGATTAAAAAAGACATCTAAGTTAAAATGAAATGGAATTAATTGTATATTAATAAAATATAAATTAATTTAAGGAGACACTTCACTAAATACCATGGACGCAAGGACACCCAATAAAGAACTGATAATATACAATTTATAAATTTTGTTAATTATGCATAGAATTGCATTTTATTGTATCAGTTCAATTAAGCAAGAGGCTTTGAATTTGACAAAATGTCAAAAAGTAATATATAATGCAAAAGACACTCTTGCCAAAGGAGGGAAACAAATGGTAGAAAAATTTAAAACTTTTATTAAGAAAAGTTTTTCTAACGGTCCGAAGGCAAAAATAGTGATATTAGCCACGGCATGTGTTGTGGCAGTAGCAGCAACAACCGTTGCTACGATGAGAAAGACAGTAAAATTAAGCATCGATGGAAAAGAAGAAACATTTATCACATATAAAGGGACTGTTAAAGATGCGTTGCAAGATAAGGGTATAGAAATATCTGATCATGATAAGGTGCAACCATCCTTAGAATCCAAAATTGAAGAAGCGGAAGAGATTGCAGTTAAGAAGGCCGTGCCTATCAAGGTTAAATTTGCAAAGAAGGATGTTACAATTCTTTCAGCAGAAGATAACGTTGAAGATGCCTTAGTAGCTAGTGATGATCAACTTAAAAAAGAAGGAGTAGAATATGTTCAAGGTGTTGACGAAGTTAAACCGGGACTAGATGCTCCTGTTAAAGAAAACATGAATGTTGACGTCGTAAAGGTAGAAACTAAAAGTGTAACTGAACATAAGGTTATACCTTTTGACACTGTAACTAAGAGTGATGCTGAACTTGAAAAGGGAAAGAAAAAAGTTGAAGCTGAAGGTAAAAACGGAAAGCAAGAGGTTACTTACCAAGTAGTATATAAAGATGGCAAGGAAGCTTCAAAGAAGGAAGTAAGCAGCAAAACTGTTGCTGTCCCAGTAAATGCAATTGTTGTACAAGGTACTAAAAATCCAGTTAAATATATACCAAATAGAGGAGATTCAGTACAGTACAAAAAACACTTAGTTATGGAATCAACCGCATATTCAGGACATAGTAATACTGCTACTGGAGTTAAACCAGTGTACAACCCTGGTGGAACTAGTACTATAGCAGTTGACCCAAGAGTAATACCATTAGGTAGCTTAGTATATGTAGAAGGATACGGATATGCTAGAGCTGCAGATACAGGTGGAGCAATAAAGGGAAACATTATAGATGTTTTCTTTAATAGTGCAGATCAATGTACTAAATGGGGAAGAAAATATGGTGTGGATGTTTATATAGTGTCTTATCCAGGAGAATGGTAGAATTTTTTTTAAGAGATAACAATTTTGTTATCTCTATTTTTTTGTGATAAAATAAAATCTTGGTATTTGACACGGGGTGTATATATAGGTAAATTATTTATATAGAAGCTACTAAGTAAAATAGAATTTGCGAAAGGATGTAGTCGCGTGAGTAAAAAAGTCATAAAAGAGGTCATAGTTGTAGAAGGTAGAGATGATATAGATGCAGTAAAAAAGGCAGTAGATGCTGAACTTATTGCCGTTGGTGGATTTGGAATAAATAAAAGAGTTATAGATAGAATAAAAGAAGCACAAAAAAGAAAAGGTGTAATAGTACTTACTGATCCAGATTTTGCTGGAGAAAAAATAAGAAGTATTATAAGAAAAAGAGTTAGTGGAATAAAACATGCATATATTGCTCAAGAAGATGGATTAAAAGATGGAGATATTGGTGTTGAAAATGCTTGTCCAGAGGTTATAATAAGAGCTTTAGAGGGAGCAAAAGTAACATTAGAAGAAAAGCAATCTATATATGGAATGGAAGATATGTTCTTTTTTAAATTAACAGCTGATAGTAAAGCTAGAGAAAGAAGAATGGCGCTTGGAAAAGAACTTGGAATAGGATATGGCAATGCCAAGCAAATGGTATCTAGATTAAATAATTACGGAATAGATAAAGATGAGTTTGTAAAAGCTATACAAAAGGTAGAGAAAGAAATAGGAGAATAATTATTATGGAAATAAAAGATTATAAAACACAAGAGCTTGTAAAGAAATATAACTTCAAGTTTTCAAAGAGTCTAGGACAAAACTTCCTTATAGATGATTCAGTACTTAATGATATAGTAAAGGGTGCCGATGTAAATAATGAAGATTTAGTAATAGAAATAGGACCAGGAGTCGGAACTTTAACAGCTCAATTATTAAATAAAGCAAAAAGAGTTGTTTCAATTGAGCTAGATAGCGACTTAATTCCTATATTACAGCAAGAACTTGGAGATCATCCAAACTTTTCACTTATACATAAAGATGCATTAAAGGTAGATCTTAATGAAGTAATTGGAGATGAAAAGAGCGTAAAGCTAGTTGCTAATCTTCCGTACTATGTTACAACTCCAATAATAGTTAATCTTTTAAAGGAAGGATATAATTTTAAAAGTTTAACTATTATGATTCAAAAGGAGGTTGCAGAGAGAATAGATGCTGAGCCAAACTGTAAAGAATATGGTTCACTTTCATTACTAGTACAATACTACTGTAACACTGAAATAATAAGAAAAGTTGCACCTAGTTCATTTATTCCAAGACCTAAGGTTGAATCTATAGTAATAAGATTAGATAGATTAGAAGAGCCTAAAGTTAAAGTCAAAGATGAAAAGCTTATGTTTGAAATTATTAGAAGTTCATTTAACATGAGAAGAAAGACACTGTGGAATGGTGTTAAAAACATAGGTGTAGATAAAGAAGATTTAAAGAAAGCCTTTGAAGAAGCTGAGATTGATCCTAAAAGAAGAGGCGAAACTCTATCATTAGAAGAGTTTGCAAGACTTAGCGATAAGATTTATGAATATAAATAAATTAATATTATCATAATAGGCACCTTCACGCATATACTATATGGAATAAATATATGTGGAGGTAATGGAGACTTGGCACATAATAAATTATATAGAAATTTTATAATATTACAGGAAGATGATAGGACAAAATCTTCTTCAAATGATAAAGCTTTATCAGGATATGCAAAAATAGAAGCAAAGGGGGATAAGTGTAAAATAACTTTTTATGCTCAGAACTTAAAAAAGGATGACGATTACGCCATAGTACTTATTTGTTATAAAAAAGACTTGAAACAGATAATTGACATGGGATCACTAACTGTCAATGAAGTTGGTAAGGGAGAAGCTTGTATTGAGTATTATTCTGATAATATAGCTGGTTTAAACTTAGGATATGATAAAATTTCAGGAGCGGGTATATGTAAGAAGAAAAGTGGAAGTCTAGATTTTTCAATGTATGGTTTTATGAATGGAGAAAAGCTAGATGATGGTTGGAAGAAAATGAAGGTAGTAAGCGGTTATGATAAAAGTAATAGTGTAAAACAAAAAGAGTACTATAAGAAAGATGATGATAAAAAGTATAAGGATAAGAAGTACGAAGATAAGAAATACGAAGATAAGAAATACGAAGATAAGAAGTACGAAGATAAGAAATACGAAGATAAGAAGTACGATGATAAGAATTATGAAGACAAGAAGTATGATAATAAATATGATCATGATATGAAAGATTATAATAAAGATAATTATGATGATAAAAAATATAATAGAGATGATACTATAAGCGAAAATAATATTACAGATGAAATTCAAGATTATCATAATGAAGACTGTAGTAATGAAAGTTATAACGTGGGTGATTGCGAACAGAAGCGTGATTATGATAATGATGAAGATTGTAACATGGATGATTATGAAAACAGAGATCATAAAAAATGTGATTCTAAGAAGAAAGATTATGAGAAATGTGGTTGCAAAAAGAAAAATTATGATAAAGATGAATGCGGAAAAAAAGGTCATAAAAAACATGATTATGATGATTGTGATCATGACTATGACCACGATCACGACCATGACCACGATCATGATCACTGCCATTGTCATAAGCGTGATGATGATAATGATGAAGATTATAACATGGATGATTATGAAAACAGAGATCATAAAAAATGTAGCTGTGATAAGAAAAAGTATGAAAAAGGATTTTGCTATGTAAAAGACTATGAAAAATGTGGCTACAAAAAGAAAGATTATGATAAAGATGAATGTGGTAAAAAGGATTATAAAAAGCATGATTATGATGATTGTGATCACGACCATAATCACGACCATGATCATGACCACGACCACGATCATGACTACTGCCATTGTCATAAGCGTGATGATAATGATGAAGATTATAATGTGGATGATTATGAAAACAGAGATCATAAAAAATGTGGCTATAAAAAGAAAGATTATAACAAAGGTGGATGCTACAAAAAGGATTATAAAAAACATGATTATGATGATTGTGACCATGATTATTATGATGATTATTGCGAAAAAGAATATGATAAGAAGAAATATAAAGATCATAAATGCCACTGCGGTAGAGATGATTTAGCAAATAACTTTGAAGAGTATGAAAGAAAAATAGAAGAACAAATAGTAGATGCTTATGATTTTAGTTTAAGAGGTGGAGTTGGAAACTTCTTTGAGAATTTAGTAAAAGATTTTGAAGAAGTAAAGGGTGGTTTTAAGGAATTACCTTACTGTAAATGGTTTAAAATTCCTATTCACGATATAGAGGATATGTGTAATTCTAAAGATTATAATAAATACTCAATTATATATTATCCAATGTTAAACTACTATCCATATATTAAAAAATATGGTTACTTTATGATAGGATATAAATGTGATTCAAAAGGTAACTTAAAGTACTTAGTTTATGCAATACCAGGAAAGAGAGATAGAGATGAACAACCTTATTGTGGAAAATCAGGATTTGTAACATGGTGTAAGAGAGAGTGTGATAGTAATGGATTCTGGTTAATGTTCTATGATTACAAAAATTCAACAGTTGTAGTGCCTTCAAAGTAATAAAATCGTAATATACAATTGTTTGCCAATGATAAGTTAAAGTATTATAATTTAGATATAATTAGGAGAAGCATATGCTTCTCCTAATTACTTATATAGGTTACGGAGGAAATATGAGATTAATATTATTTGAAATAGGTAGTTTTAAGGTCTACAGTTATGGATTAATGATAGCCATAGGGATAATTGTAGCAGCTATACTTTTTATAAGAAGAGCAAAAAAGGATGGTTATAATGAGGACAAATTATTAAACCTAATAATAGTAACAGTTATATCAGGAATATTAGGTGGAAAGCTTCTGTTTATAATAACAGAACTTAATAACATAATTAATGATCCGTCAATACTTTTAAATTTTGGTAATGGATTCGTTATATATGGAGCCATAATGGGTGGAGCGTTAGGATTATATTTATATTGTAGAAAAAATAAATTTAATTCATTAAGATTATTAGACCTTGCAGCACCTGGAGTTGCATTAGCTCAAGGATTTGGAAGAATAGGATGCTTTTTAGCGGGATGTTGTTATGGTAGAGAAACAACACTTCCTATAGGAGTTATATTCCCACAAGAATCATTAGCACCAAGTGGAGTAAGTTTACTTCCGACTCAACTTTTTAGTTCAGTATTTGATTTTATTTTAGCTGGTATATTACTTTGGTATAGCAGAAAAAATAATAAAAACGGAAGGGTACTTGCCTTATATGTAGTAATATATAGTATAGGAAGATTTTTTGTTGAGTTTTTAAGAAATGATCCTAGAGGTAGCGTTGGGATATTAAGTACATCCCAATTTATAGCCATTTTTACATTAATATTTGGAATTGTAATATACAATTTAGATAAAATAAAAAAGGAGAGGTAAGCAGGTCTATGAAAAAAAGAATAACTAAACTATTAATGCTTGGCATTATGCTTATTATTGGATCATCTATGGTTGGATGTACACCGGTAAATGATGTTATGGTTAAGCTTGGATTTAGAAATAATGACTTTAACTATATGAAAACAAATAAAGTGGATGAGATTATAATTGAAAGTACTAGAGATAGTGGATTTAGATTTAAAGTTACTGATCCAAAAGCAATTGAAGAAATATATAATACTTTAGCATCTGGGAATCCAGAGTCAGAGAAGAGTTCTTTAGATCCAGATTACATATTTGAAATTCACTGTGGAGATGAAATAAAGAAATATGAATATGTTGTTGGGGTAGATGAAAGTGGTAGAGGAAACTTCTATGATGGAGAAAAATCATATAAGGTTCCTAAGAATCTAGATCAAACAATAATAAATAACTTATCATTTATAAGAAGACCTAGAGATTTTAATTCAATTTATTACGGAACAATAATGGATGTATTAAAAATGAATAAAGATCAACTTGGGGATGGAAAACATAAAGTCGGAATAGATATACTTGGAGATTTAGATTGTGTTAAATACCTATTCTCAGTTGAATTACAAGGTTTCCAAAATGAACTTCAAAAAATTATTCCAGGAGCTCAAATTATAAAGAACAATGCAGAAGATTATAATGTTATTGTTACAGTTCAAAATAAAGGATACGATAGTGATACATTCAGGACAGTTATTACTATAGATAATAAAGTTGATAAGGTTTATCAAAAATATTATGTTGTAGGGCACTATGAATTTAAGAAGTGGGAGATAACAGTTGGTAAGGATGGAAATAAACCAGAAAACTGGTAAACAAGGAGGAGAAAAATGAGCGAGTTTAAAACTAAAGGGACACCGATAGGAGAGTTTAAAAAGAAACCTAGATATGGAAAGATAAAAAATGTAATTGGAGTTATAAGTGGTAAAGGTGGAGTTGGTAAATCAACAGTAACTGGTATTATGGCAACTATACTTAGTAAGAAGGGTTATAAAGTAGGAGTTTTAGATGCAGATATAACAGGGCCATCAATGCCAAGATTTTTTGGTATAAATAATGAAAGAGCGCAAATAATATCATTAGATGAACAAAACATAAAGTTCATCCCGGCTACTACTAAGAGTGGAATAAAGGTAATGTCAATGAATCTCTTAACAGATGTGGAGGATGATCCAGTTATATGGAGAGGACCAGTTATAACTGGTGTATTAAATCAAATGTACTTTGATACTGAGTGGGAAGAGCTAGACTATTTATTAATAGATATGCCACCAGGTACAGGTGATATAGCACTTACAGTTATGAGTGATTTTCATATAAAAGAACTTATGATAGTTTCTACACCACAAGACATGGTTTCAATGATAGTTAAAAAGGTGGTTAAAATGGCTCAAAAGGTAGGAGTACCTATAAGAGGAGTCGTAGAAAATATGGCTTATATAGTTTGTGATGGATGTGATAAGAAGTTAAGAGTATTTAGTAAGAAGTCAGCTGAAGAGCATGCTGAATATCTTGGGTTACCACTTTTAGGAGAACTTCCAATCAATTTAGAGCTTACAGAAGCTTTAGAAGAGGGAAAGGCTGAGGAGTATGTATTAGATAATCCTCTGTATTCATTAATTTTTGAAGGATTATACTAAGAAATACTCTCTATAAAAGAGAGGAGTAACTTAATATGAAAGCACATGTAGATAAGGATATTTGTATAGGATGTGGATTATGTCCTTCAATTTGCCCAGATGTATTTTCAATGGATGATGATGGAAAGGCTGTAGCAATCGAGGGGGATGTACCAGAAGAGCATGAGGATGGTGCTAAAGAAGGCGAAGAGAGCTGTCCAGTTAGTGCTATTAGTACAAGATAGTCAAACAACTAATAAAAATAGCAAGCTTAAATTTAAGCTTGCTATTT
>JBBVGE010000083.1:0-262 GCA_040144665.1 Clostridium perfringens
CCTCAAAAAAAGGAGGAGATTTAATATGAAAACTCTTAAGATGAGAAGAATAATTTCATTAGTATTAGCTATAGGAATAACAGGAGGTTTAGGAAGTGTAGCCTATTTTTCAGATAAAGAAAACGTAAACGGTGATTTAAAGTTAACTTTAGGAACCTTAAGTTCTGAGGCTACAAAAACAGTTAAAATAGAGAAAATGGACATAGAAGTTCCTGTTAGTGATACTTTTATAATAACTAATAATGGAACTTTAGATCAAAGG
>JBBVGE010000084.1:0-24729 GCA_040144665.1 Clostridium perfringens
TTGCATTAACATGTAGTTAAATTCTAAGAATGATAAACCTCTATCTAAAGCAAATCTTTTCTTGAAAGCATCAGCTGCTAACATTTTATTAACTGTGAAGTGTCCACCAACTTCTCTTAAGAAATCAATGTAGTTTAATCCTCTAAGCCAATCAGCATTATTTACTAAGATAGCCTTATCATCTGAGAAATCTATAAATCGTTCCATTTGTTTCTTTATTGATTCAACGTTATGATGAATTTGTTCATCAGTTAACATTTTTCTCATATCAGTTTTTCCACTTGGATCTCCGATAGTAACAGTACCACCACCAATTAATACAATTGGTCTATGTCCAGCTCTTTGCATGTGAGCCATGAACATCATTGCGATAAAGTGACCAACGTGTAAGCTGTCAGCTGTTGGGTCAAATCCAATGTAGAAAGTAATTTTCTCTTTTCCTAATAATTCTCTTGTTTCCTCTTCATGAGTAAACTGTTTAATGTATCCACGTTCTTTTAGGACATCTAAAACATTTCTTTCCATTACTAAAACCTCCAATAATTAATGTATTTTTTATATTTTTTCGCATTAATTATTGACCTTCTTTAAAGAAAACAATATAATATATGTGTGAAATAATAATATTGTAGAAGAGCAATAACTATGCAGTTTTGTGGGCTCTTTTATTTGCTATATAAATTTTTATTTATAACATTAACTAGTATTGATTTAATAACTTTTTATTATACTTCGTTTTGGTCGATTGAAGTGTAATAGCTATAAGATTAAATATTTTTGTTATGAATATTAATTTTATATAGTTTTTTTCTGCCTCAAATCTGTGAGCTTTAAATTGTTTTTATATAACAAAAAAACCCCATCCATAATAAGGACGAGATTACTCACGCGGTACCACCTTAATTTATTATATACTTTATATTGTATATAACCTCATTAAAAGTTTTTAACGATACTTAACCGATAACACCTAATATCTAAATAAATAGAGTTCAATGCATGACTCCGAGATGTATTCAAAATAAATGTCTTAGCGCCTCTCATCACCCGGCAACTTTCTGTTAAGCTTAGGTATTCCTACTTGTTCTCTTCATAGTCTTTATTTATTAATTTCTAACAGTGCTTTTGTTTGACTGCTTGAACTCATTATATATCCATAAAATCTTAGTGTCAACATTAATTTTAAAATTTTTGCATTAAATGCCAATAAAACATAGGATTTTTAAGTAAACAAATTTTGAAAGTATTGAATAAAACATAGTAAATACAATGTATAAGCTATTTATATATATTTAACAATTATATTGTATAATAATAAAAAAATAATAAAAAATATAATACACAGATGAAGAAAGAGGTATCAAGATGAAAATTTTAAAGTACTTATTAATATTTATACCTATAAGTATAATAGGTGAGTTTATGCATTTATCACCTACAATATTATTTATATTAGCAGCACTTGCTATAATTCCGCTTGCGGGACTTATGGGTGAAGCAACAGAGGAAATATCATTTTATACAGGTCCAAAGCTTGGAGGGTTTTTAAATGCCACATTTGGCAATGCTACCGAGCTTATAATATCATTTTTTGCATTAAAGAGTGGTTTATTTGATGTGGTTAAAGCATCAATAGCAGGGTCAGTAATAGGAAACACCTTACTAGTCTTAGGTGCAAGTATGTTAGTTGGAGGACTTAAATTTAAAATCCAAAAATTCAATAAAAAGGTTATAGACATAAGTTCAAGTATGCTTCTATTTTCAGTTATAGGATTAAGTATACCTGCTATATTTACCCATACAGTTAGTCCAGAGTTATTAAATACAAAATATGAGGGATTAAGTATAATAGTTGCTATTATAATGTTTGCAATTTACATATTAAGTCTAGTATTTTCATTCTTTACGCATAAGGATCTTTATGAAATTGAGCATGAAGAGAATGGAGAAGTAGCTAAATGGTCACTTAAGAAAGCTATATTAGTTCTTGCTGTAGCAACAATTTTAATTGCAATTGAAAGTGAGCTTTTAGTTAGTGCAGTAGAGCCTATGACACAATCACTTGGATTAAGTGAATTCTTTGTAGGTATCATTTTAATACCAATAATAGGAAATGCTGCAGAACATAGTACTGCTGTTGTTATGGCCCTTAAAAATAAAATGGATGTAGCAGTAGAGATTGCTATTGGATCAAGTCTTCAAATAATTTTGTTTGTTGCACCAGTTTTAATATTTTTAAGTCTTTTATTTACTCCAATGAGTATTGTGTTTAACGTATTTGAACTTGTAGCATTAATTGTTTCAGTAATTATTGCAAATAAAGTTGCAAGTGATGGGGAATCAAATTGGCTAGAAGGGGTACAGTTATTAGCTGTATATATAATTATAGCTGCTGCATTTTTTGTAGTATAGAGATTTGATTTTATTAAAATATAATAGATAGTTAAAGTTAAACAATTATTAAACTTAGATATATAAATTAGATAAAATTATAAAAATCACGTGATTTTCCTTGTGAAGATCACGTGATTTTTTATTCAATAAATTATTTGAGTTTTTATTTTTTACAATTTTTGTCATGTTAAGTTTAAAAGTATAGTTAAATAGAAAAATATATATATAAGATATTTTATTTTAATCAAATTTAACTTTAGCAGTAAATAAAGTTTTTTCATCTATTATATTTGTAATACCATTTTCATCTGGAACATCTAAAATTTCTTCTAATAAAGATAATGTAAGATATTTTGAATTAATATTTTTTCTTTCTAAAATAACTGAATACTTACCATCCTTAAAGGTTTGTGAACTTGATGATATAGGAGTATCTTTATCATCTTTAAGGCTTATTACGTATTGATGGATTTCTTCTTCAGATTTTGGAGATGGTATCTTCTCAGTTTTACCTTGTAATTTAATTTCAAACGGAGTGATTAAAATACGATCTAAACTAGAACCATTTTTATTACTCTTATTTATATCTATAATTTTTACTATTGACTCATTAGTAGATATAGGTATACTAAATCTCCAGTTTCCAGATAGTACCTGATCTTTATGAATAACAATATTTTTATCTAGCTCAGAAAGAGTTGAAGGGAGGGTGAGAGCTTTAAGATTTATATTTAATTTAAAATCTTTTGGTATTGTTGTATTAAGTTCTGAAATATCATATTTTGCAGCACCTATGAATGTATTTTTATCTAAATAAGTACCTTGTATACCAGATGTTGAAGTTGGAATTTCAATATTAGAAAAGTTAGTTTTAATTGTACCCTCTTCTAAAATTTGCATTAATTCATTTTCTTTAATTCCAATATTAGAATCGTCTATACCAGTTATTAAACTTTCATCAGAAGTCGTGTATTTAAATGGGTTTTTACTTTCAATTTTATATGTTATATAAAGGGACTCACCATCGCAAAGAGCTTCAGATATAGTTACAGAAGTACCATTACTATAAGATATCTCATTAATATTGCTAGAATAATCTTTATAATTTCCTGAGAAATTAATCTTATCTTGAAGTTTTTCAAATATTCCACCAATGAAAGGTATGTTTGATGCAAAGGCTGGATTTTTGATACCTAAAGTAGTAAGAGCAATAGTACTGATTAATAGAATCAAAGCTATCTTTATCCTAAGTTTTTTATTGTTATTTCTTTTCTTAACACAAGCTTTTTCTATACCTAAATTTATAACATCATCTATATTATTTGGTAATTTAATATTATTAAATTGATTATTCATTTAAATAGTCCTCCTTTAATATTTTAGATAATGATTCACGTCCTCTTTTTAGATAGGTTTTTACCGTATTTTTAGGTATATCTAAAATTTTTGATATTTCATCTATTTTCATATCCTTGAAATACTTTAAAATTATAACTGTTTTATACTCATATTTTAATAAGTCAATTGCATTGTATAAATCAAGCTTTGATTCAATTTTGGATGTATTGTATTGAATAAAAGATGAGCTATGTTCAATATTAGTAATAGGGGCATGAATTGTTCTATCTCTCTTTTTAATAAAATCTATTGATGTATTAATTAATATTCTTGATAACCATGTATTAAAAAATTGAACATTTTTTAGTTTGCTAATATTTAAGAATCCTTTATATACAGTTTCTTGAAGTATATCGAGGGCATCTTGTTCGTTTTTTACATATAAAAAAGCAAGTTTATATAAGTATTCTTTATTATCTTTAATTAACTTCTCGTAAGAAAGCTTGTCGCCTTTTATGGCTCTTTTTATAATTAATTCTTCTGAAGTAAGTTCTGAATTAGATTTTGGTTTTAAAATTAAGCTTTTAATATTTATAGTTCCAATCATAAGTTGTCCTCCCTAATTAGTAACATCGATGTTTCATATATTAGTCTTTATACTATACCAAAAAGTTTCAAAAAAATTAATAATACCCAATTAATTAGTTAAATTAATTATTAGGTGATATAATATTAAAAATACATTTTGAAAGGATGAATTTAATGTTAGAAACACTAAGAGAAAGAAGAAGCATAAGAAAGTATAAAGAGCAAAAAGTTGAAAAAGAAAAGATAGATAATATATTAAAGGCAGGACTTCTTGCACCATCATCAATGAATAAGAAGCCAGTTGAATTTATAGTAGTTGAAGATAAAGAAATACTATCAAAATTAGAAACTTGCAAAGCAAAAGGTACACTTGGACTAAAGACAGCACCACTTGCAATTGTAGTTATTGCAGATACAGAAAGAAGTAATGTGTGGATTGAAGATGCTTCAATAGCATCAACATTAATTCAATTAGAAGCTCAAAAATTAGGTTTAGGTTCTTGCTGGATACAAATAAGAAATAGACAAAGTGAAGAAGGAGATTCAGAAGAAGCTGTAAGAAAGGTTTTAAGCTTACCAGAAAATTATGGGGTATTAACTGTACTAACTATAGGATATAAAGATGAAGAAAAACCTGCTTATGATGATTCAAAACTAGACTTTGAAAAAGTTCACTATGGTGAATTTTAATATCTATATTTAATATAAGGTAAATGGCTATACTGATAATATGTAGTATAGCCATTTTAATATTTACTTTTAAATTTGAATGTTAAAATTAAATTATATAAATGATATACTAAGTGTAGTAATTATGAAAGGACGTGTATAATTTGGAAAAATTATATTATATAGATCAATACATAAAAGAATTTACAGCAGAGATAGAAGAAATAATTGAAAAGGATGGAAAGTTTCATGTAATTCTAGATAAGACAGCTTTCTTCCCAGGTGGAGGAGGTCAGCCTTGTGATTTAGGATTTATAGGAGAGCATGAAGTTTTAGATGTATATGAAGAAGAGGGAAAAGTATATCATGTTGTTTCAAGAAAACCTATAAAGATACATAAAGTAAAGTGTAAAATAGATTGGGAAAGAAGATTTGATTATATGCAACAACATCTAGCACAGCATACCCTTTCAGGATGTTTCTTTAAGTTGTTTAATCATAATACTGCTGGTATACACCTTGGAAAAGAAATAAGTACTATAGACATAGTTGGAGAGCTTACAGAAGAACAAATAAGGGAAGCTGAAAAATATGCTAATAGAGTGATAAATGAAAATTTAAAGGTAGAATTTTTATTTCCAGAAAAAAGAGAACTTAAGAAGATGGGACTTAGACGTGATCTTCCAAAGACAAATGAAAAAATAAGAATTGTAAGAATTGAGGATTTAGATATAAATGCTTGCTGTGGAGTTCATCCAGGCAGAACTATAGAACTTCAAGCTATAAAGCTTTTAAGATATGAAAAGCATAAAGGAAATACTAGAATAGAGTATTTAGCAGGTAATAGAGCTATTAATGATTATTTTAAGAAAGATGACTTTACAAGGAGAATATGCAAGTTCTTAAGTTGTAATGAAGATGAAGCTATAAATAGTATAAATAAATTAAATAATGAATTAAGAGAAGCTAATAATAACAATAAGATACTTACAGTAGAGATATCTGAATATAAGAGTAAAGAACTTATAGAAAATGCTGATAAGGTATCCGATGTATCAATTATTAGAGAAATATATGATAATGAAGATGTTAAATATGTAAGTAAGTTAGCAACAAAGCTTACTGAGATGGGGAAGGTAATAGCCTTAATGGCAGTAAAGAATAATGATAGAGTAAATATAGTCTTTGCAGCATCAAAAGATATAAAAAATGTGGATATGAATAGTCTTCTTAAGGATTCAATTAGTTTAATTGATGGAAGAGGAGGCGGAAGCAAGGTATTAGCTCAAGGTGGAGGAAAGAATAATAATAATCTTAATTCTCTTCTTGATTATGCTTTAAAAAAGGTGAAAGGTTCATTAGAATAAGGTTAAAGAAAATAAAACTTATCTATGAATATAGATAAGTTTTATTTTTATATAAGTTCTTCATAAATCTTGTTAAGAAGTGTTCCTGTACTATCAGCAGAATAATGTCAAAACATCATTCCTAAGAGGTCATTATCCCTTAAGTAATTACATTTATGTTCTAAAGACTCTTCGTCATCATATGATATAAAATTACAGCCATTAAATAGATATGGTGCTTTTACTTCATCATCCCAATATCTTTTGAAACCATTTTTATTTATAAAGTAATATTTTAATAAATCGTAATTTTCACCAAAGAGACTAGGTGTTTTTGCCATTTGGAATAATCCATTATTGAAGTTTCGAACACCTCTCCAAATTCTTGAATAGAAGGCTGAACCTATAACTATTTTTTCTTTAGGTACACCAGCTGATATGAATAAATTAACGGATGAATCAGTTGATACTCTAAAGATATCTCCAGTTGAATTATATAAATTAGTATGGTGACCAGTTAAAACTTGAAATGCACCTCTTAAATCATAAGTCATAAGTTGAACGTAATCCAAATAATGATGTACTTTATTCATTTCAGTTGCATCTGTATAATATTTATCAGCACCAGCTGCTATAGTTAAAAGAAAGTGTTTGTTATATTTTTTTCTTCAATATCTAATTGTTTTCTAAACTCTTCTAATAAGAATGTAAAGTTTTCTTTGTCATTAGGAGATGAAGCTATTCCAGCTACTAAGTGAGCTGGATATTACCAATCAAGATCAATTCCATCTAATTTATGAGTGTGCATAAATTCAATTGCACCTTTAACAAATAATCTTCTGTTTATATGACTTGAAGCTGCTTCAGAGAAACCTCCAGCACCACATCAACCAATTGATATTAAAATAATTAGATTAGGATTAAATGTTCTTATTTTAATTAATTGATCTAAATTTTTTAGTTTAGTATATACTTCACAGTCATCTATTTCGGCAAATGCAATATTTATATGAGTAAGTTTTAGTGTATCTTTCTTTGTAATATCTTTAAGGCTTATATCCATTAAATAAGCAATTACATATTTTTCTCTCATAAACGAATTCTCCTAAATTTTTAAAATTTATTGAGTGTTTTATCAGTTAATATATGGAATATACTATAAATAGCTTATAGATAAATTTAGTATTAGTGATTGATATAGTAATAATTGAATCAAACTAACAATAAGTAAGCTATTTATAGATTAAAGAATTATGTTAAAATCAAAGAAAGATTGTTAAATAATATTTAAATAGAAAAAGTCAGTAAAATTTATTATTATATACTTAAGGAAAGTAAATTAAGGTGATAAACATGGAATTTTTAAAAAGAAATACATTTAAAATGGCAGTGTCTGCAACTATTGCAATATTTATAGCTGAAGGACTTGGATTAAAGTTTGGAGTAACTGCTGGAATAATTGCTATACTTAGCATTCAGGATACAAAAAAAGAGGCGCTATTAGTTGGTGGGAGAAGAGTAATATCAGCAACTATAGCTGTAGTATTATCATATTTATTATATGTGCTACTTGGAAACAACTCTTTAGTATTTGGACTTTTCTTACTTATATTTATTCCCATAACTAAGAGGTTTAAAATAGAAGAGGGAATGGTAGTTGGGGCAGTTTTATCAACTCATCTTTTAGTAAGCAGTGATATAAATTTAAGTTGGATAGTTAATGAAGAAGTAGTAACTTTTATAGGGATAGGAGTAGCTTCGTTATTTAATTTATATATGCCATCTCTTGATGATAAATTTAATATAAACAAAGAATTTATTGAGGAGCAGTATAGAAATATAATTTTTGATATGGCAAAGAGTTTAATTACAAAAGCTGTTCCAATAAATGAAAGAAAAAGACTTAAGGAAGTTGAGGATGTTATAGAGGAAACTAGGAGCTTAGCTTATAAAATAAATAATAACTATTTATTTAAGGATGAACTTTATTATATAGATTATATAGAAATGAGAGTAAAGCAGTTAGATACAATAAAAAGGATGACATCACATTTTTCTAGATTTTCAATAACCTATGAGCAAACATTAATAATGTCTAAATTTACTGAGAATATAGCAACTAATATATATGCAGATAATGATTGTGTAGAGCTTCTTTATGAACTAACTAAATTGAGAGCAAGTTATAAGGCAATGTCTCTTCCAAAAACTAGAGAAGAATTTGAAAATAGAGCAATGTTATTTCAATTTTTGAATGATTTAGAAGACTTTTTACTAATAAAGAAAGAGTTTAAAAGAATACATAAAAACTAAAAAGTTAAGATAGTATAGTTTTATAAGTTTTTTATAAAGGGATTTTTCACATAGTAGAAAAGTCCCTTTATTTATGAGCTAATAAAGAATAAACTTATGTTAACTTTATTTTATATATTAATAATATACATTTTTCTTTCTTTAAAATAGACTGGAGTAAGACCTGCTTCTTTTATTATATATTTTGCAGCATCAAGGTGTAATCCTATGCCTTTTTTATTATGAGCATCAGAACCAATAGTAACGTATTTTCCACCTAGTTCTTTATATCTTTTGTAGATAGGTATAAGTGATTTAACTGCTTTTTCATCACCAAGACGTCTAGTATTTACTTCTATAGCCTTGTCCTTTTTTATTAGTATATTAAATATTTTATCAAGATAATCTGAAAACTCAGATAAATATATTTCATTATCATCATGTTTTAAGTATCTGCAAGGATAATCAATGTGAGATAATGAATCAAAATTATCAAATTCAGATATGTCTTTTATCATCTCTTTAAAATACTTAGATAAATATTCTTGTTTTGATAAAGTATTTTTTCTTGGATCTAAGAAGATATCAACATCATTTATTGAATGTATAGACCCTAAAATGAAATCAAATGGATATGAATTAGATATAGTATTATTTTTATCAACTATAGTATGTGAAAGTCCGATTTCTATACCAAGTAATAAATTATTATTTCTATACTTAGAATACGTATTAAAAAACTCATTACAATCAACTTTAAATAAATCTTTTTCAGGATAATTATAATCCATATGTTCTGTTATTATAGTTCCTATATTTAATTGTTTACCCTTTTCCATTACATCTTCTATTTTCATTTTACTATCTGAAGAAAATTCTGTATGCATATGAGAATCAAAAACCATAAATAACCTCCATAAAAATAATAAATTGCTTTTTTATATTATAGCATAGTATTATAAATTATGAGGATAATAACCTATATATGGAGGAATGACTATGAAAGAATTATTTAAAATAAAAGATATGTCTTTTTATGAAGAGGATTTCTTAGATGAAATTGAAGAGTATGAAGATATAATTCCTATAATACAAGATTTAGCAGATGAGTTAGATTACGAAAGAATTAGTTGTGTTGAAATTAATGAATGCTGCAAAGTAAGCAAGGATAATTATTATGTTGAAATTCATGGATATATAAATGGAGAAGATGAGTTTATAACAAAAGAAGAAAAAGAAAAATTTGAAAATGTATTAAGTAAAGAGACATTAGATTTATTTGTTATAAGAGTATATAAATGTGTTGATTGCGGAAAGTGGATTATAGATATTTTAGAGTAGTAATAAGGCGTTATACAGACAGAGATGTGTGTGTGTAACGCCTTAAATTATTACTAAAATATTAAAATTAACAATAAATAATTAAAAAAATAAGGAAAAGTATTAATAAAATGTTGCTTTTATGGCAAATAATTTATTATTATATATTTAAAGGTTGAGGTGAAAAATGGCGATTAAAGAAAATTTAGATAGATTAATTAAGAAAACAAAAGAAATTTTAATTAAAAAAAGTGATGAAATAAGAAGAATCAATAAAGATACTTATAAGGAATTTCTTAAAAATAATCTTAAGATAATTATTTTAATTGGTATTGTAGTATTTTTGTTTTCAGGATATTTTGTAGGAAATATGAGAACTACAAAAGAACAGCTTTTTAATAAGCTGGAGATAGGTCTTGAAGATGGAAGTGCATCTAAACTTAAAGATGTTATAAGAATTAATGATAAAAAGATAGATAAAAAAGATTTAGCTCCACTGATAAATTATTATAAAGGACAAGATTCACAGGTTAGAAGTGTAATTGATGAAACAAGGAATGGCAACGAAAAATCTATTTTTGAATTAGTAAATAAAAAAGGTATATTTGGTGATAATTATTATGTTAATTTAAAGACTTTTAATCTTAAAATTGTTAGTAATTTTAAAGAAGCAACTATATATCTAGATAAAAAAGAGAAAGTAAATTCAGGAGATACATTAAATAAGCTTGTTCCCGGGAAATACACGATTAGTGGATCAATAAATAACAAGTATGGGGAAATAAAAAAAGAAGAAGAAATATCATTAATGAAAGATGAAACAGTAGAACTTAAATTAAATGCAATTATGGTAACTGTAGATAGTAAATTTGGGGATGCTAATGTATTCATAAATGGTAAGGATAGTGGAATAAAGTCTGAAGATTTTAAAGAGATAGGACCAATGCCAACTGATGGAAGTATAAAGCTTTCAATTCAAAAGGAATTTCCATGGGGACTTGTAAAAGGAGAAGAAAGTGAAGTTTTGCAAACTCCAAATATATCTTTAAAACTAAATATAGCAAATGATGAGCTTTGGAGTGAAGTAAACATAGCTTTAGATACATTCTATAAAAGTGTTTTTGAATCTTTAAATAGTGAAGATAAGAATGTAATAGATGGAGCTACTAATGAAGCTAAAGATAAAATATATGCCGTTTTGGAGAAACAATATTTCATATTAAAAAATAAATATGAAATGAAATCTTTAGACATAGATAAAGAAAAGAGTAATTTCCAATATAAAAACGGAGAGTATAGAGGGACTATAGTCTGTGAGATAAAGTATGATACTAGTAAAGTACTATTTGGACTTGGAAGAGAGGAAAATAGCAAGAAATTTTTAACTAAGATAGTGTACAAGAATAATAAATGGACTATCGATGATGTAGAGAATTTTTCATTATAAATAAAAAGGGGATTGAATTATGAAAAAGAGGTTTATAGCACTCACGATAATTATAACTATGACAACTGTATTAGTTCCAATTAACAATATTAAAGTATACGGGGCTAATAATTCTAATAAAGAAAAAATTGAGATCAATAAAGAGAAGATTAATGATCTAGAAAAAGAAAAAAGTAATATACAAAAGAGAAAAAAAGATCAGGAAACTGAGTTGGATTTGCTTATGAAAGAAATTGAAGAGAAGAGCCTTCAGCTTACAGAATCAGAAAATAAACTTAAAAAATACGAAAATGAAGTACAGAGATTAGATAAAGAAATAGATAAGATTAATACTGAAATATCTGTAAATGAGAAAGAAATAATTCAAAATGAAGAAGAGGCTAAAAATACAGACGAATTATTACAAAATAGACTTAGAAGTTATTATAAAGCAGATTTTCAATCTCAATATATATATATGATTTTTTCAAGTAAGAGTATTGCAGATTTGTTTTCAAATATCTTTAATGTAAATAAGATAATAAAGACAGATAATGATCTTCTAAAAGAAATAGAAGCTCTGCATAAAAAATTGGAAGAAAAGAAAGAAACTCTTAATAATAATAAGCTTGAAATACAAAGCACAAAAGAGAAACAAGAAAAATTAAAGCAAGAGTCTCAGGAAGAAAAGGACAAGCATGAGAATGAAGTTAATAAGCTAAGAAACTTAGAGGTGGAAAAAGAGAGCAGAATAAGTAAGTTAACATCAGAAGAAAAAAAATTACAAGACGAAATCGGAGATTTATTAAGTTATAATGATAAACTTCAAAAGGAAATTGATAAAATATTTAATAACATAAATAATGAAAGTTCATCTAATAAAAATAATAGTAATAACAGTAATAATAATTCTAATTCGAGTAATGATAGCAATTCATCACAGAGCGGATTTATGACTCCAACGGTAGGACCTATAACTAGTCCTTATGGGCCTAGAGTACATCCTGTAACAGGTTCTAATGGATTCCATACTGGTATTGATTATGGAGCACCACATGGAGCTCCTATTAAGGCATCCAAAAGTGGTACTGTAGTTATGGCAGGATGGATGAGTGGATATGGAAAAACTGTAATAATAGATCATGGAAATAGACAGCAAACTTTATATGCGCATTCAAGTGAACTTCTAGTCTCAAATGGAGAAAGAGTTTCAGGTGGACAAGTTATAGCAAAAGTTGGGAGTACTGGTATGAGTACAGGAGCTCATTTACATTTTGAAATAAGAATTAATGGTAAACATACAGATCCTATGAAATATTTATAGTAATATAGCCGCTAAGTTTTTTAGCGGTTATAATTTTTATATAATAAAAAACCTGCACTAAAATAGTACAGGTTAAAGGGTTATGTTCATTTAAGAAAGGGAATAAATGAACATTTTGTGGGGTTTATTTAAACTCTATAGCGTTTGCTAATAGAGTGGTATGGGCTTTAATTAATTTTTATTTATCTGTTAATGTAATTATACTAAAACTTAAAATAAATTCCAATAGGTAAAGGATTAATTTACTTTTTATTAATAAATAGTTAAAATAATGTTTAAATATGCTGAAAAAAGGAGAAATAGAAAAAAATTATATAAAGAGTATTATATTGACGAATTTGTGCTAAAATATAATTTAGAAAATTACAAATTTTTGTTAGAATAAAATGATATATATGATGTTAATAATTTAAAAAGGAGAAGAGTTATGTTAAGACTAGAAAAGAAAACTTTTTTAAAAGATACCCCAGAATATGAAGAATATTCAGATAATGTAGCTAAACTTACAGATGATGAAAAGAGGGCTTTGGGAATAAAAGTATGTAATTGTCGATGTAAAAGTAAGGCTAAAGTAAAAAAGTAATTAAAATATAAGAAAAAGTTGTTATTTAAATTGTATAAATACTGTATACTATATTTATTATTAGTAAATTTAGGAGGTAAATATTTTGGCTAAACCAAGTATTTTTAGTAAAGATTATGAAAAGAAGATGAAGCGAAGAAGGCTCAAAATTATAATAGCAGTTAGCTTGGTAGCAATTATTGCTGGATTGCTTATATATAAATTCAAGATAGAGAATATGGATTTTTCAAATGTAAGAAATAAATTACAAGCATGGGTTGATAGTGATAATCCAGACATACAAAAACCAAAAGAAGAAACTAAAGTACCAGAAGTTAAGGAGCCAGAAGTTAAACCTGAGATTCCAAAGAAGACTTATATAGAAGCAAAGCTTGGCGGAGGCATTGTAGCTAAATGTGAATATAAAACTGTTGATGACAAGAAAGAATTCATTGGCATGGAAAAACTAGAAGGGGCTAGCTATGATATATCACCTAACAAACAATTGTTACTAATATTAGATAAAGATCAAAATATGAAATTAGTAGATATAAATGGAAAAGTTGCAGATATAACAAGAAAAGAATATGTATCTACAAAGGGAACTAAATTCCCTAAAGATACTATAATAAAAAAGGACAAAGACTATGTATGGCATGATCAAGCTAAGTTCTTAGATGATAATAAAATAGTTTATGGAAGTAATTTACCATACTTTGGAACAGCAGCTACTAAAGAGTATTTATGGATATACAATATAAAGAATAAAAATAATACTTTAGTAAGAAATATATCTGGTAAGGGTATTACTATAGGTAAGATTGTTCCTAAAAAAGGAATAGAAATTAAGGTAGATAAAAGTGAATATATACTTAATGATAAGGGAAGTATTGTAAAGTAAGTTATACCAAAAGTGCTATATAACACAAAGCATTTGAAAATGTGTAGAAATCTATGTTATAATAACGTAGTTAATAAACGAGAATAAAGGACTATTTTAGGAGGAATAACAAAAATGGAAGCTAAAATGGAAAAAATAGAAGCTAATGTTGTTAAATTTGAAGTGAGAGTAGAAGCAGAAAAGTTTACTGCTGCTTTAAATAAAGCTTACAACAAGAATAAGAAGAATTTTAATATACCAGGATTCAGAAAAGGTAAAGTACCAATGGCAATGGTTAAGAAGCACTACGGTATAGAAGTATTATTTGAAGATGCTATAAATACAGTAGTAAGTGAAACATATCCAACATTAGTTGAAGAAAACAACTTAAAGCCAGTTGATTTTCCAAGTATAGATGTATTAGAAGTTGGAGAAGGAAAAGATTTAGTTTATACAGCAGAAGTTACTGTATATCCAGAAATCGAACTTGGAGAATACAAGGGACTATCAGTTAAGAGAAAAGAAGTTAAAGTTGAAGATGCTGAAGTTGAAGGTCAATTAAAGAACATGCAAGCTCAAAATGCAAGAGTAGAAACTAAGAACGAAGGATCAATTGAAAAAGGTGATATAGCTGTTATAGATTTCAAAGGATTCATCGATGGAGTTGCTTTTGAAGGCGGAGAAGGACATGATTATTCATTAGAAATCGGTTCAGGATCATTTATAGATAACTTTGAAGATCAATTAGTAGGAATGACTACTGATGAAGAAAAAGAAGTTAAGGTTAAATTCCCAGAAAACTACGGAAAAGAAGACTTAAATGGAAAAGAAGCTACTTTTGAAGTTAAAGTTAAAGAAATAAAAGTTAAAGAATTACCTGCTTTAGATGATGAGTTTGCTAAAGAAGTATCAGAATTTGATACATTAGCTGAATTAAAAGCTGATATAACTGGAAAAATAGAAGAAACTAAGAAAGCTTCATTTGAAAGAGAATTTGAAGATGAATTAATAACAGCAGTTATTGAAAATTCAAAGATGGATATTCCAGAAGTAATGGTTGAAAAAGAAATTGATAACATGGTTAAGGATCTTGAAGCAAGATTAAGACAACAGGGATTATCATTAGAACAATACATGCAATTCACTGGAAGCACAGAAGAAAAAATGAGATCATACATGAAAGAAAATGCTGATAAGAAAGTTAAGGCTGATTTAGTATTAGAAGCTATCGCAAAGGTAGAAAAAATCGAAGCTACTGAAGAAGAAGTTAAAGAAAAAGCTACTGAAATAGCTAAGATGTATGCTGGAGATGAATTTGAAAAGATGGCTGAAATGTTAGTTCAAACTCAAAAGCATATGATCGAAAAAGATATCGTTGTTGGAAAGACAATTAAGTTATTAGAAGACAACTGTAAATAATTGATATATTAAAAGTTAATAGATGTAACGATTAGATAATTGCCAGAAAAGTATTTTCTGGCAATTATTTCAAATAAAAAGATTAACAAAAGATAAATCTTGAGGTATAATTTTATTTAAAGTTACATTAAAAAAGGAGGGAACAGTAATGAGCTTAGTTCCAATGGTTGTTGAACAAACAAATAGAGGAGAAAGAAGTTATGATATCTTCTCTAGATTATTAAAAGATAGAATAATAATGATTAATGGTGAAATAAATGATGCGACTTCAAATTTAGTAGTTGCTCAGCTTTTATTCTTAGAAAGTGAAGATCCAGATAAGGATATATATATATATATAAATAGTCCAGGAGGATCAATCACAGCTGGTATGGCTATATATGATACAATGCAATATATAAAACCAGATGTTTGTACTATATGTATTGGATTAGCTGCATCAATGGGATCTTTCTTACTTTCATCAGGAACAAAAGGAAAGAGATATGCACTTCCAAATGCTGAAATTATGATACACCAACCTTTAGGTGGATTCCAAGGTCAAGCAACTGATTTTGATATACATGCAAAGAGAATTTTAAGAATAAAAGATAAGTTAAATCAAATACTAAGTGAAAACACAAACCAACCTTTAGAAAAAATAAAAGTTGATGTGGAAAGAGATTATTTCTTAGAAGCAGACGAAGCTATGGAGTATGGATTAGTTGACAAAGTTATTACTAAGAATGAAATCGAAAATGCATAATAATTAGGAGTTGTCCTTAGCGAGGTGAAAATATGGCTAAATACGAAGAAAAGAAACAGTTAAAATGTTCTTTCTGTGGCAAGAATCAAGACCAAGTTAAAAGATTAATAGCTGGTCCTGGTGTCTATATATGTGATGAATGTATTGAATTATGTTCAGAAATTATAGAAGATGAATTTGAGGAAACTAGTGATGTAGTTTCTCAAGATTTACCTAAACCACAAGAAATTAAAGAATATCTTGATTCATATGTAATAGGTCAAGAAGGAGCTAAAAAATCCTTAGCTGTTGCAGTATACAATCATTATAAGAGAATAAATACTAAGAAAGTCTCAAATGATGATATAGAATTACAAAAGAGTAATATTTTATTACTTGGACCAACAGGCTCAGGTAAAACATTACTTGCCCAAACATTAGCTAAAGTTCTTAATGTTCCATTTGCAATTGCAGATGCAACAACATTAACAGAAGCTGGATATGTTGGAGAAGATGTAGAAAATATCTTATTAAAATTAATACAAAATGCTGATTTTGATATAGAAAAAGCGGAAAAAGGTATTATTTATATAGATGAGATAGATAAGATTGCAAGAAAATCAGAAAATCCATCAATTACAAGAGATGTTTCAGGAGAAGGAGTTCAACAAGCACTTCTTAAAATATTAGAAGGAACAACTGCTTCAGTACCACCACAGGGTGGAAGAAAACATCCTCACCAAGAATTATTACAAATAAATACTTCAAATATATTATTTATTTGTGGTGGAGCTTTTGATGGAATAGACAAAATAATTGAAAAGAGAACAAGAAAGAGTTCAATTGGTTTTGGAGCAGAAATTCAATCAAAACAAGAAAAAGATTTAGGTGTAGTATTTAAAGAAATAATGCCGGGAGATCTTTTAAAGTTTGGTTTAATACCTGAATTTGTAGGAAGACTTCCTATATTAGTAACTTTAGAATCTCTTGATAAGAAAGCTTTAGTAAAAATATTATGTGAACCTAAAAATGCTCTAGTTAAACAATATAAAAAGTTATTTGAACTTGATAACGTAAATCTTGAATTTACAGATAAGGCATTAGATACTATAGCTGAAGAGGCTATTAGCAGAAATACTGGTGCTAGAGGGTTAAGAGCTATAATAGAAGAAATGATGATGGATATAATGTTTGAAATTCCTTCAGATGAAAGAATTACAAAAGTAGTTATAACAGAAGATACCATCAAAAAAGGTGAAAAGCCTGAGGTACATAGATTACCAGAAGGTGAAGTAAGACCAATGCTTGTTGATAAATCATCAAGTAATAAAGAAGGTATGGAAACAGCATAAAGAAAAAACACTCTCTAATAAAGAGTGTTTTTTTATTTATAGGATTACAATTATTGAAAAAAGTTATGGTTATGGTATACTTATTAGGTCTAATAAAAATAATGATGAAGATTGGAGGAAGACAGGTATGACAAATGAAAATATTCTTCCTTTAATTCCTCTAAGAGGAATAACTATTTTTCCAAATATGGTTACTCATTTTGATGTTGGAAGAGAAAAATCAAAGGCAGCTGTGGAGGCTGCAATGCAAAATGGAGAAAAGATTTTTCTAGCACCACAGAAAAGTGTAGAGATAGATGATCCAAAGAAAAGCGATATAAGCAAATTTGGAACAATATGTGATATAAAACAGATAATTAAATTACCTGATAATGTAATAAGAGTTTTAGTTGAAGGTAAAGAGAGAGCTAAAATAAAAAAATATCAGGCAAAGAAAGTTTATTTAGAAGTTGAATTAGAGAGAATTAAAGAAGAAGAAATAGATAATATAGAAATAGAAGCTTACATAAAATCTTTAAAAGAAGCATTTATAAAGTTTATGAAACTTACAGGAGAAAATTCAAAGGACATCATTAAGGCTGTAGAACTTGATGATAAAGTACATGAATTTATAGATATGGTAAGCTCTGTAGCTGTTACAAGAGAAGATTATAGACAAGAGTTATTAGAAACTGTAGATTTAAAGAAGAGGCTTGAAAGACTTCTGGAAATGATTGAAGAAGAAATTCAAATTATAAAGATTCAAAAGAAAATAGCTGATAAAGTTAAAGAGAAGACTGATAAAAGTCAAAAGGAATATTTCTTAAGAGAACAACTAAAGGTTATACAAGAAGAGCTTGGAGAAGATGACGAATCAAAGCGTGAAATAACTAAATATGAAGAGAGAATTAAAGAATCAGATCTTCCAGAAGAGGTCAAGGAAAAAGCTGAATATGAGCTTAATAGATTAAGAGGAGCTGGGGCATCAAGTTCTGAAGAAGCTGTTATAAAGACATATTTAGACTGGATATTGGACATGCCATGGAATAATAGTAGTGAAGATACTATTAATATAAAAAGTGCAGAAGAAGTTCTTCAAAAAGAACATTATGGGTTAGATGATGTTAAAGAAAGAATTATAGAATATTTAGCAGTAAAGCAAATGAGTAAAAGCATGAAGGGACCAATACTTTGTTTAGTTGGACCTCCAGGGGTTGGTAAGACATCCATTGCAAAGTCAATAGCTGAAGCAATGAACAGAAAGTATTCTAGAATAGCTTTAGGGGGGATGAAGGATGAATCAGAAATAAGAGGACATAGAAAAACTTATGTTGGAGCAATACCGGGTAGAATAGCCTATGCGCTAAAGGAAACTAAGACAAATAATCCTCTTATACTATTTGATGAAATTGATAAAATTAGTTCAAATTACAAAGGCGATCCTTCAGATGCATTGCTTGAAGTATTAGATGGTGAGCAAAACTTTAATTTTAGAGATAATTATTTAGAACTCCCAATGGATTTATCTAATGTATTCTTTATAGCTACAGCAAATAGTTTAGATACAATACCTAGACCATTACTTGATAGAATGGAAGTTATAGAGGTTTCAGGGTATACTTATGAGGAAAAATTCCAAATAGCTAAAAGATATTTAATACCTAAGACTTTAAAAGAACATAATATTGAAGAAGATAAGATAAAAATAAGTGATTCTTCAATTAAAGAGATTATTGAAGGATATACTCTTGAATCAGGAGTAAGAAGCTTAACTAGAGTTATAGCATCACTAATTAGAAAAGCTATAACTGAAATGCTTAAAAAGAATAAAGATAGCATTAGTATAAATTCTAAAAAAGTGGAAAGTCTATTAGGTAAAAAGGCGTTTAGCTACGATAGAGTAGATAAAGAAGATAAAATAGGAGTAGTTACTGGAATGGCATGGACTGCTTACGGTGGAGATACTTTACCTGTGGAAGCTATGGTTATGGAAGGTAGCGGGAAGCTTCAATTAACAGGCCAGCTTGGTGATGTAATGCAAGAATCTGCAAAGGCAGCATTCACTTATGTAAGAGCAAATGCTTCTAAGTATGGAATTGATTTAGATTTTTATAAAAATAAAGATATTCATATACATGTTCCAGAAGGCGCTGTTCCAAAAGATGGTCCTTCAGCAGGAGTAACTATGGTTACAGCATTAGTGTCAGCTCTATCAAATAAAAAGGTTAAGCATAATGTTGCTATGACTGGAGAAGTAACTCTAACAGGAAGAGTATTACCTATTGGAGGACTTAAAGAAAAATCACTTGCAGCTGTTAGAGCTGGAATTGATACTATAATTATTCCAAAGGATAATGAAAAAGATGTAGATAAGATACCAGCTTCAATTAAAAAGGGCTTAAAGATAATAGCTGCAGAGCAAATTGATACGGTATTAAATAATGCAATAATGCAATAATTGGAGATGATACCTATGAGGATAAAGCAATCAGAATTTATTATATCAGCAGTTAAAAAAGAACAGTATCCAACTGATGATAGAGTAGAAATCGCATTTGTTGGAAGATCAAATGTTGGTAAGAGTTCAATAATAAATGCTCTTACAAATAGAAAAAAATTAGCAAAAGTGAGTCAAACGCCAGGGAAAACAAGACTTATAAACTTCTTTTTAATCAACAATGATTTTTATCTTGTTGATTTACCAGGGTATGGATATGCTAAAGTATCAAAAACTGAAAAAGCAAGTTGGGGGCAAACTATTGAAAGATACTTAAATGGAAGAGAAGAATTAAAGAGAGTTGTTCTTTTAGTTGACTCAAGACATAAACCAACTGCAGATGATGTAATGATGCATGAATGGATAAAGCACTACGGATATGATGTAACAGTTGTTGCAACAAAGAGTGATAAGTTATCAAATAATAGCTTAAGAAAAAGTGAAAAGATAATAAGAGAAACATTAAAGTTAACAAAAGAAGATAGGCTTTATTTCTTCTCATCACTAAATAAAAAAGGCAGTGAACAATTAATTGACAATCTTTTTGGAGATTTAGCACAAGATACTGAATAAAATCATATTAATATAAGGTTCTAGTAAAAGTTATATAAACTTTTACTAGAACCTTTTTTCTTTTGTAGAACTTTAGACTAATTTCAAAATTTAGTGTCAAATTATTTAGGGAAGAATAGTATATAGTATAAAAACTAAATAAAATCAAATTTAAGGAGGTCAGGAAGAAGCATATGGAAATTAATGATATCCTAAATGGATTCAATGATTGTTCCGAGTGCGACGACGATTGTAATTTCGAAAACAATGATTGCGATTTCGATGATAGATGTGATTTCGATGATGATTGCGATTTTAATGATAATTGCGATTTCGATGATTGCAACTTCAATGATAATTGCGATTTTGGATTTGACAATAACAATTGTGGCTGTGGATGTGGTGGAAACTGCGGATTCGGTGGCTTCGGCGGAAACAATTCTTGGTTTTTATTAATTATAATATTATGCTGCTGCTGCGGAAGAGGCAGAGATAGCGGCGGATATGGAGGATATGAGAATATGGGATATAATGATTGCTGTTGTTGTTGTTGTTGTGAAAAACCTAAATTTAAGAAATGTAAACAAACAGTCTATGTACCAGAATGTATGGATGCACTAGGTGGATATAATAATTATCCCGCATATGATGGTGGATATGGCGGATTCGGCGGATTTGGTGGATTCGGCGGAGGAGACTGGTGCTGGTGGATAATAATTCTATTAATCTTCTGTGGTGGATTCGGAAATAATGGATGCGGAAATAATGGATGCGGAAATAATGGATGTAATAATGGATGCGGCGGATTCGGTAATGGAAGCTGGTGGTTTATTATAATAATCTTATTATGTTGCTGTGGATGCGGCGGACATGGAAGATAGTAATATAAACAAGTTAATCAATTATATATAATTGGTAATTGTTGGAGGGCTTTTAGCCCTCCAAAAAAATGCACAAAAATAATAACCAATATACATACTATTACATACAATATAACTAGAACAGTCCTTTGGGAGGGGTTGAAATGGCAAAAAAGAGACATAAAAGTAAAAATGATTCATATGAGAATCAGCAATCTCCATTTAATAATTTAGCGAATAATCCATTTGGAATAGATCCAAATCAACTTATGAATATGCTAGGAAATATAGATCAGGATAAATTAAAGAACATAATGTCATCTATGGAAAAGGAGGGAATAGATCTAAGCTCATTTCCACCTTTAAATGAGATAATGAATAATAATACTACTACTAATAATAATACTAATAATAGTAATGATAATAATGGAAATATTAATAATGGAAATACCATGAATCCTATGGATTTATTAAATAGTATTGGAATGAATATGAATAATGGAAATGGAATGAACAATGGAAATGGAATGAACAATGGAAATAGCATGAATAATGGAAATAGCATGAATAATGGAATGGGGCCATTAGGAAATATGAATCCTATGGCTATATTAAATCAGCTTACTAGAATGAATAACTGTAATTGCAATAATAATGCTAATAATAACGGTAATAATAGTAACAATAATAGAAAGAGAAATAAAAATAGATATAATACTGGTGATCCCAATATGGATATGCTTCTTGCACTAAGAAATTCTGTATCTAGTGAAAGAGTGGAATTTGTTGATAAAATAATAGGATTATATAAAAAAGGAGATTTAGATTAAAAAGATGTATAAAAATATGGGATAGGGTTAATAATATAATTGTACCGGAGAAAGTATTCTCCTACAGGCTATATTAAGTTATAAATTTAATATAGCACCCCCCCCCATCCCCCTTTTAGGCCGCAATTAGCGGCCTTTTATTTCAATATTAGATATCTTAAAGTTTTTACTATCTTCTCTAGATAGATCTAATTCAAATATTATTTCATTTTTCTTAAATGATATTCTATTAATTCTTTCGAATGTTATATTCCATCTAATATTTTGTATTACACCATCTTTATCAATTTCATTGTCATAAAAGAATGCATTTTTAAAAGAATACTCAAAATTATCTTTATCGAGTTGCCATACCTTCGAAAGAATGGACTTATCAATATGTTTATGAAATATGTCAGGATAATCTGTAACTTCATAATCCATCATAACTAAATCAATAAATTTTAAAATTTTATCGTAGTCATATATTATATGTGAATTTTTAGTTATATCTATAAAATCATTATTTATAAGCATAAAATTTTTAAAAGATGATTTTATAGTAGTTCTATCAAAAAATTGTATCTGCGATGTTCTGTTCATATTTGAATCTATTAAACCTACGATTGAATCATTTGAATAATGTTTTAATATAAATTTATTTGATTCATATGTGAATAAATATGTTATGGATAAATCTTTTTTATATCCCTGAATTAATATTTCTGGTTTATTATCTCTTGATATGTTTAATATAAGAACGTTCATGTTATAAGAATTACTATAATCTGATAAATAATTATCTGAGGTCAATGAACTTAACAAAATAGTCTCTTTAAGAGTTGTTATTTGAAGATCACTATAATCGTTAGAGTTTATTATTTTTATATTTTCAGATATACCATCTCCAGTTAAATCTATGTTTGAATCACTATTTATGATAGTAGGAGAATTTACTTGTGTTATTGGTTTGTCCAGAACGTATACTATATATATTATAGAGAAAATTATAATAATTAACGAAATAAAAATTAATATAATAGAGTTCCTAGTAACTTTATTTTTCATTTTGTTAAACCTCCTCAATAAAGTATATGAAACATATATAATTTAATGAATAACTAGGCAAACTATAATAAAGGAGGTGTGAAATTTGAAAAGAAAATTAAATCTAATAGTAGTTTTAGTATGTTTATGTTCTTTAATAATAAGTTGTGGTAAGAAAAGGAGTGGGGAGGTAGAGGAAGTAAATTTATATTATAATACGCAAAGTGTGAAATCAATAAATTATCTAACTGATTTAATAAAGAAATATGAAGAGGAACAAGGTGGTAAAGTTAATATTATTCCAGTAAACAATATGAAGGAAATAGAGAAGAATATAAATGGGAAAAAGGACTCTTTTTTAGTATTATTAAATGGATATGAGTTTATTGATTATAGAAATAAAAATTATTTAAGAGATTTAAGCTATTTATTTAAAGAAAAGAAAATAAAAGAAAAATTTATTGATGTAAGTAATTTGTATGGAATTTATGAAGGAAAATATTATGGACTTGGACTTTCTCCATATTCATTAAACCTTATATATGATAAAGAAGCATTGAAAAATAAGGGGATAGAAATAGAGGAAAATAGTTATATAGAGATATTAACTAAGTTAAGAGAAAAAAATATAAAAATACCTACTTATATAAAAAGTGAATATAGTAAAGAAATTCTTTTGAGTTGTTTAATTGTTAATGATACAATAGCTTATGATTTGTATAAAACAGATAAAGTGAATAAGCTCCAAGAAAAGATTAAACATATAGAAAATGGTCAGAAGATTTTTGATGTAATGCACGATCTATATAATAAAAATATATTAAGAGAGGATATGTTCATTGAAGAGGGAGAAGCTGCTATTAAAGATTTTAATGAAGGGAAAAGTCCAGTTCTTTTAACAACAACATTGTCATCAGAAGATATAACAGATAAAAAAGGAATAGGTTTAGTAGATAAGATGCCTATACAAAATAAGATTATAAATACTGCTGTCGGAATGGATGTTACAATATGCTCGGTTATTGGCACATCAAAGATAGATTCTGTAGATGATTTCTTAAGATTTCTTGTTGAATCAAATCCTTTTGAAGTGTTAAGTAAAAAGAATTGTGTTACAGGAAATGTAGAAGCTGATAGTGGTTTAAAAGGTGTTCAAATAAAGATGGCTGATAATATAGGAGTAGCGAATGAAATAAATATGTTTTATACTAATATAATATCAAATGAAGATATTAAGAAGATAGAGAAAGAATGCAAGAAGATTCTCAGCGGGCAATATGATGGAAAAGAATGGGATAGGATACTAGAGGAATAAAAATTAAAAGCAAATCTATATATAGATTTGCTTTTA
>JBBVGE010000085.1:0-699 GCA_040144665.1 Clostridium perfringens
AATAAAAATCCACCAGCTTAGCTGGTGGTATTTCCTAAGCCCTATAAGGGCACATTACCTGCAATTGCGTCTTAAGACGCTAAAAAGGTCCGCCAGCCGCATATCTCTGTTACTTGCTACCCTTGAAAGGGTCCATATATTCTTTTATACTTATTTGATCTGCTATCATATCTTCTCGTTCTTGATTTCTTATATATTCTTCAATTGCTTTTTTATTTCTTCCAACTGTATCAACATAAAATCCTCTACACCAAAAATGTCTATTTCCATACTTATATTTCAAATTAGAAAACCTTTCGAAAATCATCAAACTACTTTTACCTTTTAAAAAACCTACAAAACTTGAAACACTCATTTTAGGTGGAATCGAAACCAACATATGTATGTGGTCAACGCAAGCGTGCGCTTCGATTATTTCAACACTTTTCCATTCACAAAGTTGTCTTAATATCTTTCCAATTTCAACTTTTTTCTCACCGTAAATTTCCTTTCTCCTGTATTTTGGTGCAAAAACTATGTGATATTTACAATTCCATTTTGTATGTGATAAACTATTACTATCCATTATGGATGCCTCCTTTTATTATTGAATTTGGCTGCGAACCTAATTCTATTCTAACAAAAGGAGGCTTTTTTACGTAATACATCGCTAAAGCTCATATGAACACACTTGCATAGCAAGTGGTTTTCTAAATACAA
>JBBVGE010000086.1:0-258 GCA_040144665.1 Clostridium perfringens
AAATAATGTTTATAGTTTCTCCTACCTCCAAGTCGATATCCATAGCAGTTTTCATTACTCCCATAGATTCTACCTCTTCATCGGTAAGTGGTACAGGTTTTGACCCTGGACCTACAAATCCAGTTACTCCTCTTGTATTTCTTACGACATACCAAGATTCATCTGTCATAACCATGTTTACTATAACATATCCTGGGAATTTTTTCTTTAAAGTAACTTTTATCTTACCATCTTTTTCTTCTGCACTCTCTTCCATAG
>JBBVGE010000087.1:0-269 GCA_040144665.1 Clostridium perfringens
TAGGACTTGAACCCAGAACCAATGGTTTTGGAGGTCATTAATTTTAATAAGTTAAATTTCATTTAATCTTCTTTAATCCTTAAAAATTCTTATATAAAGCTATATTCAAAAATATAAATTATTTAATATTTTTGTTTATTTATTTAAATTACACAACCATTATACAACCATAATTAATCTTTGTACGTATTAATTATTTGATTAATCTGTTATAAATATATTAATTCATGTCAATGATTAAAATGCAAATGCATTAAAAATACCATTTA
>JBBVGE010000088.1:0-201 GCA_040144665.1 Clostridium perfringens
CTATAGCTGATAAGCCTGATTTCATAATCGGAGAAGCTAAAGATGTAAAAGGATTCTTTGATGTAGCAGGAATAAAATCACCAGGTTTAAGTTCAGCACCAGCTATTGCGGTGGATGTAGTTAAAATGCTTGGTGAAAGTGGACTAGCTTTAGAGAAAAAAGATAATTTCAATGAAAAAAGAGAACAAGTACACTTTATAG
>JBBVGE010000089.1:0-288 GCA_040144665.1 Clostridium perfringens
ATTTATTTCTCTTTCATACTCAAAAACTTGAGGTAGCTTTTCTTTTAACTCTTTTTGTCTATTAGCTAGATTTGATTTTTCTTTTTGACGGATTTTTTCATACATATCCATCAATTGACTTTTATAACCTTTAATCATTCAATATCCCATCCTAACAATTGTTTTTCTAAGGAATCATAGTCATAATCTCTTTGGGTAAAGTTTGCTTCTCTAGCTGGTTTCTTTTGAATTGGAGCTGAATTATTTTTGTTAAATGGTTTTTTAATGCTAGATGTCTTTTTAATATCT
>JBBVGE010000090.1:0-845 GCA_040144665.1 Clostridium perfringens
TAAGTTTATCTGATGAATCATAAAGTCCATATATAGCTCCCTGAAGTTTATTACCTGTATCTATATCTTCTTTAACTAATACAGCTTCGCCTTTTTTAATGTTATTCTTAGCTACTAACTGTACAGTATCACTTGCTTTACCTAAAACTATTTTAAACTCATGCTTTGATCCATCTAAAGCATATCCTTCTGGAGCTTTTGTTTCTACAAAATAGTACTTTCCTGGTCTTAAATCATTTACTGATATTTGTCCATTTTTATCTGTAATGTATGTTCCAATCTTTTCATCATTTGATTTAAATAATGATTTTATTAAACTAATGAATCCATTACTAGCGTTATCATTAACTTTATATAAATCAAATCCTGCTCCATCTAACTTCTGAGATGTTTCACTATCTTCTTTAATAAGATTAACTGATCCTAAAATCACATCATCACTAACAGTTATTTCTTGTATCTTTGATGTTTCTCCCAAAGTTATTTCAAATGGATATTTAGTTTCACTTAATTCATATCCAAATGGTGCTGTTATTTCTTTAAAGTAATATTTTCCTGGTCTTAAATCAGTAGCTGTTACTTCTCCACTATCTCCTGTTGTAACTTTATCCACTAATTTGTTATCTTCATTATATATTCCGTATACTGCACCTTTAAGCTTACCACCTGTTTTACTATCTACTTTTATAAGCTTAACTTTTCCAAGCATTATTGAATCTTTTGCTATCACCTTTTGAGGTTCTGATATCTTATCAAGACTTATCTCAACTGGTATTTTTTCATTACTTAAGTTGTATCCCTTTGGTGCTTGTATTTCCTTAAAGTAATACTTTCCTGGTCTTAAT
>JBBVGE010000091.1:0-142751 GCA_040144665.1 Clostridium perfringens
CTTTTAATAACCGAGAAAATTATTACTAAAATTTTGATATTTTTTTATTTCATATATATATCACTCTTTATAAATACTATAGTATAGATAAAAAGAAGGATTTAATTATTAATTAAATCCTTCTTTTTATACTCATTTATTTTTAAAGTTCTCTATATTAACTTCTTCTTTTATTAAATCTATTATATAAAAAAATTAGTATAAATAAATTTATACTAATTTTAAGTTACTAAGTATTAATTTCTATGATGGATGAGGTCCACATCCTACATGAATTACTTCTTTCCTACAAGTTGCACACAAAACAATCCCATCTTCATATATTATATCTGCAACAGTAAGTTTACCATGAGTTGTACAATGCCAATAATGTGGCTCATCTATTGGTACCTCACATTCTTTCGTTTCCTTTGAATTTAAGGATATAATTTCAGGATTCTCCCATTTTTTTATTTCCATTTTTCTTTCCCCCTTTTATTACCTACTGGTATATTCTACCATATATTCTTCAACTCATCAATTCCTTTCTGTAAAATTTTTACAATATTTTTTAAAAAAAAATATTAGTATAAACTTTATTTATAGTATAAATTTTTCTATCAAGTCTATTTGCTTATTTACTGTAAATTTATTTACTGGTCTCTTTACCCTAAATATCTTTATACTCATAGCTAAATCCAGACATTTTTTAAAATAATCGTTATCTATAAATTTTTCTTTTAGTAATTCTATTCTATATATATTCTTTAAAACTAGTATTACTTTTTCTTGTCCTGTAACTTCACTAATTTCAACTTCATTTATATCATTTGACAGCTCTAATTCGCATATAGCCCCAAGTTCTATTCCTTCATTTAAGAAGCTTTCATGTACAGGAATAGCATATTTGTCTCTTTCTTCATCTATCTTTTTAAATTTTTTAATATCATATTCCATATTTTTTATAGAATCTTTACATAACTTTTGCTGAGGATACGCTGGCATAACTTTGATTTTTCCCTTAATGTCACTTCCTAATACAGATACATCATCACATAAAAATTTATAACCATTATGTCTAAAAGCATTAGTTAAAGTTGACTTCCCAGCTCCTGTATTTCCCGTAATTATTATACCCTTATCTTTTACTTTAACTGCACCTCCATGAATTGCTATATTGCCTCTTTGTCTTAATAAAAGTCCAAATGAAGATCCTAAAATATACGTTTTAACGTAGTGATCATTACTTTTTTCATATTGTTCTACTATTATTTCTTTTCCATCTTTTATATAATAATTACCTACATTATCTATTTTTAATACCATATCTCTTTCATCTAAGTAATACCACATATAATTATTTATTTTGCCAATTAATTCTCTTGGCACTTTACCTCTCTTTATTAATACATCATATTTATCTGTCTTATCAACTGCATATAATTCATCCATTTTAATTTCTGATTTTACTATTAAATTATATACTTTATAATAGTAGTTATTATCCATACCCTTCACCTACATATATTATTAAAATTTTTCTTACATTATAATAATGTAATTTATAATTCAAGCCATTTTATGAGTTTATTCTTTTTTCTTGAAATATGAGTTGTTAGAAATATAAATTTGGCCTTTTCTATTAAATTATAATCTTTATTAAATATTCCTAGGAATAAATGATGTACCCAAGCTATTGGAGATAGCATCCTATGTTTTTTTGCATAATTATACTTATCACTCATTTTTGATATCGGTGGAAAAATAAACTGAAATAACTCCTTTAAATTATTATCTTTTTCATTATTTTCTTTATTAAAAGCTAATTTATTTGCGACAGTATCTCCTATATCTCCATGTCCATATACTCCATCTTTAAATATATCATCTATTAATAAATTCATATATTTTTTGTTAAATGATTTTATCTTTATTTGCTTAGGCACTTTCATATCAAATAACTCATTACAAATATTGAATATAATTAATACAAATTTATTTACTCCACATTCATTAACATTATTCATAAACTTTGTCCAATTTATTTGATCTCCTTTTTTTTCAACTAAAAGAACTAAATCTGCAAGTTGACGTACTCCAAAACCTCCACAAGCAATGTGGACAGCCATATGAGTGCAAAGATGAAGTGCTAAATCTTCTAAACATAATGAATAACCAATACCTTCATTAATATTAACTTTAACTGCATTATTCCATATATGTTTTTCAAACTCTTTACTTCCTCTAAAAAACTCATCATTTATAAGAGTCCAATGAACTTCTATAGGATAGTAATATGGATGTGTAAATACTATATGTGCACCATGATGATCACATTCTTCCTTTTTTAAATAACCTAAGTTCATAAGTATATTACATGATTCATCCAAATCCTTCTTATGGACTAAAATATCAGCATCTGACATAGTTCTTAAATCTGGTCTTGGATATAATTCTCTAACTATAAGCCCTTTTAATACCAGTACATCTATTCCTTTATTATTAAATTCTTTAAGCACATCTCCAAACCTCTTCATGTGTTTCATCTGGCTTAACGCCGTAAAGAAAGTATCCTTTTTCCACTGCTCAATGCTTTCTTTCTCTAAATTACCTGTATTATCCCATTCTATTGAAGAATAAATTATTTCTTTTATCCTATGTTTATCAGAGCAAGTTAAAAATTCCTTCCAATTAATACTTTTCTTATTACTTAATAAAACTCTCTCCCCCCTAATACTAGCTTTAAAAAAACTCATTACTTCCTTCTCAGTATTATTCATTATTTTTCTATTTACCCTTTACCTATATTTATTATTGTAAATAAATTATATGGTAAAATTATGTATTTTTCAACCATTTTATGTTAATATAGTTATTATTGCTATTTTTTTACAGGAGGACTTAAATGAAAGAAAATTTTAAAAAATTTATATGGATATTTAGCCAAGCTAAATCAATAATTCCTTTTTTAATTTTTACTATGTCAATAAATACCGTACTTTCTCTAATTGGAGTTTATAATGCTTTAGTATCAAAATATCTTATAGATTCTGCAATAGGTGGAGAAATATCAGGTGTTATTAAATGGCTTATAATAATGGCATTAATAATGTTTGGAAAAATTATTTTAAATCCATTGACTTCGCTTTTCTCAACCCACACTTCAATAAAATTTAATCAAAGTATGCAAAAGAGAATATACAAGCATATAACTTATAGTAAATGGCAAGATCAATCAAATCATCACAGCATAAGCTTGCTTACTAGAATAACAAGCGATGTTAGCACTATCTCTTCTATGCTTATGAGAACTATCCCAGATATAGTTTCATTGTCTGTAACTTTGATAGCCTCTTTTACAACACTTACTTACTTAGCCCCAACAGTTGCAATTATTGCAGTTTTTATTGGTCCATTTTTACTCTTAATAAGTAGAGTATTTGCAAGAAAACTGAAAAGCTTCTATAAAAAGATACAAGAAGAAGATGTTAAATATAGATCCTTTATACAAGAGACTCTAAATAATATGATGGTAGTTAAAACTTTTTGTCTTGAAAATAATAACTTAAAGAAACTCAGTTCAATTCAAAAAAATCAATATGAGCTATCTATGAAAAATACAAAAGTCAGTCTACTATCGAGTTTATCTTTGGGACTTTGTTCATCTCTAGCTTATTTTGCAATATTTTGCTGGGGAGCCCTAAATATTGCAAAAGGAATTGCAACGTACGGGACAATGACTGCTATGCTTCAACTTTATAGTAATATTCAACTTCCATTTTCAGCCTTAGCTGGTACATTTCCAAGAATTATATCCTCAATTGCAGCTGCTGAAAGATTAATGGAAATTGAAAGTATGGAATTAGAAGATGATAATTTATCTTTAGTATCAGATGAAATTAATGATATACCTTCAATAAAATTTAAAGATGTTGAATTTAGTTATAACAAAGGAACTAAAATACTTGAAGGGATAGACTTAATTATAAATCCTGGTGAAACAATAGCTTTTGTAGGACCTTCTGGTGAAGGTAAAACAACTTTAATAAAACTTATTCTTTCATTAATAGAAGAAAATCATGGTGAAATAAGTCTTAAGTATAAAAAAAATAACAAATCTAAAAATATAAAATTAAATAGAAGTCATAGAAATCTTATATCTTATGTTCCTCAAGGTAACACTCTTTTCTCTGGTACTATAGAAGATAATTTAAGGATAGGTAAGCTTAATGCTTCTCTTAATGAACTTATTGATGCTTCAAAATGTGCTTGTGCCTTTGATTTTATTGATAAACTTGAAAATGGATTTAACACACTTATAAAGGAAAAAGGAACTGGAATTTCCGAGGGACAGGCTCAGAGATTAAGTATAGCAAGAGCTTTCTTAAGAAAAAAACCAATACTAATATTAGATGAAGCGACTTCTTCTTTAGACCCTGATACAGAAGTTAAGGTAATTGATTCAATTAAGAACCTTGATCATAAACCTACTTGTATAATAATAACGCACAGACCAAAGGCTTTATCTATTTGTGATAGAATTATAAAGCTTGAGGAAGGTAAACTAAGAGATGTAACAAATGAATATGCAATATAAATTAAAAGCCTTAGATAATTATGAAGAAATTATCTAAGGCTTAAATATTAGTTTATATTTAACCAATCATCTATACTATTAGTTCCAAATGCTATATAAACTTTTTTATTAATCATATCCATATATTTCTGGCCTATAAAATTTGGAATACTATCTGGCTTATTTTCTGAAATAATAGGTTTATATCTATCATAATTTTCAACAAGCAATTTTTTTATTTCTTTAGGGACAGTACAATTTATAGTCTTACAATCTATTAAACTAACTTTACTCTTTCCTATATCTTTAATATTCATTAGTTTTAATTCAGAGTTTACCCCTTCCATTATAAACAAGCAATTTTCAAATATTGATTCTCCATTTATTGGTGTATAAAAACCAGTTATTATATATATTGATGAATCTTTAATATTAAACTCACTATTTTTAAATTTAGTTATATGATTAATTATCCCTACATTGTCTTGAGTAGCTATAATAGATTTAGTTAAATAAATTTTACAGTCTTCAAAGCTAATTACATTATCCGATGCATTTCTAGGATTTACACAAGTACATTGAATCTGAAAATCTGTTAAATCACACTTTTTAAATTCAATACTAGATTTTGGTTTTTTTTCATCATGTCGAATTCTAAAAAGCATTCCACTAACTTTATTATTTGAAAATGAAAATAGATTCGATACATACGTTGCTATATCATTATTTTGAATAAATTGATTATTTTTTATTCCTGCAGTATCACTAAAAAATTCATTATATTCATTAGATACTTTTGTTTTATCTATTGTAATTTTATTATTTTCAAATAATATACCTTTACCTATTTTAATTAAATTGCATTTAATTATATTATTTAATGAATAAATATTATGGCCAAGCATTGTAAATGAATTATTTAGTTCTAATACATTATTTATAAATAATAAATCTGTTTTAGAATTTATAGTTTTATCACACGTTATATTAATTCCAGAATTTACAGAGGTATTATTGCTAAATACTATTTTTCTATTTACATTAGGCAAAACATCTTGTATACCTAATATTGCTGAAGAATTAATAAATACATTGTCTGTTATCGTTGATGATTGATTATTATATATAAAGCATCCATTCACATTAAAGAATACATTATCTTCTACATGGATATTATATGCACCTAATAGCAATCCATGATATGAATAATAAAAATAACAGTTTCTTATAGTAACCTTAGATGCATATGAATCTTCAAAGTTAATACAATATCTTGTGCTATCTGGAAATACTGGAAATCCTTCATCCATTCCCATTCCATTATTATATATCTTACAACCTTCGATTAAAGTAAAATCTGCACCTCCACTAATTCCACCTCTATGATTTTCAGTTAATATACAATTTTTTATTGTAATAAAATTAGTTGCTGGCGTAGATATTATTATTCCTTTTGTTATATTTGTTTGCTTATCATCTTCTTCACTTAACTCCACTCTAACAAATTTTGCATTATAAGGAACAACTACATTCATTAAGTAATGTCCATCCTTTGAGTTAATAAACTTCTTACCCTTATCAAACCAAAGGAATTTAAAATTTTTATTTGCTAATTTAGGAATTCTAGTATATCCAACTCCTGCTTTCATCTGAATTTCTCTAGCGCTTTTTAAATCTATATATTCTGTAGTAAAATATCCTGCCTGATCTATTACATCTTTATTATTTATGGAATCATACTTGCCTTTTTTGAAAACTGGATCAAGTGCTAATTTTTGATCATTATTTCCACTCCTGTTCCCAATCTGTATTCCATCTCCCATAAACCCCTTACATATAACGTTATCTACACTACAATAACTTGACCCCTTATCAATTACTATACCATATGTCTGCTCCATTGCCTTTTCTGTGTTAAATCCTGTACCATTATCATCAAAGGATCGATTATATATATCTCCCTTTAATATACCATTAATTATATGGGAATTCCTACACTCTACCATTCTTATAAGTGTACCACTTAATTTCCAAGGAGGTGTTGTATTTGGAGATTTATCATAAGGATTCTTATTGTGTGAATCATATAACATATAGAAAGTACTACCATTTAAATCTAATATTTGATTGCTAAATATATTTATTGATATATTCTCCATATTATATATCTCTGCTCCACCCTTGAGGTTAGTATAGCAAAAGCAATATTCTCCTTTAGGAACAATTACTTTAGTATATCCATTGTAATTTGCATACTTTAAAGCACTATTAAATCCCAATAAATTATTATAAGCTCTGAGCCATTTATCTAATGTAACATTTTTAATATTTAACTCATTTATACTGTCACTAACTATTCCCCATTTTGATAACTCTATTACGTAATCTTTTCCGCTATTATTTTCAGTTGTAGAATTCTCTTCATCTAAACTAATTTCCTCTCCAACATCCTTATTATATATATATAACTGCTTTTCTAATATACTCTTATTATTCATTAATTCCCTTGAGATAGACATTATCTTCACTCCCTAAATAATATATTAGATACATCTTAAGTGTATCTCTTACTCATATATTGTATTTAATATATTGTTTCACTGTTCCATATAATTTTATATAAAAAAATATTACTAAGATTGTAATATCTCAGTAATATTTCAATTAAATAAGTTATTATATTTAGTTGATTATTTCCTTCATGCCATTAGTTTGCCATCTCCAAAAATCCTCACACATTTCATTTAAGCCTCTTTTTGCCTTCCATCCTAACTCTTTTTCAGCTAATGCAGTATCTGAATAACATACCCCAATATCACCTTCTCTTCTCTTAGTGATCTTATAAGAAATTTTCTTTCCTGAAACTTTTCTAAATGCCTCTATAATTTCCAATACCGAATATCCCTTTCCTGTTCCAAGATTATATACTTTAAATCCGCAATTATCTTTTATTTTACTAAGTGATGCCACATGTCCCTCAGATAAATCACATACATGAATATAATCTCTCACCCCTGTTCCATCTATAGTATCATAATCATCTCCAAATACATTTAAATACTCAATTTCTCCAGCTGCCACTTTTGACACATATGGCATTAAGTTATTCGGAATACCATTTGGTAATTCTCCAATAAGTCCACTTTTATCTGCTCCAACTGGATTAAAGTATCTAAGAATTATAATATTCCATAAATTATCTGCTTTATATAAATCCTTTAGTATATCCTCAATTATACCTTTAGTTCTTCCGTATGGATTCGTTGCTGGAAGTAATGGAGTATCTTCTGATACCGGCATCTTATTACTTTCACCATATACTGTTGCTGATGAACTAAATATTATGTTTTTAACTTTATTTTCTTGCATTACTTTAAGAAGATTTATTGTTCCTACCAAGTTATTATCATAATATTCTAGTGGTTTTTTAACTGATTCCCCAACAGATTTAAGAGATGCAAAATGAATCACTGAATCAATTTCTTCATTATTAAATACTTCATTTAAAGAAGTATAATCTAATAAATCTACATTATAAAATTTAATTTTTTTTCCACTCAATAATTCTAATTTTTCTTTAATCTTAATATTACTATTACAAAGGTTATCTAAAATTATTACCATATATCCTTCTTTTATTAAAGATAAAATTGTATGACTACCTATATACCCCATACCGCCAGTTACTAAAATTTTTCCCATACTACCCCTCCCACAATATTTAATTAATATTATTTATTAATACTTTTTACAATAATTCTTTCAAAAAATAATTCTACATTTTAAGAAAATGATGCAACCTTAATATACTTTTCTCCATTTCCACCAGTGACATAATACTCCCCACACCTTAACCAGGCATGAGCTTTTATTTCATTCTTACCTTTATTTATGCCTAGATATAACGTAGAATCAATCCTTTCATCTTTTAGTAACTTTTGCGCTGTCATAGCTTGTACTAAACATAAACTTTCCCATGGTGTATATTTACTTACTGTACAAACCACCCATCCAATCAATTTCGCTTTTTTGTAAATCTCATTATTAATCTTATAACTACTTTCATTTTTTGAAGTCCCAAAATCTTCTTTAAGTTCTTTGAAATCAACATTAAGTATTAAATATCTCATTTTTCCCGTTAGTATAAATGCTTTTATAATGAGTACTTTCGTTTTAGTATTCATTATAAAAAATATTTTTAATTTTCTAAGAATATTTAACAATTTCATAATTTTTAAATCCTCTATATCTATAAGTATTATATACACATATTATTAATTTCTTATATAGATTATCTGAACTACTTTACCATATTTTAGACTTATAATATTTATAATTAACTTTAAAATATAAGATGAAGTAATACTAAGAAGCATAATCCATAAAAATATTAGTACTGATATACTAGGATAAAATGATATTTCTTGAAACAAATAATAGCAAAAAAAACTATGCATTAGCCATATATCTGTACTCAGTAATCCTATTTTATTCAATATACTTTCTTTATCATCTAAAATTTTTGATAATAAAAATATAAATATTGGTATTAATATCAATTTACCTACCTCACCTATTATCGGAATAAATTCCACTATAGAAATTACTGGTATAGTACATAGAAAAACAAAATATATTATTTTTTTTCTTACGTTTTTCTCCGATAATTTTGAGAACACTCTATATTTCACTACTATAATCCCAAAAACAAATAAAAAATTTCCTCCTAATAATATACCTATATTTTCTAATATAATAGATTGAATATTGTATATTATTACAAGCTTAGATAAGATAAATCCAATAATGTTTAGTAAGAATGATATACATATAATAATTCCTACCTTATTTACCTTATTTATTATTTTTAATATTATAGGATATAAAAGTAACAACATAACATACAATCTCAGAAACCAAGCTTCTGGATTATATGATGCTTCTATCAAAAGACAATCATTTATAAACTTACTTAGATTGAATTTGTATTTTTCTATAAATATACCTATGCTTACAAATACACTTAGTATAATCCAATATCTACAACATAAATTAATTATTTTTTTAAATACATCCTTATATGTTACTTTATTGTATTTCTTATATAATCCATATCCACTTAAAAACAAAAACATTCCTACACATATACTACCAAATCTTCCCATATAGTATTCTATACCTACCCCATTTATTTCAAGCAAAGAAATATAACTTACATCTTTTATTCTATCTGGAAATGCAAATGTATGTAGACATACCATAAGCATAACTGCTACTGCCTTTATTTTTATATTTATATTTCTTGTAATAACGCTATCCATACATTACCTCCATATATTTTATTAATAAACAATTGCTCAAAGAAGTTATGATACTTTATACAACCCATATATGCTATCTTAATCTCATAGACTTTTATAAACTTTATTTGACTTACTTTTTCCTCTATCTAAATTAATTTTCAATTTAATTTTAGTAATATTTTTCATCATATTAAGTAAATATTCAAATTCTTTTGTTTTAAAAAATACTAATACATTTATTAAATTAGGAATTATTAAACATATAATTAGTTTTATAAATAATCCTAATATTGAATTTATCTTAACTAATTCACATAAACTAAATGTAATTATTATAGACAATATAATTATCAGTAAATATTTAAAATATTTTTTAAAATAATATATTGGATTCATTTCTAACCCATACTTACAAACCACAAATGGATCATACCATACATTCGTAAATAATCTAGCAATAGCTGTTGCTAATAATATCCCAAATAAACCAAGATACTTACCTAATATTATAGATAAACATAAATTTATAATTGCTGTGATTATAAGAATGTATTTACCTTTTACAAATAACCCCATTGTATTTTTATACGTCCAAACAGCATTTTGCATCCCAATCATATAAAAATTTACTGCTAATATTATTGGTATATTTAAAGGCAAAACATAATTAGTACCAAGCCATACCTTAATTACATCATTTAAAAGAACGACAATACATATAGCTGAAAAACCAAAAAACCAAAAATTTAAAAAATTTATAATATTAAATATATTTATTTTCTTCTCTACACTTTCTTTTGCATTTAAATTACCAACACTAGCAGTTATGCCATTAAATATTTGTATGAGAACACCATTAATTATTCCAATTAACATATTATAGTTAGAGCATAATCCAACCATTGATAGCCCTGAAAAATACGTTATTATAAAATTATCAGTATTATTAACTAATACTCCACTTAATTTAACAACCATCAAAGCTTTTATATTCTTTTTCAATTCTTTTTTACTTTGCATATCTAATTTATTTTTCTGTTTTTCTTTCAGAAATGGGTACATTTTATATGACATTTTAGAAATCAATAAATTATATGATAGTATACATATTGATTGCACAAATAAATAAAGTAAAAAATTTTTAGTTAGAACTAATATTAAAATTTGTAATAACGTCTGAATAAAAGATACTATATAGCTGATTATTCCAGATATATAATTCTTTTGATCTGCTATTATTATTGAGCTTCTGTATGAAAAAAAATATGTTATTGCGGTATTAAATAAGTAAAATAAAAATATTACATATAGGTTTTCTTTTATATTAGGTGCATCTGAAATTATAAATTTTAAGAATGGTGTTAAAATTATTCCTATCAGGATTATAAATATTCCTATTATTTTATATGCTTTAGAGTAGAACGACATTAATGCTCCTATTTTATCCTCATCTTTTTCTGCTAAAGGCTTATATAAAGAGTATATTATCGCATTACCAATTCCTAATTCGGCTAAGGAAAGTACTGATAAAACATTTGAAAATAATCCACTTATACCTAAATATTCTGTTGCGAGAAAATTTATAAATATTGTTCTACTTACAAAACCTAATATCATTTGAATTAATTGCCCTGCAAACCCTGTAGTTATATTTTTCACAGAATTTACAGTTCTAGAATTATCATTCATATATTAACCTCTCAATCAACCATATAATTCATACTTCTTAAAGCAAATCCTTGAGTAAATGGCAATATACTAAACGACATAGAATATACTCCTATATCTTTTGTATCACCTTGTGAGAAATCTATACTGCCATTTCTTCTTGTAACGCTCATTAAATATTTAATTGCTTTATTGAATGCCATTACTGCTTCTTTTTTTATTTCATCTAACTTTGATGCATTTACTAAGAAATAAGCTAATATAGCTGTCGTTGAAGAATCTATTCTTGATTCTTTTCTTATAGAAGTCCATGACCAACCACCATTTTCATTTTGTAACTTTATAATTTCAGTAGCTAATTCTTTAACGCATTCTTCTAAATATTTGTAATGTTTATTATCTTTAGGTAGCTCTTTCAAGGAATCTATAATTCCTATTGAGTACCATCCTATACCTCTTCCCCATCCACACAATCCTAATTTACTCTTATCCTTTATATTATAGGCATGATATGGTATACCATTAGCTTCCATACCATACTTTTTATATTCTTTTATTTGTTTAATAGCTAACTCTATACAATACTCGCTATTAAACGTAATGCCATATTTAATTAAAAACGGGCAAATAAATCCAATTGTATCTACATATCTATATTCTTTCATCCCTTTTCTATAAAGAACGGTACCCTCTTCGCCAATATTATCTTTTATAATATTTAAAGTTATATCCAATGAATTCTTGTATTTATTAACATCTAATCCATTTATGTTCATCAATGCATATGATAATATAGCAGAATCAATATTTTCAGGAGTTTTAATCCAAGAGCCATCCTTTGTATAATTTTCTTTCAAGAAATTTTTTATAACAGTATTTACTTTAGAATCTTCCTTAGATTCAGCTATAGCTAATACTAAAGCTGCCTTCTGCCAATATTGTATCTCATCTTTTGAATACTCTCCTCTTATTCTATCTATTATTGTCCATCTAGTATTATCTGTTACTTTTATTTTTGGCGTTTTACTTAACCAATTAATTGATATTTTCCTAAGATCATTCTTCCATATATTTGAATCTTTATATCTACCAATATATATTCTAGATGACCACTCATAAAATATTGGAATTATATCCATGCTAATAGCTACTAATATAACTATAATAAGTATCATCATTATAAAAATCCCCACTTTATCACCCCTATATTAATTCATATAATTTTTCTATCTCATCTTCATTTGAAACTTTTTCCAAAGTAAGGCAATTTACTATTTTATTTTTAAGATCACTGTCACATATTAATTTTTCAATTTTATTCGCCAAATCCTCGCCATTCATTTCACTTACAAGACCATTTTCTCCATCTTGTATTTGATCTTTAACCGTTGAGAAGTTTGTAACAACTATCGGCTTTTGCAATATTTTCGCTTCATCTATTGCTATTGATTTTCCCTCGAATCTAGAGGGTTGAACATAAATATCACACAGTTTCATATATGGATATGGATTTTCCTTTATACCTATTAGTTTTAAACTATGTTCAATTCCATATTTATTAATTAATGCTTCTAAATTTTTTCTTTCTTCACCTTCACCCATAATACTCCAATTTATTGCATATCCCTTTTTTATTAATATATTGCAAGCCTCTATTGCCATTTCAAATCCTTTTTGATAATTTAATCTTCCAATAGATAAGATATTTATAAATTTTCTATTTATTATTTTATCTTCTATATCTTCATCTGCTAATCTATTTATTGTATTTTCTGAAATTATATTATGCATTAATTTAATCTTTCTTTTATATTCTGGAAAAATACTTACTAATACATCCAAACATTCTTCTGATACTGTAACTATGGAATCTAATTTATTAAAATATCTCTTATCTACTTCCATATCTAATTTTAATTTTTTATAATCATTGTGTATCCATCCAATTTTAGTTTTAGCATTAATTTTATCCACACAAAAATATATAGGATTCTTTTCTAAATATCCAATAGCTACATCATACTCTTTATCATTATTAGAGAATATCGTATTTAAATATTTCCATCCTCTTTGTTCTTTTACTGAACATATTTTTTCTTTATTAAAAACATACCCAAAGCATATCCTAGATTTAATTATTTTAAATTTTCCTTTTAATAAAAGTTCATTTATCGACTTTTTTAGTGGCATATCAAAGTATTTATGATATGGATTTTCAGAAAGGAGATTTACCTCCTTTGGTATTTTAGACATAAATATTCCCGTATGTTTAAAAAGAAACAAGTCTACTTTATATTTGGAATAATCTATAGTTTCTAAAAGAGATATTAATGCTTTCTCAGCCCCACCACATCCTAAATTATTTATTACAAACAATATACTTTTCATTCTAATTACCTTTCTATAAGTTCATATAATTTTAGTATTTCACTTTTATTATCTAAATTTAATTTTTTTAAATTCTTAATAAGCTTTTCTTTTAAACTTTTATCATTTATTAATGTCTCAATTCCTCTTGTAATGTCTTCTGAATTCATCTCTGTAATTATTCCATTTATATTGTGTTCTACTTGATCATTTACAGTTGTAAAATTAGTAACTACTATTGGTTTACATAAGATCTTTGCTTCATCTATTGCAATTGATTTCCCTTCAAATCTAGATGGTTGAACATATATATCACACGATTTTATGTATTTATAAGGATTCTTTTTAACTCCTAGAAAATTAAAAACACCTTTTAATTCATTATCATCTACAACCTTTTGTAATTCTTTTCTCTCTTCACCTTCTCCTATTACATTCCACATTACATCATATCCATTCTTTATAAGATTACTGCATGCTTTTATTGCCATATCAAATCCTTTCTGATAATTAAGTCTTCCGACAGAAAGAATATTTATTTTATCTTTTTTATACGTATCTCCTTTTATATTTTCAAGCGAAAGTTTATTTATAATGTCAGTTGAAACTATATTATGAATTAACTTTATCTTTCCACGTTGTTCTTTAAATTCAGTTTCCAAAACCTTTCTACAATTTTCCGAAACAGTTACTAAATAATCTAATTTTTCAATATATCTAGAATCAAATTTTTTATCTAATTTTAGTTTATTATAATCATTATGAATCCATCCTATCTTCTTCTTTGCCTTTATACAATCTACACATAAGTAATTAGATGTCTTCTCTAAATATGATATTGCAACATCGTATTTTTTCTCTATTACTCCTACACTATTTTTTAAATATTTCCATGATACTTGTTCTGCTTTTCCTTTATTTTTTATTATTCTACTCTTTAATGAAAACATAACTCTCTCATAAGCAAATTTAAAATTTCCTTTTATAATATATTTAATAACTGATTTAAGTACACCTTCATTAAAAATAGATAAATTTTCAGGACTTTCTAATAGATTAACTTTATCATTAAGTAATTCTTTAAATAATCCTCCATTTGTTAGTAATAATAAATCTACATTATATCTGTCGTAATCAAATTCATTCAGTAAATTAATTAGGCTTTTTTCTGCTCCGCCAGATCCTAAGTTCGGAATTATAAATAAAATTTCTTTTTTCATATCAAAGCTCCCTAGATTAATTGTTGCATACTTCATTTAAATAATGTATGGACTTATAAGACATATCTTTAATTGAAGGTATTTTACGTTTTAAAATTTTTATAATATCTTTCTCATTTTTTATCATTTCATCAAAATTAATTTTCAATTTTCTAATGTCTGATATTTCATTTATTCCTAATACTAATTTTTCATTCCCGAATATATCCTTAGCAATACCTCTTGATTTAACACTATATCCTAAAACCATAGTTGGTACACAGCTTGAATATGCAGCTATAGTAGCATGAGTTCTCGCTCCTATGAAAGCTCTCATTCTAGAAATATATCCTTTATACTGAATTGCATTTAAATCCTTTGGTAATAAAATTACCCTATCTGTGTTTTTAAATTTTTCATAATATGTTTTTAATATCTCATAATCATTATTCCCATCAATGGTTACATGTGGAGTAAGAGCTATTGTTGATTTGGTAGTTTTTAGAATATACTTTATTAATTCTTCTACAGCTTGTCCAGATTTTTTATTTATATTTTCTACTAGTGGGCTGAAATTTAATCCTATGGTATCATTTTCCTTCCATTTAGTAGGCAGCTCTAAATCTTCTTTCTTAAGTGTAAATGCTGGATCTGCAACAAGCTTAACATTCTTGATTCCAGATTTTTTTAATAGCTCAAATGTTATTGTTTCTCTCGCTAATATTAAATCAAATCTCTTTAAATCCTTTAACTTTCTTTCTGATATATCCTCCTCACCTATAGAACATCCCCACAATACTAATTTTTTCCCTTTTTCCTTTGCTATTTTATTTATTTCATAAAATGCTGGTTGTTCTCCATAACAATAGTTATCGCCACCTATTGATAATACTATATCAACTTCATCTATTTTATTAATTATACTTTCATGTATTTTCTTTAATGCATAATGTTCTGTACGTGCTAATTTAAGCTCTAATAAACATATTAATCTTTCTATTATATTAGGTTTAAATTCTATTGGTAGTGAATTGAAAATCAAATCTAATTCACTTATTTTTTTGTCTGTATCTGGATTTTCTGATGCAAGAATTATTTTTTTTATATCCATTTTTTCTTTTAACATTATACTAGATGACCTTACTATAGCCTCGCACCCTCTATTTAAACTTCCTGAATGCCCATACATCATTACTCTCATAAATATCTCTCCTATTAATTATTCTTAAAATTACTATACTTTGTTAATAAATATATCCCTAAAGTTAATCTGTATTTTATCATTATTAACATTGCCTTTTCGTATATATATTTTTTTGAATAGAACTCTTTAAAATTTTTCAATAAAATCCGCCTTAAATCTTCATTTGAAATCATTGTTTTCACTTTTTTATATCTTTCAAAAATAGATAAGTCACATTGTTGATTAAATAAAATATAGTTATACGATATAACATTATTAATTAATCTATTTGATTTTAAAAATTCTATATATTCTTTACTCAAAAATTTATAATATATATTAGGTATATCCTCATTGTATTTTTCTAATGCTTTATCAAAATAATCTCTCTTTATAATATTTCTAGTAGCACTACCCTCTACTTCTCTATAATGATATCCTGTGTACCTGCTATACATTAGACTTCTTGAATTATAAAAATAATTTATATTAAATATCCCATCTTCCCCTAACCATCTGTCTATTGGAAATCTTATATTATTTTCTATAATAATATTTCTTCTATATAACTTATTACATACACTATTTAAACTGTCATGTTCTAAAAACTGTGGAAGTATCTCTTTTATTATTTCATCTTGTAAAATTTTTTTATTATCTGTTATATTAAGTTCTCTGATCACTTTTTTTCCTTCTAATTCTTCTTCAAAGTTTGAAATGACTAAATCTAACTCATTGTCTTTAGCAATATTATAAAGTTTATAATACATATCAAAGTCAATATAATCATCTGCATCCATAAAACCTATATAATCACCTTTAGACACTTCAATTCCTAAATTTCTAGCATAACTCACGCCCTTATTATCTTGATTTATCAACTTAATTCTTTTATCAAATTCAACATATTTATTTATTATATCTATGCTTCTATCATTTGAACCATCATTAATTAATATAAATTCGCAGTCCTTCAACCTTTGAGCTAAAAGTGATTTAATTGCTTCCTCTAAATACTTTTCACAATTATATACTGGAACTATAACACTTACCTTCGGTTTCATAAAATTACCTCTTTCTAAAATAGCTCATACAACTTTTCTAATTCTACGGAATTGTCATAACATTGTTTTTTACAATTCTCACTTAAACTCTTTATTATCTTCTCATTCTTATATAATTTTTCTATTCCATTTGCTATTCCATTAGGTCCCATTTCCGTTATATATCCATTTACTCCATGAATCACCTGACTCTTAGAAGTTGGATAATCTGTTATTAAAACAGGTTTGTTTAATATTTGAGCCTCACCTACAGTTACTGCTTTTCCTTCATATCTTGATGGTTGTACATATAAATCACATAATTTCATATATGGATATGGATTTATTTTCTTTCCTAAAATTATAAAACTATCTTCTAAATTTTTTTCCCTTATCAAATTTCTTATTAATTCTTCATCTCCACCATATCCAACTACACTCCATTTAATGTTCTTTAACCCTCTATCATGTAATATTTTTAGTGCCCTTATAGCATTATCTATTCCTTTTGCATGTGAGAATCTAGCAACAGAAAGTAGATTGAACTCTTCTTTTCTGTCTATATAATAATCATTAACCTTTTGATTTGATAATTTTTTTATAAATTCAGGAGAAGTTATATTTTCTATAACTTTAACTTTATCTTCAAGTATTGGGTATTTTTTTAAAAATGAATTTTTACATTCCTTAGATACTGCACATATATGGTCAAACTCATTCCATACTTTTAAATCTTCTTCTATATCTGTTTCTATTATTGAATAATCAGTATGTATCCATGCTATTTTTTTCTTTGCTATTACCTTTTTTCCTACAAAATGATGAGGCCATAAATAACTTATTGCAACATCATATTCTTTATCTAAATTAGGTAAATTATTTAAACTATATTTCCACATATACTGCATTTGTACATAACCTATATCATTATATTTTTTAAGCATTTTTAATTTATTTGCTTTAATCTTTGCTCTAATTCTTCCTACACCAATCTTCCAAAATTTTTTCTTTATAATAGTACTTATACCTTGCCTAAACGTCTTATACTCTGGAATTTCTTTTAATAAATTATGCTTATCTGGGAGCATTTCAAAAAAATCACCCGTATGACTATATAACATTAAATCTACATTATTATCTTTATAATTAAATTCTGAAAGCATGTTTATTAAGCTTCTTTCTACTCCTCCAATCTCCATATCATAAGATGTTATTAATATATTTTTCATTTTCGTTATACCTACCCCTGTACCATTTTTCTTATTTTTGCTATATTATTTCCACCAATAATATTTGATAACATAATTTTTATTTTTCCTTTTATTCTGCTACTAAATGGCAACCAACTCTTATAAAAATGATGCATAGCATACGTATCCTTACTACACTTATATCTACAATTTATATAATCATATGGTGAAAAATATGTCTGAGGATAAAATTTCCCTATACCATCTAACTCTTGAAGCTTTCCGTCCACTTTTAATCCATACTTTTTCAGCATCTCTGTAACTATATATACATTTGTACTCATATCAAATGTCCCATCTACTTGTTTAAATCCTTTCCCTTCATAAGAATCTAAAAATTCCTTTATTAATTTATTTTTAGCTTTTGCTCCAATTGTACTTGTTGCAATAAAATTTTTTTCTTCAAACCCCCAAAAAGATTCATTATCTAATAAATCATCAAAAGATTTAAATACCTCCACATCAGTATCTAAATATATTCCACCATAATTATATAAAGCATATACTCTAACATAATCACTTACAAAAGCATATTTTTTTGCTTCATATGCTTCCTTTACAAAATTATTTTCATTTATATTAAACTTATCTTCATTCCACTCAAAAAATTTGTAATCTTTAAGATTTTTCTTCCAACTCTCTATACATTTTCTTACTAGCTCAGGTTTTTCATTTCCTCCAAACCAACAATAATGAATTATTTTAGGTATCATCACATTTCTATCCCCCTTCATTTAAATCATAAAAAATTTTATTAAAATCTAAATAATCACTTTTATATTTCATATTTAGCCCTACTACTTGTTCCCTATAAAAGAAAATAAAATAACAAATAACAAAACCAAAGTATATTAATCTCCGTTCTTTTCCTTTAAAACAATTTTTTATAATAAAAGGAACTAATACAAAGTTATATAATTGAAAATATAATGTAAATCTATTAAAAATCCAATTCCACATTCCAAATGCTACAAATATAAGATTTAATAGTGCCATATTTACAAATATATTACTCTCTGGCCACTTCTCCTTTAATTCATTTCTTTTTATATAAGCAAGTACTAATGGAATGGCATTAATAACAGTCCTTATAGCACTAGATCCACCTTCTTCAAATGTTGCATAATCACCATATTGAGTTCCTTCTAAAGTTTTGAATAAAATTTCGCTAAAAATATCATAAAAAACTACCCCTATAGCAGCTAATATAACTAATTTAATTACATTTTTGGACCACGCTTCTTGCCTAACAATAAAATACATTGGAATCAATATTAATGCTGATCCATGAATACTAGATATTATAAGTATACATATTGCATACTTTTTAAATTCTCCATTTATTAGATATTTGCTGCACATAACCAAAAGTGCTGCTGCTAGACACTGTCTCATTCCATTCATTGTTACTGTAAAATATCCTGATGCTATATATATATATATTTCTAGCTCTAAATAACTTTTATATCTATAAAAAAATTTTATATTTAATATATGTGTTATAGTTGCTACTACTATAACTAAAAATTGAGGATTCGGTGATATTTGTGTCAGAATTAGATTTAGCAAAGCAAATCCACTATCTCTAGTAAAGTCTATACTGCTCGGATCTTTAGCTATCAAATTATAGCTATGCATATACATTTCTGTATCTCCAATCCCTTTTTGTAATCCTGCAACAATAACTATTATTCCAACTGATAACAACATAAATATATATGCAAGTTTATTTACCTTTTTTTCATACATACATCTACTCATAAATGATAATATATACGTAATTATTATCATTCCATAAAATACTCCCAACCTTACTCTCCTTTTATCAATTTTCTATTTACCTTTTGTATTTATATTTATATAGGTATATAGTAAAAATCCCATTGGAAATGATAATATAGTCATGATTTTTGAAGGAGTATCAGACAATATTTTTTTATTTTTTATCATTAATGAACTTGATACATAATGTATATACTCTTTAAATTTATATTTTAAAGATGTATTAGGAATTTTTAAGTTTTCTATTCTATAAAAACACCATCCTTTTGGATTATTTGCATATTGTTTTAGCATATTCCTAGAAGAACCATCTTCCATATATTCAACAATGCAAAATACATCATTTGTCAATGCTAATTTGTAATTTTCATCTATCTTATGATATTTATAAGCTAAACCTACATATTTTTCTCCTTCAAACTCTGGATATTTATACTTCTTTGTTAATTCTGTTCTATATACTAATTTCTTATCTCCTGTTACTTTATATTTATAATAAATATCAAATAGTGTCGATTCATTAACTTCATCTGGAAATTTTGTTCCTACTATTTTTCCAGATTCATATTGATCAAGTCCAGCTATTCCTGCCACATTACTCTCTCTACATTCTTCCCATTTATTTAGTATTTTCTCTATTGCATTATTTGGCATATAATCATCTGAATCTATACATACATTTAATTCTGTATCTATATTTTCATATGCTGTATTATGTGCCGTATGCATTCCACCATTTTTCTTATATATATATTTTATTTGAAAATCACTTTGTCTCTTCCATTTATCTACCAATTCTTTAGTATTATCGGTGGACCCATCATCAACTATTAACCACTTAAAATTTTTATTTGTTTGATTTTTTAGACTTTTATAGCACTTATGCAATGTATATGCTCTATTATAGGTTGGAGTAAATACTGTAATTATCTCATTCATTTAAACATCTCCTAGTTCATACTAATTGATTATATTTATTTTCTAATTTTTCTATATAAGGTTCTATATTATAATTTTCTTTAATAAGCTTAAAAGCATTATCTCCAAGAACTTTTTGAAACTCCATATTATTTTTTAATTTTATTATTTCATTAATTAGGCTTTCAAAGTCTTTAGCATCAACTAGTATTCCTGTTTTATTATTTTGTATAAGTTCTTTTATACTTCCAACATTCATAGATACTACTGACTTTTTAAATGCCATTGACTCTAAGAGAACCATTGGTAACCCTTCATAAAGAGATGAAATGAAAAATATATCCATTATATTATAGAATTCATAAGAATTTTCCTGGAAACCAGTTAAAATAAAAAATTCCTCAAGCCCTAAATCTTTTATTAAGAGATTTATCTCATCTTCTTGTTCACCACTTCCTACTAATAAAACAACACAGTCCGTAAGATTATCTTTATTTTTTGCAAACTCTTTTATAAAATCCACTATGCCTTTAATCTTACAAAGCCTTCCCACAAATCCTAATACAACTTTATCTCTAGGTATACCATACATTTCTTTAAGATCTTTACTTTGAATAAAGTTATCAACATCCTTTAAATCTATAGAATTAGATAATATTATTGCTTTTCCTTCATCAAAATACTTTGTATTATTTTTATAAAAATTATAAACCATGTTTCCACAAGCTATATTGCAATCATATTTATTTCTTAGAATGTAATCTAAAGACTTATTGATATTTCTGCTTTCAAGAAATGGATAACAACTATGAATATGTGACACAATTTTGATATTTAATCCATATAGTTTTTTAAGAATATATGCCCTTAATGACGCATTATTATCATGTGCATGAATTATTCTTATGTTATTTTCTCTTATTATATTTCTAAGACCTTTTAAGCATTTAAGTACATTTTTATTTGAAAAATTTAAAGAATAACTTTTTATGTTATTTTCTTTAAATATATTTTTTAATGTCTCTCCACCACAAACAACTATCGGTTTATAATTCTTCATATTCTTACACATTATAAGTGCCATTTTCTCAGCACCACTTAGCTTATTCATTGGTAAAATGTGAAGACATTTGTCCATTATATTCATCCTCCAAAATTAGTTTTTCATAAATATTAATTAATTTTTTATTTATAGGTTTAATATCATATTGTTCTTTACATTCTTGTCTTATCATATCTTCTAATTTTTTATTTAAATATCTTTTATCATAAAATTCTTTTATTGCCATAGCTGTGGCTTCATAATCACTAACTTCAACTAATGATCCAATGTAATCTTTACAAATCAAATCTCTGCAGCCTCTTATATTAGTCCCCATTATTCTCTTTCCATTTGCCATAAGCTCCATAAGATTTCTTGGCAGTCCCTCTCTATATGATAGAAGAACTCCTATGTCACTAATATTTATAAGATCATTTATATCATTTCTAAATCCTAATAATTTGATTTGTTTTTCTAATTTACTTTTCTTAATTTGATTTATTAATTCATCATATTTATTTCCTTCTCCAACACATAGAACTTTTATATTATTATTTTTTATTATTTCCATAGCTTTTATCATCTGAATTTGATTTTTATTTTCATTGAGTTCAGCAATCATTATTATGACGAAATCTTCTTCATCTATACCTAATTCTTTTCTTTTCTTTATTTTTTCCTTTTCTGATATTGATTTGTACTTATTTAAATCTATTCCTACACCATTAATTAAGTAGCATTTTTTAGGCTTTAACCTTTTCTTAGTAATCTCATAATCTTCTTTATTTATATTTATGGTCACATCAGTAAATTTAGCCATAACCCATTCTATAGGATAATATATTAACCAAGATATCTTTGAAGCCCCTTTAAAAAAATGATATCCATGTGCAGTATATATAGTTTTTATATTTTTGAATCTTAATTTAAGAAGTCTCCCATAAATTGAAGCTATGGGCGTATGGACATGAATTATGTCATAGTTATTTTTTTTCTGTATTTTTATAATCTCTTTAAATGCTTTTAAGTTTCCAAAACTCAGGGGTATCCTACTAAATGTAACTGGATATACATTTACTCCTTTTTTAATAAGTTCACTATCTATTTCTTTATCAATTGATGTAGCACAATCTACATGATATCCGTTCTCTAAAAGAGCATTAATATGAGGTACTAAGAATGCATTTATTGTTCTACTTACTGTTGTTACATATAATATCTTTTTCATTCTTTATCTCCTTAGAAGGAACTCCTACATTGGTTGTTCTTTCTTTTATATTTTTTATAATTACAGCACCTGCCCCTATAATTGATCTCTTTCCTATTTTTTTATTCTGTATTATTGTAGCCCCCGACCCAATTAATGCACCTTCTTCTATTGTTACATGACCAGATACATTAACATTCCATAAAAGTGATACGTAATCATTAATAATAGAATCGTGTCCTATTCCGCATTTAGCACTTATTATTACATGATTTCCTATTTTTGTTTCAGTAGTAATAATCACACCAGGATATATTATTGTTCCCTTACCTATTTCAATAGTTTTACTTATACCTACATTTGGATGTATTATAGTTTCAAATATAAAATTTCCTTGAAGCTTTTCTACTATTAGTTTTTTAACCTTATAGTTTGCTATAGCTACAACAATTCTATTTTTCTTGAAGTTGTTTATTAAATAATTAGTGTCTCCTAAAACCTTATATCCATTAATAATTTCACCTACAACATCTTTATTATCATCTATAAAACCAACTATTCTGTATGTAGGATTTTTTTTATTTATCTCCTCAATTATCCAAGCAGTTTCTCTTCCTACACCACCAGCTCCAATAATAAAAATATCTATCATATTTTATTAATCTCCTACCTCTTTTTCTTTTTCTTTTTTCTCTTATTATTAGAATACTCATAATAATATGCACTCTTTTTATCTCTAGAAATACCATTAATTACCGAGCCAAGCACATTAGCATTTACCTTTTTGAGCTCTCTATATCCTTCAAGTACTGAATCACTTCTTGTTTTTTCTGCCCTAACTACGAAAAGTGTTCCATCACATTTACCTGCTAAAATTTGACCATCAGTAACGGCCCTAACTGGAGGAGTATCAATTATTATATGGTCATATTCACTTTTAAGAAGTTCAAACAAATTTTCTAGAGCCTTAGAATTAACTACATCTGCTGGATTTGGTGGAATCTCCCCTGCCGTTATAACGTCTATTCTTTCATCAACCTTACATATAATCTCAGATAATTCACACTTTCCAACTAAATAATTAGTAACCCCAAGCTCATTAGATATCTCAAATTTTCTATGTAAACTTGGCTTTCTTAAATCACAGTCTACAATAATAACTTTTTTTCCACCTTGGGCAAGTACATATGCTAAATTGCTTGCAACAGTTGATTTTCCTTCACCTGCGTCAGAACTTGTAATTACTAATGTTTCAACTTTAATATCTATTGCGGAGTATTCTAAACTTGTCCTTAAATTCCTATAACATTCTGCTAATATTGATTTTGGTTCCTTCTTAGTAACAAGCATTAGACTATTCCCCCTTGCTTACTTTCTTTTAATATATCCTTGTCTATAGGTAATTCACCAAGTACTGGAACTGGAATAATTTTTTCAAGTTCATCTTTATCTTTAACTGTATTATCTAAGTAATCAAAAACAAATATTAATCCAATACCGATTATTACCCCTGCTACAATTCCTATATTTACTACTCTTCTCTTATTAGGTATTCTCGGGAATACCTTCACATTATCCAAAACTTTAGTATACGTATTTGTAATTATTTCTCTTACTCCTACTGCAAATTCGCTAGATATAGTTTCAACTACTTTCTTCGCAACCTCTGGATCTGATGCCACAAAACTTATTGTAAGTATCGGAGTCACCTCAGAAGTCGTAAAGCCTACTCCTCCTATTAATTGCGCTGGATTCATATCTAATCCAGCCTTCTCTATAACTCTACTCATAAAATCATCTGTTTTTATAATCTGAGTGTAAGTGTTTAATAGCGCTGCATATGAAGTTAACTCGGCCTGCGAATAGCTTCCTGTTATCTCTTCTGACTTACCTGCAAATATTTTTATACTAGCTTGATAAGAAGGTCTCATCCTAGAATGTGCATATATACCTGCAAGTCCAGTTGTAACAAATATACATATAATTAGTATTTTATATCTCTTCTTTATTGCATATACTATTTCTTCTATTTCGAATGTCTTTTTTTCCATATCTTCCTCCTAAGCAAACTAATTTACACCATTAAAGAACTCTGTGGTAGCTTGTCCTTCACTACTTATTCCATCTTTTTTAATAACTTTATATACAGTTAAAAATAAAATCTTAATATCAAGTATTAAGTTAAAATTATCTACATACCAAACATCAAATTTAAATTTTTCACCCCATGATATCCCATTTCTTCCGTTTATCTGTGCCAATCCTGTAAGCCCCGGTCTCATATTATGTCTTCTTATTTGTTCTTTACTATATAAAGGAAGATATTCCTTAAGAAGTGGTCTTGGACCTATAAGACTCATATCTCCTCTAAGTATATTTACAAATTCAGGAAGTTCATCTAAACTTGTACTTCTCAATGCTTTTCCAAACGGTGTAAGCCTTTCTTTATCCGAAAGTACCAATCCATTTTCATCCATTTCATTTTTCATTGTTCTAAATTTATACATTTTAAACACTTTATTTCTATAACCTACTCTCTCCTGAGTAAAAATTATAGGAGTACCAAGATTCTTCTTTACAAGTAAAGCTATTATTAGAAAAATCGGTGAAAATATTATTAATGAAAATAATGAAAATCCTATGTCAAATATTCTTTTTATTCCTTTCATAAATATCTCCTTAATTAAAAAGATTACTAATTATTTCTATAACTCTATTTATATCTTCTTCTTCCATTTTTGTATCCGATGGAAGACATAATCCCTGATTAAATATTTTCTCAGCTATAGGTATACTATCCTCTATACTGAAAAACTTATATTCCCTATAAAAAGGTTGCAGATGCATAGGCTTCCATATTAGCCTTGCTTCTATATTTTCTTTCTCAAGAGCATTAATTATATCTATAGGTTTAATACTCCCCTTTTCACTTAAGGTGATACAGCTTAGCCAGTAATTAGGCTCTCCATAATTTAATATTGGCATCATTTCTATTTCTTTTATTTCCTTAAATGCATTCTTATAATTAGTAAATATTTCTTTTTTCTTGTTTATTCTTTCTTTTAATACCCTTATCTGTCCTCTACCAATGCCAGCAACTATATTACTCATTCTATAATTGTATCCAAGTTCCTTATGTTCATAATATCTTTTATTTTCTCTAGATTGTGTACTCCAAAATCTTATCTTAGATATCTTTTCATAATCATCTGATACAATCATACCTCCACCAGAAGTAGTAATTATCTTATTTCCATTAAATGAGAATATTCCAAACTTCCCAATACTCCCTGTCTGCTTTCCTTTATACGTAGCACCAAGTGATTCTGCTGCATCTTCTATTACCGGAACTCTATACTCATTACATATTTCTAATATTCTATCCATATTTGCTGCTTGTCCATAAAGATGAACCACAATTACTGCTTTAGGTAATTTATTTTCTTGTGCGCATTCTTTAAATGCCTTTTCTAATGAAATAGGACACATATTCCATGATTCAATTTCTGAATCAATGAATATTGGCTCTCCCCCCTCATAAATTATTGGATTACAACTTGCTGAAAACGTGAGTGAAGAACAAAATACTCTATCACCCTTATTCATTCCTATAGCTTTAAGCGCCATGTGTATAGCTGCTGTTCCAGATACTAACGCCGCTCCACTCTTTATGCCAACATATTTTGATATCTCCTTTTCAAAATTATCAACATTTGGCCCAAGAGGTGCAATCCAATTACCCTCAAACGCTTCTTCAATAAATCTTTCTTCATCTCCCCCCATATGAGGCGATGATAAATATATCCTTTTTTCTATCATTTACTTAATCTCCTCTAACATTCAAACTATCCAAATATATAAAATAGTTTTTTCTTTATAGTAGCTCCACTAAATTTCACATGCTTATTATCAATTAATCTTCTTGAATTAATTAATATACTATTATATAAATCTTCATTTAATTCTTCTAATAAATTAAATCCTTCTTTAATTCCAGTAGTTCTTCCTATATTATTATGTCCATCAGACCCAATAAAACTGTATATATAATTGTCAATAAGTTTACGAGCTGTTCTTTTCACATCTCTACCATACTCCCCAAGTATACTTCCACTGTTCATTTGAAAAATACATCCTTCTTTAATAAAATCATTTAAAAAAGTAATGTCTTTAATTACATATTTGTATCTTTCAGGATGTGCTATTATTGGCGTAATTCCTCTTATTCTAAGTTCATACATATACTCTATAATATCTTTTTGAGTATTATTTATAGGTAATTCTATTAGCATATACTCTCCATCATTAATAGTTCCAATAGACCCATTTTTCAAATCCTTTATAATATTATTTGAACAATAAACCTCTTGCCCAAAATGAATATTACACTCTATCTTTCTCTGCTTTATAATTTCATTTAACTTAAATACACTTTCTTTTATTTCCTTATAGCTAGTATTAAAGTATCCTCTTCTATAATGAGGCGTAGCTATAATATCTTTCGTTCCTTCCTTTACTGAGATTCTAATCATTTCTAATGACATTTGTAAATCTCTTGCTCCATCATCTATTCCATGCAATATATGAGAATGTATATCAATCATACTTTTTAACTCCTCAAATTATTATTTTTAATTTCTAGTTGCAGCAACTTCTTTTTCTGCATCTGATTCAATGTAAGTTGGAACAATCTCCTTCATCTTACTTTTTAATCTCTCACGGTCCTCATTTAACGTAATGAATAAAAGTTCTGCTATATTTTGTTTAACATCCTTTATATTAAAATTTCCTGGTCTACCTATAAATATTTTATTATGCTTAGTTTCCTTTAGACCTTCTTCACTCATTAATAGTTCTTCATAAAGCTTTTCTCCCGGTCTTAAACCGACCTCTTCTATATCTATATCTTCATTAGGTTCAAAACCAGAAAGCCTAATAAGTTTTATAGCCAAATCATATATTTTCACAGGCTCTCCCATATCAAGTACAAATATTTCTCCACCACTTGCATAAGCACCTGCTTGAAGAACAAGTTGTGCAGCTTCCGGTATTAACATAAAATATCTAGTTATCTCTTTATGAGTTAATGTAACTGGTCCACCGTTATTTATTTGTTTTTTAAAAAGTGGTATTACAGATCCATTACTTCCTAATACATTTCCGAATCTTACAGCAGCAAATTCTGTACGAGAACTTCTATCCATAGCTTGTATTATCATTTCACAAAGTCTCTTAGAAGCCCCCATTATATTGGTTGGATTAACTGCTTTATCAGTAGAAATAAGTACAAATTTTTCTACATTATATTTTGCTGCTAATTCAGCCGTATTTAATGTTCCTACAACATTATTCTTAATAGCTTCTTCAGAATTATTCTCCATAAGAGGAACATGTTTATGCGCAGCAGCATGGAATACAATCTGTGGCCTATATTCATCAAATATTTTTTCCATTCTGAATTTATCTCTAACTGATGCAATTATTGTATGATGATTTAAATTTTCATAATTTCTATTTAATTCATTTTGTAAATCGTAGGCATTATTCTCATAAACATCTAATATTAATAATAACTTTGGTGAAAATTTAGCTATCTGTTTGCTAAGTTCAGATCCTATAGATCCCCCTCCTCCAGTTACTAAAATTACTTTTCCTTCAATATATTTTTTCACTTCACTTTTATCTAACTCTATTTCTTCTCTACCTAAAAGGTCTTTAAGATCAACGTCTCTCATTTTAGTCAAATTCACATTACTATTCATTATTTCATAAACTCCTGGAACAACTTTTGTCTTTGTTTTCGTTTTGTTACATATCTCCAATATATCTCTTTTATCTTTTGTACATATATTAGATATTGCAAAAATTATTACATCTACATTATTTTCCTTAACAACTTTTTCAATTTCATATCTATCACCTAGTATTTTTATTCCTTTTAAAAAAGTACCTGTTTTGTTTCTATTGTCATCTATTATTCCTACTGGAAACATATTCATTTGTTTATTCTTAAACATTTCATCAATTACTATATGTGCATAAGCTCCTGCCCCAATTACAAGAACTTTTTGCTTGCTATTTTTATTTAATTTGTAGCTATAAATTACTAGCCTTCTGTATACTCTGTATGAAAGCCTAATACCAGCAGTCATTACAAATATTAAAATTGCACTTGAAATTATAATTGATATTGGAAATCCAATTTTAAATGTAAGATTGAATGCTAGATTCAAAGAGCCTCCAATAAAACATGCAAATATTCCTTGTATAAATTCATAAATTCCTGCATTTCTCCATAGACTTTTATACATTTTATAATAGGCAAATGATACTATATATAGCATTAATGTCACCGGAAGCATTATTATATATTCATTTATAATGTTTCTAGGAATATCTAAATCAAACCTCACAAATAAACTAAATATATACGCTAAATTAATAGAAATAACATCTAACAAAAGCAAAATAGAACCTCTTAATTTTTTTATTGACTCCAAATTTTTAATCCTCCATTAAAACAAATTCCATAAGTTTTCTTTTTTTCTAAATTTATTTACTTTTATTTTCGTCTTCCTAACTATTATACCATATATTACCATTTTTTCTATATTCTATATATTATTTTTTTCATTTTTTTTACATTTTCTTATTTGTTAGTGAAGTAAAGAATATCTGATATTTTCCTTTCTCCAAACAAATCAGATGGATTATTTAATATCCTTCCATTAAAATATAATGTTGTTGATCCTCCACCATCTAAGTTATATCCCCAATAACATTCCCTTGATTTTAATTCTAAAGCAGCGTCATAAAGACTCATTCCTTCTGATTCTTCACTTCTTCCATCAATAACTAAAATTACATACTCTAATTCACCTTTTTGACCTATTACAGTTCTTGGTTCCTTCTGTGTTTTATACCATGTACTCCCATAGTCTGATATTTCTCCTTTTCTTATAAGATCTGGTCCAAAATCATAAACATGCATAGCTCCCATATCTAACATTTCTTGTCCTGTTTTTTCTCCTTGATTATAAATTTCAAAGTCTCCATTATCTTTTATTATCAAAGGTCCTACATCTAAGCTTGTTTCACGATATAATATTTTATCTCTTATAACAAATCCAGTTTTATTAAATCCATATGCAGATCCATTAATAGCTAAAATTGCTTTATGTCTATTAGCAATTGTGGACGTCTTCTCTTTTTTTTCTAATGTAAACTTATCTCCTGCAAAGGCTGATTTTATTTGTAATGAGCTCCTAACCTTGATCTCTACTACCCACATATTAATTTTAGGATCTTCTCTTTTAATATTTTCTAATACTATTTTCATATCTGGTGAGTTATACTCTATAATATTTTTTTCTTTATTATAATTCGTGTATTCAGTATTCGAAAATGTAAATTGATCTTCTCCTAGTTCTATTTGGTTTACTTTAAAAATAATAATTGTTATAGTAATTAAAAATACTATAGCAATTGTATATATTAGAATAATTATCCTCCTCATATTTCACGCTCCTATTATTAAATATTTTTAATATTAGCCTTTCCTTTATAAAATACATTCAATCTCATAGTTCAAAGGTTTACTAATAATATTTCTTATATAAAATAAATGCCCCAAAGTATAAATTTTATACTTATGAGGCATTTATTTTATTATTTTTATTACACTACTTTAATTAACTTATCATTTATTAATTTATTTAAAAATACGATTATCTCATCTTCACATTTTTTTTCCTCTACATCATATTCTTTTAATAGTTCTTTAATTAATAATAATATACTTTTTTCTTCTTGAAGCTTATCCCATATAACACTCCCAGTTTTATTCAATGTATAATATCTACCTTCCTCTAAATCCATCATTGCTTTTTCTCCATCCATCTCAATAGCATCAATATTATTATTTCTAATCAATATAGAATTTAAATTAATCATAGCTTCCCCTTTCCACAATATTGCTTTTATTGTAATATTATACTAATAAATTTAAATCTATGCAATTATATTCATAATAAATTTATACACTTTTCAACCTTCCATATATACTAATTCTAAAATCATTTTTTTCATAACTACAGGTACTTAAAGTTATTATTTTATCGTTACTTGTAATATCTATATCTCTATGAAAAATAGATTTTTTCTTAATACCTTCTATATACTTTAAATACTCACCATCATTTTTAAAGTTAGCTTTTAAATCTATGTCTTTAGCATTAATTACATAATATGAAAAAATCTCATATTCATACTTTTTTCCATCAATAGTTAAAATAATTTTATTATTCTCTTCCCAAAACTCTTCTTCTTTAAATTTCATAAGATTTTGAAACATACTCTTATTTTTCATGTTATGCCCATAAATCACTATATTTTTGTCTTTATCTATATTGTTTCTATAATCTATAAAAATAGATCCAGAACTACTTTTATTCTTATTAAAATCGTGATTTAGATAAAAATCATTATCTTTTCCTTGTACTACTGGATAATCTATATTTGTATTGGCTACCTCAATCCATCCTACATAATCTTCATTTATCTTCTTTAGGTTATCTTGATTATTGCTAGCATCACTTTTTATTGCTCTTATCTTTCTATATGCATTTTGAGAAACTTTATAATCATATAATTTTAGACATATCTTACTTATACAAAATATAATAATAACTATAATTACTAAATTTATAATCTTATTAACTTTACCTCTTTTCTTCAAAATAATTACCTCCAAATTAAAATAAGCCCTGAATATTCAAGGCTTATCTTTTCTTTATTTATTGTATTTAAATTCGTTGTTCATTTCAGATTTATCATAAAAATACTTATCATTTACGTATTTATTTACAATCCTTATAGTTATATCTTTATTATCTTTATTAATTGTAAAGTTACCTATTGGCTTTTCAACTCCATTTACATATATTCCTTCAAGTTCATAATTCATAGGAATAACCTCTTTAATATTATAAGTTCCTACATTAATATAGTTTTTTAATATATCTTTATTGTTTGATATATCCGTATCCTTATCTTTTAAGTAGAACTTCATAACTTTCTTTTCATTAGCCTTTAGATTTACATTTATTTTTCCTATATCTGAATTTAATCCATCAAGAGCTATAGAAAATGTATCGTTAAGCGGAACTTCTATTCCCTCATTATTCTTTACTACCTTCTCTATTGTAATTGAACCCTCTTTATATGGAATTGCTACTAATGGTTTATCAAAAATAACATTTCCATATTCCCCTGTGATTGGATCTTTATAATCCATATAAGCTTCTTTATTTGTAAATATTTTCTCATTACCAGTTCCGTAATAATCATTTTTTAATTTGATTTTAAACTTTATAATTCTACCTTCTACTCCTATATTACCAAGATTCCAACTAATTTTATCTCCATTTATAGTTGGCTTAATATCTAATATCTCATCCTTTGCACCATCTATACCAGGCTTAATGACTTGTGATGTCACTCCTTCTCCATATCCGCCACTTACTATCTGGAATTCATCAGTTACAAGATCTGTAAGTATAGCTTCGTTTGCCATTGATGCATCTGTTATTATATTATTTGCTATTTCATTATAGATATCATCAAAGTTTGTATTGCCTTTTTCTATATAGTAAACTCCTGAATTATTTATCTCTCCTAAGAATTTACGTGCAATATTTTTTGCTGCCTCTCCTCTGATGTTATCAATCAACCCTACTGAATATGTCTTTATATCAGTATTCAAAATAGCATTATTATATGCTGTTTTAGTCTTTGGTATCAATGTATTTTCTATTTTATTTAAATCTTTTGAATCTACTGGATATTCATTGACTAAAACTGTTGGCAAGCCATCTGTAAAGAATAAAACATACTTTTTAGCATCATCTCTTGATTTCCTCAGCTGATCCTTAACCTTCATCCAAGCTGCTTGTGCATTGGTTCCACCAGAAACACTTACTGAATTTATCTTCCTCTTAATATTTCTATCACTTGAATCGAAGTCTGATACAACTATTGAATCATTAGCACTTCCTCTTCTATTAAAACTTGTCGGTCCAAAGAATTCTAATACAGAAATGTTTGAATCTTGAACAGTTCCAAGTATTTTATCAACAAATGCTCCCATAGAAGTTTTAAGAGTAGTAATATCCTTGTTCATACTACCAGATGTATCCATTACCATTATAATATCAACAGGAGTAACTTTAGTCTTAGGAGTTCCTGATACCTTTAAAGTAATCTCATATTCTCCTTTTTCATTAGGGTCTGAGACTGTTTTGCTCTGTTTTATCTCATCATTATTTTTAATAATACTATCATTATTTCTTATCCCTAAAGGCTCTGCTACTGCATTTATCAAAAGACCATTGCATAATATTATAATTAGAGCCATGGCAATACTTTTAAACTTTATTCTTCTTTTATATTTCCTCATATTAACCTCACTACTTAATATTTTTGACTCTATTTATTACATAACTTATTTAACATATCAATTATAGCTTTATCTCTACTTTCATCTAAGCTTCTCCAAGCATCTTTATAAGCCTTTTCAGTTCCTTGGATTGATTCCGATTTTACATCTACCATTATCTTTTTGCCTCTATATCTATCTTTTAATTCATTAGGCACTGTTACTTCCACAAATTTTAATATATCTTCTGTATATTCTCCTTTTGAAATTATTTTAGAATAATAATGATATCCATCACTTGCAGCTTTCCAATATTCATTATTTGAAAAGCTTAGTTTAATATAAGATGAGTCTCCAGACCATGGATCTCCATTTTCCTCAACCCATCTTGCATTTATAGAAACTCTAATAAATGCATCTCCACTACTATTGTTTTGAATCTTAACTACCTTCTTATATTTTCTGCCATCCCATTCCTCTGAAGGTGTAAATTCTTCGTCTATTTCAATGTCTATATCTCCAACTTTAAAGTTATTTATCTTCCCATCATTAGAAGTAAAATATCTTAGTATTTCTTTTCCTTGTGCAGATACTTTATTTATTAATCCACTTGGAACTATAATTGTTAAAAGAAGACAAGCACATATAATTAATTTAATTTTTCTCATGCACTCTTCCCTCCTTCTTGTTTATCACTTTAAATCCAATGATACACATTAACAATAAAATTAAATATTTTAATATTCCCTCATCACCCGTCTTAGGCGAAGTAGCTACATCACTGCTATTTGATCCTATACTTCCTCCTACTTGTCCTTGATTACTTCCATTTAAACCTCCTGACGGTAGTGGTACTGGTTTTCTTACTGCTGTAAATACCCATTTCACTTCACCTTTTTTATTTTTATATTCATTACCAGTACTTTCTCCATCCAGTTCTACTTCCGCAATCAATTCCTTTTTTTCATTTGGATTTACAGTTCCAATTAAAATATTTTCCTTTAAGCTTTGTTCTCCAAGTGCATCCCCATGGTGTATTGTTTCACCTTCATACTTTATAGTCATATTAAGCTTTTCTAATAAATCAAATTCTTCTTTTGGACTTAGTCTTTCTGCTCTTAAGTATATTTCATATGAATCTGTAAATTTATTTTCTATTATTAGCTTTCTTTTTACCTTATCTCCCGGAAGCATATTATTAAACTCTAAAAAAGGTTTATCTCCAGGTATAAATATGATCCCATTTGCATTTCCTAACAATTCAACATTAGGGGGTGCAAGTTCCTTTGCATCCCCCACTGTATTCATCATTAAAAGAAGTGATATAGATAATAAGAATACTTTAGCTAATCTTTTCATCGTCTCACTCCAATATATTTTTTATTTACTTGCCTAACTCTTTTATTTCTTCTGGAGCTGTTGTCCAACCGCTACTTACTGCATCATTTGAGGCTTGTATTGATTCAGCCTTTACTATAACATCATATCCAAAGTCTTTATATTGATTATCAGCTTCATTACTTAAAATAACATGATCTAGAAGATATTCTGTATATTCACCCGGAGCTATTTTTGCATTAAAGTAGAAGTATCCATCTTCTCCTTCTATCCACTTATTAGCTTCACCTGGATTTGTTGTTGATAGATTTTGATAACCTAATAATATTAAATCTTTATCTAATTTATCTAAACTTACATCTGGCTTTCCGTTAGCCTTCCATACTTTTTCAAATTTAACTCTTATCACTTGATCATAAGTTGCTTTATTTTGAACTCTAACATCCTTGTTTACTTCACTTCCTGGTAATACTTTACCTGCTGCAACTGCATCAAATATTTCATGAATCTTTATTCCTGCTTCTGGATTACCACCATTTGATCCATCACTTGCTGTACTAAAAGTATTTGTAACTTCATCTTTTGAAGTAAACCAAGCAAGTGATCCTCCAACTACACCAACCATTAACCCTACTGCTAAGCATAATCCTATAATTTTTTTCTTTCCCATAGTAACCTCCACCATAATCCCATTTATTTTTAAATTCGCTATAATATTTTTATCATCTTTAAAAATTCAGAACAACAAGATTGTAATTAATAGTCATCTTTTTGTATTTAATGACATATTATTAGATAATAATATGTCATTAAATACAAAAAGGATTATTGCATCTTTGCAATAATCCTTTAAAACTATAAACATTTTACTATTATACATGTAGTGAAGACTTCTCCTTCATCTTTTAAGACAATTTGTCCACTATACTTATCAATACTCTTTTGAACACTTTGAAGCCCTATGCCATGATTTTTTTTATCCTGCTTTAATGTAATAAACTTATTATTTTTCTTTATAGAAATACCACACTTTGAGTTTATAAGCTTTATAGTTAAATATCCCTTTGATATATTTGATTTAATTTCTATAAATTTCTCTTTACTATAATCTGTTATCCTATTACAAGACTCTATAGCATTATCCAATATATTTCCGTATATAGCGCACAAATCTAAATCATCTATATTGATAATTTCTGGAACCATAATATTAAAGCTTATCTTTATATCACTTTCTTTACATATGCTTCTTTTACTTAAACATATAGCATCAATTATTTTATTCTTACAAATTAATACTTCATTCTCTAGATTAACCATATTGTTATTATACTTATCCATATAATTTTTAAGCTCATCATAATCACCATTTTGAAGAAGAACTGAAATTATATTATTATGATTATTTATATCATGTTTTATTCTAAATATCTCACTATAATATTTTTCAAGTTCTATGTAATGATTATATTGATTTTTAATTTGCTCATTTAATATATCGCTCTTTTCTTTAAATTCTTTTGCCCTTCCCCTAACTATTGCATTTCTTATTATAAACCAGCTAGTTAATACATTTATAACAGAACAAAATGCTACAAAAGAGGAAAATCCAGCGAAGTTATCTAGTACATAAAGATAACAAACAAATCCCATGTTAATCATATAGAAAAATATTATTATAGCTTTTATCCCTAGATCTCTTTCATTTTCAAAACTCTTCTCTATAGCTTTACTATTATTAATTATTAAATTTCCAACAATTCTAATTATAATTATAACTAAAGTAACATATAAAACTATGGTTCTTGTTTTACCTATTCCTTGTATAGGTTGGCTCAACTCAGCTATACTAGTATTTGTTATCATTTCATAACATGCAAATACTATATTTTGAAAGTCTACTATATTAATTGACAATATTCCAATTAAAAATAATATAACCCCTTTATTCTTGTTAGTAAACAGTGTAATTATATTTAATGAAAGAGTGAAAAATAAAATATTTTTTATTATATGCTTACTTAAGTAAAAGCATAACAAAGATAATATCATCACTGATGTCATAAGTGTATATATACAAATTCTACACAAAAAATTTAGGTCATCATCTAACTTTTTTATAATAAACATATTATATATAGCTATAAAAATACCTGTTATTAAAAATAAAATATTTGCCTCTGTCATTTTTAAAATTACCTAACCTTATGCCATTTGAAGATAATTAAAGAATGTTTCTTTTAAACTTTCTTTATACTTTCTACCTACTGGAACTACTTGTCCATTTAAAAGTTTAACCTCATTACTTTTAAGTTCCTTTATCTTAGAAATATTTATAACATAACTTCTATGGCATCTTTTAAATCCTTTATCATCTAGGTCTTTTTCAACATTATCTAGCTTCTCATAATAATCAATTACATTATCCTTTTCGTATACATTTATTTTTCTATGATCAACCTCAAGATAGTATATATCATTTAACTTTAATAGAACTGTACTTCCATTTTTATTTATTTCATAAAACTTCTCATTATTTTCTTGTATATCTATGGCTCTAAGTAACTCCTTTTCAACTCTTTCAATTGATGCTGGCTTTATGATATAGTTTACTGCGGATATTTCATATCCATCTAATATAAATTCTTTGCTACTACTTAAAATTATAAATTTTACCAAACTATGTACATTTATAATACGTTTTGCAATATCTATTCCATTTGAATCACCAAGAATCATATCTAAAAATATTACATCAAACTTTGGTATATCTCTTTCATATACACTTAAAAGCTCTTTTCCCGATTTAAATTCTTCTATATTAAATCTTATATTATTTCTTAAAGATATTTTCTCTAAGGCTTGTTTTAAATTCTTACGATCATAAACTTGATCATCACAAATAGCAATATTAATCATATTAAACCTCCATATTTTTTTAGCCCCAAATTACCCTTTAAAATTTTACTATATTATATACTAAAATTTATGTCTTTTTCTATCACTATATAGTGAACGTTATAAAATTATATAATAAATGTTGTATAGTTTTATACTTATTTGTACTTAGCTACTCTTATTTTGTACTAAACAACACTTTTTATCTATCTTTATCTTTTTATGTAAAATTTTTCATAAAGATAAAGATAAAAAATCCACATGACTATTTTATTAATAATCATGTGGATTCTCTTTAATTAAAATATTTATTTATTTCATCTAATATTCTAATGCATGCTTTTCCATCTCCATATGGATTTGCAGCATGTGCCATCTTTTCATAAGCTTCTTTATTTGTTAAAAGCTCTTTTGCTTCATTATATATATTATCAGTTTCTATCCCAGCAAGTTTTATAGTTCCTGCATCTACTGCTTCTGGTCTTTCTGTTTCTGTTCTAAGAACCATAACCGGCTTCCCTAGAGTTGGTGCTTCCTCTTGTATTCCACCTGAATCTGTCATTATAAGCTTAACTCTTGACATAAGGTTTGCAAACTCAACATATTCTAAAGGTTCTATAAGATGAACTCTCCCTCTATATTTATCAAAATAATTATGTGCAAGTTCTCTTATGGCAGGATTCTTGTGCATTGGGAATATTACTTCAACTCTTTCATCTTCTTCAACTAACTTTATCATAGCCTTAAAGATATTTTCCATTGGTTCTCCCCAATTTTCTCTTCTATGAGTAGTTAGTAATATTACATCTTTATTCTTGTAATTTATATCATTTAATACTTCTTGTTCAAATACTAAATTTTCATCTATTACACTTAAAAGTGCATCTATTACTGTATTTCCTGTTATAAATATCTTCTCTGGATTCACACCTTCTCTTAAAAGATTATCTCTATTAGTTTCTGTTGGTGCAAAGTGCATTGCTGCAATGCTTCCAGTTAATTTTCTATTTGCTTCTTCTGGAAATGGTGAATATATGTCATATGTTCTAAGTCCAGCTTCAACGTGTCCTACTGGAACTTTATTATAAAATGCTGCAAGTGCTCCATTTAATGTTGTTGAAGTATCTCCGTGAACTAAAACTATATCTGGATTGCACTTTTTAATTACTTCATCTACTCCTCTTAAAACCTTAGTTGATATATCTATTATTGTTTGGCCATGTGCCATTATATCTAAATCATAGTCTTGATGTACATCAAATATTTCAAGTACAGTATCTAGCATATCTCTATGTTGTGCTGTATCACAAACTATTGATTCAAATCTATCATCTTTTTCAAGTGCCTTAACTAAAGGGCACATCTTTATACCTTCTGGTCTTGTTCCAAAGACTGATAATACCTTTATAGGTTTCATAATAATCTACCATCCTTATATTATATTTAGCCTATCTTATTATTTCACTATAGTCTAATTTTATCTCTTCTATTTTAGTTGGTTTTTGAATATAGTATCCTTGACCAAAATCAACTCCTAAAGCTCTAACAAAATCTAATTCTTCCTTTGTTTCTATACCTTCTGCAACAATTTTAACTCCAAGCTTTTTAAGCATTGTTATTATATTTGTTGTTACTGTCTTAGTGTAATCATCTTTATCTATGTTAGAAATAAGTTGTTTATCTAACTTTACTATATCCGGCTTCATCTTAAGAATTAAGGACTCATTTGCGTATCCAGTCCCAAAATCATCAATTGCTATTTGAATATTCTTTGACTTATATCTATTAAGTATTTTCTCTATACTTTCATCCACATTATAGGATGTTCTCTCTGATAATTCTACAACTATACTGCTAAAGTTATTGATGTTTTTAATATCAACACCAATATAGTTAAGTTCTTCCATTAATTCTTTATTGTATTTATCTTGTTGTTTATTATCATCAGTAAAATTAACATTTATAAAGATTTTAACCTTATCTGATAAACTGCAGTTAATATAATCTTTATATACATTAGCACCAAATTTCATTGATACGTAATCTTCTAAACCCTTTTCTTTTGCTATATCTAAAAAATCAAATACACTTCTATAAGTTCTATCTTGAATACGTGTTAAACCTTCTACTCCATAAAGACTCATATCTTCTAAATATACAATTGGCTGAAATACACTGTAATACTTTCTCTCATCTATAACCTTTTGTAATCTTAGCTGCTTTTTATTAATCTTTTTATACTTATCATACTCAGTTTTATTAAAATAATTTAGAGTTGTCTCTAAAGGCTTTCTAATCTTTTTAGCTTCTTGCATTGCAAATTCTGCATATTTATAAAGTCCATCTTCTGTTGCAACGTCAAAACTTAAAATGGATATTCCAATTGAGCATGTTAAGTTAACTTCTATATCATTAATTAAAGTATTTATAGTTAATCTAGTCTTTATATCATCTAAAAAAGGTTCCATGTCACTTCTTTTATTAAACCCATGTCTATATACACCGAATTGATCTGCAACAAATCTAAAAACTATTGTTTTTTCATCATTATAGCCCTTAAGTTTTGCCGCAAATGATTTTATAACTTCATCCCCAAATTCATGTCCATACATCTTGTTATAACTTTGGAATTCATTTATATCTATAAATAAAAAGACTCCATATGAAAATCTATAATCATCAATAAGCTTCTTTATCTCTTTTTTATAATTATTTCTGTTAATAAGACCTGTTAGTGGATCTATTCCTTCATCAACTTGATATGTTATATCACCACTTCTTTCATAAGTAATATCAGTTAATATAATATCAACCCTATTATCACTTATTATATGTGCATATGCTCTAATAAATTTTTCTATACCTTCATCTTTTACAGAATACTCAAATTCAAAATGTTCTTCTTTCTTAGATGAGTTTATAAGTCTATTAAACTCATCTCTTGAAATTGATATTGCTTTTAAGAAATCATTTAAAGTTATAATATCACTTGAATTATCATAAAGAAGTTTAAAATTCTTTTGTGAATTAACTCTTTCACTTTTTATCTTTGCGGTTACTATATCTATATTTTCATTCTTTCTAACTAAAGTATCTAGCTCTCTTCTTACTATCTCATAACTTTTATTAGTATCTTTATTCATTATCATAATAAATATCCAGATGAGAGCTAAAACCAAACAGAACAATATTAATATAACTGTGTTATCCTGCAAATTCCCAGTTTGCATAATAATTAAAGATTCCACACACTTCATCCCCTCAAATATTCATTTAACCCTTTTATACCATATACCTAAATTATTGCTATATACAAACTAACCTTTGTTACATAAGCAATCTAGTAAATTAATACTAGATTACTATTATATTTTAATTATCTGACTTACCTACGTCTGATAATACAATTCCCTCATTATGATCTAATGCCCAAGATATACCCCAAGTATTTTGGAATATAAGAAGATTTCTATCTTTTAAGTCCTTAACCTTCTTAGTATCTGATGTAAGATTTAACTTATCTACATCAATATTTCCATCATTTTCGATCCATCTTACGAATCTATATGGAAGTCTTTCCATCTTGATATCAACATTGTATTCATTTTTTAATCTGTATTCTAAAACTTCAAATTGAAGTACACCAACAACCCCAACTATAATTTCTTCCATACCAATGTGTAGCTCTTTAAATACTTGGATTGCTCCTTCTTGAGCTATTTGAGTTACCCCTTTAACGAATTGTTTTCTCTTCATAGTGTCAACTGGTCTAACTCTTGCATAATGTTCTGGTGCGAAGGCTGGTATTCCTTCAAATGTAAATTTCTTTGAAGGTGTACAGATAGTATCTCCAATTGAGAATACACCTGGATCAAATACCCCAATTATATCCCCAGCATAAGCTTCTTCAACTATCTCTCTATCTTGTGCCATAAATTGTTGTGGCTCTGCAAGTTTAATCTTCTTGCTTTGTTGCATATGATAATAGTCTTTACCCTTTTCAAATTTACCTGAGCAAATTCTCATAAATGCTATTCTATCTCTATGTGCTTTATTCATGTTTGCTTGTATCTTAAATACAAATGCTGAGAAGTTGTCATCAAATGGATCTACTTGACCTATAGATGAGTTTCTTCCAAGAGGTGATGTTGTCATCTCTAAGAAATGTTCTAAGAAAGGCTCAACACCAAAATTTGTAAGAGCTGATCCGAAGAATACTGGAGTTAATTGTCCTTCTCTTACTTTCTCTACATCAAATTCGTCTCCTGCAATATCTAAAAGCTCTATATCTTCCATTAGCTTTTCATGAAGAGCTTCTCCTAATATTTCTTTGAATTTAGGATCATTTACATCTCCATCTATAGCTTTAACTTCTTTTTGTCCGTGCTCTCCACCTGTAAATGCTATTATTCTCTTGTTATCTCTTTCATATACCCCTTTAAATTCTTTACCTGAACCTATTGGCCAGTTCATTGGGTATGTTTTTATTCCAAGTTCATTCTCAATATCTTCTAGCAATTGGAATGGATCTTGAGCTTCTCTATCCATCTTATTTACGAAAGTAAATATTGGCATTTCTCTAAGTGCACATACATGGAAAAGCTTCTTTGTTTGTTCTTCGACCCCTTTAGCTGCATCAACTACCATTACCGCTGAATCTGCTGCCATAAGAGTTCTATATGTATCCTCTGAGAAGTCTTGGTGACCTGGAGTATCTAATATATTTATACAGTGTCCATCATAGTTAAATTGCATAACTGATGAAGTAACTGATATCCCTCTTTGTTTTTCTATTTCCATCCAGTCAGAAACTGCATGTTTTGATGCTTTTCTTGCCTTAACTGAACCTGCAAGTCTTATAGCTCCTCCATATAGTAAGAATTTCTCTGTTAATGTTGTCTTACCAGCATCTGGGTGAGATATGATAGCAAAGGTTCTTCTTTTTTCTATTTCATTTCTTAAATCAGCCAAGATTTTTCCTCCTTAATTTATGTTAATCTAATTTTATTTACAAATATTATAATCCACTCTCGATTATAACATAGTATCTAGACTTCTGTATATAATTTGGCCTGACAATATAAACCTATAATTTACATTTTATATTATTTATTTTTATATTATTATCTCATAATATTCCCAATATAAAAAAGCACCTAAACCTATAATTTAAAATAAGTTTAGATGCTTTAATCTCTTTATAAATAATTCTTTTTAAGGCATAACTCCAATTAAAGACATAAATCCAAATATAACTATTACTATTACTGCAATAACTACAACTATCTTGTGTATAGCTATCTGTTCCTTGGTCTCTTCTGGCCTCGAATGGACATGCTTATGTGATGTTTGTTTTTCATGTTCCTTGTGTTCTTTATATTCTTCATGCCTATCTTTACTCATATTTTTAGCTCCCTCACATTTACTAATTATGTATAATAAAATATCTTTTTATAAGTATTAAAATATTTTTATAAAAATAAGATATCTTCTTATAAATAATATAATACTTCCATAATTTTCAGTAAATGATTATATGAGTTAATTAATCCTTTATTTATAAAATGTTATAAATGTTCAATATTAGCCTACATTAAATTTTAAATTATAAATTAATCTCTTCTTTTTTTCTTCAATATTATCGTTCCTGCTGCAGTCATAATTCCTCCTAAAATAAGTCCAGCTGTTGAAATTTGTCCACCCGTGCTTGGAATGTTTCCATTTTCTCCATTTGTACTTCCTGAATTATTTGAAGAACTATTTCCACTATTTCCATTATTATTTGGCTTATTACCTGAATTTGAGTTTCCTCCATTACTTGGTGTATCTCCGCCTTCTGGTTTATCTCCATCTTCTGGTTTATTATCTTCATCTGGTTTATTATCTTCATCTGGCTTATTAATATTATCTTCTTGAAGTTCTGATAGCTTTTTCTCAGCTTCTTTTATTGAGTCATTTAGTTTCTTTTCCATATTCTTAACTTCATCTTTTGTTGCATTGTCATTGTTATATACTTTTTCTGAGCTTAATATAACATCGTTGATTTTATTTACAAGATCACTTGTGCCATCATATTTATTTAATTCATTTATAAGTTCTTTAGCTCTTACTATTAGTGATTTAAGTTTATCTTTATTTACTATTAATCCTTTATTAAATTCCTTTTGTGCCTCTAATAGGTCTTTAATAGCTTGATCTACTGTAGCTTGGTTTGCATTTTTATCATTTAATATAGAATTTGCTTTCCCTATTGCTTCTTTATATTTTTTTATTGAAGCTGGAATATATATACCACTTGCATCTTCTAACTCTTTCTTAGCTTCATTTATAAGACTTTCTAATCCATCTTTATTAACAATACATACGCTTTCTTCAAATTTATCTATTGCTGCCTTTAAAGCCTTAGTTATAGTTTTTATAATATCTGTATTTTCTGATCCTTCAAAATCTTTTTCAGCTTTTTCTATAGCAGATTTTAATTCATCTACACTTTCTTTTGAATATTGTCCGTTTCCTTCCCCAATAACTGCATTTTTAATTTTTTCTTTAGCTATAGCTAAAATAGACTTGTATTTACTCTCTGCATCTAATACATTTAAATAATCCTCTAACGCCTTACTTAAGGTATCATAAGAAGAATCAATTTCTTTTTGTGTAACTTTAATTTTCTCGTATACTTCTAATGCTTTGTTCTTTTCTTCTTTTAATTTTTCTATTTCTTTTTCTAATAAGACTCTCTCTTTTTCTTCTAAGTCTTTTATTTTCTTCTCATCTATATTACTTAAGACTACTTCAACATCGCTTATTAATGCTGCTAAATTTAATCTATTTATTTTTACAATACCTTTATAGAACTCACTTAGTGAAGCTTTAAGCTTACTTATTTCTTGTGATACCTCTTCTGAATTCAGACCTTTTTCTGCTGATTCTCTTGCAGCTTCTAATGTACTTCCTAATAAATCTTTTGATTCTTTAGTATAATCCCCTGCAAACTCTCCAACATTTGCATTGTTATATACCTTTTCTACCTTTTCTATATATTTTACTAACGGTAATGTTACATCTGCTTTATATACCTTTAGTTCATTTAAAGTTATATTTTCATTAGCATAAGTTACTTTAATTTCACTTGCAAATACTGATTTATCAAGAATATCTAAATTACTTTCCACATTTTTATCATTAGATAACTTATCAACTATTGAATTCCATTTACCTTCATTATCTTTATACTCTATCTTATATCTTAAGGCTTCATTTGAACTCTTTATAATCTCTATAGCAGAAATGTCGACTTTCTTATTAAATTTAATATTATACTCTTTACTATCATCCTTTGTTAATGATACTGATGTCTTAAGATCTCCATCTATAAGAGCATTCATTTTCCCATCAACATTAGGAGATATCTCTGAGTTTATAGCTACATTCTCTGGCTTTGAATAAGCTTTAATTTCTGCTATTGCAGGCCATGCTCCTTGAGCATTACCAACTTGTGCTTTACCTGTTATAGTTACTATTGCATTTTTTATATTTTTATTTACTGGAATTGTATATGTCTTATCTAAAACCTCATTATTGTTTGTTTTATCTAAAACAATAGATTTATTGCCAGAAGCATCTATAACTTCAACTTTAAATTTAAATGGTAATCCTTCCTTTTCAAATGCTAATTCTAAGTTCTCCACAAAATATTCTCTTCCTAAGTCCACATTTGCATCCGCTGGAATCTTTCCACCATTAGCTACCCATAAAGTATTTTCATCTCCATCTGTAATATTAGATAATGGCTTTCCTCCTTCTGCATCGCTTCCTGTTACAGCTTTATTTAAAGCAACATTTACTGATTCTATTTCTTCCTTTACTGGTCTTAATGCCTTTACTTCAGCAATAGCAGGCCACGCTCCAGGCCATTCCCCTACATTTGCCTTTCCAGTAAATGATACCTTTATACCTTTTATATTTTCATTAACTTTTATATCATATTTTCTTTGGAGTGCTTCTTCATTATTTGTTTTATCTAAAATTACTTTAGTCTTTCCATTTTCATCTATAGATTCAACTTTAAATTTAAATGGTAGTCCATCTTTTTCAAATAATAATTCTACTTTCTCTACATATTCAGAACTAGTTAAATCAATATTTACTTCTGATGGTATCTTTCCTCCATCTGCAATCCATAATGTATCATCTTTTCCATCTGTAATATTTGATAGGGCACTTCCACCTTGTGCTGCACTTCCTGTTACTGCCTTTCCTTTTGCAATATTTTCATAATTAACCTTTTCACCTTGGCTTTCATATACCATTATCTCAGCTAATTCTGGAATTAAATTCTTATCAGTACTATTTAAATTTATTCTAATTTCTTCAGCACTTCCTTTATAATCTATACTTATAGTTCCTGTAACATTTCCCTCTGTTTTTTCTGCTACCTTACTCCATTTTCCATTACTAAATACTTCAACATTATAAGTTATAGGGAATCCACCTGCTGCTTGATTAAATGCAATTTGAATACCATCTATATTGTAGGATTTTTCTAATTTTAGAGTTAAGCTCGCTGGCCATGTAACTCCATTTGCAATCCATGATGTACCTGTACTTCCATCTGTTAAGTTTGAAGTCTTATGATCTTCATTAGTAGGTACACTACTTATAACTTCTTTTCCTAATGCTATATTTACTTTTTCAGAAGTATTTCCAGATTCACCTAGAACCTTCTCCATATTAGTTACTGAAAATTTATCCATAGCTAATGTAGCTAATTCACTTAAGTCTTCTCCTGACCCCTTAGTTGGATATGCATTTTCTACACTTGTCTTTTGAGTAGCCCATTCGTACTCCATCTTATGCCAGTTTATTGATGGTGCCTTCTTTCCAGTTTCTAATTCTTTACTTAAACCATCTATCCATTTTTCCCATCTCTTAAGATAAAGATCTCCAGTTAATCCTGACCATTGTCTATTTGAGTAATCTTTTAGACTACCATTTTTATAGTCTCCCCAAGTTGTTATAAGGGCTCTTGCATTAAATTCAAATAAATCCTCTGTCCAATCATCAGCATTCTCAAGCATAGTTCTTGACTGATCTATCCAGCTTCCAACTAAAAATTCTGGACTTGTAGATAATATCCTCTCTTGCAGTTTTATAAGATCTAAGAAATGATTAGACACTTTCTTAAACTTGTCTAAATCCTTATTCTTATATGCTTCTACCATTTCTTTGTGATATTCTTGTGATGAATTTGCAAGTACTTGCTTAGCTACATCTAAGAAATCATATATAAAAGCATCACTATCTTTTAATTCATCATAAGATTTTATAAATAACTCTAATGATTTTTCAAACTCTTTTTTGTCATATGGAATTTTATTATTTCCCCAAGTTGAAGCACTGTTTATAGTAAGATCCGGTCTTGAATTTATAATTGATTCTGCTGCACCTTGGTAATAATCATTCCTCTTATTGTAAGCAGTTTCTAAAAGGATGTCCCAAGCTTCTTTAATATCAGTATTAGCCTTTCCATATCTTCTTTCAATATATTTATAAGTCCAATCTCTAAAATCGATTTTATCTCTACTCCATATCATGTCACTAAGTAATTCATATACTATAGGACTATTATTTATTGCTTCTGGAGCTATCCCTATACCCTTCATATGTTTTGAATTTGCATATGCTTCTGGTATATTGTTAGCAACTCTTTCTGGCTGTCCATCAAGTCCCATTCTTCCACCAAAATTATGAAGCATATTCCAAACCCAAGGTAATTCTAAATCATCAAATCTTTTATATCCTGGGTTTAATTCAGAATTTAAATCTAGTATTAGAGCTTGCTCTTTGTTTTTTAATCCATTCAATTTATTATTTGATGGATTGCCTTGCCAGTGTTGTATTACCCAAATTGAGTCCTTATCATGTTCAATCATTTTTTCTTGGATTGTTCCATAAATTCTACCTTCATCTATTCCACCTGTATTTCCACCTTCATGGAATGGATCAACTGCATAAAAATCTGTTACATCTCCAAATACTTCTTTTTGTTTTTCATAAAATACATCTGCAACTTCTTCGAAATAATCTCTTTGTCCATCGTTTACAAAAGTCTTAAGCATATTTGGTCTATCAAATCCACACCATTCACCTTGTGGTAATATTTCAGCATCTTTATTTTTATCTTTAAAATCTAATGGAACCATACCTGAATATCCTTGAAGAACTGGATTAATTCCATAAGTTTGCATTCTATCATGCATCTTTCTTCCAAGTTCTGCTCTCTCTTCAAACCAATTGTCTGGAAGTGGACCTCCAAAGCTAGTCATATTCTGCATATAGAACCATGCAAAATAAGCAGGACCTGATATAAATTCCTTAACTTCCTCATCAGAATATCCAAATTCATTTAATGTTCTTCTTAATACCTCTTCTTGACCTATTATATCTAGAACTAAGTTATATCCACTCATTGCTGCCCAATCTAAAAATGCCTCATACTCATCCCAGTTCCAAAAAGCCATAGTATATGAATAAGTACAGAAGTTTAGTGCATATCTATGTTCATATGGTGTATCAATTACTATTTTCTTTGAAACTTTAGGTAATTCTTTTGGCATATTTAAATTTGATCCCATCATAGGATTATACATTACATTACAAAAATTCTTTAAATAATAATTAAACCCAGAGGCTAAAGAAACTCCATCATTTCCTCTAATTACTATCTTTCCATCTTTAGAATCTTCTATTTCAAAAACATCATTTCCTGTTGATGTAGCTTTTCTTAATTCAAATTTAAACTTATCTTTATATTCATCACCTATAACTCTTCCTACCATATTGGACATTTCTTTTATTGTTTTGTCATTAGCATAAGTTTTATCATTTACAAAATTATTATATTCAGTAGACCATTTCGTTTCATCAAAATTACTTACTTCAATTGGTTTATCAGCTGGCTTTGTATTTGATACCTTTTGACCATACAATTCTATTTCTGCAATATTAAAATTGTCAGATGCTGAACTAAAGGTTACATCTACTCTTAATTTTGAAGCTGATATATTTCCTAAGTTATGTGTATCACCTTCTGCCTTAGCTTGAGTCTGGTCATTCTTTTGCGCAACTTTAATAAAATTCTCTCCATCTGATGATGCATATATATTATAGTGATAATATCCTTCTAATTTATTAAATATTTTAATCTCTGATAAACTATATGTTCCATTTAAATCGATTTCAATCCACCTATAATGATTAGACGATTCCCAGTAAGTAGACTTATCCCCATCCATAACTAAATTAGTACCATGTCCATTTGTATTACTCTTAGCAGTTATAGTAACTCCATCTTTAATATTTCCCTTTCTAATATCTGCTTTTGCAATTAATGGAGTGTTTCCTATAAGTCCAGTTATTATAGTTAGTGCTACTGCTTTACTAACAAGTTTCTTAACGTTTTTCATTAAAATTCTCCCCTTTTGAATATATTATTTGTAAAATGAAATGAATTTTTGCATAAAAAAAGCTAAAAAAGATAGAGTTATATCTTTTTTAGCTTATGCCCATCTTCTATGGTAGCACGCCTTTTACGCTTTCCAATTTTATACTTTTATTATATTTAATAAATTTAACATAGTCAATCTTTTTTCGTCATATTTTTAATAATTTATTAATATTTTATTAATAAATTTAACTTTTTTGTTGTGTTTTTTGATAGATTTATTACTTAACTGCCTTCTTCACTTCCTCAGCAACCTTTATTTGAACACTTCTATCAAAGGCCTTTGGCATAATATAATCTTCTGAAAGATCATTAGGCTTTACTGAATCTGCAATAGCAAATGCTGCTGCAAGCTTCATTTCTTCTGTTATTTCCTTAGCACCAGCATCAAGTGCTCCTCTAAACATACCTGGAAATGCCAATACATTATTAATTTGGTTCTTAAAGTCTGAACGCCCTGTTCCAACTACTCTAGCACCAGCCTCTTTCGCATCCTCTGGGAATATTTCCGGAACTGGATTTGCCATAGCAAATACTATAGCATCTTTATTCATAGTCTTAACCATTTCTTTTGAAAGAACATTACCAGCTGAAACTCCAATAAATACATCAGCATTTTTTATTACATCAGAAAGTCCACCTTTTTCATTGTTTAAGTTTGTAACTTTAACAAGCTCTCTATGGATATCACTTTCTTGTTCCATATCTCTATGAAGAACTCCATTTATGTTGCACATAACAATATTTTTAGCTCCCCATGATAAAAGAAGTTTTGCTATTGCACATCCTGCTGCCCCTGCACCATTTATAACAATCTTTATATCATCTTTATTCTTATCTACAACTTTTAAGGCATTAATTAATGCTGATAAAACAACAATAGCTGTACCATGTTGATCATCATGGAACACTGGAATATCTAATCTTTCTTGAAGTTTCTTTTCTATTTCAAAACAACGTGGTCCTGAAATATCTTCTAGGTTTATTCCACCAAAAGTAGGTGCCATTCTAACTACAGTTTCAACAATTTCATTTACATCCTTTGTATCTAAAACTATTGGAATTGCATCAACATCTCCAAATTCTTTAAATAATACACTTTTACCTTCCATTACAGGTAGCGCAGCTTCTGGACCAATATCACCAAGCCCAAGTACTGCTGTACCATCTGAAACAACAGCAACTGTATTCCACTTTCTTGTATATGTATTTACCAATTCTTTATTTTCGTGAATTTTTCTGCAAGGCTCTGCAACTCCAGGTGTGTAAGCTAGACTTAAATCTTTCTCATCATTTACTTTAACCCTTGATTTAATTTCAAGTTTTCCTCTAAGTTCCTTATGAAATTCTAATGCTTCTTCATATATATTCATTTTAATTCTCTCCTTATACCATAATCTTTTCTAATATATTACATTACTATCATTTAAAATACAATATTTCATAATACTATAAAGAACTTTATATCTATTAAAAATAATCCTATATCTATTATTATACTTAAAACTTAAATTCATTAATGTAAAATATTCTATATCTAAAACTTTAACTCATTAATATAATTCTATTTTTATAAATAGAAATTTCTAATTACATATAAATTGCCTTGAAGCACAGTGTATTTCTCACTTTACTCAAGGCAACTTTAAGTTATTTTGCTAAATTATAAATTGCATTTGTAAAAATTTCTGTATTAAGAAGTAAATCGCTAATATCCATGTACTCATCTTTATTATGACCTATTCCCTTTTGACCCGGGAAAGATGGTCCAAAGGCTACTATATTTGGGAACACCTTAGCATAAGTTCCCCCAGTAGTAGTTACTGGCGTTCCATCAAGTCCAGTTACATCTTCATATGCTTCTTGTAACTTTTTAAGAAGTTCGTGATCTTTATCAAAACATACTGAATCCATTCTTCTATTTTCAGTTATTTCATACCCTTCATTTATAATCCCTTTAATTATACCCATTATATCTTCGTAAGTATAAGTAATTGGATATCTAAATACAATGGATAATCCTACTTTATCTTCATTAAGAGATAACTTATAAGGATTTATTACTAATCTTCCTGATATATCATCTTTGCACTCTATGCCAATCTTCCCTAAAGAATGATTCTCATGAAAGTTTTTATAAACAAACTCTATAAAATTCTTTAATTCCCCACTAAAAATCCCTTTACCTATACCATTTAATGTTTTACATAATGTTGTAACAGCATTTTCTCCAAATTCTGGTGCATTCCCTGGAGCTTGCTTACCTTTAACGCTTATCTTTTCTACGACCTCAGTTTGCCAATTTAGATTCTCTCCCTCTAGAGATTCTTTTCTAGATACTTCTATCTCAGCAAAATCTGGTACCATATTATTTCTAAAGTTTCCTTTTATACTTTTTATAACACAATCTTTAACCTGATTACTCCATATAGTTACATCAAGTATCCCTCTTTCTCCGTACACTGCAGGATACTTACAATCTGGAGTAAACCCCATACTTGGTTGCTTTTCTTCTTTTAGATAATATGGGATATCCTTAAATCCTGTTTCTTCATTCGTTCCAAAGATTACCCTTATCTTTTTTGAAACTTTAAGATTCAAATCCTTTATTATCTTCATTCCATAAAGTACTGAAATTATTGGTCCCTTATTATCTAAGACACCTCTACCAAATATTTTTTCATCTTTAATTGATAGGTCAAAGGGGGGATATGTCCACCCTTCTCCCTCTGGAACTACATCAACATGCCCAATAATTGCGATATAGTCCTCCCCTTCACCGTACTCTGCATACCCAATTGCATTTCCTATATTTTTTGTTTTAAAACCTAATTCTCTTGATATTTTTAAAGCTTCTTCTAATGCTTTTTTAGGATTTTCTCCAAAAGGTGCATCTGAAGTTTTCTTGCCTTCAACACTATTTATTTGAACTAATCTCTTTATACTCTCTAAAAGTTCTTCTCTATATTCTAAAACCTTCTCATTAAATTCTCTCTTTAGACTCTCTTTATTTATGCTTTTCATATCTAATTTTTCATCTTCTTTCATAATTGCTTAAACCTAGATATCTTATTTTAAATCTTCCTAGTTTAAAGTTTTTAACTTAATACTTTAATGATTAATTAGCTATTAGTCAAAAGTTATTGGTGATTTTATTCTCTTAAGATAAGCTTCAAGCCATTCTTCTGAAGCCTTTTCGTAAGTTGTCTTTCCATCCTTCATTTCGTTACAAACATATACTGTTGGCTCTTCATCTTCTGATACAACTGAGAAAGAGAAACCTACTATGTTAGTTGCAACTCCCCATTCACCTTTGTTGTTAAGAGCTACTAATGAAAGATCTCCTGCCTTTCCTCTTCTTCTTTCAAGCTTATCATTTAATTCCTTAACTGCTGTATCACAAGCTTCTTGAGGATGCATTCCCTCCTTCATAAGTCTAACTATTTCGTATGAAATACAACCTTTCATTAAATCTTCTCCAAGACCAGTTGCTGATGCTCCACCAACTTCGCTATCACAATAGAACCCTGAACCTGATACTGGTGAATCTCCAACTCTTCCTCTTCTTTTCATGAAAAGTCCACTAGTTGATGTACCAGCTACCATCTTTCCTTCTTTATCTACAGCTATCATACCAACTGTGTCATGACCATCATATGGACTTAATCCTTTTTCAATTGTTTCTTTTTTTCTCTTTGTGTAATATCTCTTTGCTCTATCTGTAAGCATATTCTCTCTCTTAAAGCCTTCTTTATGTGCATACTCTTCTGCACCAGCTCCAACTAAGAAACAATTAAATCTCTCTTCACTAAGCTTTCTTGCTATACTTATTGGATTCTTAAAATCTTTAATTCCTCCAATTGCACCTATTGAAAGAGTATCTCCATCCATATATGCAGCATCTAGCTCAACTTCACAATTTTCATTTGGAAGTCCACCAAATCCTACTGATTTATAATAAGGATAATCCTCAACAATCTTTATTGCCTTTTCTATTGCATCTCCTGCAAATCCACCTTTTTTAAGGTCTTCTGCTGCTTCAGTTATCCCATCAACTGCCATTCTCCAAGTTGCTATCATAGCCCATTTCATAATAAATTCCTCCACTTCTACTGCTTTTCTACTATCCTTTTACTTCTTTTATCCTAGAAACATACTTCTCTTTTTAAATCTTCTACATTTTCTTTTTTGGCAAGTTTAACTGCCATTTTACAGATATTTTCCATTGATTGATTTAATCCAACTCCACCTTTCTTAGGTGTTTTTACAACTATAACCTTATCTTTGTATTTTTCTGTGGCTGGATTTTCTAAAGACATAGCAGCAAATGCTGGTATATCTGATTTATTATTTATCTCTTCAGCAAGTCCCCCTGCCATTTCTCCAAAATTAGGATAGTGAAGAGCTGGTCCACATACTACTACATCTGGACTTAGCTTCTTCGCCATTGCTACAAACTTCTTCTTTACTTCTTCTTCATTGTTTTGGTAATATAGATCTCCACAATATAATGTAGCAACTATTTCCCCGCCCATTTCCTTAAAATAAGGTTCCATCATCTTTCCTGGTCCTATTATTGATTTCTTTCCAGCTGGTGGCAAATCTGCATTTTCATCACTTCCCATTCCAGCTTGTACATGATTTAATACTAGTAATACTTTAACCATTGCTCTATCTCTCCTCCTAAACTGTATATCTTCTCTAATTTTATAATCTTAAAATTTTATAACTCTAAATCATCAAAATCTATGTCATCATCATCTTCTTCAGCATTAACTGCAACACTTTCTTCTTTTAAGTATTGTCTATCAATAGCTTTTATAAATGGAATATATATTACTACACCTAAAATTATTAATAGGAACTGAAGAACTGATCCTTGCCATCCTGAAACTAAGAAACCTGAAATAATTGGTGGTGTTGTCCATGGAATTTGAACTCCATTAGTATAAGGTACTAAGCCACCTGACATTGCAAAATATGAAATAATTATATTGATTGTTGGTATTAAAACAAATGGTGCAAGCATAATTGGATTAAGCATAATTGGTAGACCAAATATAATTGGCTCATTTATACCAAACACACCTGGTAAGAATGAAAGCTTACCAATCTTAGAAACTCTTTGGCTCTTACATACTAAAATTATTGCAATAAGTAATGATAATGTACTTCCAGCTCCTCCAAAAGTTGCAAACATATCTTGGAATTGTCCAGTTATTATATTTGGAATCTCTTGTCCTGCTTGGAAAGCATCTAAGTTTTCTACTGATAATGCCTTTAATACTGGATTAAATACTGCTCCAACAACACTTGATCCATTAATTCCAAAGAACCAGAATCCGTGTAAGAATAAGTATGCAATAATCATTGCTGGTAATGTGTTACCTAATTTTAGTAGTGGTACTTGTAGCATCTTAAATACAAAGTTGTGTATTGTTTCGTAAGCTGTTGCTGCAAATATATAATTTAATAAGAAGAATACTATAATAACTATTCCAGCTGGTATCAGCGCTTCAAATGATCTTGCAACTGTTGGTGGAACACCAGCAGGCATTTTAATTACCCAACCTTTTTTAAGAATATTTGCAAATATAGTAACTGAAACAAGTGCAACTATCATTCCTAGGAATAATCCTTTAGAACCTACCCAATCTAGTGGAATACCCTTAACAATATGACTTACTTCTTCTCCCTTTGGGGTAAAGTCAATCTTATAAGGTGTTACAATAAAGAATGCAACTATAGCTGTTGCTGATGCTTGAATTGCATCGATATCCAATTGTCTAGCTAAACTATAAGCTATACCAATTACAGCTAATATTGTCATAATATCAAAGGTTGCTGCAACAGGCGTTGTAAGCTTATCCGCCCATCCTTCCCCTAAAAATTGTGCTACCCAATCATTCCATCCTGGAATTGGGAAGTTTGCTACAAGTAAGAAAAGTGACCCTATAATTAAAAGTGGTGTTGAAACCAAGAAACCATCTCTTATAGCTATTAAATATTTATTTCTTCCTATGACTTCAGCCATAGGCATTAATACTTTTTCAAGCTTTTTCATAAAAAAGTTCATTGTCTATTCTCCTCTCAATATTAAATTTTGCTGTTACACTCAGTAAACTCTAACCCTTTTTACTTTAAATACTGCTACATCTGTTTTTATTTTAAATATTGTTTCATCTTTTATTGCTTTTTCACCTTATCTTTAAGTAAATTATTTTGAAGCCTTCTTTATTAATTTAATTGCATGTTTTAATACTTTTTCTCCATCCATAACACCATAATCTGCTGCATTTATTGCATCAACTGGTATTCCAAGTGGATTACACTCTTCTTGCATTTTACTTAGCATAAATCTTACTTGTGGTCCAAGTAATACACAATCTGGTTTTTGTTCTTGTATTAGTGCATGAGCTTTAACGCATGGATTAGCCTCAATATGTATGTCTAAATTATGCTTGTCTGCAACCTCTTGCATTTTTGAAACTAAAAGACTAGTTGACATACCTGCATCACAGAATAAAAATATTTTTTTCATTTATAATTCCCCCTTAAATGTTGATAATTTTTTTATAATTTTAATATTTTATTTACTTATACTTTTATTAATAGCAATTAGCATGCCAACTTTTTTAAATATATCTAATCTACCTATTTTAGCCACTTCCTATGATATCCTTTTCAATGATCATTGATTTTATATAGAGTGTGCATTAGAATAATACATAATAATGTAGCTATTTCTTATTTTAGGCACACTAAATAAGTTTAAAGAACTTATTTTAGATAAGAGTGAAATAAAATAAATACATTGAGATTTATTATGCTAACTATTCCTTAAGTGGTATAAAAGCAAATACTGATAAAACAAATATATTAAAAAGTATTAGGGGTGAATAATTTGAAAAGAATTGATTTAGTTTATGAGACAATTGAAAAATTGGACAAAGGTAATGGGGTAACAACACAAGATATTTGCGATGCTTTAAATATAGAGCGTTCAAATATAAGTAAAAATTTAAACAAGCTAGTAAAAGAAGAGAAACTTTTTAAAAATTCTACAAGACCAGTGAAATACTATCTTAAGAATCCTAATAATATAGATTTTAATCTAAGATCATCGCTTGATAAACTTTCCTATCTATATCCATCACTAACTGAGGCAACTAAGCTTGCTAAAACTTCTATTTTATATCCTCCAAATGGTATGAATTCTCTTATAATAGGTGAAACTGGTTCTGGAAAATCTATGCTTGCAAAACTTATGCATGACTATGCAGTTTCATTTTTTAAAGATAAAGAGATTCCTTTTATCCACTTTAACTGTTCTGACTATTCAAATAATGTTCAGCTACTTAGCTCTCATCTCTTTGGTGTAAAGAAAGGAACATTTACCGGAGCTACAGAAGATAGAGCAGGTCTTATTGAAAAAGCAGATGGTGGAATACTATTTTTAGATGAAATACATAACCTACCTAGTGAAGGTCAAGAAATGCTATTTTTATTTATGGATACAGGTTACTTTAGAAGATTTGGGGAAGTTTCTAAGAAAATAAAATCATCAGTTAGAATAATCTGTGCTACAAATGAAGATATAAATCAAACATTACTTAGCACATTTTTAAGAAGAATATCTATAAAAATTAAAATTCCAAGTCTTCATGAAAGAAGTATTGAAGAGAGACTTACTTTGATAGAAACTTTTTTAAAAGATGAAAGTTCTAACTTGAATAAGCCAGTGTATATATCTTATAATGCCATGCTTTGCTTCTTGTCTTATGATTGTCCATATAATATAGGACAACTTAAGAATGATATAAAACTTGCAGTTGCAAATGCTTATACTGAATACTTCATAAATAATAAAAAACATATTAAAATAAATAGCCCTGATCTTCCAAAAGAAATAAGACGAAATCTTCCTAAACCACTTCTTGAAGAAAGAGCTATTTTAGATACATTAAATGCAGTAAATAGATATTTTATTTATGATAGTGATACTAAGATAACTAGCCATTCATTCCAAAATCAAAAACATGCAATATTTACAGCTTATAAGAATTTAATAAATAAAAGTGAAGTACTAGCTTCAAATAAGAACTCAAGCATTTCTGATTATATTAAAGTTTTTGAGGACTACTTAGGATCAATAGAAAAGTATTCTGATAATTATAGATATAATTTTTCATATGCTACCTTTGATGAGACAAATAACAAACTATATGAATTTGATAAGAATGTTGAGAAATTCTTTAAATTTGGATTATATGAAACCTTATTTAATATCCATATAGATTTAATTTACGATAGAATGAGTCTTATAACCTTAGATACAGTAAACCTTCATAATAAACTAAAGACACAGTTTCCTGAAGAGTATAAATTGGCAGTAGAGTATACAAATATAATTGAAGATAATTTAAATCTTTATTTTCCTCCATCTGAATTTATATTTATTATACTTATAGTAATTTATATAAAAAATGGACATTTATCTAAAGATATAACTTAATATTATAAGAAAGAAAGTGGAGATTCTTTTTAAAGAAAAACTCCACTTCTTTACTAACTTTTATATATTAAATTTATTCAATTGTCTATAATTAATTTTAACTAACGACTTAACCAATCTTATATACTAATATAATTGATTTCATATTAGTACTTAAATGAGCCTATATAATAGTCTAAGCACTTCATATGATTACCTGAATAATCTTATATAATAAACTAATTATCTTTATATAAAATTTTCATCTAATATTAGATTATCCGCTTATATTAACCATTTTATCTATATTAAGGGTCTTTCTTATCTCATCATCACTAAGTCCAAGTTCTTCTTTTATAACGTCTTTAATATTCCTATTAAGCTTTAATGCTTTCTTTGCAATAAATGCAGCCTTCTCATAACCAAGACTTGGAGCAAAGGCCGTAACTATTCCAATACTCTTTTCAACAAGTTCCTTACACCTTTCTTCATTTGCTTCTATTCCATTTATACAATTTTCAGTTAAAGTATGAACTCCATTAGCTAAAATTCTAATGGATTGGAATACATTTAAAAGTATTATTGGATAGAATGCATTAAGTTCTAATTGACCTGAACTTGCTGCAAGTGTTACTGTCGTGTCATTACCTATTATTTGAAAAGCTATTTGCTTTAATAATTCTGGCATTACAGGATTAACTTTGCCCGGCATTATTGAAGAACCATTTTGTTTTGCAGGAAGATTAATTTCAGAGAATCCTGTTCTTGGCCCTGATGACATAAGAATTAAATCTCCTGATATCTTACTTAAATTAACTGCACATACCTTTAAATCTGAAGAAAGTGCTGCAATTGTATCTGCATTTTGAGTTGCATCTATTAAATCCTCAGCTTGTGTTATTTCAAGTCCACTTAACTCTCTTAAATTACGTACAACCTCTTTTATATAATTAGGATTTGCATTTATCCCTGTACCTACTGCTGTTCCACCAAGATTTACTCTTAATAATTCTGTTTGTCTTAATTCCAATCTATTTATATCTCTTCTTATAGCTCTACCGTATGCAATGAATTCTGAACCTAAGCTTATTGGAACAGCATCTTGCATTTCTGTTCTTCCCATTTTTATTACTTTTTCAAATTCTTTTCCTTTATTTAAAAGAGCCTTTTCAAAGTCTCTTAATTCATTTAGACAATGTTCTAATAATCTGTGACAATTAATAAGTCCAGCTGTTGGAATTACGTCATTTGTTGACTGCCCCATATTAACGTGATCATTTGGATGAACCGGATATTGAAGGCCCTTTTCATAACCTAAGATTTCATTTGCAAGGTTAGCTAATACCTCATTCATATTCATATTAGTTGATGTTCCAGCACCCCCTTGTATTGGGTCTAATATGAATTGATCTATATAATTACCATTTATAATTTCATCGCAAGCTTTTACTATACCATCTTTAAGTTTGTCTTCAAGTTCATTAACTTCACAGTTTGTAATAGCACAAGCTTTCTTAACTAACGCTAAACTTCTTATAAATGATTCTTCTAAATTCATTCCACTTATTCTAAAGTTTTCATGTCCTCTTAAACTTTGGACTCCATAATAAACGTCCTTTGGTACCTTTTTACTTCCAATAGAATCCTTCTCTATTCTAAATTCCATCTTTAAAACCTCCAATATCACTTATGATAATTTTACCTATTATCTATATCTCTATTATTAGCAACTCCTATGCCATAACGAGTGTGAATTCTATTTTTAAAGACTTTAAGAAGGTTTGTTAGAATCTAAATACAGTAAATATAATTTTATATAAATATATTCACACTTATATTATTTAAACAATCACACAATATTAAAAAAATCTAATATAACAACTATAAAAAGTAATAGTTCTTATTTATAATGAACACTAAATTTTTATTATAAATTTCATGATCATAAATCTTATTATTATATTTTTTTACTTTATAATAAAAAACTACTTTTAATATAAACTAGCTATAAAAAAGGAACCGTTAAAGCTTCTTTATCTTTAACGGTCCCTTTTTATAAAATTTATTTTTGTGGCATTGCAGCCTTTACTTCTACATCTTCTAATCCAACAATTTCAAGTATCTTCTTTGATCTTTCTTTAGTTGAACCTGTTATAGTTTCAAACTTAACATTTTCAGCCTCTAAGAAACTTAATATTGCTTTATCTATTGATTGTGCCATTTCTTCATCTTGCCATCTTACTCCATCCTTTGCATATCCAAACTCTCTTGGTACAAAGAATATATAATCATACTTTGGCAAATCTCTTAATGCTAATATATATAAGTCTTTAAGTATTTCTATTTCTTTTTTTGTTCTCTTTTTATCACCTAACATAAATCTACCATATATGTAAGGCACAAAAGTTGCATAATCTGTTATTGCATAATCAAATTCATTTAAACTTTCTTCTAATTGCGCTTGTCCTAAATATATACCATATTGTTCTGCGATAGTTTCTATCATACCCTTATCTCTTAAGTAATCAGTGCTATACTCCGTTGCAACTCCAACATTTAAATCTCTTATCTTTAAATCAACGTAAAGTTGTTGTATCAATGTAGTTTTTCCACATCTTGGACCACCTAAGATTGCTATTCTTATCGGCATATAATCTCTCCTTCAAACTCATTATATTACTTCATTTTAAATACAAGCAATACTATTTGTATCATTTCTTCATAATGAAAACAAAATTATTATATCAGTTTGACCGACAATTTTCAATAAATTTCGCAAGTAAAGAGAGCAGCAAGATATAACAACCTACTACTCCCTCTAATTATATTCTTTAGTTATCTTTAGCATCTTCTTTTGGTTTTTTCTTAACAACAATTAATGCTATAATTAATGAAATTAATGTAAGTACTCCTGATGAAGCAAATGCAATGTTCATTCCATGTATTTGTGCAAGCTTAGGATTTAATATTCCTGAATTTAAAGCTACCTTAGTCATTACTGTTACAAGTATTGCAGTACCAATTGAACCTGCAACTTGTCTCATAGTGTTATTTACAGCAGTTCCATGTGCTAAGTTCTCTTTACTTAATGTATTTAAACCAGCTGTAGTTAAAGGCATCATAAACATTGACATACCTAAAAGACGAACTGAATATGCAAGTGTTATAAATTCAATCTTTGTATTTGCTTCTAAGAATGATAATCCAAATGTACCAACTGTTAAAAGTGTTAACCCAATAATTGAAAGTAACCTTGCACCAAATTTATCAAATAACTTACCTGTGATAGGGTTCATTATCCCCATTATTATTGCTCCTGGCATAAGCATAAGTCCTGAATCTAGTGCTGAATATCCTCTTGCCATTTGAATATACATAGGTAATATTAACTCTGCTGAAACAAGTCCAGCATATGCTATCATAATTATAATTGTAGTATATGTGAATGTCATGCTCTTAAATACTCTTAAGTTTAACATTGGTTTCTTGCTTGAAAGTTGTTTCCATGTAAATATAATAAGTGAAATTATACCTACTATTAATGGAATTAGCACATTTGCTTTCTCCCATCCATCAGTACCAGCATTACTAAATCCAAGTAATAATCCCCCAAAACCTAAAGTTGATGTAATTACTGATATAATATCTAATTTTATTTTCTTTGATTCTTTTACATTTTTAAGTGCAAAAAATGCAAATACTAAATCAATAATACATATAGGTGTTATTAAGTGGAATAGATCTCTCCAAGGATGACTATCTACTATAACACCTGCAAGTGTTGGTCCTATAGCTGGGGCAAAGGCAATTATTATACCTACAACTCCCATAGCCAATCCTCTTTTTTCCTTTGGATATATAACTAAAAATACAGTTTGCATAAGAGGCATTATTATACCAGCACCTGCTGCTTGTATAATTCTAGCTACAAGTAACATATTGAAACTATCTGAAAATCCTCCTAGTATTGTACCTAGTGTAAATAATCCCATTGATGCAAAAAATAGTTTTCTAGTTGAGAACCTATCAATTAAATATGCTGTACAAGGAATCATAATTCCAGTAACTAGCATAAACGATGTTGTAAGCCATTGTCCTGTTGTTGGAGATATTTTTAAATCTCTCATTATTGTTGGAAGTGCTGTTGTAATAAGCGTACCATTTAAAAATGATACAAAACCTCCTATTAAAAATACTGCTGATATCAGTATCGGGTTAAATTTTTTCTTTTCTCTTATGTTTTCTTCACTCATAAAATTTTATCCTTTCGTTTTTATTCCATTCCATATATGTCTTAGGTAATTCATATGTTCTTTTAGCTCTTTATTTTTACTTATATAACCAATTAATGATTCAATAATTACATCATTACTATCTTCCTTTTTCCCTTCTAATTCTAATAAAGATATAGCTTCTAAAACTTTTTCTCTACCTGAAATAAATGGTGATGCTAAAACTATTGATCTTATCTTTGCTATTTTTAGTATCCATTCTTTTCTAAGATATTTTTCATCTAACTTAAATTTATTATTTACAATAAATGCTTTAGCAATACTTTGTGGTATAAGTGCTTCATAATTATTATGTCCATTTATAAGAGCTGTAGTTGAACTTACTATAAACTTTGATATATCTCTATAATCTCCTGTTGCAATTTCTCTTATTGCAAATATAACTATAAATTCCCTAATTATTCCTTTTAAACATAATGTTATATCCCAAATTATTGGCCTTATAACTTCTCCATAAGCTGCAATTAATATATCTTTTAACTCATTTATCATATAGATTTTATTAGATAATATTATACTTCTTATTTTTTCTTCTCTCATAATTGATTCATTTTGAGAAAGCATCAAAGAAAATTCTCTTCCATCAGAAAAGTAATTAAATAATGTGAATATCTTCTCTTCATACTTTTCCATAGGAGATAAATTATAATTTAAATCTACCTCATCTACAATTCTCATCATCTGATTATTAAAAGACTTTATTATCTCTATTAATATCTCTTCTTTAGAACTAAAGCATTTATAAATTGTGGCCTTTGAAACATTACATGCTTTAGCAATATCTTGAACTGATGTTGATATATAACCCTTTTTAGAAAATAAATATGTAGCTGTATTAAATATCTCTTCCTTCTTCTCATTAACTAACTCCAATATGTCACCTCCATATTTATAATTCTTTTATGAAAACTATATAGTTTTTTTAAAAACCACTTAGTTTTCATTATGCAATTATATTCCTATAAATATTTACTGTCAATTAGTTAGCCGACTAATTAACATTAAGTTCACAGCATTTTTATTGAAGTTTTTATAATATAAGTTAATTCACTTTAATTCAAAATATAAGACTAAGCATTCTTATATATAAACTACCTATATATTTTTCTAGTCTATTTACGAAAAAAATTATTTAATATTTATTTTATATAAAGTATCTAGATAATTATTTATTTACACCATAAAATAAATCTTAATAATAAAAATTTCCTTCAAATAAAAAAAGGAGGAAAACTCCTCCTTTTTTTGAATTATATTATTTAAAAGTTTCTCTTATATAATTCTATATTAACTATATAAGAGATTGATTGAATGGCTACTCTAAATCCTTAGATTTAATCCTCAGATTATTTATATAAAACTATTAAAACTCTGCTAAATTAACCTTTTCAATTGCTTCTATTACTTTAGAGAATTGAGGTAAGTATTTCTTATGTGCAACTAGCATATCATTTAATAGTTTTCTTCCTCTTATATCATCACCAACTAGTGGATTAGTTACCATAGCTAGAAGTGCTGTGTTATAATCACCTGTATAAGCGGCTTCTGCTGCTAATCTTTCAAATGCTTTTATTTGAGATGTTAATCCTTGAGCCGCTATTGGAAGTTCAGTAACTGTCTCAACTGGTACTGGACCATCCTTTGTAATATAACAACTTACTTCTATTGCTGAATCATCATCAAATTGCTTAAGCTTTCCATTATTCTTTGTATTTACAGCAACTACATTTCTCTTGTCATTATATATACCATTTATAACATTGCAAGCTACATCTGAATAGTGTGCTCCACCTCTTTTTGAAAGTTCTTCAGGTTTTACATCTAAATCTTTATCTTTATAAAGTTCAAATAGTTTCTCTTCAAGCTTCATTACAACTTCTGCTCTTGTTTTGCCTTCTTCATATTCTTTTAACTCATCTGAAAGCATGTCTCTCTTTTTGTAATAGTATCTATGATATGGGCATGGCATTACTCCAAAAGCTCTTATAAATGCAGCATCCCATCCTAGTGCCTTTATATTTGCCATACTATGCTCATCCTCTGAGAATATCATCTTTTCAATTACTTCATTACTTACATCTTTTCCATCTAAATAAGCTCTTTCTGCATAAACCATATGATTAAGACCTGCAAAGTCTACTTGTACTCTATCCTTCTCTACCCCTAAAGTTTCTGCAATTGCAAATTCCATTCCTATTGGCACATTACAAACTCCAACAACCTTTTTATGAACTCCATATCTAAGAAGTGCTTCTGTCACTATTCCTGCTGGATTTGTAAAGTTTATAAGCCATGCATCTGGACAAAGTTCTTTTATATCCTTAGCTATATCTAAAATTACAGGAACTGTTCTTAATGCTTTAAATAACCCACCTGGTCCATTTGTTTCTTGTCCTAAAAATCCATAGCTTAAAGGAATTCTTTCATCTTTAGCTCTTGCCTTTAGAAGTCCCACTCTTAATTGAGTTGTTACAAAGTCAGCATCCTTTAAAGCTTCTCTTCTATCTAGAGTTAAGTGAATTTCCATAGGAACTCCAGCTTTTTCTACCATTCTCTTTGCAAGTTCTCCTACTATTTCAAGTTTCTCTTTTCCCTCTTCAATATCAACTAACCAATATTCTGATACTGGCATTTCATCATATCTTTTTAATATTCCTTCTACTAATTCTGGAGTATAACTTGAACCTCCACCGATAGTTACAATTTTAAGACCTTTTTTACTCATCTATTCCACCCACTTTATTAAATTTGCATATAGCATAGCCTTTTAAACGTTTTCCAAAATCTATATAAGAGAAAGCTATAAAAGCTTTCTCAAATTATTAAATTAGATTTCACCTAGATATTAATGCTTAGTTAACGCTTATAATAATTATTTTTCAAATTACTAATTAAAGTTCTTCCCCATTAGTTTCTATAACTTTCTTGTACCAATAGAAACTATCTTTCTTATATCTCTTCATCTCTTTTTCATCATTTTCATCTCTATCAACATAGACAAATCCATATCTCTTTTGATATCCATTAAGCCAGCTTAAAAGATCAGTAAATGACCATGTACAGTATCCAATTAAATCAACACCATCATTTATAGCTTCCTTACATGCTTCTATATGTTTCTTTAAGTACTCAATTCTATATTCATCATGGATTTCTCCATTTTCTAACTTATCATATTCACCTAATCCATTTTCAGTTATAAGTATTGGAAGGTTATATCTACTTGTAATTCTTCTCATACCTATTCTTAAACCTTCAGGATCTATTTCCCAATCCCAATTTGTAGCTTCAAGATTTGGATTTTTTATTGTCTTAAATACTCCTGGAATTCCAGTATCTTTAGATGTTCCTTTTTTACCTGTAGTATTGAATGTTCCACTATCATCAACTCCACCTTCTAGTGGATTCATTTCAACTGTTGTTGTTTGATAGTAGTTAACTCCCATAAAATCTGGAGTACCTTCTTTTAAAAGTTCCATATCTCCTTCTTCTATAATAGGTTCAAGTCCCATTCTTTCCATATATCTAAAGGCTGCCTTTGGATATTCTCCTCTACAATAAATATCAAGCCACCAATGAACATTAAATTCTTCTGCATTTTCCATTGCAAGTACATCTTCTGGTTTACATGAATAAGCATAATTAGGTGATAGAGCAAAACTTGGTCCTATCTTACCATCTTTAACATATTCTCTAAATGATTTTATTGCTTTTGCATTAGCTAAACTTGCAATATGATTTGCTTGTATCATCCTTTTAAAGTTTCTTACCTTTGGTGGATGAAGTGCTAATCTATATCCAAGTCCTATAAATATATTTTGTTCATTTAATGTAACCCAGTACTTAACTCTATCTCCAAATCTCTTATATAAAGTTATACAGTAATTATTAAAATCATCTATTATTTCTCTAGATTCCCACCCCTTATAAAGGTCTTGAAGTGCTTGTGGTAAATCCCAATGATATATTGTAATTATTGGTTCAATATTATGTTTTATTAATTCATTTATTAAGTTATCATAGAACTTTAAGCCGTCTTCATTAACTTCGCCCCTTCCTTTGGGGAATATTCTAGGCCATGAAATAGAAAATCTATAAGCCTTAAGTCCCATGTCAGCCATAAGCTTAACATCTTCTTTGTATCTATTATAATGGTCTACTGCTATGTTACCATTTGTATTCTTAAAAGTATTTCCTGGAATCTTAACATACTCATCCCATATTGAAGGTCCTTTTCCATCTACATCATGTGCACCTTCAACTTGATATGCAGCTGATGCTGATCCCCATAAAAAATCTTCTTTAAATCCATCTAACTTCTCATAAATCATTCTTATTACCTCCATATATCTTTCTCATCTGCTTCTATACCCTAATTATATTTTTTAAAATTTGCTAAGTAAATGCTATTTAGGTCTTAAAAAACATGTACCATAACTAAATAATATGTTTTTTATATAAAACACCCTGTTACACGTTAATCTTTTATCCACTGTTATATTATAAACTTTATATTTTTCTATGCTTTAATATTATTTTATATATTATTTAGCTTTTATCTATACATTTAATGCATCATAACTAAGAGACTACATATTAATCATTCTTTTTCCTATATCTTCAATCATATAGAGTACAGGAATTTGAGTTGTTGCTTCATGTGTTCCTCTTTTCTCTTGTGGAACATAATATGCAAGCTTTATATCTGCAATATTTGCTATAGTACAATTTTTACTATTTGTAATTGATATTATGCTCCCTCCTGCACTTTTCATTCTATTTATGTGTGTTATAGCACTTGGATTCTCCCCTGATACTGAAAATACAAAAGTTACGCTACCTTCTGCATATATACCTTCAGTAGGATAATAGGGATCTGTTATTGGAAGAGAGAATTTACCAAGACCTGCAAAATATCTAGACGCATAACTTGCCATAGCACCTGAACTTCCAACTCCAACACAAAAAACATATTTTGCCTCCTTAAGTGCTATTGCAGCTTCTTCTAAATCCTTTTTAAAATTCTCACTATTAGCTCTATTTAAAAATTCTATTATTATACTTTTATCATCTTTTATATTTATATTTTCATTTTCTTCTAAAAACATTTTTAATTTAATTTTAAATTCAGAAAACCCCTCACATCCAAACTTTTTACAAAATCTAAGTATTGTAGTTGTTGATACGTGTGCTTCATCTGCAAGTTCTCTTATTCTCATATAAATTACAGTATTTTTATTTTTCATTATATAATCATAAACACTAAATTCTAAATCATTAAGACTTTTTATTTGGTTAACATCAAACATAAAAACTCCCCTTTTATTATTTTTAAAACTATCACATTTATTCCTATTCTAATACAAATATACTTAGAGTAGAATAATTAAATTTCTATAATTCATGTATTAATATATTTAAATTACAAAAACTAATTTTATAGGAGGCGATATAAATTGGGTAAAAATCATAAACATAAATCAAATAAGAATACTAAACATAAATTTGGTGATATCTCTAGTGCTACAAAAATTCATGAAGAGTATTCAAACGTATACCTTCCTGATGAAAGAACAGGATATCATCCTAATGATGAGGACCTAGTAAGCAAAGCTCCAAATGGAGATATTACACCTATTCCTAATCCTGCTACTGACCCTATAGTATGTCAAAATATTTCTAATCAAGAATTTGACTACACTGAAAGTATGTTTGATGAAATGAATGACTTTGAAGATGCAGAAGGAATAAATAGAGATGTGCAAGACAATAAATAGTTAATTATCCTGTATAAACTAAAATAACCAAATTAAGCGTCTATAAATAAAACCCAATCTAATAAATAGATTGGGTTTTAAAATTATAATTGCTTTTTAAATTAATTATCTAGTTTCTAAGAATGCTACTAAATTATTAACTGTTGCCATATCTGATCTTTCTAGGTCTGTTGGTTGAAGCTTTATTCCAAGTCTTTCTTCTATTTGTAATAATACTTCTATTATTGCAAGTGAATCTAAAAGTCCAGCTTCAAATAAGTTTAATTCTAAATCATCTCTTATTTCATCGCATCCAGTTACTTCTTCAAAAATTTCTATTACTTGTTCTTGCATTTTCCTCTATCTCCCTTATATCTTATCAAATTTATTTTCAAATCTCTATCTTCTATTTTATCTATAAAATCTTGTTTTTCCATAAAGTTTCTATAAAATTTACATAAAATTATTTTAAGTAATTATTAAGCTTTAAATTCTATTTCACTATATGAAAGTATCCTGAGAATATTAACAGACCAAAACATGCTATATGGAATGTTATAACAATCTGTACAATTTGGAACCATTTTTCTTTCTTGTGTGATTTGTAGAACTTTGATTTCTTTTGATAAATATCAGTTAATACTAAAGCCACACCTTGATAAATACCATAAACTATGTAATACCAAGTTAGACCATGCCAAAATCCCATTGTAAGCATTGTAATCATTTGTGCAACATGTGATGCTGTAGCTCTTTTTTTAAATCTTTTTTTCCTCATTGAAGTAATTACAAATCTTGAAAATATGTAATCTCCAAACCACCTTGAAAGTGATATATGCCATCTTGTCCAGAACTCTTTCATATCTTTACTTATAAATGGTTTATCAAAGTTATCTGGTGCTTTTATTCCAAATATATAACTTGTACCAACAGCAAAAAGGCTGTATCCACCAAAGTCAAAGAATAAGTATAAACTATAAGCATACATATAACTTAAAGCTCTTAAAAATGTTATATGATCTGTATGAATTTTAGTCATCCATAAAGTGTTTATAAGAAATGCTATAACGAACTTATATCCAACACCCATAAATATTTTCTTAAGTCCTGGTATTAAGTAGTCATTTATATATTCACCCTTTGGTATCTCTTTTTCTAAATCTTTTTCAAATCTTCTTGATCTATCAATTGGTCCTGAACTTAATGTTGGGAAGAATAAAACGAAGTAAAAGAATGTACTAGGTTTTACTTCTTTTATTGCTCCATCATATATTTCTATAACCATTTGAATAACTCTAAAGTTTAAGTAAGATATTCCTATAAATCCTATTATTCCAATCTTTACATGAGGGAATAATACATTAAAATGTGGTGAAAGCTTATTTATTATTACTGGTAGCATTGATGCAAACAGAAATATTCTATATACAAGCTTACTTTCTGTTTTTCTTCTAATAAATAGGTATCCATATACTATAAGTGTTTCCCATATAATAAATATACATAGGAATTTAAATTGCACATTTATTCCTACTATAAGGAATATCATGAATGCAGTTGCAATCATTCCATATATTTTTATCTTTTTACCACATATTCCTAAAATTATGGCTGGAATTGCTGTTAACAGCAATATGTATAGATAAAAATAATCTCCATATTGTGAAAAAGTCATTACATCTCCTCCATAAGTTTCTTTCTATCTATTTTTCCGTTTACGTTTGTTGGGAACTTATCTATTATCTTAATATTTCTTGGTATCATGTATCCTGGAATGAACTTTTCTAGTCCCTTTTTGATCATCATACCATTCTTTAAATTACTTAAATCATTCTTTTCTTTAAGCTCTACTATTCCTTGAAGATAAGCAATCTTTTCATCCTTATATATTGGAAGAACAACTGCATTTTTAATATTATCAACTTTTCTTAAGTTGTTTTCTATATCTTCAATTTCAATTCTGAATCCATTAAGCTTTATTTGGAAGTCTTTTCTTCCACAGTAGTATATTCTTTCATCTAATATGTAAGCCATATCTCCTGTCTTATATGCTCTAAATTGTTCTCCGTTAAAGTCATCATAATAGAATACTTCATTAGTCTTTTCTTCGTTATTGAAATAGCCCTTTGAAACTGACTTACCTATTATTATAACTTCACCTTTTTCTCCTTCTTTAACATCTTGTCCATTTTCATCAACAATTCTAATTCTTGTTGTTTCCATAACTGTTCCAACAGGTAAGCTCTTCTCATCTTCAAGCATCTCTTTAGTTATATCATTGGCACTTATTCCAACTGTTGCTTCTGTTGGTCCGTATCCGTTTATTATTCTAGTCTTAGGGAATCTTTCCATAAGCTCTTTTGAAAGATTCTTTGGAAGAACTTCTCCTATAAATATCATTGATTCAAGATTTTCAAGCATGTTGCTATTAAAGTCTGCCTCTGTTACACAAACTCCAGCAAATGATGGTGTTGAAACCCATATATTCATCTTTGATTCATCTAATTGCTTAAATAACTCTTTATAGTCTGCTAATGTCTTCTTTGATAATGAGAACAATGTAGCACCATGAGTTAATCCTGGATATATAGTTGTTACTGAAAGGTCAAATGAATATGCAGCTTGATTCATTATAACTTTTTCGCTTCCATCAATATTTAAGTATTCACTTATCCATTCAACAAAATTATCTAAGTTATTACTACTTATTTGTACTCCCTTTGGCTTTCCTGTACTTCCTGAAGTAAATAAGATATAAGCATTTTCGTCGCTCTTTACCCAAGCCTCTTCCATTATTACTTCATCTTTATAATCTTCGATTATTCTTTCAAGCTCTTCTTGATTTATTACTTTAACATCTTTTCCAAAAACTTCTTTTTCTAAAGTACTAAAGTTAAATACTATTTTAGGTTTAACTTCTTCTGTTACATTTAATACTCTATCTAATGGAAAACTTATGTCTAGTGGTACATAAGCTCTTCCTGACTTTAATGCTCCTATCATACAAGCCATTATTAAATTATCTTTATTTCCGTATATAACTATAGGAGTATTATCATTATGATTTTCTTTTAAATATGCTCCTATACTTTCAGAGAATCTATCTAAATCTGTATATGTAAGTTCTTCTCCATCACACTTTAACGCTATTCTGTTAGTTTTAGCATACTTTTTAATACCTTTAATTATTTCCATATTCATATCCTCCTATATTAAAATTCGTTATAGATAAATGGTATTTGTTTGAATGGTGCAAATGTAAATATTAATATTGCAGCTATTATAACTATTGTTACAACTATACTAGTTATTAAATACTTGTCCTTCATTATATTCTTTATAAAGTTTTTCATTAACATCTAACCATCCTCTCGTTCCAAGATGCATAATATCTCTTAAATAATAATCTGTACTTTCTTTATCTTTTAAATTTATAACTTTAAATCCTTTTTCCTCTGCCATTTTTGTTACTTTATCATAATATTCATATCTTTCATCTTGTGGAATTCCTGTATAGTTATAGTACCAATTTGATCCTGGCATAACTACGATTGTAGGTTTAATACCTAAATTTTCACATGTATTTAAGAAAAGTTGATAATCTTTAAATTCTTCTGATTTCATTAAATTTACATTGCTATATTTATTTTTTATATTCTTATATTCCTTCTTTAAGGTATTATTATAGAAAGATTTATCTACTTTAAATTTATTCCCTTTTGTTCTTTTTTTAGCTTGCTCTAAAGCTATCTTTTCTTCTTCCTTCCAATTAAATGGCTTACCTAATTTATAATCATTTTTATTCTTATTTGGAAGTTTTTTAAGTGCCATATATAAAATACCTTTATTCTTTAAATTAACTGCCTTTTCTCTTAGTTTAAAGTATGGATATAATATTATCTTCTCTATCTTAGATATTGCTGTATCAGAGTTATAAAGTATCGCATACTCTCTCTCTGACTTATACTCCTCGCTTCCCTTTAAAAGATTTTCAACTCGTTTTGCCATTTCAGCTTTATTTTCTTTGCTTATATTATCATTATCTAAAAACGCATAAAATTGTGCTGGTGAGAATCTATCTTGAAAATGTGGCCTAGTAACTCCGCCCTTATCCATAAACCATTGCATAGATAGCAGTAGAACTACCTTTTTATCTTTTATATTATTATCTGTACTTCCAATCATTATTGCATCTTGCAAAGTTTGTGTAAAAGGTCTACCTATTGTAAAAATACCATTCTTGCTCCTATTTGTATTAAAATAATTAATTGGATGTTGTCTAGGTACTCTACGTTGATTTAATTCAGATGATCCCATCATCATTATATCTCCCTCTGATAATAAATGATCTGCTAAGTTTACACTCTTATCTTTAACATTGGTTGAATATTGATTTTTAAGAGGTACTAGATTTTTGCTTTGATAAAGTTTATTGATCTCATTATCTAAAAACTTATTTAAACCAAAGGCAAAAACTACCCCTATAAGTACTGGTATTATAAAATATAATAATTTTTTCATACCTGGCTCCTCTCTAAATAAAATTCATTAAAAATACTATTACTATTACGTAAGATATTCAATTACATAAATTTAACCCTTTTTAACAAATAATGAATAACATCTTAAAAAATAATAAAGAAAATTTTTAAAGATCACATAAATACGTAACAAAGCCATTTCTAAGTATATAATTTAATTTTTATATTTGATTATTTAACATATTATTAATTATTTCTTTTAAGAATTTTTTGAAGGTCATCTACTTTTTTTCTTATCTTTTATAATTTTAGAAGCTATTCTATAAGTCTTACATATTTTTAATCTCCCTAGTTATCTTATATTAACCTCCTTCTAGATTAAAATTCATTATAAATAAACAGCGCTTATTTAAATGGTTCAAATGTTAATATTAGTATTTTAGCTATTATAATTATTGTTATAATAATGCCGCTTACTAGGTACTTGTTCTTAAGCAAATTGTTTATATAGTCCTTCTTTTTAAAGAAATCAATCTTTTTTTAATTTAAAATTTGAATATAAAAGCGTCTTTTGAATCTTATATAAAAATAACAAGACTTACATATGATTATAAAAAATCAAAATTATTACAATTATTTAACAACAAAAAATAAGGGCAGTTTAAACTTGTATATTAAAACAAATTTAAACTGCCCTTATGAGGTACGCTTAATGTTAGTGTGTATTTAATAATAATTATATTTTATTATGCACATTCTATATCTCTGCTAGCAACTACATCAATACCAGTTCCTAACACATTTTCTATAACTACATCTCCCATTTTAACTGGAGCTTCAATTACAGTTTGACCTATTATATCCATGCATTCAAAATTTAAATGCTTAGGTATTGCACCATTTGTTTTTACAGGTATTACTGGAAGTTCTCCTCCATTTACCCTCACTGTTGAAGTAACAACTCTAACTGGGTTTGTAACTTCATTTAATCCATATATTTCTCCTCTTTTACAAGTGTTTCCTTCTACTGTCTTATTGTCTACATCTACTTTTAGATGACATCCCATTGGACAACTTATACAAATTAATTCTTTAATCATATCCTATCCACCGTCCTATAATATATAGTATTTATATTAAATCGTTATTTACATTTTTTAAATTATATATTTATTGGTCATTTCTTAATAAGCTCGTCTCATATAAAAATTGTAGTTTTAAATATCCTATTTAACTTATTTGTTGTACATTGTTATCATGGATGATTGTTATTATATTATTATTTGTTTAGGGAATTTTTGTTTTCTTAGTTATTATTAAATTAATTAAAGAGTAACCACTAAGAAATGACCACTAAATTGGCTATATTATTAAACCTATTCTAAAGAAATTGTTAAGTCTCCCTTAACTCCTTCTAAAAGTTTTTTAGGTAAAATTATCTTTTCCATTTCTGATGGTGCAAGATGTTTTCTCTTAAATGAAGCTATTTCCTTATCTCCTTCTCTAACTACTAGAGCTTTGTCATGATAGATATTATTTACTCTCATAAATACAGTCATGCTTCCATCTATAGCATCTACAGTAACTCTTTGAGGTACAGTGTAGTTTACATTTTGACCATTAATTATTTTTATGCTGTCTCCTTTTTTAAGCTCATCTTTTATATACTTAGCTGCTGATTTTCCAGCATGCTTTGATTCTTGAGTAACAAAGTCAACTAGATCATGAACATGAACTACATTACCACAAGCAAATATACCATCTATTGATGTTTCCATGCTTTCTGATACTATTAATCCATTAGTTCTCATATCTTTTTCTATTCCAGCTTTTCCTGATAACTCATTTTCTGGAATTAAACCAACTGAAAGAAGTAATGTATCTACATCAAATTCTTTTTCAGTTCCCTTAATTGGTCTTCTATTTTCATCAACTTCAGCTATAACAACCTTCTCTAATCTTTCTTTTCCTACTATATCAATTACAGTATGTGATAAGAATAGTGGAATGTCATAGTCTTGAAGACATTGAACTATATTTCTATTTAATCCATTTGAATATGGCATAAGTTCTACAACACCTTCTACTTTTGCTCCTTCAAGTGTCATTCTTCTTGCCATTATAAGTCCTATATCTCCAGATCCAAGTATAAGAACCTTTTTACCTGGCATATATCCTTCCATATTTATATATCTTTGAGCAGCTCCTGCTGTAAATACTCCTGAAGGTCTATCCCCTGGAATATTTATTGCTCCTCTTGTTCTTTCTCTACATCCCATTGAAAGTATAATTGCTTTTCCTTTTAAAACAACATATCCTTCTTCTGGATTTATAGCATGAACATTCTTATCTTTATCTATATCAAGTACCATTGTTCCAAGCTTAACTTCTACGTTTGTATCTTGTAACATGTTTATAAATCTTTGTGCATATTCAGGACCAGTTAGCTCTTCTTTAAATGTATGTAATCCAAATCCATTATGGATACATTGATTTAATATACCACCTAGTTCGTTATCTCTTTCTATAATTAAAATCTTTTTTACTCCATCACTATAAGCTTCATAAGCTGCTGCAAGTCCTGCTGGACCTCCTCCAACTACTATTAAATCGTACATAGCTATCCCTCCTACTTTGTTTTTCCTACTAATATATATGAACCGTCTTTTTCTTGATGAATATCTTCCATCTTGATTCCTAATTCTCTTGCTATTATTTCTTGTACTTTTGGACCACAGAATCCACCTTGGCATCTTCCCATTCCTGGTCTGCATCTTCTCTTAACACCATCTAATGTTATAGTTCCAAAACATCTTTTTATAGCTTCAACTATCTCTCCTTCTGTTATGCTTTCACATCTACAGATTATCTTACCGTATCTTGGATCTTTTTTAATAATTTCAGCCTTTTCTTCTGGTGAAAGTTCCATAAACACTATTTCTTCTCTCTTACCATTGAAATCTTTATTTTCTTCTAAATCTAAACCGCAGTTTTCTAATATATTAACTACATCTTCTGCGATTGCTGGTGCTGATGAAAGTCCTGGTGACTTAATTCCAGCAACATCTATAAAGTTTTTAACATCTGAAGCTTCTTCAACTATAAAATCTCCTCTATCTGGAGTAGCTCTAAGTCCTGCAAAGTTTCTGATTGATTCCCTGAAATTAACTTTATTAGTTGTTTTAGTTGATGTATTTCTAATGTAATCTAGTCTATCACCTTTAGTTTTAGTATCATCCTTATCTTCTATATCTTCTGCATCTGGTCCAACTAATAGATTTCCATGAACTGTTGGAGTTACTAATATACCCTTACCAAGTTTTGTTGGTGCTTGGAATAATGTATGATTTACTAACTCTCCTTGAGTCTTATCCATTACAAAGTATTCGCCTTTTCTTGGGATAATCTTAAAGCTTTCTTTAGCTATTAAATTATGTATTTCATCTGCATGAACACCTGCTGCATTAATTACATATTTTGCTTCAATTACTTTTCCATCCTTAGAAGTTATCTTGAAGATATCATCTACTTTTTCTATCTTCTCAACTTCAGTTCTTAATTCAAGCTTACCACCGTTTGCTACACCGTTTTCCATTAATGCTATTGTGTATTCATATGGTCCAACAATTCCCCCTGTTGGTGCATGTAATGCTCCAACTACATCGTCATTTATGTTTGGTTCCATTTCTAATATTTGTTCTTTGTTTAGGATTTCTAATCCCTTAACTCCAATTTTATTTCCATTTTCATATAAATCTTTTATATGATCCATTTCTTCTTCTGAGAAAGCTAATACTAATGATCCATTTCTTTTAAATGGTACACTTAGTTCTTTGCAAAGTGCCTCAAACATTTCATTTCCTCTTACATTGTACTTTGCCATTAAAGTTCCAATCTTTGGATCATAACCTGCATGGACAATAGCTGAATTTGCTTTTGATGTTCCCATTGACACATCATTCTCTTTTTCTAATACTACTACCTTCAAATCATATTTTGTAAGTTCTCTAAAAATTGAAGCTCCTATAACTCCTGCTCCTATAATTGCAACATCATACATACTAAAACCTCCTAGAATTATTTAAATTCTTATAATTAAGTTATTTTCTATTTCATTAACTTAGCGATAGCGACTTCTCTAAGTAGTTATCTTGTAACCCTCTCCATTTAATATTTCTTTTATTCCTAAAATTTAAAAAGTGCTATAAGATAACTTGAATCTTTAAGCATACAGAACAAAAAAAGCCAAGCAGAAACTAAGGATTACTCATCCTTAATTTATGTGCTTGACTCTATCTCTCTCAACACTTATATTTGATTATATATACATGCTATCATATCTTTTAAGATCTGTCAATCGTTTTCATAATTTTTCATTTATTTTATTGATCTTCCCAACCTTTAACTCTTTCAATTGCCTTTTTCCATCCTGAATATAATTTATTTCTTTGTTCATCACAGAAATTTGGCTTGTATGTCTCACTTACATACCATGACTTAGCAATTTCCTCTTTATCTTTCCAATATCCAACTGCAAGACCTGCTAAATAAGCTGCTCCAAGCGCAGTTGTTTCTGTTATTATTGGTCTTGTAACTTCTTTATCTGTTATATCTGCTTGGAATTGCATTAAGAATTCATTCTTACTTGCTCCTCCATCAACCTTTATACTTTTTATTTTATATCCTGCATCTTCTTCCATTGCATATAAAACATCTTTTGATTGATATGCTATAGATTCAAGGGCTGCTCTAATTATATGATTTCTATTTGACCCTCTAGTTAATCCAAATATAGCGCCTCTAGCATACATGTCCCAATGCGGTGCACCAAGTCCAACAAATGCAGGAACTACATAAACTCCTCCATTGTCCTTAACCTTCTTTGCAAAGTATTCAGTATCTTGTGCATCATTTACAAGCATAAGCTCATCTCTAATCCATTGTATAACTGCACCACCAACAAATACTGAACCTTCTAATGCATATTGCACTTTTCCATTAATACCAATTGCTATTGTAGTTAAAAGCCCATTTTTACTTTCAACTTTTTCTTCACCAGTATTCATAAGTAAGAAACATCCTGTACCATAAGTATTTTTAGCTGATCCTTTAGTAAAACATGCTTGTCCAAATAAAGCCGCTTGTTGATCTCCAGCAATACCAGCTATTGGCACCCTAAAGCCTCCCTTTCCCCCAAGATTTGTATATCCATAAATCTCTGAAGAATTTTTTACTTCTGGTAACATTGCTTTAGGTATATCTAAGACTTCTAACATCTTATCATCCCACTCTAATGTATTTATGTTGTAAAGCATTGTTCTTGAAGCATTAGTATAATCTGTTATATGAACCTTACCACCAGTAAGTTTCCAAACAAGCCATGTATCAACAGTTCCAAATAAAAGATCTCCCTTTTCAGCTTTTTCTCTTGCACCTTCAACATTATCTAAAATCCATTTAATTTTAGTTCCTGAAAAATATGCATCTAAAACAAGACCTGTAGATTCTTTTATGTAATCTTTTAATCCATCTTTTTCAAGCTTATCACAAATTGAAGCTGTTCTTCTACATTGCCAAACAATTGCATTATATATTGGCTCCCCTGTTTTCTTATCCCAAACAATTGTAGTTTCTCTTTGATTTGTGATACCTATTGCAGCTATCTCTTCTTGAGTTATATTTGTCTTTGCCATAACTTCTTGAAGAACTCCATATTGAGTTGCCCAAATTTCCATAGGATTATGTTCAACCCATCCTTCTTTAGGATATATTTGAGTTATTTCTTTTTGGCTAACTCCTAATATATTTTGTTCATTATCAAAAATAATAGCCCTCGAACTTGTAGTTCCTTGGTCTAACGCTATAATATACTTTTTCATTCTACATACACCTCTACTTAATACTTATCTTAACAATCTTCTATTAATTTTCCCTTATTAAAATTAATATCTTTGTTTCTTATTAGTCTACTAGTAATTACTTGCTATTAATTAACTAATGAAGTCGCTATCGATTAATTAATGCATCAAACTACATGTCCCAAATTTCTCTTTTTGTTGTAGAAACAGATGTTGCGCCTGAACTTAAAGCCATCATAACCTCGTCTTTTGTCTCTATAAGCCCTCCACATATTATTGGCTTATTTGTATTTTTTGATAAATTATCAATTACTTTAGGAATTAATCCCGGTAAAATCTCAATTGCATCTATATCTGATGCTAAGTGATTTTTTACATTTTTAAGTGAAATAGTATCAAATACAAAACTCCTTTGTATTACAATAAGTCCATTTTCTTTTGCTAACTTTATTGCTTGAGATTTTGTACTAATTATTCCTTTAAACTTTGTTTTTTTTATTAAATATTTAATTGCTGCTTCTTTTTGATTTAGTCCATCAATTAAATCAACATGGACAATTCCTATCTTATTTTTCTTGTCTATTATTTTACTAATTTCCTTAACATTTAAAACATCCCCAAAAAGAACAAATATAACTTCAATATTTGAGTTTATTGCTATATCTAGCTCCTCGAAATTTTTCACTGCTGCTATAACCGGATTATCTGCTAATACTTCACTAAAATTCATAAATACTTCCCCTATGCAATATATTTTGTTGTAAATGTTTACTGTTTATTTATTTTTATTATTGCACTTTAAAAATTGCCTGTCAATTTAGATAATTTTTTAACATTTTCCTTTATTTTATAATATTCTATTAAATATTTATAATTTTATTTATTTTCATACTTTTTAGTAATTAATAACTTAATTTTAAAAACCATCTTCCTTATAAGTACATATTAAGTTGATTTCATATATATAATTAAAAATCTATACTTAAATATAATTTATACCTTTTACATTTTTATTTCATTATAACTTTACATAAGCCTTGATATTTATTTAACAATTTTTACTTCTATACCATTATTTTATTGTTATATTTTGTTCATTTTTTATATTTATTTAATACTTTCTTATTTGTTTATAAAATTTTAACTTTTAAATTACAGAAAAGCAGCCTCTATTTTATCTACAGAGGCTGCTAAACTTTATTTTTCCTTGTAATATAACTCTATATTAGCTTTTCCTAAATTCTTTGGTATTATATCTCCATCTATTTCTTTTCCATTTATAATAATTTTATCTTTATCTGATTTTATAACTTTTATATTATACTCTTCTTTTTCTCTATTTATATTTATCTCAAATTCATTCCATGACTTAGGAACACAAGGAGTTATTTTATAACCTTTACCTTTATAAACTTTAAACCCAAGTATATTTTCAAGACCAACTTTATACATCCAACCAGCAGTTCCAGTATACCAACTCCAACCACCTCTTCCACCATGAGGTTCTCTTATATAGACATCTGCTGCCATAACATATGGCTCTAATTTATATCTTCTACATTCTAATTCTGTATTCGTATGATTTATTGGATTTATCATATCAAAATATCTAAGAGCTTTATCTCCCATACCAAGCTTTGTAAGTGCTAATATAACCCAAGTTGCTGCATGAGTATATTGGCCACCATTTTCTCTAACACCTGCAACATATCCCTTTATATATCCTGGCTCTTCTTTTGAATTTGCAAAAGGTGGTGCCAAAAGTTTTATTAATGCTAGGTTTTCATCCACTAAATTTCTATCCACAGCTTCCATGGCTTCCTTTGCTCTATCTAAATTTCCACCTTCTGATATTATTGACCAACTTTGAGCTAGTGAATCTATTTTACATTCTCCATTTTCTCTTGATCCTAGTGGCATTCCGTTATCAAAATATGCTCTTCTGTACCAACCACCATCCCAAGCATTCTTCTCAATATTTTCTCTAATATACTCTTTCATTTTTCTATATCTATCTTTCTTTTCATTATCATTCATATAAGTACATACATCTTCAAAACTTGTTAGTATCTTATAAAGGAACCATCCAAGCCATACGCTCTCTCCTTTCCCTTCATTTCCAACTGTACTCATACCATCATTCCAGTCTCCACTGCCCATTAATGGAATTCCATGATCACCAAATCTTAATCCTCTTTCAATAGCTCTTATGCAATGCTCATATATAGTTCCTTCTGTGCTTGATTGATTTACTATAGTATATCTTTCATCTTCACCTTCTCTTAACGGTTCATCCTCTAAATAAGGTGCTTTTTTATTTAATATATCATAATCTCCTGTAAAATCTATATATTCAGCTGTAACAAAAGGTAACCATAATAAATCATCTGAAAATCTTGTTCTTATTCCACTATTTATTATAGGATGCCACCAGTGTTGTACATCACCTTCAAGATATTGTCTTGATGCACTTCTTAATATTTGCTCTTTTGTTATATTAGGATTTATTAATCCTATAGACATTGAATCTTGAAGTTGATCTCTAAATCCATATGCTCCTCCTGATTGATAAAATGCAGTTCTAGCTAAATATCTACAGCTATAATTTTGATAAAGTAGCCAACCATTTAATAGGTAATCCATCGACTTATCCTGAGTTTTTACCTTTATATTTCCTAGGAAATCACCCCAATATTTCTTTACTTTATCTAACTCTTCATCAGCATTTGATACATTACTATACTTTTCTATTATTTTTTCTATATTCTCTTCTTCTTCCTCTTCACCTAAAAGTATAATTAATTCCTTAGTTTCATTCTTCTTTAACTTTATATTGCATTGTGTAACCAAGCATGGATCTAGAACACTTCCAAAACTCTCTTGTAAGTTTTCATACTTTAATCCTAGTGGTTCTTCTAAGCTTCCAGAAATCCCTATAAATTCTCTTCTATCGCAAGTAAAACTTAAACTCTCTCCTCCTAATATAGTTGAGTAAGCTTTAAGCTTACCAAAATATTCAGAGTAAGGATTTTTACCGTATATGTAATTTCCCTTATTATATGTACTTATATATCTAGCTGTTTGATAGTTTAAAACTCCTAAAACTAATTGTGCATAATAAAATACTGATATATCTCTTTCTTCTTCTGATGTATTTTCTAATATAACTCTTTGAATTTTAACTTTTTCTCCCTTTGGACAGAATGTTGTCATAGTACTTTTAATTCCATATGAAGTATGATTAAAGCTTGAATATCCAAAGCTATGACGAATTATATATACTCCTCCATCTCTAACTGGTTTAGGCGTTATTGAGAAATATCTATCATCAGTATTATCTCTAACATATATAGCTTCCCCTAAGGTATCTTGAACCCAATCATTATTCCAAGGTGTTATTTTATTTTCTCTACTATTTCCGCACCAAGTATGAGATGACCCTATCTCTGATATATGGAATCCAAAATTCTCATTAGAAATTACATTTATCCAAGGAGCTGGTGTATTATTATAATCTTTAAGTATGATTACATAACTTCCATCATTTTTATCAAATCCACCATATCCATTAAAGAAGTCTAAATTTTTCTTTATTTCTTCTATTTCATTATTTTCTTCATAATTACTTGTTAATTCATAAGATACTTTATTATCAATATTATAATTATAATCACCTTTTCCTCCTATAGAATTATCATTTATATCTACCCTTCTTATCTTGTTTTCTGATAATTCCTTATGTCTTCTTGTAGCTTCACTATTTTCTTCTAACTCTTTCATCTGAGTTAATATTGTTCCTTTTTCACTATTTATATATAGAGATGAGATTCCAATTAGAAAATCTCTTATTTCTTCATTCATACTACTTTTATTATGTATGAAGATTCCACCTGGTTTATTTAAAATATCCCCATCGCTTAAAGCATTTACTAATTGTAATATATTCTTTTGAAGTGGCTGCTCATAACTTAATTCTTCTTGGTTATATATTATTAAATCCACTTTAAGTCCTTTGCTTATAAAGTAATTGTGCATCTTTATCATTGATCTAATGATATCTATATCATCATCTTTGACAACTAGCATAGCAATTTTTATATCACCAGAAATTCCATAAGCCCATAAATCTTTTTGGTGCTTATTTATATTTCTTATATACTCTTCTCTATCCTGTCTTCCATCATTTAAGAAAAGTATATATGAAGCTAAGCTTTGATATATATTAGCTTGTGAAGATTTAATACCAAGATTTCTAAGTTGTACTTTCATTGATTTATTATACATACTAAATGCTGATTCTAACCTCTTAATATTGCTATAATCATTAGCTATTCTTATTGCTTCTTCTCTATCATCAGTTATACCTGTTATAAAATATATTACCTTCTCTTCATTAGCCTCTAATCTAATTCCACTTCTTATACTCATAATAGGATCTAGAACTATTCCTACAGTATTTTTTAGTGAATTATCATTATCTAATGCTTCTGGTGACTTTAAACTTCTATTTCTTCCTATAAAATTAATTCTTGATGTTTCATAACTTATTAAACCTTCCAATTCACTTGAAGTTATTGCTTTATGGAATATGTATGGAACTTTTCCACTTGGAACTCTAGCTCTTCTCTTTCCAAGTAATGTAGAACTTTCCTCATCATATTCGGTTTCTATAAAAAGATTTGAAAAACTTGGGTGAGCTGAATCTCCCTCAAAGCTAGTTAGGGTTATCTCCATATAACTTGTTATTTCTATACTTCTTCCCTTATTACCAACATTTCTTAAGGTTATCTTTCTAATATCTAGATTATCTTCAGGTGACACAACTATCTCCATTTTGCTTTCTATAGATCCTTCTGTCTTAATAAATTTACCCTTATCTACAGAAAACTCTACAGTATAGTCCATACCTTCACTCTTACAAGGCTCATAAGTAGCACTCCAGTAATCATTAGAATTTAGATTCTTTATATAGAAAAATAATCCACTACTATCTGATGTAGTATCTCCCTTCCATCTATAAAGAAACTCCTCACCTCTTTTAGAATAACCACTTCCCGTTAAAGTTATCATACTTGAAAATGTTCCATTTGATAGTAATAAAACCTCTGGATTCTTTCTTAATGCGCCTTTGTATACTCTTTTTACAAAGTCTTCTGTTTCAATTCTTTTTCTTTCATGCTGAACTTCTCTATCCCTTTCGAAAGTTATATATTCTGGAACCTTTTCTTTAAGTAATATCTCTGTCGCCTTTACTTCTGGTATATCATGAAATCTCTTTTGAAGTATATTATCATTTAATATATTATCTAAACTTAAAAATGACATACCTAAATGATGTACCATATAACATCTAACCTTCTTACCACTTGATCTTATCCTATGCTTCTTTACTTCTACACCTTTTTCTTCATAGTCTTCATAATCATCTACTATTTTTACTTGCTTATTTATTTGTTCATTTTCTAATTCATTTACTATTTCATCTGTTTGATCATCTAATATAACTTCTTCACTCAATATTTTATTTATTCTATTTGGAGTGAAATCAATAGCTTCTATAAATCCATACCTTCCTAGAGCCCCTTCACTCTCTAGTAATTTTAAATTTTCTATACACCTATCTTTTGCCCAAGGTAGTACCATTAATGTTGAATATGGTGATACTACTATCTCATCTTCAAGCCCTCTCTTTAACCCTATTCCAGGTATTCCAAAAGCTTTATATTGATAATTCTCTGCTATATCAAATTGATAATATGCTGATTCAGATATTCCCCAAGGTACTTTCTTCTTTTTTCCAAATGCAATTTGAGCTTTTATAACTGATTTATAAGTTAAGTCTAAAAGTGTATCCTTATAACTTTTCATTAATAAATTAGGCATAAAGTATTCAAACATAGTTCCACTCCATGAAACTAAACTTTTTCCTCTAAATGCATTAGTCATTGCTCTTCCTAGTTTAAACCAATGACTAGTATCAACTTCATTTCTAGCTATTGATAAGAATGATGTAGTCCTTGATTCTGATGCCAATAAATCATAGTAAGAATTACCTAAAGAGTCTTCTTCTAAGTTATATCCTATAGAAAATAATCCTCTATCCTTTTGATATAATATATCAAAATTCATTTCGTTCATTATCTTTTCTATATTTACAATGACATTATCTACCCTATCTTCAAAACTTTCTAACTCTACTATCTTTTCATTCAATATATTTTTAAATTCTTCTCCTGAATACTCTGCTATTCCTTTTATCTCGTCTTTAAGTTCTAATAGAGATGGACTTTTCTTTTTAAAATATTCTGTTAGAATTTTATTTACTCCATCAAAGAAATAATCTGCATACTTTATTTTTGTATTAATTTCATTTTCTAATTTATCTATCCAATAGTTAAACTCTTTATCTTCATCTTTATTTGCTTCCTTTATTTCTTTAACTCTTTTAAGTTCTTCTTTAAGTACTAATATGTATTCTTTTCCATTTTCTCTATCTAACCTCTCTAGTAGATCATTACTATCTAACTTTAAAATTCTATAAATATCTTTTAGTCCAGTAAGTTCTTCTTTTCTTATTAATGGTTTTTTCTTATATTCTTTTAAAGTCTCTTTTACAAGCCATAAATACCCTAATAAATTACCACTATCTACTGTTGAAACATATCTAGGCCATAAAGGCATTGCTGTTTTTGTATCATACCAATTTAAATAATGACCTTTGTATTTCTCAAGCTTATTCATACCATCTAGTATACTTTCTATTCTATCTATAACTTCACCAAAAGTTATATATCCTAAGTCATATGCAACTATATTAGATATAAGACCCATACCTATATTAGTTGGAGATGTTCTATTTGCAATACCCTTATAAGGTTTCTCTTGATAATTATCTGGAGCTAAATAATTATTCTCACTATTTACAAAGTCCTCATAATAAGCCCATGTTCTTCTACTTATACATCTTAAATAATCTCTTTCATTATCACTTAAATCAATCTTTTCCTCTTTATAAATTTTACTAATCTTATATGCCAGTAAAGGTGATAATATCCAGACAATAGATAATATACTTATAATCACTCCAAGTATTAATGATGAATTAAAGCTAAGCACTATAAATACTACTCCAGCTATTACTGAAAACCACATTTTTTCATAATAATATCCAATTGTATTTTTTACTGATTTTTCAGCATCCTCTGCTGTCTGCCACTCTAATAGATGATTCTTAGAAATAAATAGTCTAAATAATGCTTTTAAAATAGCACCTATCACAATATAACTTTGGTATGGTATAAAGCTCATAATAAGAACTATTTGTCTTAAGCTTTTCATAGTTCCAATTAACTTATTCTTAGGAGTGACTACAAAGTCTGTAACTGTAAATAGTATTGGCATTATTAATGCCAAAAATAAAATAATAGTTACTTCAATACCTCTCCTTAATGAAAAGAGTGCAATTCCAAGTCCTATCATAAGTGCTGGTGCAAGTAGACTTCTTCTTAAGTTATCAAATATTTTCCATTTTGATAACATTGATAATTTAGATGAAAATAACCAAGGTAATAGCTGCCAATCACCTCTAACCCACCTATGTAATCTCTTTGCACTTGCAAGATATGAAGATGGATAATTATCAATTAACTCACAGTCTGTAACTAAGGCACTCCTTGTATAACATCCCTCTAATAAGTCATGACTTAATACCCTATTTTCACGTATTTCATCCTTTAATACTCTATAAAATACGTCTATATCAATTATTCCCTTACCTGTAAATGACCCTTCACCAAATAAGTCTTGATATGTATCTGAATATGCTGTTGAATATCCATCAACACCACCTTCTCCACCAAAAATCTTTGAGAATTCACTTTTATTTTTACTCTCTAAAGATATAGAAACTTTAGGCTGCATTATTGTATATCCTCTTTTTACAACATTCTCTTTATAGACTGCTCTATTTAGAGGATGTATCATTGCACCTATTAGTTTTTTAACAACTCCTCTTGGCATAAAAGTATCAGTATCTAGCGTTATTATGTACTTTGCATTCTTAAGTTCTTTTATGGAGCTACTTATAACATTAAAAGTATGATTATTTTCTTCACCCTTTAGTAAAGCAATAAACTCCATTATTTTTCCTCTTTTTCTCTCTCTTCCCATAAATACGCCTTCATGAGAATTATAAATTCGCTGTCTATTAAGGAAAAAGAATTTATCTCCAGTATTCATACAATACTTTCTATTTAATTTATTTATTTCTTTTATAATGCTGTCATTAATTATTTTGTCATTCTCTTTAATTTCTTTATCGCTGTCTGGAAAGTCTGCGAGAATTGCAAAATATAAATTATCTTCCTTATTTGCAAGATACATTACTTCTAATTTTTCTACGAGTTCTTTTCCATTACTTATAGATTTTATAATAGTTGGAATTATAACCACACTCTTTTGATGCTCGCCTATTCCATTTTTCAAATCTATTTTAGGTACATGCCTCATAGGCACTCTCTTACATGTAATCCAATTTATTACATTAACAACTATCTCACTTGATGGGATACTTATTATTATTCCAGCTAAAATATACTGATGTATTTCATACTCAATACCTGATAAATATCCTAGAAATAAAACAATAAAAATTATAGATAATCTTCCAAGGATATTTATAAGCCAAAATATATTTGGACTAAATTTATTTTTTATATTTACTCTTGAACCTAATTCTTTATTTAATTGTTTTATTCCATCATCAATTAAGTAATATCCAACATGACTTTTACACCCAAGCTTTCCTAATTCTTTTGCTCTTTCTGCAAGAAATACAAGCTTCTCTGCAATTAACTCTTCTTCAATTTTGTACTTTCTAGATATATTTTCTATCTTATGACGATAATAATCTTTAGATTTAAAATCCATTTTTCTATAAGTTTTATCTGGATCATTCATAAGAATCTTTTCTACTATTGATGTTTCATTAAAAAATCCCCTCCAATTTATACCATCTATTTCTCTAAGAGATGTTATACATGAACTTATAGCATCTTCTAATGAAGCTTGAGCAAAAGAGCTTCTTATTAAGTTTTTATCCTTTTTATCTTTATTCAATTTAGATGTTGCAATATTATATATTTCTTCATCTTCAATAGAATTATCTTTTAATACTTTGTAGAATTCTTCTGTAAATCCTTCCGTTCTATCATTAATTTTTTCTAATATATTTAATTTGCTTTCTTTATCTTTTGCTGAAACTACTTTGTAAGCTAACTCTTTTCCTTCTTTTTTTTGCTTATGTATCTCCTTTAACTCATCTGTAGCCTTTGAAAGATTTATTATAAGACTTGCTCTAAGCATTAATGGAAAAGCCCATAACTCCCCCATGTTAAGCCTTTTATTTTTTTCTAGAATAAAATTTATCGCTTCCTCTTCTGTAACTCTTCCTCTATTTTCTCTTATCATTTCTCTAGCTAATATAAATATTCTAGGAAGCTTTCCACTTGATTCTTCTTCTATAACAAGATTTTCAAAATACTCTCTTGGCATATTAGCCCTTATAGCCTTATATTCCTTTTCGATAAGATAAATATTATCTAAAAGCCATTCTCCAGAACCAATTATTTCTTCACCCTCGTTTGATAAAACTTTAATATACTTATAAGTATCTTTTATTTTCATAAAACTAAGCTTTAGCTCATTAAGGACGTTTCTTCTGCAACTTAATGAATTGTTTTTCTCCACTATAATCTTCTCCTTTGCAAAGTTTTATTTGTAAGAATAGTTTTTACCAAAAGATTAAAAATAATTACCTATAAATACTTAATTATAGAAAATAGTTTTATTCTTATCTATAAGTTAACTGCTTATATTTAACTTATTTATCTATATAAATTAATATTTAGAACTATAAAATTGCTACATGAATCACTGATAGACCCCCTTTATTTATCTACATAAATTAACATTAAATAGAATAATAATTAGAATATCTGTGGATAAAAAATAAGACTTAGTGCATAAAACATAAAATCGTTTTATACTCTAAGTCTTTATATAATAAATAACTTTTAAATCATATTACTTTCTAAGCATTATATTTAAGATTGTATTATCTGCATTGTTTAGCCCATCTTTAACTAATACTTCAATGTTTTTTATTGTATCTTCAGCATCTTCAAAAACTATTCCATCCTTTGATGAAGGAGATATATTATTCATAGCAAGAGTTGCACATTGAATTGCTGCGTTTGTTGCTGTTGCAATCTTTAGTGCACATGTACTTTTAGCACCATCACATATCATTCCTATAACATCTGATATCATATTATTGACTGCATGCTTTAAATTAATTAGATTTCCACCTAAAAGATAAGTTATGCCACAACAAGCACCTGTTGCCCCTGCAATACCTGCTCCACAAAGTGGTGATAATCTTCCTATATATTCTTTTATATGGATAGTAATTAAATTACTTATTATAAGCGCTCTTGCAATATCCTCATCTGATTTTTCTAATACCTTTCCTGTTTCAACTACTGGCATTGAACAAGCAATTCCTTGATTTCCTGATCCTGCAGTTGTCATTATAGGCATTGAACATCCATCCATTCTTGCATCTGAAGCTGCTGCCGTTGCTGCTATAACTCTATTTGCTATATTATTTGTAAATAAATTAAACTGTTTATTTTCTATTATTTTATTTCCAACTTCTAAACCGTATCCACCTTTTAATCCTTCATCTGATACCTTTCTATTCATATTAGCGCCTTCTAATATAAACTTTATTTCTTCAAAAGGGATATTAGTTGCAAAATTATATATTTCTTCAATAGATAGACCACTTGTACAATTTGAATCTTTACTTTCTTTATCTAATGAATCTTGATTATCTAAGATAACTTCTTCATTTTTTTGTATTAATACAATATTAGTATGATCTTTTGCAATTGCAACTTTAGAAATATCATGTTCTCCTCTTGCAATTACTTCTATATAGAGTTTCTCTGGAGTATCTTTTTGAAATACTTTAATTATATTATCTTCTACAATTCTATTGGCTTCTTCTAACTGTTCCTTAGAAAAATCAGATAATATCTCAAGCTTCTTATCTGATTTTTTTATAACGGCACCTAAAGCTGCTGCTATTTCTATACCTACTTTTCCTGTTCCAGGAATTCCAACACCTAAAGCATTTTTTATAATGTTAGCACTAAGTAATAATTCTATATCAGTTAATTTCTCATCTAAATTTTCTACTGCTATAGAAACTGCATATGCTACTGCTATAGGCTCAGTACACCCTTCTGCTGGAACTATCTCTTTATTTAATATCTCTAAAAATTCTCTTCTCATAATATGTTCCCTTCTTCCCCTATGTTTTTAACATAATTATATCACTTTTATATTTCAAGACCTACATTATGATTCTTTTCTTCAATTATTTCCTCTATAGTTTCATCACCTGATTTATCTTTAGATAAAATAATCGTTGATATAAGTATTAATACTGTTCCTATAATGAGAGCAAATGTAAGCTCTTCTCCAAATAATACAATACCCATTATTATACTAACAATTGGCTCAAAAGTTCCAAGTATTGATGTAGAAGATGCTCCAATCATCTCTATTCCTTTTAATAATAATATCATTGATAATATTGTAGATATAACAGCTATTAAAATATATGATATCCCTAAGTTTATTGTAATTTTTGTAACTAATGAACCATCTATAAGACCATATATAAGCATTCCAACTGCAGCTCCAAATGCTATATACATTGTTATTACTCTATTATCAATATCTTTAATTTGTTTCATAGCTAGCATTATTATATTTATTCCATAAGATATCCCTGAAAATACTGCTAAAAACAATCCTAAGGCACTTAATGTATTATTTTCAAATGCTATTAATGCATAAACTCCAAGTCCTGCAAAAATTAATGAAAATAATTTGTTTCTGCTCATTTTTTTCTTTAAGAAAACATACTCTAGTATACATACAAAGGCTGGATAAATAAAATGTAATGTAGTAGCTAGTCCCACTCCTAAATAATTATATGACATAAATAGCGTTTGAGTGGTTATTGTATATCCTATAAGACCTGTAACAAAAAGTAATAAAAATTGTTTTCTAGTAACTTTTATAGACACCTTCTTGCATACTAAATACACTAGTAATACTAATGATGCTACTGTAAACCTAAAAAACAAAACTGTATTTGGATTAGATCCATTTATATACGCAAATTTAGCAAATATAGGCATTAAGCCAAATGCTACTGATGCTAAAATTGCAAATAATATTCCTTTGTAATTCTTCATAAATTTTATCCCCCTAATAGTATTGTTGATCATTTAAATTTCATCCTTAAGTTATCATCCAATTACTCATTCTAATTGCCTATATTTTCATTGTCAATTACTTATTTAAAGTTTTATTATATTTAAATTTTAGAGGGTTTTAAAATTCTAATTTATTTTCCTTCTGGAATTTTAATAGTAAATTTTGAACCTATATCAAGTTCACTTTCTACTGATATTGTACCTCCATAAATCATTACTAATCTTTTTGCAATTGAAAGCCCAAGACCATTTCCACCAGTTTTACTATTTCTTGATTCATCAACTCTATAAAATCTGTCAAATAATAAAGGTATATCTTTTTCTGGTATTCCAATACCTGAATCTTCAACAGTTAATATGCTATATCCATATTCATTTTTAAATTCTATTTTTATATCTTTTTTATCCTTTGAATATTTAATTGCATTATCTATTAAAATTATTAGTAGTTGTTTTATGTGTGAATCTTTCATAGGAAATAAAGTTACTCCATTATAGTTATAGGTAATATTATAATCTTTATTTACTAATGAAAAGTCGCTTAATACACTATCTGTAACTTCTCTTATACTACAGTTTCCTTCTATTTTTTCATCTACCTTATCTAATTTTGAAATATCCAATAAAGTCTTAACTAGAACTATTAACCTATCAACTTCTTCACTACTTGCTTTAATTGATTTATCTAATACCTCTCTGTCATCTTTTCCCCATCTATTTAATAATGATAAATGACCTTTTATTATAGTTAATGGAGTTCTAAGTTCATGAGAAGCATCTTGAACAAATCTTCTTTCTCTATTAAATGAATTTTCAACATCATCCATTAATGAATTAAAAACTATTCCAAGCTTTGATATTTCATCATTACTATTACTAACCTTCACTCTTCTGTCTAGTTTTCCTTCTTCTTTTATCTCCTTCATAGTATTAGTAAGTTCTCTTATGTTACCAAGTAAGATTCTAGAGATAATAAGTCCACCAATAATGCTTATTATTAAACCAAGCATTGTAGTAATTATCATTAAATATCCATAAGATTCAAATATATCTTCAAATATTCTAAGATCTATTCCATATTTCTTTTTATGATCAAAAAACCAATCAAAGAATACGGTAGCTTGAGCTATAGTTATGAAAAGCAAAAATATCATAAAAATTATAATTGACCCTAAGGTTATCTTCCAAAAGATAGGTAGATTTTTATACTTCTCTTTAATCATTATCTCTCATTACATATCCAACTCCCCTAACCGTTTGGATATATTTCTCCTTATCTAATTTGTCTAATTTATTTCTAACATATCTAACATACACATCTACTATGTTAGTTTCAGCCTCTGAATTATATCCCCATACACTATTTAATAATATGTCTCTAGTTAATACCCTATTTTTATTTCTCATAAAGGTTAATAGTAACTGAAATTCTGTATTTGTAAGTTCTATTATTTCATCATTTTTTCTAACTATCCTACCTTCAATATCTAATGATATATCTTTAAACTTTATTTCAGATTCTTTATTAGACTTTGTAGTTCTCCTAAGGATAACTTCCATTCTTGCTAATAATTCTTCAATAGCAAAAGGCTTGGCTAAATAATCATCTGCACCTATTTGAAGACCTGTAACTTTATCCATAACACTATCTCTTGCTGTTAACATAATAATTGGAGTGTCCTTTTCTTTTCTTATTCTCCTACATACCTCTAACCCATTTATTCCAGGTAACATTAAATCTAAAAGAATTAGATCATAATTAGCTTCTAAAGCCATGATTACAGCACGTCTTCCATCACTTGCAACATCCACTTCATATCCTTCATATTTTAATTCCATCTGTATAAATGAAATCATATTTTCTTCATCTTCAACTATAAGCACTTTATGCATCTTTCTTTATCCTCCTAGTTTATAAATTAACCTCATAAAAAAAGATGGACTTAAATCCACCTTTAGCTTATTATTAATCCTCATTTGATGGATTACTTATTTTTATTATAGCTCCTGTTTCACCATCAACAGTTACTTTTTGAATCATATTCTTTTGATCTTTTATCTTAAATTCATATTCTACATGTAAGTCATCTATTTCTCTTTCGCTCTTAACAATGCTTCCCTTTACTTGTTCTAGTGCAATCTTTTGAGCCTGATCTAATGTATATTTTTCTGAATCTTTTATAGTTTTAAATGCAATTCCACCTGCAACCACTCCACTAACAGCAATTAATGCAATAAGAGAAAATAATACTTTCCTGTATTTTTTAAATCCATTTTTAACTTTATTTTTTCCTTCCTTCAATAAATCTTCTTTTTTATAACCTTTCTTTTCATTACTATCAAAATTTGATTCACTATTTGGGCTATTTATTCCCTCTACTTGTTCTATCTTTTCTGCTTCTATATATTCAACATCATTTTTCTTTTTATTTTCATTCATTAAAAAAATCCTCCTTGAAATCATTAAGTTTATGTCTTAATAATATCAAGGAGAAATTAAAATACTCTTTAAATTAAATGAGAATTTTCTAATATAACTAATTTAAGCTAAAGAACTTTGTAAATGCTTCTATTGTATAAAAATTATCTTTAACAGATGCAAGTTCTCTAACTGAATGCATTCCTATAAGTGGTGCTCCCATGTCTACAACTGGTATAGAAAGGTCAGCTGCTGACATTGGTCCTATTGTTGTTCCACCTTTTACATCTGATCTATTAACAAACTTTTGCATTGGTACATTAGCTTCTTTACATACTGATTCAAATATTCCAGCTGCAACACCTTCTGTTGAATAGCTTCCTGATGCTGCAATCTTAAGAACTGGACCTTCACCTAATAATGGTCTATTTGTTGGATCATGTTTGTCTGGTAGATTTGGATGTACAGCATGAGCTAAATCAGCTGAAATCATTAATGAGTTTGAAACTGCTCTAAAGAATTCTTCAGTACTTTTACCTAAAGCAATTGTAATTCTCTCAAGTATTCTTCTTATAAGATTTGACTGAGCACCTTGTGCTGTTAAGCTTCCTATCTCTTCATTATCAATACAGATCATTACTTTTGTTGAATCTATATCTGTACTATTTATTAATCCTTTTATTCCTGCAAATACCATCCATTGATCATCTAGCTTTCCAGCAGATATGAACTCTTCATTTATTCCCATTATGCATCCTTTTTCATATTCATATAAGAATAAATCAAAATCTAATATTTCATCTTCTGAAACTCCAAGTTCTTTAGTTAAAAGGCTCATTAAGTAACCTTTCTTTTCTAACTCTTCATTTACAAATCCTACTAATGGTAAAGTGTCCTTTTGTTTATTAAAATTGTATCCTTCATTAACTGTTCTATTCATGTGAATAGCTATACTTGGTATTATTAATACTGGTTTATTTATGTTTACTAGCTTAACTTCTGGCTTTAAAGGTGATTTTCCTTTTAAAATTACTCTTCCAGCTACTCCAAGTGGTCTATCAAACCAAGTATAAAGTATTGGTCCACCATATACTTCTGTATTTAATCTTACATAATGATCTTCTGTTTTCATTTCTGCATTTGGTTTTATCTTAAAGCCTGGTGCATCAGTATGTGCACCTATAAGTCTGAATCCATCTTTTTCAATTTCTCCATTACCAACTTTAAAGGCTATTACTGCTGAATTATTTTTTACTAAATAATATTTTCCACCCTTTTTAAGACTCCATGAATCCTTTTCAAATATTTCTTCAAATCCTTCCTTATCTAATATATCCTTTACTGAACTTGCAGCGTGATAAGCTGTTGGGCTTTCATATAAAAAATCTATCAATTCTTGTGCTAATTTATTTTCCAATTTAATTCCTCCTAACACTTTCCAATGTATATATTAAATACATTCTATCATATATAAATTTAAATATGATGTAATGATATTTCATTTAATACTTTATTCAAACTCTATTGCTATAATAAAAATACTTTTGTAAATATAATATTTGCAAATTTCTATATGAATATTTTAATATATTTATGTTATCAATAAATATATAGTATTATTGCATTCTATATAAAGTAATTATATCACTGCATATTACTTATTATGTGAAATAGTAAATATTAACCAAATAAATTTGATTAATATTTACTAGTAAGTTAGAATAATTATATAATTTAAACTGGAGGGAAAATTTCAATGCTTTCAAATTTTTTAGTAAAAACCTTCATTAAAAATAGTGAAAATACCAAGGATAAGGATGTCCGTAATAATTATGGCTTCTTAGGTGGTATAATAGGAATAATAATTAATCTTATTTTATTTTTCATTAAATTTACTGTTGGTATGCTAGTATCTAGTATTGCAGTAACTGCAGATGCATTTAATAATCTATCTGATGCAGGATCATCCATAATAACTATAGCTGGTTTTAAGATGGCTAATATGCCAGCAGATGAAAAACATCCATTTGGTCATGGAAGAATGGAATATTTATCAGCTCTTATAGTAGCATTTATGGTTATGTTAGTTGGACTACAGTTTGTAAAATCATCCTTTGAAAGGATATTAAATCCTGAATTAATAAATTTTGAATGGATTCCATTTATATTACTTATAATTTCAATTTTTCTTAAGTTCTGGCTTTCAAGATTTAATAAGTTTATTGGAAATAGAATAAATTCATCTGCACTAAAAGCAGCATCTGTTGATGCTTTAGGAGATGTATTTACATCAATATGCGTCGCTATATCTTTACTTGCAGCTAAGTTTACTACATTCCCTGTAGATGGATATATAGGTATAGTTGTAGCTTTATTTATAGTTTATTCTGGGTTCTCTTTAGTTCGTGAAACTGTAGATCCACTTCTTGGAGAAGCACCAGATCCTGAACTTGTAAAAGATATAGAAACTATGATGTTATCTTATGACAATATAACTGGCGTACATGATCTTATAGTTCATAACTATGGACCTGGTAGATGTATGGCCTCAGCTCATGCTGAAATACCATCAGATATTGATATTATGGAGATACATAATATTATAGATAAAGCTGAAAGAGAGATATCTAAAAAATTGAGTATTTACTTAGTTATTCACATGGATCCTATATGCTTGTCAGATGATGAAATTAAAGCAGCTTACAAGGAAGTAACAAAGATTATTAAATATAATCCTTTAATAAAATCAATGCATGACTTTAGGATAGTCGGAGAAGGAAATGAAAAAAATCTTATATTTGATATTGTAGTAAATTCTAAAGCTTTAAATAAAGTTATGAATGAAGAAGATTTAAAAAAAGATATAATCAAATCAATAAAAGAAATTCATCCTCATTATAATTGTATCATTACAGTAGACCATGACTATAGTAATGATTAATTAAATTTTTTTATTTAAGTTAAAAGCATCTTGTTAAGTAGGATTAATTAGATAATTATTTATATCTACTTAACAAGGTATTTTTTAATCACTCAAATTACATTTAAAGGTATTTTTGTAATTGTTTTAAACTCATCTCGTATGTTATACTATCCTTGTTATAGTTTGAATAAGGGGGATATTCAATGTTTTGTGAAAAATGTGGTCATGAAATAGGAATAGATATGAAGTGTAACAATCCTTTATGTGAGTCAAATAGAGAAGACTTTTCTTTAAAAGAGCCTGAAGGCTCAGAGTCACTAGATAAACCTAGCTTTTCATCTGATGATTTTAATAAAGGGCAAAATGCTAATTCATATCATCAAAATACCTATCGAAGCACTATAAATAATGATGTAATAACTTCTGATGAATTTATTGCATTTGTAGGTGTGAAAAATACTGAGTATTATTTAGAAAAATGGGAAAGGTATCAAGATAATGAGAAGTTCTCTTCTTGGAATTGGGCAGCATTTTTCTTAGAAATTTACTGGCTTTTATATAGAAAAATGTATACAGTTGCTGGTATAGTATTTGCAATTAATTTTGCATCTTATTTTATATTAGGACCTATTGCACCAACAATTTCTTTAGTTTTAAGAATAGGAATTGGAGTATATGCAAATCAAATTTATATAAAAGACTCTTTAACTAAGATAACTAATATTAAAAAGTTCTCTAGAAATTTAAATTCCGATGCGCTTTATTTACGCTTAAATACTAATGGTGGTACTAATCTAGTTGCACCTCTAATTTTATTTGGGATAACTGCATTCCTTATAATAATAAGTATATTAATCTTTATAGCAGCTATTGGTGCTTTTTTCTTTTAGAGCTTAATTAAAATAGAGAGGGATTATACCCTCTCTATTTTGTATTTATTCTATAACTAATATACTTGCACTTCTTCCATCTACTATTATTTCATCAGAAATACTTTCACTAATTCCTTTTTCATTAATTATCTCTCCATTAGCAATTAATTTCCACATACCTTCCGAAAGCTTTACCTTGGCTTCATCTCTACTACCATTTAATATAACCATTATCTTTTTGAATTTATCATTTAATGCTTCTCCATTTATTATATATGAAACAACATTATTTCCTTTAACATCTAAAAATCTTAAATTTTCTCTTATCTCTTCAGATGTATTCATTCTAAAAGACTTATGATTTTTTCTTAAGTTTATAAGTACTTTATAGTATTCGAAAACATCATTATATTTTTCTTTTCTACTCCAATCTAACCTATTAACTAAATCACTTGATTTAAAGCTATTTTCAATTAGAGTTCCATTCTCATCAACCTTAGTTCTTAAGAATTCTTCACCTGCATGAATAAATGATATACCTTGTGAAGTTAATATTATTGTAGCAATTAATTTGTTCATTTTTATACGCTCTTCTTCAGACTCTTCACTAGCTGTTATATAAAGCTTATCCCATAGTGTATAGTTATCATGTGATGATGCATAAGTAACTGTTTGATATGGCTCATTTGCCCAAAATTCATCTGAGTATATAACCTTTGAATAATCTATTTGATCATGGTTTGTTGAAGCTACTATCCCACACTTTATTGTTTCTTCAAATCCCTCTCCACCATTTACAAAGCCTGGCTTTTCTTCAATAAATACATCACCCTTAACACCATCTCTTATATCATCACTAAATGCAGCTATTTGAAGCTTTTGGTATTTAGTTGTATTCTTCTTTAAAGCTCTATTATTTTCCTCTAATGGAGTATTTCCTCCAGTCCAACCTTCTCCATAAATAATTATAGATTTATCTATCTTATCAAGTTCTTCTCTTATAAGTTTCATAGTTTCAATATCATGTAATCCCATTAAATCAAATCTAAATCCATCAATATGATATTCTTTAGCCCAGTATACTACTGAATCTATCATAAATTTTCTAAACATTTTTCTATCTGATGCAGTTTCATTTCCACATGCTGAACCATCTGAAAGATTTCCATTTTCATCTTCTCTATAATAATAGTATGGTACTGCTTTATTAAATAATGAATTTTCAGATTCATATGTGTGATTATAAACTACATCCATAACTACTCTTAAGCCTTCCTTATGAAGATTTAATACCATATCTTTAAACTCTTTTATTCTTACATCTCCATCAAAAGGATTAGTTGAATATGATCCCTCTGGACAATTATAATGTTCTGGATCATACCCCCAGTTATACTGCGCCTCATCTAACTTCTTTTCATCTACTGATTTATAATCAAATGTTGGAAGTAGATGTACATGAGTTATTCCAAGCTCTTTTAAATGATCTAATCCTGTAGATACTCCATTATCTGTTTTAGTATATGACTCCCATACGCCTTTATATTTACCTTTGAAATTTGATCCTGAATTCTTATCTATTGTAAAATCTCTTATATGCATTTCATATATAATTGCATCAGTTGGATCTTTAAATTCTGGCTTTTTATCCTGCTTCCAGCCTACTGGATTTGTTTCTTCCAAGTCTACTACCATTGAATATTCGCCATTAGCAGATACAGCTTTTGAGTAAGGATCAGTAACTATATTTCTCTTATCTCCTATCTCTATTTCATATCTATAATAAACTTTATCTAAATCTCCATTTTTCTCTACAGTCCATACATTATCTATTTCTTCCATCTCAATAGATTTAAGTTTACATAACTTATTTAATTGATCATCTTTATAAAATAATTGTAATGTTACCTTTGAAGCTACTGGTGACCATAATCTAAATATAGTTTTATCCTTTGAATATATTGCTCCTAGCTCTAAATCATAACCATACTTTTCTTCAAATTCTTTTGAGTTAAATATATCCCTTAGCTCAGCTTTTTTATCTCCACTATACGTATTATATATTTCTTTTATATTCATATACCATCACATCCTTAAACAAACTCTTTATTCTTAAAAGTCCTATAATCATATTAGATAAATTTTTTACTCTTTATGATTATAGGACATTATTTTATTTATTAAATATATTTTTCTTTGCTTCTTCTAATCTTTTATTATTGCCTCTTATGCACTCATAGTATACTCTTAGAACTTCACCTACACCCCAAGCTTGATTGTAACAACCTCTAGGATTGTGTGGAGAATCTCCATCAAATATTTCAGCTATCCCTCCAAGACATTGATCTTCTATATGAATCTCCATTTCTTTAAGTGCTTCATCTACAAACTTTATAGATTCTTCTGAGTACTCATGTACTCTGCAATAACCACTTAAAAATGCTCCTATTGGGAAGGACCAAACTGTTCCTTGATGATATGCCATATCTCTATCTATAAGTTTACCTTCATAAATAGGCTTATAATCCTCATGATATTTACTTAAACTTCTAAGTCCAAATGGAGTATATAAGTAATCATATATCTTTTCTATTACTTTAACTTCCTTATCTTTAGGAAGCATAGTAAATGGAAGAGAGATTGCCCATGCTTGATTTGGTCTTATAGATGGATCACTTTCTATATTATTAACTACATCATAAAGACATTCTTCATCTTCATTCCAAAACTTTTCATTAAATGAAGTTTTAACTTTTGCTGCAAGACTTTCATACTCTTTATATTCTTCATCATTAAACTTTTCACCAAGTAATGATGCTATCTTTAATGCATTATACCAAAGAGCATTTATTTCAACAGGCTTACCATGTCTTGGGGTAACAACTATTCCATTAACTCTTACATCCATCCATGTAACTTGGTCTAGTCCATCCCCTGCCATAATTAATGAATCTTCATCCATCTTTATTGAAAAATCTGTTCCCTCTTTATATGCTTTAATAATATTTTTTATAGTTTCGTATAATTCTTCTTTTACAAATTCTAATTCCTTTAGATCATTTCTATATAATAAATACATGTATATAGCATGAATATACCAAAGTGAAGCATCTACCGTATTATATAAAGGTTCTTGCCCAAAATCAGGGAACATATTTGGAATTAATCCATTCTTCTCATATATACTAAAGCTTCTTAAAATATCTCTAGTATCATCAAGTCTTCCTGTACACATTCCTACACCAGTTAATGCAATCATAGTATCTCTTCCCCAATCTAAAAACCATGGATACCCAGCAAGAACAGTTTTACTATTTATTGAATCTCTATCAACTATGAAATGATCTGCTGATATTGGAAGATATTTAGCTATTACTCTATCATCATCAAAAGTATTTCTTAAACTTTCAATTCTATCTTCTTCCTTCTTAACTATATCCTTAGCATTAATTTCTGTATCTTTTTCAATAGTACATACTAAATAAACTTTCTTTTCTTCATGCTCTTTAATGCTAACAGTCACTTCTCCTGGAACATAATATCTATCTAAGTATTTATCACCTGTTGATTTATCTACGTCATAGTAAACTTCTTTAGTTATACTAGATTCTTTAGATGATACTTTACCATCTGATACAAATAATCTTATATTTAAATCCTTTTTAAGCTGTGGGATAAGATTAAAACCATTATTTAAATCACTCTTAATAAATTTAAGGTTTTCATCCTTACTTGGCTCTCCTGGATTTCTGAAAGAAAACCATGGAGTAAGTATAAGTTCTCCACCATCTTTATTTCCTTTAATTGAATACTCTATTACAGCAGTATTTTTACCTCTCTCTAAGAACACTCTCTTCTTTATTGAAGTTCCATTTATAAAGTAAGTATACTCTGGTATCCCATTATATGAGAAGCTTTGAAGGTTTTTATAACCTTCAATAACTTCATTTTTATACTTAGTTGTTGTTAATGGATATTCTATTCCTTTTGAAATAAATTTCTCACAAACTTTCGGTAATATCATATATCTCTCATCTGGAGATTTAAGTGCTGCTATTAATATAGCGTGATACTTTCTACTATTGGCACCTATCATAGTACTTCCTGAGAAAGCACTTCTTCCATTTGAAAGCATCCATTCCTTTTCAATTCCTCTTTCATAACTTTTACAGCTATTTTTACCAAATCTCATAACAAATTCTCCTAAATACTACTTTGTATTTTCAGTCTGATTAATTCCCCAAATATCTTTGCTGTACTCTAATATAGTTCTATCTGAAGAGAATGTACCTGCATTGCAAGTATTTTCAAAGCATATTTTAGCCCATCTCTTCTTATCTTTATAAGCCTTAAATACTTCATCTTCAGCCTTTTTAAATGCTTCAAAGTCTGCTAATAAGAAGTATCCATCTCCTTCTTCTATTAATGAATTATATAAATCCTTAAATAATCCAGTTCCTCCATCACTAAATGTTCCGTCTATTAGTGAATCTATTACTTTCTTAAGTGAAGGATCCTTTTTGTAGAACTTCTTGCAATCATACTTTTCTTTTAAAGCTTCTATATCTTCAACTCTTAATCCAAAGATAAAATTGTTTTCTTCTCCACTTTCTCTTACTATTTCAACATTTGCTCCATCATAGGTACCAAATGTAGGAGTTCCGTTTAACATAAATTTCATGTTACCTGTTCCTGATGCTTCCTTACCAGCTGTTGAAATTTGCTTTGAAAGATCTGCTGCTGGGAATAACTTTTCTGCATAAGAAACTCTATAATTTTCTACAAATACAACCTTTATCTTTCCATCTATGTCTTTATCATTATTTATAAGCTTTGCAACTTCATTAGTAAACTTAACAATAGCCTTAGCTCTTCTATATCCTGGGAATGCTTTAGCTCCATATATAAATGTTGTCTTTGGAATATCAAGCTTTGGATTTTTCTTTAATCTATAGTAAAGATCTAGTACATATAATGTATTTAATAATTGTCTCTTGTACTCATGTAGTCTCTTTATTTGAATATCAAATATTGAATCTGGATCAATTTCTATTCCTTCTGTTTCCTTAATGTACTTAGCAAGCTCTTCTTTCTTTTCATGCTTTATTTCCATGAATCTATTTAAAATTTCTTCATCATCTTTAAACTTTTCAAGTTCTTTAAGCTTTCCTAAATCTTTAACCCAAGATTCATCTCCTAAAAGTTCTGTTATAAATGATGATAATTGTCTATTACATAATCTAAGCCATCTTCTTGGAGTTATACCATTAGTTTTGTTTTGGAACTTCTCCGGATATAACTTGTACCAATTGTTAAGCTCAATATCTTTTAATATATCAGTGTGTAACTCTGCAACACCATTAACTGCAAATCCTATGTGAATTGCAAGGTTTGCCATTCTAGTTACTCCATCTTTAACTATTCTAAATTCTTCTATTTCTTCTTTTGAATAACCTTTTTTCTTTAATTCCTTTATAAATCTAGTATCAATCATTTTAATGATTTGTACTATTCTTGGGAATAAAGCTACCATTAACTTATTATCCCACTTTTCAAGTGCTTCTGCTAATATTGTGTGGTTAGTATATGCAAATATACCCTTTGTTATATTAAGTGCTTTATCAAAAGATAATCCATAATCATCTACTAATATTCTTATAAGCTCTGGAATTGCAAGTACTGGATGAGTATCGTTTAATTGAACTGCGTGATACTTATAAAGCTCATCAAAATTTTCTCCATGAAGTTTTATATGATTTCTAATTATATCTTGAAGTGATGCACTTACTAAGAAATATTGTTGCTTAAGTCTTAATAATTTTCCAGCTTTCATATCATCATTTGGATATAATACTCTTGATATATCATCTGCCTTGTTTTTAAGTTCAACTGCCTTAGCATATTTACCTTCATTAAATGCATTAAAATCAAACTCTTCTATTGGTTCACACTTCCATAATCTTAAAGTATTTATGTTTTTGCTCTTATATCCAATTATAGGAGTATCATATGGTATTGCTTTAACATCCATATCCTTAAACTTAACTATTACTTCATCCTTATCTTTTCTTATGCTCCAAGGGTCACCGTGAGTTAACCAGTTGTCTGCACATTCATATTGGAATCCATCTTCAAAGTATTGCTTAAATAATCCATTTGAATATCTAATTCCATAACCTTTTAAAGGTACTTCCATTGATGCTGCTGAATCCATAAAGCATGCTGCAAGTCTTCCAAGACCTCCATTACCAAGTGCTGCGTCATCTTCAGCTTCTTCAATTACATTTATATCTATATTTAATTCTTTAAGTAGTTCTTCTACTTCTTCATATAATCCTAAGCTTATTAAGTTATTACCAAGTGCTCTTCCCATTAGATATTCTGCTGAGAAATAATATGCTTGTTTACCACCTTCGTAAACTTCTTGTGTATTGTTCCAATCATCTACTATAGTTCCCATTAAAGCTGATGAAAGACTACCAAATATTTGCCCTGCATCTGCATCCTTTAAACCTACTCCATATCTAATTTTTAATTCTCTTTCCATGCTCTTTTTTAATTCTTCTCTCATCTTTTATAGCCTCCCATATAACTTTGTTAAATCGTATATTTTTTTTGCTAGTTCATTAGTTAATTGTCCTGACTTTATTCTCCACTCCCAGTTTCCACCTAAAGTTGAAGGTATATTCATTCTAGCTTCACTACCAAGATCTAATAAATCTTGCATAGTAGCTACTGATAAAAAGCTTACTGATCTCCAAATACCTCTTATAAATCCAAAGCTTACTCCTTCTTCTTCATTTAAGGATAAGTACTCCTTTGCTTTTTTAATTTCCTTTTTTGAAGTATTATTCTCAAACCATCCAAGCACTGTATCATTATCATGAGTTCCTGTATAAGCTACAGAATTATTTATATAGTTATGAGGTAAATCAGTGCTATCTTCTCCACCAAATCCAAATTGAAGTACTTTCATTCCAGGAAATCCAGTTTCATTTCTAAATTCTATTACCTCATTTGTCATAAATCCTAAATCTTCTGCAATTATATTTACATCACCTAAAGCTTCCTTAATTGCATTAAATAGTTTAATTCCAGGCCCTTTGACCCACTCTCCATTTACTGCTGTTTCATCTCCATAAGGTACTTGCCAATAAGATTCAAAACCTCTAAAATGATCAATTCTAACCATGTCATAAAGCTTAAAACTTTCTCTTATTCTAAGTATCCACCATTTATATCCGTCTTTGTCCATAGCATCCCAATCATATATTGGATTTCCCCATAATTGACCTGTTACTGCAAAGGCATCTGGCGGACATCCTGCTACAAATTTTGGAGTATTATCTTCATCTACCTTAAACATCTTTGGATTACTCCACATATCTGCACTATCTTCTGCAACATATATTGGAATATCACCTATTATTTCTACTCCATTATAATTTGCATATTCCTTAAGCTCATTCCATTGTTTAAAGAATATAAATTGGATAAAGTTATAATATTCTATCTCATCTTTAAGTTCTCTTTTGTATTTATTAATAGCTTTTTCTTCTCTATTTTTTATATCTTCATCCCACTCTTGCCATGAAACTAAGCCAAAATGCTCTTTGATAGCCATATATGAGCTATAATCTTCAAGCCAAAATCTATTTTCTTCTTTAAATCTCTTATATTTAAATTTTTGATATCCTTTTAATTCTTTATCTTTAAAGTTCTCATATGCTTTTTTAAGAATTTCATTTCTTAATTCAAATATTAAACCATAATCTACAGCCTCTGGATCATCTCCAAAATTCTTATCAATATAATCTTCTTCCTTTAATAATCCTTCATCACATAATATTTTAAGATCTATAAAGTGTGGATTTCCAGCAAAAGCTGAAAAACATTGATAAGGTGAATCTCCATAGCTAGTATGACCAAGGGGTAGTATCTGCCAGTACTTTTGACCTGCTGATACAAGAAAATCTACAAATTCATAAGCTTCTTCTCCCATGGAACCGATTCCGAATTTCCCATTAAGAGAAGAGATATGCATTAATATCCCACTACTTCTCTTTCTCATAATTTTTATACCCTCCTAAAATTCATAACATTTTTTAATGTTATCCTTGTCCTTTGATATTATTGTAATATTTAATTTCTTTACATCAGTTTGTCCTTCAACTTTACAATTTACACTAATATCTTTATCCTCATTTTTTATTTCTATATTGATATTATTATAGACACCTTTTATATACTCTTTTGACATTCCATCATCATCATAAAGCATATAACTTGATCTATCCTCTAAGAATGCTATAACATTCAATTCTTCATTTTTTATACTTTCTACATTCTTTGCTGAATCTCCTAATACTAGCATCTTATCTTTTCTTATAAAGAATATAAATTCATCAATATCAGCTTCTATATAATAATGTCCTTTAGTCATTACTTCATAATTAATTTCATCTAGTGATTTTACTTTTGCCATAAGCATATCTTCTGGCAAATATACATATCTACCTCTGGCATTTTGCTTAATAATTGGTGCAAGCATTAATGAATCACCTAGAAGTACCTGATCTTCTACTCCTCTTGAAGTTTCATCATCATATTCAAAACTTAATGGCTTAAACATAAGCTCATTATTTATTGCTGCCTTCATATACTCACTATATAAATAAGGAATAAATCCGTATCTAAATTCTATAAGTTTCTTAAGGGTACCCTCTGTTTCTTTTCCGAAGGCAAATGGTTCTTGCATTCTTGTTCCCATAGCTGAATGATTTCTAAATAGTGGAGTAAATATACTAAATTGGAACCATCTCTTCATTAGGTCTTCAGTACAATTTCCACCAAAACCGCCTGTATCTGCTCCTGTATAAAGATATCCACACATATTTAAATTTGGCATCATTTTTACATTCATCTCTAAATGTTCCCAAAGTGACGTATTATCTCCAGTCCAGATCCCTCCATATCTATGCATTCCTATTGATGATGCTCTTGAGAATAATAAAAATCTTTTATTACTATCAATACTTTCTAATCCTTCTGCCGCTGATCTTGTCATGTTATGACCAAATAAATTATGGACATCATTATGCTTTATTATATTTCCATCCATATTATGATAGAAACTATTATAATCAGCTTGGCTATTACTTAGTCCTGTAAATGCATCTTTTAATGCAAAGAAACTATAAATATCTAAATTCTTACTTTTACTTTCTTCTACTTTTTCATAGGCCTTTTTTAATCCTTCTTCTGAATAGAATATAGCTGGCTCATTCATATCATTCCAGAAACCATCTATTCCTTTATCTACTAGCCATTTATATTTCTTTCCAAACCAAAGTCTTGCTTCGCTATTTAAGAAGTCTGGAAAATGAACTCTTCCTGGCCATACTGCTGCTACAAAAGGCTTTCCATCTTTATCTTTACAATAGTAACCTTTTTCTACACCCTCTTCATAAATATCATAGCCATCTTCAATCTTAACTCCTGCATCTATTATAGGAATTAGTCTTATTCCATCCTTTTTCATGTCAGATACCATATCTTCAAAGTTTGGAAATGCTTCTCTGTTTACTGTGAAATTTTTAAACCTTTCCATATAGTCTATATCTAAGTATATACAATCTATAGGAATATTCTTTTCTCTAAATTTATCCCCAAGAGTTCTAACTTCCTCTTCATCCTTATAACTCCATCTGCTTTGTTGATATCCAAAAGCCCATTTTGGAGGAACGTAGCTTTCTCCTATAAGCCTTCTAAATTCTCTTGAAATATCATTTAAGTTATCCCCATCTATTATATATAAATCATAGTTGTTTCCTTCTACTTCAATATATAATTCTTCATTATTAGAGTAACCTACATCAAATTTCACTTTAGCAGGCGTATCTATAAGCATTCCAAAACTTCTATCTACTCCATGTATAATTAAGAAATTATGGGCACCATATAGTGATCTTTTATCTTGAGCATGATTTGGATCATCTGTACAATAACTTTCAAATATCCAGCCTCTCTTATTTATACCTCTAACATTTTCTCCAAGTCCATAAACTAAATCTTCTTTTTCTAATTTAAGTATTAACTTACCATTATCATTATAAAAGTATGGTATCTTTCCATCTTCTGCTTTTATATTCTTAATAACAGAATTACAATCTACTATCTTTCCGAAAGAAAATTTTCTTATCTTCATATACCCTCACATCACTCTCTAAACTATATTCTTTTACAGGATTCTCTCTCAACCAACTTAGTATCTAATACTATATGCTTATTTTCTGAATTGTTCTTTATTAAATCAAATAACATATCTACGCTTTGTTCTGCCATTTCTATTCTTGGCTGTACTATTGTAGTTATTGAAGGATTATAAAACTCTGCTATATCCATACCATCAAAACCAAGTACTGATATTTCATCTCCAACTTTAATATTATTATCAATTAAAGCTTTTACAGATCCAGTGGCCATAATATCTGATATACAAAAAATTGCATCTATGTCTTTGTTACTCTTTATAAGATCTTCTGTAACATCATAAGCACCTTTTGCGCTATATTTACCATAAACTTTATATTCATCTTTAACTTCTATTCCACTCTTAGTTAATGCATCCATATATCCTAGTAATCTTTCTGAACCAAGTCCAGCATCTTCTTTCAGCCCAAGAATAATTGCAATATTCTTATGTCCTGTATCTATTAGATATTTAGTTGCATTAAAGGCTGATTCTGCTTGTTTTATCCCTATTGAAGAGAAATTATTTGCATCTGTATCATAAGTACAGTTTGTAGATGCTAATACTAACGGAATATTTATATCCTTAAAAGTATCTTCAGAAACCTCTTTTATATCGCAACCTAAATATATTATTCCTTGAAGCTTTCTTTCCTTCTCAAGTTCTATTAAGTTCCTGACTTCCGCTGTACCACTAGCTGAATAATCTGTATGTCTAAGTACCATAGTACATCCATTTTTAGTTATCCTTTTACTTATTACATCTATCATTTCTGAGAAAAACGGATTGAATACCCCTCTCACTAAAACTCCAATGGTGTTGGAATTAGATTTTTTTAAATTCCTCGCACTATTATTTGGTATATAATTACTATCTTTTATTATTTTCTTTATTCTCTTTCTAGTCTCATCTTTTACATCTGGATGATTATTTATAACTCTTGAAACAGTTCCAACTCCAACTCCAGCAATTTTAGCTATATCATTAATATTCATGTCTTACGTCCTCTCAAACTTTGTATTATTTCTTCTTTAAAATTATATATGATAAAGGTTCTAATGTGATTTTATCATTACAATTTATAGTAATATTATTACACACATCTATATAATTTCCTTTTATATTCAAAGAAATTTCTGATATTTTTTCATCATTATTTATAATTACAATAATTTCTTCATCATCTAATCTTCTTCTAAAAGAAATTATATTTCCTTCTTCATACAAACATTTGTAGTCGCCATGAATTAATGATTTATTTTCTTTTCTTATTTTTATAAGCTCTTTATAGTGATCTAAGATTTCTTTATTTTGATTTTCTTCCTCCCAAGGCATACATTTTCTGCACTGTGGATCATCCCCACCATCTATTCCAACTTCATCTCCATAATAAATATATGGAACACCAAGATAAGTAAATTGGAATACTATAGCAAGCTTCATTTTTTTAATATCATTATTGCATTCTGTTAAAAATCTAGCTGTATCATGACTTCCAAATAGATTCCAAAGTTGTCTTGTTATACTTTCCATATAAATGTATCTATTCATTGAAAGTGCATCATTTAATTCTTTTGCATCGATTGTTCTTTTTGCAAAAAAATCAACCATAGCATGTTTAAATGGATAATTCATAATAGAGTCAAGTTGTTCTCCTCTTAAGAAAGATACTGCTTCATGCATTATTTCTCCAATAAGTACTGCATCTCTTTTTACTTCTTTTATTCCAACTCTCATTTCTCTCCAAAATCTATGATCTACTTCATCACAAACATCGAATCTCCATCCATCTATATCTACTTCTTTAATCCAATACTTAGCTACATCAATAAAATATTTACGAACCTTCTCATTGTTAGTATTAAGTTTTGGCATATTCTTAACATCATTTGCAAATGTATAGTAATTCACTTTATCTTGATCTATAGGCAATTCATCTATATGATACCAATCTCTATATTCGGAATCCTTTCCATTATTGAGTATGTCTTTAAATGCAAAGAACTCATCTCCTGTGTGATTAAATACTCCATCTAATATGACTTTAATACCATTTTCATGAGCCTTCTTAACTAATCCTTTTAAATCATTTTCATCTCCAAAGGCTGGATCAATTTTATAATAATCATTTATATTATATTTATGATTACTTGGAGACATAAATATTGGAGTCATATATATAAGATTTACTCCAAGATTTTTTAAATAATCAATCTTGTCAGTTATTCCTTTTAAGTCTCCCCCAAATATTGATTTAGTATCGACCTTATCTCCCCATTTTTTTATCCCTTTAGGATCATTTTCTTTATTACCGTTACAGAATCTATCAGGAAAAACTTGATAAACAACTGCTTCTTGAAGCCATTTGGATTCTTCATAGACATCAGCTTCTCCTATATAAGCATATTGAAATGGTATAAGATCTGTCTCTTTATTTCTTATATTCTCTCTATATCCACGTTCATCATAATAATGAATATTTCCATCTAAATCTGTAATTTCAAAATAGTATCTATATCTATTTCTAAATACTTTTATATCCGCTGAATATATTTCTAAAAGATTATTATCTTCAAATAAATTCATCTTAATTGCCTCATATGAACTTTTAAAATCATATCGACATCTATAATAAAGTTTAACCTCTTTAATATCATCTTTTGCAACTCTTAATGTTATTCTTAAGGTATCTTTATCAATTGCATATGCATAAGGTACATCTGGTATATGATAAATAGCTTGCTTATTCATAACATCCTCCTAGAAACTTTAAAGTATATATTATTCTTTAACTGCTCCTGCAACTAATCCTTTTGATACGAACTTTTGAATTGCCGCAAACATTATTGCAAGTGGAATTGTTGCCATTACTGATGCTGCTGCATATGCAGTCCAGTTTGCTGAAACACCACTATCCATGAATGATTTTAATCCTATTACTAAAGTTTTAACGCTTGGATCTTTAAGTAATGCTGCTGATAAAATAAATTCACCAAATGTTCCAATGAATGAAAAGAAGAATATAACTACAAGCATTGGTTTAGTTAATGGGAATATTATTTTTCTAAATATTTGTCCATGTGTTGCTCCATCAACAAGAGCTGATTCATCAAGTTCTTTAGGTAATCCTTGAATATATCCTTTCATAAGCCAGATATTATAAGCACTAGCACCACACATTACAAGTACTAAGAACCATAAGTTATCCATTCCCCATGGAAGCTTATATGCAACTCCTAAAATAGCAGGTAATGCCATAGAAGCTGGGAACATTTGAAGTATTAAAAGAAACATTAAACTATACTTTTTACCAGTAAATCTTAATCTACTAAATGTATAAGCTGCTGGTAATGTCATTAAAACTTGAGCTAATGCAACAAATAGACAAACTTTAAATGTATTCCATACCCATAATAAGAAATCAGTTTCTTTAAGTACATATGCATAATTTTCAAATGTTATCTTACTTGGTATTATACTGCTTTGTGTAAAACTTGTACCTTCTGAAAGTGATGCAGTAACTATTGCAAGCACTGGGAATAATACTATCGCTATACTTAGCCAAATAAATACTCTACTTATCCAAAGTGTAACTTTTTCAGGTTTAGTTAATCTTCTCTTATGCTTATATTTCTTATTCTTATTTAAACTCATCATATTAATCCACCTCTTTAAATTGGCCAGATGCTTTCATTTGAACAAATGCTATAGTTCCTACTATTATAAATAGTATTATTGAAAGTGCTGCCCCTAAATCAAATCTTCCAAATTGAATTGTCATTTTGTAAGCTGCTGATCCAAGTACATCAGTATAACCTGCAAATGGTGAGTCTGGTCTTACTGGTCCACCACCTAATAAAAGGTATGCTGCTGTAAAGTTACCAAAGTTAAATGACCATGATCCAATTAAAAGTGGAAATGCAGTATTTGCAAGAGATGGTAGTGTTATTTTAAAGAACTTTTGTATAGGTGTTGCACCATCTATACTTGCTGCTTCATAGTATGTTTCAGGAATTGCTGCAAGTGCTCCTATACATACATTCATCATATATGGGAAGCCAAGCCATATGCTTATAAGTACTATTGCTGTTCTTGCTGCCCATGGCTCTGTAAGCCACATGATAGGTTCTGATATTACATGCAGATTCATTAATATTCCGTTTATAGCTCCGTATTGGCTATTTAAAAGTCCTGTGAAAGAAATTATAACTATAGTTGCTGGTAATGCCCAAGGTATTACTAGAAAAGCTTTATATATAGATGACTCCTTCATATTCTTATTTGATAGAATTAATGCATATATTAATCCAACAAAAAAACCACCAAAAGTTATTATTGTTGTTGAAACTATTGTCCATCCAAACACAGGTAAGAATATTTCTTTTAGTGGTCCTGTTATAATATCCATAAAGTTTTTAAGTCCAATAAACTTCCACCCTGTATTAAGTGTTTTTATATTGTAATTTGTAAATGCAATTACTATAGTACATATAATAGGCAGTACAGTTAGTATAATCATACTGATTAGTGATGGTGACATAAACTTTAAAGCTCTTAAGTTATCTTTATATGTTATCTTTTTCTTGCTCACTATATTCACTCCTTAAATTAGTAAAGGAGAGAAGGTCCTACCTTCCCTCCCCCTCTTAGATATTATTGGCCTTGTGTCTCAATACCTTTTTTAATTGCACTAACAACATCTTTTCCTACTGTAGCTGGGCTTTCACCTTTGTATAATCTTGTGATTTGGCTAGTTGCATTCCATACAGCTTGCATTTGTAAGATATTTGGCATAGGTACAGCTGTCTTAGCTTGATCTATAAATCCTTGGAAGTATTTATTATCTTTAACAGCTTGTGAATCTAATACAGTTTTTAATACTGGAATTCTGTTACCTGCTTTAAATAATGCTTCTCCCTCATTATCAACAATGTATTTTAATAGATCCCATGATAATTCTTTATTCTTTGATTTTGAACTTACTATAGCAGTTTGTACACCTAAGAATGATTTATAACCTTCACCCTTTATTGTTGGAACCTTAGCTACTCCAAAGTTCATTCCTGCTTTTTCAAATTGAGCTATATCCCATGGTCCTGAAATATAGAATGCTGATTTACCATCTTTAAAGTTTGATGATGCAATATCACCTGTTATATCAGCTGGCATTAATTTATCTTTTAATACTAAGTCTTGTAAGAATTGATATCCTTCTTGTGCTCCTTTATTATCAAGTCCTATATCATTTGGATCATAATTACCTGGTTTTCCACCAAATATATATCCACCATATGATTGAATAATTCCGCCTGTTATATAGAAATTACCTAGATCAATTTGGAATCCATTGTTATTTTGTTTTGCTACTTTAACTAATTCATCCATAGTCTTAGGTGCTTCTTTAACCTTGTCTTTATTATAGAATAATGCTACTGTTTCTTGCGCTAGAGGTACTGCATAATTCTTTCCATCAAATGCTGTTGCATCCCAAACGCTATCACTTGTATATTTACTCTTATCAAACTTTCCATCTGGTACTTCTTCTAATAATCCAGCTTCTTTAAATGTTGCTAGGTTATCATGTGGCATACCTATATATACATCAGGTCCTTTACTTGAGTTTGCAGCTTGTAGATAATCTTGGAATTCACCTTCATCATTTACAACCTTTACAGTATTTCCTGTACTTTCTGCCCACTTCTTAGCTGAATCCTCAATAACTTTCATTTCATCTTCTTTTACTTTTGTCCAGATAGTTATTTCTTGTCCTTTTGTTGAAGCCTCTTTTGATCCTCCGCACCCTACAAATAATGATCCTGTTACTACTACCGCCATAAGGCAAGCAATAAGTTTCTTTTTAACCATGTTAATCCCTCCAAAAATCAATAATACTTTTATCAAAAATCTTAGAAAATAGTTATTTGAGTTTCTTTATCAAAAGCATGTATATCATTGATATCAAATGCTATTTCTAACTTTTCTCCTATGGCCTTTTCTGTACCACCCTTTGCCTTTATAACAATGTTTCTATCTTGAACTTTAACGTGAATATAAACTTCTCCACCTAAGTTCTCAGTTAATTCAACTACACCTTCAAATTTCAAAATATTTTCTTTTTCCATATCTTTAGGCATATATAAGATTTTTTCTGGTCTTACACCAATTATTAAATCTACTTTATCTTTTTTAATTTTCTTTAACTTCTCTATATTTTCTTTTGATAATTCTACGCCTCTATCATTTATCTTTATATAGGCCTTTTCATTTTTAAATTCTGCATTACCATATAAGAAATTCATTTGTGGATTTCCTATAAATCCAGCTACAAACATATTTACAGGATTGTTATATATTTCAGTTGGTGTTGCAACTTGTTGAATTTCTCCATCTTTCATAACAACAATTCTAGTACCAAGTGTCATAGCTTCTGTTTGGTCATGTGTTACATATATAAATGTTGTATCTAATTCTTTATATAATTTTGATATTTCTATTCTCATCTGAACTCTTAATTTTGCATCTAAATTTGAAAGAGGCTCGTCCATTAAGAATACTTGCGGATTTCTAACTATTGCTCTCCCCATAGCAACTCTCTGTCTTTGTCCACCTGAAAGTGCCTTCGGCTTTCTATCTAATAGATGCTCTATATCTAAGATCTTTGCTGCTGCTTTAACCTTTTCATCTATTTCATCTTTTGAAACCTTTCTAAGTTTTAATCCAAATGCCATATTTTCATATACTGACATGTGAGGATATAGTGCATAATTTTGGAATACCATTGCTATATCTCTATCTTTAGGGGGTGCATCGTTTACAAGTTTATCGCCAATATACATATCACCTTTGCTTATGTCTTCAAGTCCTGCAATCATTCTTAATGTTGTTGATTTACCACACCCTGATGGACCAACAAATACTACAAACTCTTTGTCCTTTATTTCTAGATTAAAATCTTTTACTGCATTAAATCCATTCTCATAAATTTTATAAACATCTTTTAAAATTACTCCAGCCATATTAACCTCCCAATCATTTCTGGAAACCTTTCCAATTAGCTTAAAAAAAATTTTACTATCTTTATATAACGTTTCTAAAATAATATAAATTATTTATCATTCTTGGAATCCTTTCCAAAACATACAAAGCAAAAAAATAAATATTAATAGTTTTCATTTCAGAAAACGTTTCCTTGAATTAAGGATACCATCTTTTCTTTACAATTTCAACCACTTTTTAAATATTTTTTTAATTTTTTATAATTAATATAAATAGAGAGTTTTTTCCTCCCTATTTATACTTATATTTTTTGTTTATACATATATCTATAAAACTTTAGATAAAAAACTTATAGTTCTCTGATTTTTAGGATTATCAAATATTTCTTCTGGACTTCCGCTCTCTACTATATTACCTTCATCCATAAAAAGAATCCTATCTCCAACTTCCTTTGCGAATCCCATTTCATGTGTAACTATAATCATAGTCATACCATCATTTGCAAGAGATTTCATTACACTTAAAACTTCTCCAACCATTTCAGGATCCAATGCTGATGTAGGTTCATCAAATAGCATTACATCTGGCTCCATAGCTAATGCCCTTGCAATTGCTATTCTTTGTTTTTGTCCACCTGATAATGAATTTGGATAAGCATCTTTCTTTTCTAAAAGCCCAACTCTCTCTAAAAGTTCTTGGCCTTTTTTTATTGCTTCATCCTTTTTCCATCCTCTAACTTTCATTGGAGCCATTATTATGTTCTCTATAACAGTCTTATGTGGAAATAAATTAAATTGTTGAAATACCATACCCATCTTTTCTCTAATCTTATTTATATTAATCTTTTTATCTGTAATATTATTTCCTTCAAATATTATTTTTCCGCTTGTTGGTTGCTCTAAAAGATTTAAACACCTTAAAAATGTACTTTTTCCTGACCCTGAAGGCCCTATTACAACAACAACCTCACCTTTTTTTATCTCTTCGTTTATTCCTTTTAAAACTTCATGTTTTCCAAAAGATTTTTTAAGTCCATTAACGTATATCACTAGCCTTCAGCCTCCTTTCAAAATATGCCATAAGTCTTCCAAGTGAGAAAGTCATAATAAAATACAATACAGCTATTACCATAAGTGGTTCAAAAACTAAATAAACAGACCCTTTTACTATGTCTGCACTAAACATAAGCTCTCCAACTCCAATAAATGAAGCCATTGATGATTCCTTTATTACTGCAACAAATTCATTACCTACAGCTGGCATAATATTTTTAACAGCCTGTGGAAGTACAACCATCTTCATAGATTTAAATTTTGTCATTCCTAAACTTCTAGCAGCTTCCATCTGACCTTTATCCACTGCATCTATACCAGCCCTTATAATCTCTGATACATATGCTGATGAATTTAATGAAATCGCAACAACTGCTGCTGTAAGTGGACTAAAATCTAATCCGAAGAATAACGCTGATCCTGAATATACCATTAGAATTTGCAGTATCATTGGTGTTCCTCTAACTATTTCTATGTAAATCGTCGCAATCCATGATAGTGGCTTGAACTTACCTACTTTAAAATTAACAGTCTTCATAAAATATAAAATTGCTCCAAATGCAGTACCAAAACATACTGCTATAAGTGATATGATTAATGTCATCTTAGCCCCCTCTAAGAATACTGGAAAGTATTCTGGAAGAAAACTAAAATCAAATTTATAACCCATTTAAAAGCCCCCTTTAAAGATAAGATTGACAATGAATTGAATCATTCATCGTCAATCATAAATTACTTTTTTTAAATATATTATTTTTCTTTTATTTGCTTTGAAGCTAATTCATTAGCTTCTACTATAAACTTATCAAGTTCTCCACTATCTTTTAATCTCTTTATTGTCTTGTTTACTTGATCTAATAGCTCTTTTTCACCTTTTTTAACAGCAACTGCATTTCCACCTGATTCATCTTCAAATTCTATATTTGATAACACAAGGTCATTATTACTCTTAATTGCCATCTCTCCAACTGGCTTCTCAGTAACTAAAGCATCAATTTTACCTGATTTAAGTTCTAATATTAAATTATTAACATTAGCTAAAAGAGTTGGATCCTTAGCCTTTATAATATCTTTAGTTATATCTGCTTGAGTTGATCCCATTTGTGCTCCAACTTTAGCATCTTTTAAATCATCAGCTTTTTGATATTTATCTGCATCATCTTTCTTTACTAATACAGCATGTTGTGCAGTGTAGTATATATCTGAGAAGTCAACTTTTTTTGCTCTTTCTGGATCAGGATTCATTCCTGAAATTATCATATCAATTTGCCCAGCTGGTAATGCCCCAAGTAATGAATCAAACTTCATTTCTTTGATTTTAAGTGTCGCCCCTAAATCTTTTGCAATCTCTTCCGCAAGTTTAACGTCAAATCCAACAATTGTATCTTTTCCATCTATCATTGCATGAAATTCATATGGTGCATAATCTGCACTTAATCCAACAACTAATTCTTTTTTATTTTCATCCTCAGTCTTAGCCTTGTCCCCGCAAGCCATCATACTAAGTGACATTACTCCTACTATTGATATTGCAAATATCTTTTTTAATAATCCTTTTTTCATGTTAATATCCCCCTTTTTATTTAAACGCCTCAATTCATTTACAATTTTTAACTTGTTATAAGTATACAACATTTATTAATATTTATGCAAGTATTTTTTATATTTTTTTAATTTTTTTATTATTTTTAAGTATTTATGCATAAATTATGTATATTAACTTAATTTTTATTCATGTAAACATTCCTAAATATAGTATATTTGCTTGTAGTAACAAATATATGCAAGATAATATATAATGTATTATTTAAAATATTAAAATGTAAGAGGGTGGCATTATGAGCAAAACAAAAAATAGGCACATGTTTCTTGGAAACAATACATCCCAAGGGTTTTATTCATTATTTAGAAATTTAATTTCTCAAGAAGATGCTAATAGAATAATATGCTTAAAAGGAGGACCTGGAACTGGAAAATCTTCATTAATGAAAAAATTAGCCTTTTATTTTAAATCTAACTCTTATACTGTAGAAGAATATCATTGCTCTTCAGATGATCAATCATTAGACGCAATTCTAGTTAAAGAATTAAAAGTAGCAATATTAGATGGTACTGCACCTCACACAACTGATCCTGTGACCCCTGGTGCTGTAGATAAAATAATAGATTTAGCTACAGCTCTTAATCATAAAAATTTAACTACTCATAAAGCTGAAATAATAGATATTGGAAAAGATATAAGTGAAAGCTTCAATAGAGCATATACTTTCTTTAATTCAGCTAGTAAAGTCTACTTAGATTGGAGAAATCTTAATAATAAATCTATAGATAAAAATTTATTAGTTAAATTTGAGGCAACTTTAAAGGGTATAGTTCTTACAAACAAATCATCATATACTTTTGGAGGAGAAAGGCATACTTTTGCTACTGCATTTACTCCAAATGGTATAGTTTCTTTTGGTGAAAACTTAGCAAGCTCTGTTGGAAATTTATTTGTACTTAAGGGAGAACCTGGCCTTTCTAAAAGTGATATTTTAAAATCCCTTGGAGAATCAGCTCAAAAATCTGGTCTTTATGTAGAGTACTATCATCACCCATTATTGCCTAATGATATCGAACACATTATCATACCTGAAGAAAGTATAGGAGTATTTACTGAAAATGAAATATCAAAACTTACTTTAAATGGAACAGTTTTTGATATGTCATCTCTATGTGATAAACATAAGCTTGATAAATATAAAGATGAAATAGATTTTGATAAATGTGAATTTGATATATTATTAAATAAAGGGCTTTCATTAATCACTGAAGCTAAGCTTCTTCATGATAAACTTGAAAAGCATTATGTCGATAATATGAACTTTGATATAGTAAATAAAATTTATGATGAAATTATTCTAGAATTTGAACAATTTAAAAAGTAATATATGAAATCTTAGACTTTTATGTATTTCTTTATAATAAAAAAGAGCCCACAGGCTCTTTCTTATTTTCTATTTTGTTTTATAACAGATAATCTATGAAGTGCTCTAGTACACATAATATATTTAACAAGATTTGGAGTTTCTTCTTCATCTTCTAATATTATTACTCCATCAAACTCTAATCCTTTTGCAAAGTAAGCTGGAATAAGTACCTTACCACCCTTATAAATTATATCATTTCTATCAAAAGTAAGAATCTTAACTTTTTCTTTTAAGTTATGAGAGATATCTTTAAGTTCTTCTTTATTTTTAGTTATAACTGCTATACTTTCAAGACCTTCTTCTTCATAATCCTCAATTATTGAAGTTATTGTATCTATTGTCTCTTCAATACTTTCAGTTTCCTCTTCAAGAACTTTTTCTCCATTTCTAACTAATGGAACTATTCTATCTTCATTCAAGAACTTACTTGCATATTCCATTATTTCCTGAGTTGATCTGTAACTCTTATTTAATGAGAATTCTAAGACATTATTTTTAAATACTTCATCCAATTTTAGCATTGCAGGTATTTCTCTCGTATCAATAAGTCTTTGATTACTATCTCCAACTATAGTACAACTATTACAGCCTGTTAGCTCTTTTAAGACCATAAATTGCATATAGTTATAATCTTGAGCTTCATCTATTACAAGATGCTTATATTCTTTCTTTGTCTTCTTTCCATTTAATTTAATCATTAAATAAAGAATTCCAGCAAGGTCCATATATCCTAAAGATTCAGTATTAGTAACCCTCTTATATATACTAATAATATTTTCATGTGATAGCCATTCATCTACTCTATTTCTAGCATTCATTACTTCTCTAACTATTTCTCTTATTCTAATTCTTCTTTGGAAATCTAAGTTATTCTTTTCAAAAATAAGATCATCTTCACTTAATTCACTTATCTTCTTCTCTATATCCTTATTTAATTTCCAAACTAATTCATCTCTTTTATCCTTTATTTTTGAAGTTAATATTCTCTTTATCTTTTCGCTTCTTCTAAATAAAGGCATATATGCATAATGATCAGTAAATAAAGACTGTATTTCATCTTTAGATATGATTTCTTCATCAAAGAATGTTACAGGTTCAATATCAAAGTAATTATTATTCATATCATTAACTATATTATCAAGCTTTGAAACGAATGATTTTGAACTCTTTTCTTTATATTCATAAAGGGCTTTTTCATTTCCTTTCATAGCTTCTTCTATATAGTAAGCGAATTCTGTTACATCTTCTTCTAATCCTATTTCTCTTCTAGCAAAAGCCTCGAAGGTCATATTATCAATACCATCTTCACCAAGTGATGGTAGCACACCTGCTATGTAATCCATAAATATATCATTTGGCCCTAGTATAAGTACTTTATCACCAAATTGTTTTCTAAAATTATATAATAGATATGATACTCTATGAAGTGCTATTGTAGTTTTACCTGATCCTGCAACTCCATTTACCACTACAACTTTATCCTTAGGAGCTCTTATAATTTCATCTTGCTCCTCTTGTATTGTCATAACTATATCTTTAAGCTTTTCTCCTGAGTTACTAGTTAAAACCATTTGTAAGATATCATCTTTTACATCAACTGCTGAGTCAAATATTCCTTTAAGATTACTATTTTTAATAATCAGCTGTCTTCTCTTTAATATATCAGCTTCTATATCTCCAACTGGTGACTTATATGATGCTTTCCCAAGACTGCCCTTATAAAATAACGATGCAATAGGAGCACGCCAGTCAACTATGACTGGCTCATATGTTCCTTCTCTAGTTAATCCAAATCTACCGATATAAAGTTCTTCTGGGCTACCATCCTCTATAAAGTCTATTTTCCCAAAGTATGGTGATTCCTTAAGGATTGTGTATTCTCTAAGTTTTTTATCAATATTTTTGTAAGCTTCTTCTTTTACATAAGCTTCATGGTCAAAATATTCTAATACCTTATCCTCATCATCCCTATATTCTTCTATAACCTTTTTTCTATAATCTACTATATACTCTGTTATATATTTTCTCTTCTCTATATAGTTTAATATTTCTTCGTTTAATATATTTAATGTACTTTCTAAATGTTGTTCTTCCATTAGGAAATCTAGTTTATTATCCAAGCGCTCTACATCTCCTTTTAAAATTATTATTTATCTGAACCCTCTTGTTCTTTTGAAGAACCCCCATTATTATCTTCATGTATGATGTTAGTTTCAGTAACTACCGCTTCATCTTCTTCATCTTTCTTTTCAAGACTTAGAATAGTAGCCTCTCTTTTAATTTCTTTTCTACTCTCTGCAAGCATTTTAGCTTCTTTTCTAGCTTCTTCCTTTATTCTATCTTCTTCTTCTTTTCTAACTTTCATCTCTGGATATTTATTATATACTATATCCATAAATTCATCCCCAAAGATTGTTTCTTTTTCAAGAAGAACGTTTGATATTTCATCTAAAAGATCTCTATTGTCATGTAATAACTTTCTAGCTTTTTCGTGAGCTTCTCTTATAATTTTTAAAACTTCTCTATCTATCATGGTTGAAGTTTCTTCACTACAATTTCTTACTGCTCTACCATCTAAATACCTATTTTGTATTGATTCAAGAGCCATCATATCAAACTTATCTGACATACCATAAACAGTTACCATACTTCTAGCTGTTTGTGTTGCTCTTTCTATATCATTTGATGCTCCTGTTGAAACTAAATTAAACACTTCTTCTTCAGCAGATCTTCCACCAAGCATTACTGTAATTTGATTTAGTAATTCTTCTCTTGATATTAAGTATTTATCTTCTTCTGGTAATTGCATAGTATATCCAAGTGCTCCCATTGTTCTTGGAACTATTGTAATTTTATGAACTGGATCTGCACCCTCTAAAAGCGCTGCAACTAAAGCATGCCCAACTTCATGGAATGCAACAGCTTTCTTTTCTTTTGGTGATAATATTCTATCTTTCTTTTCTTTACCTGCTATTATATCTTCAACAGCTTCTCTTAAGTCAGCTTGTATAACTTCTTTTCTTCCTTCTCTTACTGCTCTAAGAGCTGCTTCATTCATTATATTTGCAAGATCAGCCCCAACAGCACCTGGAGTACTCTTTGCAATTTCTTCTAAATCTACATCGTCTCCAAGTTTTATATCTTTAGCATGAACTTTAAGTATAGCTTCTCTTCCTGGGAAGTCTGGTCTATCAACTATTACTCTTCTATCAAATCTACCTGGTCTAAGTAATGCTTTATCAAGTATTTCAGGTCTATTTGTAGCACCAAGTATTACTATACCCTTTGAAGAATCGAAACCATCCATTTCTGAAAGTAATTGATTAAGAGTTTGTTCTCTTTCATCATTACTTTGTAATTGACTATCTCTACTCTTACCAACAGCATCTATTTCATCTATAAATATTATACAAGGAGCTTTTTCTTGAGCATCCTTAAATAACTCTCTAACTCTCTTTGCACCAGCACCAACAAACATCTCAACAAAGCTTGAACCTGATATTGAGAAGAATGGTACTTTAGCTTCTCCTGCAACTGCCTTTGCAAGTAATGTTTTACCTGTTCCTGGAGGTCCAACTAGAAGTACACCCTTAGGAAGCTTAGCTCCTATTGCTGTATATTTTCTTGGATCATTTAAGAAATCAATAACTTCTTCTAATGATTCCTTAGCTTCTTCTTGTCCTGCAACATCTTTAAAAGTAACTCCAATTTCATCTTCCATATAAACCTTAGCGTTATTTTTGCCCATAGACATCATTCCGCCGCCCATTTTACCTGCCATCTTTGAGAATAACATTCTCCATACAAAGAACATTAAAAGTAGTGGTAATCCGTAAACTAGTAATAAATCAAATATTGGTGATTGTTTAGGATTTTGTCCTGTAACAGTAATATTTGCAGCATTTAATTCTTTAAGTAAATCATCATTTTTTATATTTGCAGTATATAAAGTTTTACCTTTAAATTCATTATCATCTTTTGGTGTTATTATTAGATTCTCATTAGTAATTATAACCTTTGAAATTTGTTTGTCTTTAACCATCTCTTGGAACTGTGTATAACTAATCTCTTTATTCATAGAAGTCTCTCTAATGTAATTAAAAGACATTATTATTGCTAGGGCTATTACAAAATATATAATCCCAGCTCTATTTCTTTTTTTATTTTGCTGTTCCATTTACTCCACCTCTTTCTTTTGTATAATTCTCTACTCTAAAAAACCTATTTTATTGAAAGGATAAATTCTAATTTGTGCCTTTCCTTGTATCTTACTCCCATCAATATAAGGATTTTTCCAAAAACGCGAATCATTAGAATTTGCTCTATTATCTCCTAAGAAAAAATACTTACCTGATGGAACTATATAAGTTCCATATGAATCCATTGGATATTTTACATATGGCTCATCCAATTTTTTCCCATTAACATAAACTGCTGTCCCATCAATTTTAATTGAATCTCCCGGAAGGCCTATAAGCCTCTTTATTACAGTCTCATTAAGCTCATCAGAGTCAAATACAACTATATCACCTCTATGTAACTTTTCCGGATTATAAACCCTAGTTACTAAAAGTCTATCCCCAACATTTAAAGTTGGTACCATTGAGGAACTTGGGATATATACCTTGAAGATTAAAAATTTATTTATCAATATAGCAAGAACAACTGCTATGAAAACTGGTACAATCCAATCAAAAAAGAAATTCTTTTTATTTTCTTTAACTTGTTTCTTACCTCTATCAGATCTCTTCATTGTATAGTCAGTTATTTTTACATCTTTTTTTTCTTCTGATATATTTTGATCTTGTGCTGTATTTTGACCTTCGATCATTCTTCCACCCATATTCCTTTCATTAACTCTTTAATATCATTCTTATGTTTTTGGGTCATTTCTTCACTATAATAGTATTTATCATCTTTCCTATATAATATATCACCAGATTTTAGTGACATAAGGATTTTATCTTTATGAACATTAATCATATCTCCATTTGGAGATTCTAAAACATAATATTCTCCTTCTTTTCTATCCACTATATATACATCTTTCATAAATATATTATCGACCTCTTTAACCTTTCTAAAACTTGATATTATCATTAATTATATCATATTTTTTTGTCAATTTTCTTTCAGGACATTTAATTTTATTAAAAGTTAGTTAAGCTTTATGTACTATATGTGTAAATTTAGGAGTTATTCTAATATATATTATTTTTGGTATAAATTTATATGATTTTTACATGAGAATTATATATTTAAGATAATTTATTTTCCATTTTACCTTATTATATATATAATTTCAATATGTATATAATATAATATATATTACCTTTTAAAGTAGTTAATATTATTATTTATTATTAATATAATACTACTATTACACTACTCAACTTTTGACTTATTAAAAATTCTATCCATAGTTTAATAATCTAAATCAATAAATATAGGAGAAGATTATTCAATCTTCTCCTATATTTATTGAAAAACTCTAGATCTATTATTTTATGCTTCCAAAATCTTTAAAAGGATATACTCTTATTTGAACTTTTCCTTTTATATCACTTTTATCAATATAAGGCTCTTTCCACTCTCTTGAATCTCCAGAATTTGCCCTATTATCTCCTAAAAAAAAGTATTTATCTTCTGGAACTTTAAATTTTCCAAAGTATTCATCTGGATATTTTACATAATCTTCTTTAATATCTTTTCCATTAATATATAACTTTTCACCTTGTATATCTATTTCATCTCCCGGAACTCCAATAAGTCTTTTTACCATAAGTTTATTCTTCTCATTATTTTTAAAGACTATTATATCTCCTCTTTTTATATTTTCAAAATTATATATCCTAGTCACTAAGAATTTATCTCCTACATTTATTGTAGGCTCCATAGATTCTGTCGGAACATCTACTTTAAATATTAAGAATTTATTTATCATTATAGCTAGTACAACAGCCACAATTATAGGAAATATCCACTCCCTCATAAACTTATTATCCATACTTCCCCTCTTTATATCCCTTAGTTAATTTTTCATAATACTTCATTCTTTATTATATCTTCATAACTCTCTCTTTTACATATTACCCTTGCTTCTCCATCCTTAACCATAACAACTGCTGCTTTTGGTATCTTATTGTAATTATTAGACATTGAGTATCCATAAGCTCCAGTTGACATCATTGCTAATAAATCCCCACTTAAAACTGATGGTATTTTTATAGCATTTAATAATATATCTCCTGATTCACAGCATTTTCCTGATATTGTTACCTTCTCTTTTGAATCATAGATAACTCTATTTGCAACAATACATTCATACCTTGCATTATAAAGTGCTGGTCTAATATTATCTGTCATTCCACCATCTACTGATACATACTTTCTTATTGATGGTATATTCTTTATTGATCCTATTGTATATAATGTAGTTCCTGCATTCCCTGCAATTGAACGGCCTGGCTCAATTACAAGTGTTGGAACTTCTAAGTTAATTTCCTTACATACAGAATCAACTTTATTTAATATAGCATCACAATACTCTTTTGTTTCTCTAGGCTTATCTTCATTACTATAATAAATTCCAAATCCACCACCTAAATCTAGCTCTCCAATTAAACATCCAGTTTCATCCTTTATTCTCTTAATTAAATTAAGCATTATTTCAGCAGCATCTTCATATGGCGTTAGTTCGAATATTTGAGATCCTATATGACAGTGTAATCCACATAAATTTACATTCTCTAATTCTATTGCTCTTTTTATTGCATTTATTATATTATCTCCAACTGGCGCAAATCCAAATTTAGAATCTATCTGTCCAGTCTTAATATACTCATGAGTATGTGCTTCTATCCCTGGAGTTATTCTAAGATAAATATTTTGTAATCTTCCATAATTCTTTGCTACCTGATTTAGTTGTTCTATTTCAAATAGGTTATCAACTACGAATGTTCCAACTCCTAATCGTACACCCATTTCAATTTCTTCTAATGTTTTATTATTTCCATGAAATAATACTCTCTCTAAAGGAAAATTTGCTTTGTATGCAGTATAAAGCTCTCCTCCTGATACTACATCTAAGCAAAGCCCTTCTTCTTCTATAAGCTTACACATTGCAAGAGTTAAGAATGCTTTTCCTGCATATGCTACTTTATTATCTTTTTCTTTACACTTAAAGAAATTTATATAACTTCTACAATTATCTCTTAATAATTGTTCGTCCATAACATATAATGGTGTTCCAAATTCCTCAACTAATTTTGTTGTTTTTACGCCTCCAATTACCAATGTATTCTCTTCTGTTTTCATATTACCAAATAGTTTCATAATGATTCCTCCACTCTATTTAAGTAAAACAAAACGCCACAGAGTAAACTGTGACGGGTAATAGCGTGTGATTATAAGGTTCTATTATTACGTATAAGAATATTACTTACTGCTAATATGCAATAGGTGAAATAATCATTGTAACTTTTTAAATCCTTGTAGCTCTCCACGATATGTGACAGTGATGCATATATTATATACATCCCCAGTATAATTATCTTTGCTAATAATTATACTTCGGCCAATCTCCCTTTCATCTTTTATCATAGCTTGCAAAGCTCCTAAAGATTACTCTTAATCTTGGCACCTCTACCCTAGGTTTGTCTCTTTATTATATTTTATATTATACAACTTGTACTAATTATGATACCATATTTTTATAAATTTACAATACTTTTAAAAAATATTTCTATTTTTTCTATAATTTTCTTTCTCTGTAAACATCCATTAAGTCTCCCATTATTTCTGCTGATGATGGTGGAGTATAAGTTATTGCATTTGCTCCCGCCTCTATCGTCTCTTGAATACTTTCTTGTGTTGGTCCACCTGTAGCTATTATAGGTATTAATGGATACTCTTCTCTTATTTTTCTTATTATTTTAGGTGTATCTTTTCCACCTGATACATTTAATATAGTTGCTCCTGCATTTAATCTGTCTTCTATACTTGTATCTTCTGAAACCACAGTTACAACTACTGGTATATCTATTGTTTTTCTTATTCTTTTAACTATACTATTTGAAGTTGGAGCATTTACAACTATCCCTATTGCTCCTTTAAATTCTGCATCTAGTGCTAAGTTTACAACTCTTCTTCCTTGAGTTATTCCACCACCTACACCACAAAATACTGGAACATCTGCAGCTGTTATTATGGCTTCAGTGATTTTAGGCTGGGGGGTAAAAGGATATACTGCCATTATCGCATCTGCATTTGTATTTTTTATCATTGCAACATCAGTAGAAAACATTATAGACTTAACTCTTTTTCCAAATATTTTTATTCCGCTACATTTTCTTATGATTGCTGGTGCTTCAATTATATGATTTCTTAAAGTCCCTAAAATCTCAGGTACATATCTTTCATTATCCTTATTCATTATTATCCCTCCAAAAATTATGTATTAACTTTACACTATATTATATATCCAACTTTCATTTGTGAAAATATTATATCAGAATATTTTAATTATTTTATAGCTAATATACCAAGTTTTATAATATAATGTTTACAAATAATAGAATAAAGAGAGGTGAAAAGACTGTGATTGAAAAGAAAAAACTCTTCTTACCATATAAAATTTTGTTGGTTATTTATTTATTTTTTATAGTTACAGCCTTTATTATTAATTCACCCCATGAAATATTTAATGGTTTAAGAAGAATTATTTTAACTCCTGATATACTAATTACTGATTATGTAGAAATTGGTGGAATAGGGGCCACCTTAATAAATGCTGCACTAACTAGTATAATAAGTATATTCATATTGGTTTTTGTAGGAATAAAACCAAACGGTTCAACAATAATGGCTTTATGGCTTATGACTGGTTTTTCTTTCTTTGGAAAGAATATTCTAAACATATGGCCTGTTATGTTTGGTGTTTATCTTTTTGCAAGGTATCAAAAACAACCACTACTTAATTACACATTAGTTATGCTCTTATCTACAACTCTTGCGCCAACAGTAAGTCAACTTAGTTTTATCTCAGATAACGTATTCATAGGATTATTTTTTGGTGCAATTATTGGAGTTTTTACTGGATTTATTTTAACTCCTATAGCTACTCACTGTATATCTTCTCATGCTGGTTATAATTTATATAATATAGGCTTTGCATGTGGGCTTCTTGCAACTTTACTAATGTCTTTACTTAGATCAGTAGGTATCAATTTTAAGACACAATTAATCTGGAATAAAGACAATGATATGTTTTTTCTTGTCTTTATGATAATCATATGCCTTTATTTAATAGGAATCGGAATATATTATGGAAGAAATACTAAAAATAATTTAAAAAGAATAAGTAAGCAATCTGGTAAACTTGTTTCAGACTTTTATTTGCTTTTTGGAGAGACTACTTATATTAATATGGGAATAATAGGTCTATTCGCGACCTTTTATTTGCTATTGATAGACGGAAACTTAAATGGTCCAACCCTTGGTGGTATCTTTACTATAATCGGTTTTGGATGTTTTGGAAAACATCTAAAAAACATAATACCAGTTATGATTGGTGCAACTATCGCTGGATTTATAAGTGTATATTCTTTATCAGATCCTGGTATATTACTTGCTATACTTTTCAGTACATGCTTAGCACCTATAAGCGGCAAGTTTGGTTGGAGGTTTGGAATACTTTCAGGAATATTTCATGTAGCACTGGTCACAAATGTAGGATATCTACATGGAGGTTTAAATCTTTATAACAATGGCTTAGCTGGTGGTTTTGTAGCTATGATTTTAATACCACTTATTACTACATTTAAAAGAGAGGTTCGTACAGATGAAATTTAAAATCGAAAAAAATCTTAAGATAATAAATGAATTAATGTCTTTTTGTTATCACTTTTTAGCAGAAGACATAACTGTTAATGTAAAAACTATAGATAACATATCTAATATAACTATAGATTCTATTATTAAGAATTTCCCTAAAGATGACTATGATAACCTAGTTCAAACATTAAATATTCCTCGCCAGCATGAAGTTGAACAGTATTACTGGCATCTTGGTGGTGAGAGTGAATTTGACTGTGAACTTTCTCTTGTAGGTATGATGGTTGATAGTGCAAGTATTAATTATGAGAATAACGTGCTTCATATAGAACTTCAAAGAATAGAATCACATTAATATAGTTTTATAATATTCCTATTTAGAAATACTAAAACACTATTGCAATACTACAATAGTGTTTTTTATCTATATATTTTATAAACATATATCTTTTTATCTATTTAGGTTTTTGCTATTTTAAGTGAAGCTCTTTCTTTTCTTGAACGTACAGACTAATACAATAATAGAAAATATGGCATTCCCTATAAATGGTTGACTATTATAATTACTAATACCACTTAAGCTTGTAGATAAAAATAATATTGAATATATGAGCATCATCCAATATCCCCATACTTTCATTTTTAAATATCCATAAGCCATTATAGCTGTAACTAATATAAGAATTACTCTAAATATACTCTCCGGTATATATTGAAGTCCGAATCTAATATTAAAATTAACTTCCTGTTTAACTCCAAGTGTCAAAACTAAAATTATTGCTCCAAAGATATAAAAATATCCTATCAACTTTATAATTATTGATTTATTAGCCCTCATAATTCCACCTATACCCTTTTTATTTAATTATACCATATTTTTTTACAAAGTATTCCAATATAATTTTTTGCAAAATAAAATAAGTAGTACTATACTTATCTAAATTTATGAAACATAAATTTATAAATTTACATATAACACTACCTATTTTGTATATCTAATAGATTATTACTTTTCTCTAAGCTCAATAATCTTCTTAACTACTTTTGTTCCGATTTTATCCTCTTTCATTTGTGATAAAGCCTCATCTATTTTAACCCAACCAATGCCCTCAACTTCATCAGATTTTTTTATTTCACCTGATTTATATTCCGCCATAAAAGTTATCATTAAAAGCTCTTTGCCTTCTACAAAATCAGAACCTAAATATTTTGCATTTTTAGTCTCTATTCCCGTTTCTTCAAGTACTTCTCTATAAACTGTATCTTCTGCATATTCATCCTGATCTACATATCCAGATATTAACACTTTAGAATTCTTATATATATAACTTTGTTTTAATAAAAGAATTTCATCATCTTTAACTACTCCAACAACAATACATGGTCTTGGAGTATCAAAATACAATATATCATCAACAGGACAGTAAGGAACTTCACCTTCATCCCAACAATTAAACATTTCTAATTCTCTTCCACACTTTGGACAAAACTTATATTTCATATATTTCTCCCTCTTATAAAAACATCAATTACCTCTATTATAAAGTACCCTCTTCCCTTTTAGAAGTATGTTTTCTAAAAATTAACTTTAACCTCTTTATTTAAAGTTATACCCTCCTTATTAACTATACACTCATATACAAATATATCAACACCGCTATCACGTGCTTCTCTAAGTGCCTCACCAAACTTCTCATCTCTCTCATCATTTGGCACAAAATCCTTCATATTTTCCATTTGCAATAAAAATAACACTCCAGCACCTCTTCCACTCTTCTTTACATCAATAAGTTCTAATAAATGTTTTCTTCCTCTATCAGTCGGTGCATCTGGAAAAGCTGCATGACCTTTATCTTCTAATGTCACACCTTTAACTTCCAAATAGTATTCTTTACCTTCATCACTAGATAATTTAAAATCAAATCTACTATTACCAAAAGTCTTTTCCTTAAGTATATTATTATACTTAATTAATTTTTTTATTTTTTTATTTTGGAGAGCTTCAAAAACAACTTTATTTGGTATTTGAGAATCTATACTTATAAGCATCTCCCCCTTATAAACTGCAACTAAATCATAGGCTGTCTTCCTAGTTGGATTATCTTCTTTTCTTAAAAGCACAGTTGCACCATCTGTTAATATCTCTCTACATCTTCCAGTATTAGGGACATGAACTACTATCTCTTCTCCATTTAAATTTACCTTAGCATTAAATCTATTTGGTCTACTTATAAATTTAGCCTCTAATATTTCTTTGTTATATTTCATTGTTAATCTCCTTTTACTTTGTGAATTATTGCAACTTGTCCACATTATCCACAGTTTTTATCCACAACTTTGTTAATAATGTTGAGTAATTCTAACACTATTCATTATCATTCTACAATAAATTGTAATTGATAATTGTTATTTCTACAATATCCGTTATATTGTTACTTATATTTTATTTTATACATATATATTGTACAAACCTTATTTTTTAAATGTTTTAACAGAAATAAGGACTTATCCACAAAGTTATTAGACTTATCCACATTATTAACACAATACCTCTAAAACCCCCTATTTTCAACGTTTTTTGAGTGTGTATTAAAATTACATATTTTGGATTAAATTTATCAATGTAATTATTTTCATAAATTTAAAATAGTAAATTTATAGCATAAAAATCTATTTAATTAAGATACTAATCTTATAAGATAAGGAGTGATATTTTTGAGTAATAAAAAAGTAATGACCTTTAGAGACGAGAACAATAATAAAATTGATTATGAAATTTTAGAACAACTTTTAATATCTGGATCAGAATATGTTGCATTAGCTCCAGTTGAATCTCACGATAAGATAGAATTATACAAAATAAAATTTGATAAGGATTGGAATGAATCCCTAGAGCAAGTATCCTCTGAAAAAGAGATTAATATGTTTGAGCAAGTTTCAAAATTAAAAATTCACTAATAATATTATTTAAATATCAGTAGATTCTATAAAAATATCATTATAGAATCTACTGATATTTTATTTATATTGTTATCTATTTTTACTAATACTATAATAAATTTTTATTTAAAATCTAATTCTTAAGAAATCTTATTATTTTCTTAAAATATTAATAAATTCCAATTCACTATATTGTATTGTATAGTACTGAACTGTATACTATAGTCATGAAATATTTTACAGAAAGGTTCTGATGCCATGAATACACAATTAAAAAAGGGTGTTTTAGAGTTATGCGTTCTTTCAGTACTATCTAATAAAGATTGTTATGGATATGAACTAATTAATGAAATTTCTAAACATATATCCATTTCAGATGGCACGGTTTACCCCATTCTTAGAAGATTAACTAAAGAAGGCTATTTTACAACATATCTTCAAGAATCTATGGAAGGCCCGCCTAGAAAGTACTATAGACTTACAGCGCTTGGCTATGATTATAAAGAAGATCTTGAACGTGAATGGCTAGAGTTCCAAAATGCAGTTAACGATATTATTATGGGAGGTTATAAGTGTGAGTAAAAATGAATTTTTATCTATACTAGCTAACGGATTAAAAGATTTCCCTGAAAAAGAGCTTGCAGATATTATATTTGATTATCAAGAGCATTTTACAGTTGGATTATCAAATGGTAAAACAGAGGAAGAAATTATAGATGAACTAGGAAATCCTTACGAATTAGTTTATCAATATAGAAGTGCCTATCTAGAAAAGGTTCAAACAACTGAGGATACTACATCATCATATACTGAAGATGATACAAAATTTTACGGCGATGTAAAATATGAGACTGTATCTGATGAGGAATCTATTGAAGAAAGTAAAGAAGATCCTATAGAAAATTCTAATGAAAAGACTTTTGAGAATACTGAAGATTATAAATATAATTTTTCTAAAGAAAAAACTGAAAAAGGAAATTATTCAAGACCTTTTAAAAACTTTTCATTTAGTGGCAAAGGATTAATTAAATTTATTTTAATAGTAATAGCACTTATATTTTTAGCACCATTAGCCTTAGGTGCAGGAGCTTGTGCTATTGGATTATTTATTGCTTTTATAGCTCTTCTTGGTTCATTAATTATTGGCGGACTAGCATTAAGTGTTGGAGGAGTAATCGTAATGCTTAGTAAAATAGGCATAGTTGTTCTTGGTGCTTCAAGTACCCCAGCATTTATTACAGACTTTCCAAATAGCGTAATTATATTATTTATAATAGGATCACTTGCATTAACAGCTCTTTTAGCTATGCTTTCTTATTATTTTATAAAATGGGCATTATTTTCAATAATAAATTTATTCAAGAAGTCACCTGAAGGAGGTAATTAATATGAAAAAACCAATAATTAAAAAGAAATTCAAAATAACATTATTAGTTCTCCTTCTTATATGTATTTTTTCATTTGTAGGTGCATGTACTATATTATATAGTGGAAATTATAGATTATCTAATTATAAAGATGAAGTTACTAAATATTTTGGGATTGATGCTTCAATATTTGATTTTTCTACTTGGAATGAGCCTCATACTTCAATAACTCAATCATATAGCCATAAATTAAATAAAAATATAAAGGATATTAGTATAAATTATAAGGATGCGGATATAGAAATTGAAAGTACGGATTCTAATAATATTGAAGTAAACTATTCATTAAGTGGACGTCAAAGCAAAGTAAAAGAATTTAAAGATTCTACTGTAAAATTTGAAGAAACAGGCACCTCATTAGAATTATCTTTACCTAATGAATTTAGCAATATATATAATATAAGCATTACTCTTTTACTTCCTAAAAGTTATACTGGAAACTTAAATATAAAATCTAATAACGGATATGTTAGTCTTAGAGACTTGACTCTTTCTAGATTAAATTTAAATCTTAATTATGGAGATATTAATCTACAGACTATAAAAGCTAATGATGTTAATTTAAAAGCTTCAAATGGTGACATACAATTAAATGATTCTAGTATAAATAATTCTGATATATCCGTTAATTATGGTGATATTTATGTGCAAGGTTTCATTGGAAATTCTAATATTGAATGTAATAATGGTAGCATTGAAACCATTCTTTCCAAATTAGGTAAGAATACAAGTATATCTACTAAATATGGTGAAATAAACTTTAATAATATTAAAAATCTTAATGATTATCAAATATTAGCAAGAAGTAATATTAATGGTATTTATCATGAAGATAAATCCATTGATGATAAATCCTTCTCTTTAGGTAATGGAAAGAATATCGTAAACTTAAATAATACTAATGGAGATATTATCCTAAAATAAAATTTAAAAAACTAATTATATAAACTTCCCCCTTTATAGTAAAATATTAATATAATATTTTACCTTTAAAGGGGGTTATTTTTTGAAAGAAAAATTTATAATACTATCTTTCGATGCAGTAGATACAAATGATTTTAAATATATAAAAACATTACCTAATTTTAAAAGACTTCTGAAGGAATCATCATATTCAGATATAGTAAAGTCTGTATATCCTTCTCTTACTTATCCAGCTCATGTATCAATTTCAACAGGTAAATATCCTATTAATCATGGAATTGTTAATAACATTAAGATTGAACCATTTAGGAAAACCTCTGATTGGTTCTGGGAACAAAAATATATAAATTGCCCAACAATTTATGATGTAGCTAAAGAGGCTGGACTTAGAACCTGTGCCTTACTCTGGCCAGTTACAGCAAAATCAAATACTATTGATTTAAATTTACCTGAAATATTTGCAAATAGGCCTTGGCAAAATCAAATTTTAGTTTCTGCTTTAAATGGAACACTATCATTTCAACTTAAAGTAAATAATTTATTTGGGAAATTAAGAGATGGGCTTAAACAACCTAATTTAGATAATTTTACTTTTGAAAGCCTTATGTATGTACTTAAAAATGATCTTGCCGACTTTATATTAGTACATCTTACAGATGTAGATACTCATAAACATAAATTTGGTACTAAATCTTCTAAAATTAAAGAGGCTTTAAATCGTCATGATGATAGACTAGGCAAAATAATTAAATTCTTAGAAGATAATAATATTTATGAAAATAGTACACTAATAGCACTCGGTGATCATAGTTTTAAAGATGCAGACTATGTAATTAAACTAAATAAACTATTTTTAGATAATGGATATATAAAAATTAATAGTAAAAATAAGATAACTTCATGGGATATATATTGTAACTATTGTGATGGATCAGCTTACATTTATATAAATAAAGATTCAAATATTTCTAAAGAAACTGTCTATACACTTATCAATTCCTTCTCTAAAGAAAATAATAAATGCATAAAAAATATATATTCAAATAAGGAAGCTATCTCCTTCGGTGCTGATAGAAACTGTGCCTTTATGTTAGAAGCAAATGATGGATACTACTTCATTAACTCTATTGATGGAGATATAATTGAAAGAACTTCTGGTAACCATGACATTGCAACTCATGGATATTTTCCTGAAAGCTTAGATTATAGAACATTCTTTATGGTAAAAGGAAAAAATATAAAAAAGAATAATTACATAGGTGACATGAGTTTAATGGATGAAGGAACTACTATCTTCAAAATGTTAAATCATTCTGTTAAAGAGTGTGATGGTAAAATACTAGATATATTCACTAAATAATTTTTAAATTATCTAGATATATGTAGTAATTAATAATGCTCTATAATAATTTATACAAAAACTCCGTAAGGAGTTTTTTCTTTATCTAATCATCTATATAATCATTCATTTTAAACCTTAACCTTAATTCATCTTTTTCCTTTTCTGTAAGTTCCATATACTTATTTGCCCATAACTCCTCATATACTTTTTTATATTCCATATAAGAACAGTCTATTTCAGGCTTAGTAACATATTCTCCATACCAATATTCTAATGAAAACTTACACCAAAACTTTATAACTAAATACTTTTTATTGTGTATTATTAATGCTACTTTAAAACATTTTCTCTTTTTCAAGTACTCATAAAATTCAATAACATTTTTTCCAACTATTTTTTCGAAAATAAAATCATCTCTAAATACAACTTTTGATGATTTTGAAAATTCACTTATCTTTTTTAAATCTGCATTTTTTTGAAAAAGATATTCTTTTGAATAGTTATAAATATAGAAGGTGTATAAATCTAATGCCATAAAACTCTCCTAATATAATTCCTTTGTATTAATTCTATTAATATTCACTTCTAATTAGAATAGGAACTATTATAGTATGTATTCTTATTAAATTTAATCACTATATATGATTGTACTTATGAAGTTTATATAATTATGTATATTTTCTTTAATTCTACTTAAACTATACTTGTATCAAATGGAGGTGTATTAATATGTCAAACGAAAGAATAGGTGGATTACCTGAAAATATTAATAAGACGATCCCTACTCCTAAAAATGATGCAAAGGAAATTACAGGAGTTATTAAGTATGGTAGCAGAATTGTAGGCTATGAAATTCAAAATGGCCATCAAGTAGATAAAGCAGCGGCAGTTGAGATGGCTAAGAACGGTGAAATCAAAGGGGTTGCTGTTAGTGTTTCAGCTAAGGGTGAAGAATATCTAAGAAGCCTACCTGATGACAACGAATCAAATAACTTACGTAATTTACCAACTATAACAATTAAATAATAATTATAAATTTAACTACACCAAAAAAAGAGGAGATTATTTATAACCTCCTCTTTCCTCTATATATTAATTAATGTCTAATATTTTATACAACTATTTTCTAATATATCTTATATTAATTTTTATTATACGACAATATCAATTTTCTAAATATCTCTCATTAACCCCCTAGTTATTACTAATAATAACTACTAATTCTAACAGCATTCTTTTATAAATATTACAAACTTTCAAAACTATAAATTTGTATAAATTATAAATTTTTTATCTAAAAAGCCTTTTTTTAAGTAATCTACACACTTTATTAAAATTTATTTAGTATACTCATAATGAAATAATCAATAAATTATAGAAAGAAGGCTGTAATATGAGCTTCGAAGAAGAAGAAATTAAGAAAAATATAAACGAAGAAGGTTTTACTGATTGCTATGAATCAGAATACCCTCGTGAAGATTCTAATTCATATTTAGATAAAATATCTGATTCTGATTTTATTAAATTTGTTGGTCCAACAAATACAGAACATTATTTTAACCACTGGAAGAACAATGAAAATAAAAATACATTTTCATCATGGAATTGGGCATCATTCTTTTTAGGTGGATATTGGCTATTATATAGAAAATTATATGCTTGGTTTGTAGGTGTTACCATAGTTGATTTTCTTGCAGTTGCAATCCTTGATAACTTTAGTCCACTTTTAGCTGGATTAATTCCACTAATTATTATGATACTTTTAGGTATATTTGGTAATTGTATGTATATAAGACATTCTAAAAAGAAAATATTATCTTTAAAGAAATTCTTTGATAAATATGGTAATACTGACGAAGCTTTAAAAGCTAATGGTGGTACTACTTTAGTTGCTCCTTTAGTTTTATTAGCAGCAGCAGGAGTTATTGCAATAATAGTAGGTACACTTTTAACTACCTTAATATCATCTATGGCTTATAGCTTCCCATTCTAACTTATTAGAATAATATAACATTAAAAAAAAAAGATAAATGATATATTGCATATCATTTATCTTTTTATTTATCTATAATTTATATTTGTTAATTCTGGTATATGTCCTGTATCATCTATTTTATTATTATTAAGAGTAAATGCTACTCCATCTATCCAATCACCTTTATATTTTCTTTGAAGAAAACTTTCAATAAGTGATGTACTTGTTACATATCCTCCTAATGATCCTTGAAAATACTTTTCTGTCCATTTCTTATTTCCAGTATCTTTTAGATTTATATATGCAATTGATTTACCGTTAACCTTTTTAATTTCCTTAACTTCTATTCCAAATGATTCAAAATTCTTTTTTGATAAAGAATTTGCTATAGAACTTAAATTTTCTTTTATACTATCAGATTTTGTTTTAACATTACCAATTGTTATAGTTTTATCACCTGAAAGATCTACAGAATATAACGTAAAAATCTTTTCTTGTACTTTATTAGAACTGTTATTCTTCTTAGCCTCTTGATCTTTTTTCAATTTTTCGGCAGCTTCTTTCTTAGCTTTCTCTTCAGCATCTTTTTTAGCTTTTTCCTCTTTTGCCTTCTCTGCCTGTTTCTTTTCCTCTTCAGCCTTTTTCTCAGCCTCTATCTTTTCTTTTTCTTCTTTTTTCGCTTTCTCATCTGCTTCATTTTTATTATTTTCAGATAAAACTTCTTGTTTATTCTTTTCATTTTCTTTATCAGCACATCCAACTATACCTAATACTGATACCCCTAATATAAAAGCAATAAATATTTTTTTCATTTATTTCCCCTTTCGACAATTCAAAATTCCCCTTCTATTCATTATAAGAAAATAAATATTCCTACTCAACCATTCTATTATAATACGTTCAAAAAATTAACAAATAAAATATCTATAATACTACTGTCTAATATCAATTAAATCCTTTTTATTGCTCCTTATTTCCGTAAATATAAATATTAAAAATAAAACTGCACTTACAATAACTAACCCTTCAGTTATAAATATATTAATTATTCCTCTTTGATATAATGCTGCTGGAAAATCTATTACTGCATGTACTAAAACTGCTAAAAGATAGTACACTTTTTTATTATCTTTAATAGCCTTAAATACTAATAAGGATAATCCAATTTGTATTATAATAGCAGATAGTCTCTCAACTCCTCCAATTAACCATATATGAGATTGGATACCTACTAATTGATCATACAAAGTTCCAATAGTCTCTTTGCTTACAGAGCCATTATTTATTCCAATTGATACTATAAGATTTGATATATATGTTATACCAACAATCAATATAGCTTCACATCCTCCATGCCCAATACCATAACTAATTCCATCTTGAATTCTTCTCTCTTTCTTTAGTATATATTTAAAGCATATATACCTTGCTGTTTCTTCAAATATACCTGCCATAAGTCCACCATATAACATATATATAAATGGATTACTCATTATTATATTTGATGTATCTTTATTTACTGCAATCATATAATAATTTATTGGTCCTTCTATAAACTGCGCTACTATAAAGAATGCTAATGCTCCAATAAAAAAACTCTTTAGAGAAGCTTTGTACTTTAATCTCATTATAATAATTAAAGTTATTGGAAATACTAAGCTTACAATTATTGTAAAAATCATTGCCATAATAGAATTAATGCTGACCATGCCTTCACCTCTTATTAAAAATTCTCTTTACCTAAATATAGTATAAGTATTTCTAATGAATATGTATAATTCTAATATTTTATTCTATTATACACATTTGTGATTCATACACTTATCAAATTATCATACAATTTATATATTTAAATCTATTATGTTTAACTTTTCATAAAATAATCTATCATTTCATCTAAACATATTTGTGATTCAGGTAAACTTTGGTCTAGCTGATATATATGCCATAACTTTTTATGACTTTTATCAAATGAAACCATTCTATATGGTATTTTATTTTCTATAAGGGCCTTCTCAATATTAACACTCTCAGGATGTACCGGATCACTTTCTACAGTTGTCATAAATGTTTTTGGAAAATAATTTGTCATATTTTTAGCTACTGATAATTCATTTCCTATTTCTGAATCATAAATACTTTCAGTATTTAAAAGCATCTCAGTAAATTGCCTCATTATAGGTACTTTTAAGTGATGTACTTCCATATCATAACAAGACCTAAAATCACTTAATCCACATAAAATTCCTATCGCACGTAGATTGTCTTTAAAAGAAAGTTCTATATTATATTTTTCTTTATAAGTATTTCTCATCTTTTGATTTGTACATAATGCACCAATTAATCCAGCAATATGACCTCCTGCCGAATCTCCTATAATAAAAATATTATTTTTATCTCCTCCATATTTATTCGCATTATTATATACCCACTCTGCACCTTTTATACAATCTTTAATTGGCTCTGGATGAGGCTTGTTTGATGTTAATTCATAATTTATATTAAAAACAATAAAACCTTTTCCGGAAAGCAGGCAGCAAAAATTCCTATATATACTCTTATCGCCAACAGCCCATCCACCACCATGATAATAAATTATAATAGGTAATGTCTTTCCTATAAATCTTGGTTTATGTATATCTAACTTACAAATATCCTTCTCTTTATTATATGGAATATCTAATCTAGAAATTGTGTTACTTGGAACTTTACATTTCTTATCTTTATGAGATACCAATATATCATTTATTATTCTAAAAGCTCTAAAATGAATACTCTTTGAACATTTCTTATTTACATCCATCTCTTTAACCTCCCTATTAAAACTATTATGTTTTAAATATAAATAAGTTATTCAATAAAATTCATATTTAAAACGTTCAAAAGAGACTAACCCATATTATATTTTAATAGCAATCTCTATTAAAATATTTATGATTAATCTCTCTTAAATCTACATATAAATTTTACTTTCTACTAATATTATCTCTTACATAAAATTACTTGTCTTTTAAATTTATATAAATAAATTTGATGTAGACTCTTCAGCTTCTCCTAGGTAGTAACCTACTCCACCAAATTTCACGCCATCTATTAACTCTTCTTCTTTTATTCCCATAACATCCATAGACATTGTACAGGCAACAACTTCAACTCCATTGTTTATGGCAGCTTGTATAAGTTCTTCTAATGATTGAACGTTTTTATTTTTCATTATTCCTCTTATCATTTTAGGACCGATACCTGCCATATTCATTTTAGATAATCCTAATTTTTTGCTTCCTCTTGGCATCATTTTCCCAAATGCCTTTTCAATTAAATTCTTATCTGTATTAACATTCTCATTTTTTCTTAGTATATTAAGTCCCCAGAACGTAAAGAACATTGTAACCTTTTTTCCCATAGCTGATGCACCATTTGCTATTATAAATGCGGCTATAGCTTTATCTAGATCTCCACTAAAAACAACTAATGTTTGTCCATTCTTCTCTTCTAGTATTGAATTATCATTTTTACTATCAACTGCAACTTCTTTATTCCCCTCAATCCCTTTTACAAGAGAAGCTTTAACTATTCCCTTATCTTTTTCTACACTTACTAAAGTGTTTTTTGTCTTCTTTGCATAGGCTTCTATATCTTTAAAGAATCCTGGATCTGAAGCTCTAACATTTAGAAGTTCTCCATCTTCCATCATATCCATTGTCATCTTAACTTGCATTAATGGGCCTGGACAACATAACCCCTCTGCATCTAACTCTCTAACTTTTCTTTCTCTACTATCCTCTATTGCTATTTCCTGCTGTTGCCTGGCACAATCATTATCTAAACTATTTTTATTTCCATCTTTGTTTCCATCATCAAAAATTATTTCTTTTGCTTTATATCCAAAAGTTTTGTATGATTTATATCCACCTGATAGATTTTTAGCTCTGAATCCATGACCTTTAAGTATTCGCTCACCAATCCATCCTCTTACTCCAACAGCACAATAAACCCATATTTCTTTATTTTTATCTAATTCATTTAATCTATTTCTCAAACTATTTAAAGGAATATGAATAGCACCCTCAATCATTCCAGCTTCAACTTCAATTTGCTCTCTTAAATCAACTAATATTGCTTTGTCTTTATCGAAGTCTTTAAGGTCTTCTACAAAGAATAAATTAGTTAATTTTCTCTCTTCATTATCTGCAATAAATCCTACCATGTTTGCTGGTGATTTAGCTGATAAAAATGGTGGTGCATATGCAAGTTCAAGCTCCCTTAAATCTTCCATTGTTCCTTTAAGCTTTATAACTGTAGCTATTACATCAATAAATTTATCAACACCATCCACTCCAACACATTGAGCTCCTAATACTTTTCCTTCTATGTCATATAAAACCTTTATTGAAAGTTGCTTAGCCCCTGGATAGTATCCCGCATGAGTCATTGGATATAGATATACTTTTTTATAATTTACTCCTAAATTATTAAGAGTTCTTTCATTATTTCCTGTTGATGCTGCTACTAAATCGAATACCTTTATTATTGATGTTCCAAGTGTTCCTTTATACTCTGATTTTACTCCTGAAATATTATCTGCTATTATTCTTCCTTGTCTATTTGCAGGGCCAGCAAGAGGGATATATGCAACATTACCATTTACAAAATCTGAAACTGCAACTGCATCTCCTGCAGCATATATATTTTCTATATTAGTTCTCATATTTTTATTAACTATTATATGACCTCTTTCACCAAGTTCTATTCCTGATTTGTTTATAAAACCAGTATCTGGCATAACTCCAATTGCAGAAATTACTATATCTGCTGTTACTTTTTTCCCACTATTTAATTTAACACTTATAGTATCATTATTTTCTTCAAAGGCTTCTACTCTATCATTTAAAATAATTGACACTCCATTATCATTCATTTCCATTTCTAATAACTCTGACATCTCAGAATCAAGTGGTGCTAAGATATGTGGTGCAGCTTCAATTAAGTTTACATTAATTCCTCTATGCTTTAAGTTTTCAGCTACTTCAATACCTATAAATCCTCCACCTATTACTATTGCATTTTTAACATTTCCACTATCAATAGTACTCTTTATTGAATCCATATCATTTATACTTCTAAGTGTATGGATTTTTTTACTATCACTTCCTGCTAAGCTTGGTGTAATTGGTTTTGCACCAGGAGATAACACTAGATAATCATATTCTTCTTCATATAAGCCATCATTTTTTGATTTTACCTTGATAATCTTATTTTCTGTATCAATTTCAGTAACTTCACTATTAACTCTTACATCTATCTCAAATCTATCTCTCATCTTTTCTGGACTTTGAAGGATTAGTTTTCCTCTATCTTTAATTACTTCTCCAATATGATAAGGTAATCCACAATTTGCAAATGATATATAATCGCCCTTTTCAAAAATTATTATCTCCGAATCTTCATCTAATCTTCTAAGTCTTGCAGCAGTAGACGCTCCCCCTGCAACCCCTCCAACAATTAAAACTTTCTTTCTCATAACTTATATCCTCCTTCTAAAAAATTCACTAACTATTATTCTGCTAATAAAATTTTTATAATTCCCTCTACTCTTTTGTCTTTTATCTTATAATTTATCTCTAATCCGTTTCTTTCACCTTCAATTATTCCAACACTTCTAAGTTTTTGTAAGTGTTGTGATATAGTTGATTGTGGCATTCCTAAACAATCTTGCATAAAGCTTACATTACAGCTATCTTTTTTCATTAAACCTCTTACTATACAAAGTCTAACAGGATGTGCTAGAACTTTTAAAAATTCAGCCTGTTCTTCTAATTCTTTATAATTATTTTGCATATATAACACCTTCTTTATCTTCATTACACCCATCACTATATCGTAATATTACGATATAGTGAT
>JBBVGE010000092.1:0-36469 GCA_040144665.1 Clostridium perfringens
AGTTTATATTGCAAAAGATGCAACAGCAGCACCGGGAATGGAAGCATATGGAGCAGCAGAAGTTAACTTTGGTATGTTATCAAGTGGTTCATTAACAACAGAAGAAATATTAAAAGAATTAAATTAATACATAAAATCAAGAATATAATAATTGTATAATATACAAAGAGTAGCTAGAGAAATTTCTTTAGCTACTTTTTTATAAAATTATATAAGATAAAAGTTAATAATTAATAGAAAATAAGGTCTAGGCTTAATTCTAGACCTTGAAAAGCAACTAAGAATACTTAATTTTAATATTTAATTAGTTAATAAAGTAGTATTATTTGCTGAGCATAATAATACTTTTATACTTTAATTAATTTTGTGAAATGCACTTTTTAGGGCAAGCAAGTTGACAAGCTCCGCAGTCAACACAGCCGTCTTCATTGATTAATCTTTTTCTATTTTCTTCTTGAGATATGCATCCAACAATACATACTCTTTGGCAGGTTCCACAACCTACACATTCTGATTTATTAATTATTCTTGGCATAGTTTTATCCTCAATTCAAAAATATATTATAGTGTTTGTTTGCAAGATTCAACTGTAAATTCTAGTACTCTTGTTAAGAACGGATATTTCTTTAACATCATATCAAAGTATTCACCATCTTTTAAAAACTTTGCAGTTCCTTCAAGTAAGAATCCAGTTCCCATATTCCTATATCCCATTACTTCCTTGCTACCTAGAGCTAGATTAATTTTAGGGTTAATAGTAACATTCTCTTCTGTTTTAATCATAGCCGCAGCAGGTATTAAGATTTTATTTCCTTCTACAATTACTAAATAGCTATTCCATGTATTAGAAATATGAACTTCATTATTTGAACAACTTCCTATTGAAACTACACCTTCGTGATTTATTACATCATAAAATTTTTCTGTTAACATTTTATATTTCCTCCTTATAATATGGATAGATTATATCGTAGATAACATTTATCTGTAATTAAGTTTATGATAGATTTATTTTTTTGTCAAATGGAAATATTTAATATATGAGTAGAAGTAATGGTGACTGAAGTTTGTGGGTTGAATGAGAAGCGAAAATAGTCTATTATAAGATAATATTAAAACTGTAATAAGGAGATTGGATAAGTATGAAGTTCTCAGTAGGAGTAGAATATGCACTACATTGTTTATTATATATGGTAAATATAGAGGAAGGTAAGTCTATAGGAATAAGAGATTTAGCAACATTTCAAGGAATATCAGAAACTTATTTATCAAAGGTATATACAAAATTAACTAAGTGTGGAATCGTAAAATCAGTACCTGGAGTAAAAGGGGGGTATGCTTTAGCTAAAAATCCAGAAGAAATAACCTTTTGGGATGTTGTTGAAGCTGTAGAGGGAAAAGAGCCATTTTTCCAGTGTGCAGAAATTAGACAAAATAATATATTGTTAGATAAAGATAATTTACCAGATTCTCATACAAAATGTCCTTGTTTAATTAAAGTAGTGATGCTAGAAGCTGAAAATGAGATGAGAAAATATCTACAAGGTAAGACATTATCTTGGTTGTATGATGAAGTTTATAATCATAAGCTTCCAAAAGATATGGAAAAAGCAACGATTGAATGGTTTAAGAATACAAAAAAATAATTTATAAGAATCTTATTTAGAAATGTTACAGATAACTATATCATAAGCAAATTAGATTTAGTAAAAAGAGATTTATGGTAACAATACATAAAAAGTATTGTTACCATAAAGTTTAAAACATTAAATTTTCTCTAGTTAGTATTATTTTTATTTTACATTTTATATTAGACATACTAGCAATTACAAGTTGACTACATGCTCCTTGTTCCACTTCATAAAGCTAATATAAAGAAGCGTAGTTTTTATTAAATAATATCATTGTATTTTCTGTACAATAACTTTTGGTAAGAAGGATAGCAGAATCTAAATTAGGTACTAACGTAACATTAATTAAAAGTTATATTCATATAAGAATACATCAAGATCCATGTTAAGAGTATCAAAATGTATAGATTTCTCATTTATGCGTTTAAAGTTTTGGCTATCATAAAATCTATAATTGCATCTAGTATCTGTATATACATATAAAGATTTTACATTCATATTTTTCATATAATCAAATAGATAACCAAGAAGAATTTTACCTATTCCAAGTCCTCTAGATTCTTTTGATACAATAAATAATTGTATACAGCCTTGAAAATTATCTTTTTTCTCTGATATAAGTTCTTTATAAGCATCAGTAATTTTTGAAAATTCCTGAAGAAGCTCTGTGGTTTTTCCTTCAGACATAATTGACTCAATAATATTACTAGAATTAAGGTTAATGTTAGAATCATAATTAGCTATATGATTATTATCTTTTTTTGCATTACCCAAAATAAACCCTATTATTTTATTATCTTTTTCTGCAACTTTACTAAATGAACTTTCTAAAAGACAATCATTTAGATAACTACTTAATACTATATCTAAAATTTTAGTATCTTCAATGAAGTCATTAAATCCAAATGCTTCTCCTATAAGTTTTTTAATAGATTCATAATCCTTTTTAAGTACCTTTCTATACGTTATTTTACCCATGTTAAAACACCCCTTTTATATAATTAAGCTTTCGATTTAGTATTTATTGTAAATACTTTATAATGATGATAATGTATACCCTAAAGGGAGAGTCAATAGCAATTAAAAATATAAAGGGGATAGACTATGAAAAATTTATTTTCTATTGGTGAAGTTTCTAAAATTAAAGAAGTTACAATAAAAGCTTTAAGATATTATCATAAGGTTGGTATACTTGTACCAAAATATATTGATGAGGAAACAGGTTATAGATATTATTCTATAGATCAATTTATTTATATAGATATTATAAAAGGTTGTAGAGAATTAGGAACTAGTATAGCAGAGTTACAAGAGATTTTTAAGGAATGTGATACAGATAAGTTAATAGAATTTCTGAAATTAAAAAGGTGTCAAGCAGAAGAAAATATAAAAAGAATGAATAAGATAATAAAAAATATTGATGTATTAAATACTGGTGTAGAATATTCAAAGGACATTTTTAAAAATGATGAAATAACTACACAATTTTTTGATGAACGGTATGTAATTATAGCTCCATGTAAAGAAGCTGGAAGCTTAAAGGAACTACTATATTATTCAGATTTAGATAAAATTATTAAAAGCAATAAGTTAGAGATATCTCTAGATAGAGGAATTATATATAATGTTGATTCAGATGGTAATGTATATCCAGCCTATGTTTTTAGTGGATTTAAGAATGCCAGTTATGTAGATATTGAAGATAATATAAAAGTATTACCAAAGGGAAAATATTTAACTTTAGTGTATAGTAAAGAAAATGAGAATGGACGTAGACAAAAATTATTTAACTATATAAAAGAAAATAATTTAAAGATTAAATGGTTTATTGAAGTAGAATTATTTAATGATTTTTTCAATATAGAATCATATAATTGTCAAATTCAAGTTTTTATAGAACCTCTGATGAATTCAAAAATAAAAGTATAGAACAGACATTGTAAAACATAGAATAGACCTTGTAAAATTTGTATAATAAAATTAATTTATAAGAAAATATATATACAATTAATGGTATATAGTATCACTTATATAAATTAAGAAACTTAAGGTTTCTTAAGAAATTTTTATAAGAGTTGTAAACTATCTTTTCTAAAATAAAGTCATGATATGAGGAGTCACGATATTTAGAAAAGAGAGGTATAAAAATGAAAAGTGGATTAAAAAAAGTATTAGTGTTTATGATAATAATATGTGGAATTTTTTATATAGTAGATTTTATAAGTGCAAATCCGAATGGTATAAACACTAAAGAAAAGGGAGTTGAATTAAAGGGTGAAGATATGTTAGTACAAGAAATAAGTATAAATATACCTAAAGAGTTAATATTAGTAAATAGACAATATGGACTAAGCAAATATTATAAACCAGAAGGTTCAACTATACCAAATATAGAATTTACAGATGAAGCAACTAATGAAGAAAAACATGTAGCTGGAATTATGGCAAAACCATTAGAAGATATGGTAAATGCAGCTAAAGAAGAAGGTGTAGTACTGCTTGGAAATTCAGCTTATAGATCATATAGATCTCAAATAAAAACTTATAATAATAGAGTAAAAGCAGAAGGACAAGAAAGTGCAGATGCGTATGTAGCAAAACCAGGGTTTAGTGAGCACCAAACAGGATTATGTATTGACATTACTAATAGAGATAAATACTTTGCACAGGGAACAAAAGAGGCAGATTGGCTTGCTAAAAATTGTTATAAATTTGGATTTATTATAAGATATCCTTATGGAAAGAAAAGTATAACAGGTATAGAGTATGAACCTTGGCATGTTAGATATGTTGGAAAGAAGGCGGCTAGGGATATCTATGAAAAGGGTATTACTCTAGAAGAGTATCTTGGAAAATAATTATATAAATTGGAGGAGAAAATGAATAATAACATTCTTGTAGTAGATGATGAAAATGAAATAAGAGACTTATTAGAAATAAATCTTAAAAATGAAGGATATAATGTTTTTAAGGCAAGATGCGGAGAAGAAGCCTTAGAGATATTAGATAAAGAAGAAATTCATTTAATGGTTTTAGACATAATGATGCCAGGGATGGATGGTTTAGAAGTTTGTAGAAGAGCAAGAGAAAAGTATACTATTCCAATACTTATGTTAAGTGCAAAAACAGAGGATATGGATAGAATACAAGGGATAATGACTGGTGCAGATGATTATGTATGTAAGCCATTTAATCATTTAGAGCTGACAGTTAGAATAAGAGCATTACTTAGAAGAGCATACTTTCTAAATACTAAAATGCAAACTTCAAATGACATAATAAGAATTGAGTCAATGGTTATAGATAAGAGCAAGCATAAAGTAACTATAGATGATAATGAGGTATCATTAACTGCAAGAGAGTTTGAAATTCTTTATTTATTAGCTACAAATAGAGGAAGAGTATTTAATACAGAGGAAATATTTGAGAAGGTGTGGAAAGAAAGATACTATCAATCAAATAATACAGTTATGGTTCATATGAGTAGAATCAGAGAAAAATTAGAACAACATATGGCAGGAAATAAGATAATCCACACTGTATGGGGAGTTGGTTATAAAATTGAAAAATAAAAAAGCTTATAAACATTGGGAATCAACATTAATTGATATAGTTATTTCTGCAATATTAACTTATTTTACAGTAATAATTATTAGAGGAATTATAATATTTCTTTATAGATATACTGCGATTCAACTTATAAATAACATTATAAATCTATGGCGTTATATACGTGAAATGTATCTTGATGGAGTTGTTTATTTAGTTTTTGGAGCAGGATTATTTATAATATTTTATTTACTTGTTAAAGCATATAGAAGAAATAAGAGTTTAGAGAATATCATAAATGAAACTGAAATAATGGCTAATGGTAATTTGGATGGATCAATAAATATTGAAGAAGAAGGAGATATCAAAAGGTTAGCATATAATATAAATAGTATATCTAAGCAGCTTAAAGATAGAACTATAGAGGAGAGGAAGGCACAGCAAACAAAAACTGATTTAATAACAAATGTTTCTCATGATTTAAGAACTCCATTAACTTCAATAATGGGATACTTAGAAATCATTGATAACGATCAGTATGAGGATGAAGTAAGGCTTAGATATTATGCTAATATTGCATATGAAAAATCAAAAAGCTTAAGTATTCTTATAAATGATTTATTTGAACTAACTAAAATGCAAAATAACACTATAAATTTAAATAAGAGAGAAATTAATTTAGTAGAATTATTAGGTCAAGTAGTTGCTTATTTTGAATGTCAGTTTAAGAGAGCAGATATGGAATCAAGAATTGATTTTTCAGATGATAAGCTTATAGTAAGTGCGGATGCAGAGAAGCTCGTAAGAGCTTTTGAAAATTTATTATCTAATGCAATAAAGTATGGAAGAGATGGTCATTATGTTGATGTAACAACAAAGCTTGAAGATAATATGGCAGTAATTCAAGTTATAAATTACGGTAAATCTATATCATCAATAGACCTTCCTTATATATTTGATAGATTCTATAGAGTAGAGAAATCAAGAAATAGTGATATAGGGGGATCAGGACTAGGACTTGCAATAACTAAAAATATTATTGAGTTACATGAAGGAAGTATAGAGGCTTATAGTGATGATTCAAGAACTATATTTGAAGTAAGATTAAAAGTTCTAGATAAATAAACTTATCTAGTTATATCAGTAAACTTTGAAGATGAGACTATAAAGTAATATTCATATAATTATGATTAACTTTAATATAGATATATTTTTAGTATTTAAATTTGTATGTTTTTAAGAGTAATATGATAATAAAAAGATATAAAAACTCTATGTTTATAAGTTAGGAGTAAAGTAAGGCATTTAAATGCATATAGAAAATATAAATCATAAATAGAGGTAAGTTATGAAAATTAACAGGTTAACGGAAATAATAATAATACTTCTAAATAAAAGAATTGTAACAGCAAAAGAATTAGCAGATAAATTTGAAGTATCCACAAGAACTATATATAGAGATATAGAAGAGCTATCTTTATCAGGAATTCCAGTATACATGAGTAAGGGAAAGGGTGGAGGTATATCGTTATTAGAAGAATATTCTATAAATAAAACTATATTATCAGATAAAGATAAGCAAAGTTTAATCGTAGCTTTAAAAACATTAGAAGTTACTAAATATCCTGAAGTTAATTCAGTTATAAATAAAATGAGCTTTATGTTAAACAAAGAAGAACTATCAAATTGGATAGATATAGATTTTTCTAAATGGGGTAGTGATTTTAATGAAAATGATAAATTCACTCAAATAAAAATAGCAATATTAAATAATAAACTAATAGAGTTTAATTATGTAAACAGCTTTGGCAATAAATCAAGAAGAATTATTGAACCGATGAAACTTATATATAAAGGTCAGACATGGTATCTATATGGATATTGCAAACTAAAGGAAGATGTTAGAACTTTTAGAATAACTAGAATAAAGGATTTAGTTGTAATGGAAGATAATTTTATTAGAAGAAATATTAAAGAAATAGATATGAATGCTTCTAAGGATGCTATAGAGAATATGGTTAGTCTAAAACTAAAACTTAGTAAAGAAGTTTTATATAGAATGTTTGATGACTTTGATCAAGAGCTATTAATTGATAATGAAGATGGTACATATGAAGTAAATATAGAACTACCAGAAAATGAATGGCTGTATGGATATATTCTTTCTTTTGGACATTATGTAGAAGTGATAGAGCCTAAATATATAAGAGATATTATATTAAACAAGATGAAAGAAACTATAAATATGTATGAAGCAAAAGTATAGATTAAATAAATATATAGATAGACGAAGTAAATATATAGAATTCTAGGTAGAGGGTAAAATAAATTAAATCATAAATAATTCTAAAAAAATTTATAATATGACAGACTAGTGTCATATTACTTTAGATATACTCTAAGAAAAAGTATATCAGGAGGGTTATTTATGAATTATGAAATAGTAAATTTAGATGAGAAAAAGGTTGTTGGGTTAGTAAAGGAAACTACAAATAACAATGGTAAGGCGGTTAAAGACATAGGGGAGTTATGGCAAAAATTCTTCATGGAAGGGCATTATCAAAAGATACAAAATAAAAAAAATAATAAGTCTATTGGATTATATACAGATTACCAAGGAGATTTTACTAAGCCATACAATTTCTTTTGTTGCTGTGAAGTGAATGAAAAAAGTAATGTAGAAGCTCCACTCGTAAGCAAAACAATTTTAGGTGGAAAGTATGCTAAGTTTATTATAAATGGTGATGTTAAAGATTCAGTAGGAGAATTTTGGATGAAACTTTGGCAAATGGATTTAGATAGAAGTTACACTTGTGATTTTGAAGAATATCAAAACAATAGTGAAGATATGCAAAATCAAGAAATTCATATTTATATTTCTATAAATTAATTATTAATAAAAGATAAAAATAGAGATTAATATATAAGCCAATGATATTAAAGGTGTCATTGGCTTATACTATAATTTGGGATAGAATAAATATATTTTAGAGTTATAATAATATATTCTATTATAGTGTGGGTTAATTTAAATAGCTTAAAATTAATCCATAATTATATAGAGTATAGAAAAAGATTATTTTGGAGGTATTAGAATGAAAAAGACACTATATGATTATAAAGAGATAATCAAAAAGTTACCTTTAAAAACTAAATATACAAAAGAAGAGTTATTAATAAAAGACTTTCTAATTGATAAGAAAGATAATATAGAAATATATTATGCTCCACATAATGAGTATATCAACGCAAAAGCTAAAGTATTTATAATTGGAATAACTCCAGGATTTCAGCAAATGAGTACAGCAATTGCTACTGCAAGAAAAGAGCTTGAAGTAAGCGATGATATTGAAGCAATTCAATATAAGTGTAAAGTTGCAGGACGTTTTAGTGGATCTTTAAGAAAGAATATAATTAGTATGTTAGATGAGATAGAACTTAATAAAGCTTTAAATATAGATAGTTGTAGTGAATTATTTGCTGAAAAAGATTATTTATTACATACCGTATCATTAATTCCTTACTCAGTTTTTGTTAAAAAACAAAATTATTCAGGTCATACCCCAAAGCTAATTAAAAGTGATTTTTTAATGAAATATGTTCGTGATAATTTCATTAATGAAATTAGAAGCTTAGATAATTTTGAAGAAATATTATTAATACCACTAGGTAGGGCAGTAGAGGAAGTTTTATTTAAACTTCAAGAAGAGGGAATTATAAATAAAAATCAAATCCTTAAAGGATTTCCACATCCATCTGGAGCAAATGTTAATAGGATACCTCAATTAAATGAAAATAAGGATGATATGATTAGTTTTATAAAAAGAAGAAATATGGCTTAATTATTGAATATAACATAAACAAAAAATAAAAAGATAATTCCATAGAAAATCTTAATAAAATAAATAAAGGTAATAAATATAAATTAAATTATAATATTTCGCAGAGTTTATTAGCATAAAGTATATTGCCCTTTAAGTAAAATATAGGTAGAATGATTAATATATTGGAAAAGTAAGGAGTGAAGTTCGTTATGACAAAACCTGTCATTAATGCATAGCAAGGCTATTGCATTACAATAAAAATAATATAATAGCCTTTGCTAACCCTAAATAGAAATTTTAAAATTTAGGAGGAGCATTATGTGCTATATAAAAGCAAAAGAAATATTGCCAGTAGAAGTCATGGAATTAATTCAACAGTATGTAGAGGGTGAGTATATATACATCCCTAAGAAAGATAATAATAGAAAAGCATGGGGTGAAACAACTAACATACGAAGTGAAATTAAATCAAGAGATTTAAAAATTTATGATGAATACAAGAGTGGAGTTAGTAGAGTAGCTCTTGCAGAAAAATATTTCTTATCTAAAAAGAGTATAGATAGAATAATCTTAAAAGAGAAATCTAAATAAAGATTAAACAAGCCATAGACTATTTATGTAGTTTATGGCTTATTTTTATTTCAGAAAAATCTAATAGGTTTATAAGGTGATGGATTTAAAATAAGAATAGGTATTAGAAGATAGATAAGATTTATTAGAATGGATTTAGATACAGCAAAAAATAATATAGATGCTCAAAGGTTCTATGATAAAAATGAACTTATAAATAAAGGTATTACAAGAAGTTATATGATTGATAAAGACATATAAATATAAAGATATATATAAATAATGAAAATATAAAGGGGGAATATATAGATGGGAGGAGAGAGATTTAAATTAATAAGTGACTATAGAAATAATGAAGAGTATAGGACAAGCTTTTGTAAATTAGTAGGAGAAATATTTGGACTAGTAGACTTTGAAGAATGGTTTAATAAAGAATACTGTAATAAAAACTACATCTTTTATTCCTATATTCACAAGGATAAGGTTATTGCAAATGTATCTGTTAATAAATTTAATATTATTATAGATGGAAAACTAACTAATGCTATTCAACTAGGGACAGTTATGACTCATAAAGATTATAGAAATAAAGGACTTATAAGAGATTTAATGAATAAGATTTTTAATGATTATGAAGACAAGTGTGACTTTATATATTTATTTGCTAACAATTCAGTTTTAGATTTTTATCCGAAGTTTGGATTTAAAAAAGTATATGAAAATAGTTATGAGATGGATACTAAACAAGTGTATGAAAATAATCACAATATGGAGTATAAAGAGGCTTGTATTAATCAATGTAAGTTAAGAAAGCTTAATGTAAATAGTAATGAAGATAAAACTATAATAGATAGATTATGCAAAGTTAGAAAGCCTATATCAAGTGCTTTTGGAGTTGTAAATGATGAATGGCCAATAAAGACATACTGCAATTATATGTACAAGGATAATTTATATTATATAGAAGATGAAGATATAATAGTTATACTGGATAGAAATAATCATGTAGTAGATTTATACGATATTTTAAGTCAAAATGAGATAGATATAGATAGTATTATAGAAAAAGTAATATTAAAAGATGATAAGAAAATAAATTTTAATTTTGTACCAGACTCTAATAAATACAGTGTAAGAAAGGGAATTAAGATTGATGAAGATGACACATTGTTTGTTAAATCAAGTAGCAACTATTTAAATGCAGATGTGTTATTTCCAGATACATCACATACGTAAGAAAATACGGTATATTAAAGTAAAGTTAGTATTCTAAAAGTTATACCCATAATATAATAAAAAAAGAGAGAATAAATTTTAAAGTTTATTTTCTCTTTTTTGTTTATAAGTATTATTTTTTATATTGTAAGCTTATCAAGTTATTGTTAACATGTATGTGCACTTAAAAATATTTTTAAGCTTTTAAATATTTTTTATAAACAAATGAAATATTTATTATATACCTTACGACTAATTAGTGAAAAGAAAGTACTTTCAAAACTAGCAGGGGGAAGACTATGGTTAACAAAGAGAATTTTATAAGGGGTTTAAAAAATAAAAATCCTAAAGCTTTAGATTATGTAATTGATAACTATTCAAATCTTATATTTAAAGTTTCATATAGTGTATTGCAAAATAGAGAATTAACTGAAGAGTGCATGAATGATGTATTTCTAAAGATATGGGATAATGCTAAATACTTTAATAAAGAGAATGGACAGTTCGTAAAATGGATTATGGTAATAGCTAAGTATACAGCTATAGATTTATTAAGAAAAGAAGCACGTGAAGTAGATAAAGTGGATATATCATCAGTTGAAGTTGGTAGCAGAAGAACATTAGATGATGAGCTAGACCATAAAGAGAATCTAGTAAAAGTAAGAAATGAAATTAATAATATGAAAGCAATAGATAAGGAGATATTCTTACGAAAATTTTACTTAGATGAAGATACCAAATCTATTAGCAAATATCTTGGAATATCAGAGAAGTTAATCAATTTAAAAATATTTAGGGGTAGAAAAAAGCTTAGAGAAAAGCTAGTAAATAAGGGGTGCTAATTATGAATCCAAAGGATATATTAGATAATTTAGATAGTGAAACTATAGAAGATATAGACCTATCAGAAATAGATTTATCAGAGATAGAAATTAAAAGAATAAAAAATAATGTTAAAAAGAAACTTAGAAAAAGAGGGAATATTAAAAGAAAGATAGTAGCAAGTGCAGTAGCAATTATGTTAGTGGGATTAATAAGTACTCCAGCTGTCGCTTCAAATATACCTGTACTAAGTAATATATATAAGCAATTAGGATTATTCAAAGGATATGAGGAATATACGAATTATATTGGTCAATCAAAAGAAAGTAATGGATATAAAATAACAATAGAAAATATTATTGCTATACCTAATAAACTACAAGCAGTAATTAAAGTTGAAAGCAAGGAGCCTCTAAAGAAAAATCCCAAAGAAGATAATTTTAACTTTAAAGTAAACATGGATAAAATAAAATCAGGAAGTTCTAGTTCGTCAAGTGGAGATACTTACTATATTGATGATCATAATATGATATTAAATTATACAGAAAGTCTAAGTGGAGATACTTATCCTAAACAAGGAGATTTAATGCTGAATATACAAAAGTTATCTGAGGATTTTAAAGAAACTGAATTAGATTTAAGTTTTGATGCAAAAGTGGATTTCTCTTCAGCATTCAAGGATAAATATAATATAGACATAAATAAATCAATTAATGATAAAACAAAAATTAAGAGTTTAGAATCAAATGTAATGGGAAGTGAACTTACTTTTTCAGGGGATAATATAAAAGATATTTACGATTCATGGGGACCACAATACTATATAGAAGTGGATGGAAAGATATATTCAAAAACATATGGTGATAATATGGACTTTCCAGAGTTAACTTCTGATGTAATAAAGAATGCTAAATCTATAAGTGTTATTTTATTAGATACTAAGGAGTCATTAGAATGGACAGGAAATGATGATATAGTTAAGATTGAAAATGGACAGCAAGATAATATTAAGTATCCTAAGATAATAATATCACAAAATGGATTAAAAGGTGAATTTTATAAAATTGAGTGGCAAGGAGAAAAACTTAAGTTTTACTTTAAAAGTGAGTATGAGCCATTAGCTATATTTAATGGATTAGCTTTAGCTTCTTATGATAATAAAGAGGAGAAAAACTTCAGTAGATATAGTAATAGTTATACTATATCAAAAGTGGATGATGGATATGTTGCTATATTTGATAGTGTAGATAAAAAGAAAAATATAGAACTTAATTATGGAGATCATGGAATTCCGTTATATAATTATAAAAGTCCACAGGTAATAAAAATAAAGTAGAATTATAAATATATTTTATAGAGGAGTAGTATATAACTAACTAAGAACCATACCATAAATAGGTACGGTTCTTTTTTATGAAAAATAAATTTATTAATAAAAAATTACAATATATGTAAGTTAAGGATATAATTATAGATATATAATATACCATAAGAAAAGAGGTAATAGAAATGCCACCAAAAAACAAATTTTCTAAAGAACAAATTATAGATGCTGCATTTGAAATTGCAAGAGAGGAAGGAATGGATAGTATAACTATAAGAAAAGTTGCGTCAAAATTAGAAAGCTCAATTGCACCTATATATGTAAACTTTAAAGAAGTAGATGAACTGAAAATGGCTGTAATTTCAAAAGTTCAAGAAATTAGTATTGATATGATAGCAGAGCAAAATACGGGAGATGCATTTTTGGATATAGGAGTAGCTAGTGTAAAATTTGCTAAGAATTATAGCACAATTTTTAAGGATATTTTATTAAAAGAAAGTAGTTATTTAGAAGCCTATAATGAAAATATGATGCCAATAATTATTGAGGAAATGAAAAAAGAGCCACAGCTTAAAATCTTTTCAGAAGAAGAAGTTAAAATGCTTTTAACTAAGATGGAAGCTTTCCAAGTTGGATTATCAATAATGGCTACAAATGAAGCTTTTGCATCAGAACTAACAGATGAAAAAATTATTGATATGTTAAAGGATACTTGCGTAGATATAGTTAATGGTATGAAGTCTAGAAAGATATAAAGGGGAATTTTATGAAGATAGTAGAGGTTAGTAATTTAAAGAAAAGGTATGGGAATAAGGAAGTTGTTAAAGGAATTTCATTTTCTGTAAATAAGGGAGAAATTCTAGGATTTTTAGGACCAAATGGAGCAGGGAAGAGTACTACAATAAATATACTTTCTACAGCTCTTAAGGCATCAGAAGGTAACATGAAGTTTACGGGAAAAGACATATTAGAAAATAAAAAGGAATATAAAAGCAAGTTAGGTATAGTTCCACAAAGCTTAGCTATATTTGAAAATTTATCAGCTTTAGAGAATGTAAAATATTTTGGGAGTTTTTATGGATTAAAAGGGGAAAAATTAAAAACTCAATCTGAGAAAGCATTAGAAATGGTTGGACTTTTGGATAGGGCTAATGATCTGCCTAAGACTTATTCTGGAGGGATGAAGAGAAGATTAAATATAGCATGTGCTTTAGCACATAATCCTGAGTTATTAATACTAGATGAGCCTACAGTTGGGATAGATCCACAATCAAGAAATCATATTTTAGAATCAATTAAGGAATTAAGAAAGAATGGAACAACAATAATTTATACTACTCACTATATGGAAGAAGTAGAGGCAATATGTGATAGAGCTTTAATAATTGATAATGGACAAATTATAGTAGAAGGAACTTTAGAAGACTTAAAAGGTAAAATGGAGGAACAGATTGTTTATAATATTTCTACAGCTGATGTAGAGGAAATAGATACATCTATACTATCATCAGTTATAGGAGTAGAAAAGGTAGAGTGGAAAGACGGTTTAAGGATAAGTACATTAAAGGAGTCTAATAATCTAGATAAAATAATTTTAAAGCTTATAGAGAATGATGTAAAAATAAAAAATATAGTTACTGAAGAGCAAAATTTAGAGACTGTCTTCCTGAATCTAACAGGCAGAACTTTAAGGGATTAGGTGGATGTTATGAATTTACTTAATATGGTGAAGTTTCAATTAAAGCTAATGATAAAGACTCCAGTTATGATATTGACATACTTTATTTATCCAGTGCTATTAACTGCTATAATAGGGTATTTAGCACAAAATAATTTTGGAGGAGAAGTAACTTCATATCAATATTATTCAATTAGTATGATGATATTTATATTTTCAGGGGCAGGTCTTGCAAGTGTATATAACTTTATAGACAAACCTATAAAGGAAGGTAATTTAAGATTAATATTTACTCCAATTAGTAATATAGGTATATATTTGTCTCAAATAATTACTGGAACAATATTTAGCGGAGTAGGTGCTGGAGTATCGATGATACTTTTTAAATTATTGTTTAGTATAAATTATAATGGAAATGAGTTTATAATTTTTATATCCTTTGTTGCTTTATCACTTATGTCAAATGCATTAGGCATTCTATTATGTACAATATTAGATGATGTGGGACCTATTAATATGATTTTTAACATGTTACAAGTTTTTTTATGTGTACTTGGGGGTGCTTTCATTTCTTTAGAATCATTAGGAGAATTTCCAGCATCTTTATCGAAGATATCACCAGTAAAATGGTTAATGGATGGATTACTAAATAGTATTTATGATAATAATAATTTCTTACTTTTTATAACAATAGGTGTAAATATAGTTTTAGCAATGATGTTTATAGGGATTTGTACTAGAACATTTAAGACTGAAAAATATTTATAGAAAGGGAGAAATTAAATGAGAAATATATTATTAGTAGTTAAAAATAACTTACAGAGAATTATTAAAGAAAAAATTATATTATTTATGGTAATTATAATATTACCAATTGTAGTGTACTTTGGAGTTTATTTTGGTAAAATTGATGATATAAAAGGTAAACTTGCAATAGTTGGAGCTGATGTGCAACAAGAGACTATGATAAAGGAAGGCGTGAAGGATAATTCTAATATAAATCCTGTGTTTTTAGATAAAGAGCCAAGCACTACAGATCTTATAAAAGGAGTTTATTTAGCTGAAATAGATTTTAGAAGTGGTGAGCCAAAGGTAATTAGTTATGGAAATAAAGATATTAAATTGTCATTAGAAGCTAGTTTAAAAGGCGAAGTTTATGAGGGGAGTGAGGAGAGCCAAACTGTTGAAGGAAAAATAATAGGATTTTTAATAATGTTCTTATTCTTTGGTTCTTTAATGGTTATGGATAATTTCCTAACAGATAGAGAAAATGGCGTTTATGTAAGGGTGCTTCAAGGGAAGCTTTCTTATTTTCAGTATATGATAGGACAGATTTTATACTCAATGTTAACTCTAATACTACCAACAGTGATATTAACTTTACTTGTACTAAAAATTTTAGCCGTTGAATTAAATATTAGTTATGGATTAATGTCTTTATTAATAGTATTGGTTGGAGTATTAAGTAGTAGTTTTGCTATATTAATTTCTACTCTTTGCAAAAATAAAGTAGCTGTAACAATGGGAGGGTCTGCAATAACTATGATTACATGCCTTTTAGGAGGATGTATTGTAAATATTGTAGATAGTAATAAAGTAATGGAGTTTTTAAGAGGTTTGTTACCTCAAAAAAGATTAATTGATTTGGCTAATAGTTTTAATAATGATGACTTAATATTTTTATTAGTAGTAATAGTTTTATTTATTGGAGTTAGCGTATTACTTGGGAAAAAGCAATATGAAAATGGAGAATTTATTTAGAGTAAAATAATTATATAAAAGTTATACAAAAAGAAAAAAGATCGATTAAGGATTATCTAAGGATATATTCTTAATTAATCTTTTTTTTATTTTATAAATATTATGAGTATAGTGTATTGCAAGATTTAATAAATAGATTGAGTTTATATAATTTTATTAAAAATAAGGTGATTATAGTAGACAAGATTACATGATATATTGATATTAATAGTTTATAGAATAAAAACAAAGATTTAGAAAAACAAGTATTTACATTTTCTAGAATAAATGTATTAAAAAACTTGAAAAGAGTTATAATATACTATATAATATATTCAATAAAACTTTTTTGGAGGCGGTTATGGTGAATTATGAGAAGGTTCAATTATTATTAAGTAACAGTAAAGAGTTAGATGACGCAGGTGGAATATTTACAGGAAATTCTTTTAGAAAATGTAATGCTTTATCATTAACATTAAAAGGGGTTAGCGCAGATGCTAATAGAATTAATGAGGCTATAAAAATTATAAAGAATAATACATCTATGCTATCAAATTTTAGAGGGAATAACTTATTAACTACTGCAATTACTATATCTCTTGAAAATGATATGGAAGGTAGCTTTAAAGAGCTTATAAGTATTTATGATAAGTTAAAAGGCTTATTTTTTACTAATGAATATTTAATTTTAGCTTCTATTGTAATTTTTAATGCAAGATATAGAGTTAATATAGATGATGCAGTTAAAAATACTAGAGTAGTTTATGATTATATGAAAAAGAACCATAGATTTTTAACAGGTCAAGAAGATATTTCAGCTGCAGCTATGATTGCAACTACATCAAGGAATCTTGAAGTAACATTAAAAGAAATAGAAGAGTGTTATGAAGCTTTAAGAAACAGTGGATTTAGTATAGGAAATAACACTCAAAGTTTATCACATATATTGCCTCTGTTTAGTGGAAGCGTAGAAGAAAAAGTTAGAAGAGTTGTTAAAGTTGATGAAGCTCTAGGAGATAATAGAGTACCATTAAAAAATTATTCACTACCAATACTAGGAATAGCAGCAGTTATAGCAGATGAGCCTAATACTTTTGCGAAAGAGGTACGAGATGTTAGTGAAAAAATAAAATCAGAAAAGGGATTTGGAAGCTTTACATTAGGTTCAACTATTAGAAATATGATAGCTACAGGACTAGTTGCATCATATTATGTTGAGATATTAAGTGATACAGATAAGCAAAGATTAATAGATACTACAAATAATGTAGCTTCAACAATACAAATAGCTATTGAAGTTGCAGCTGCAGGAGCAGCAGTTTCATAAGGAAGTTAAAATAATATTATTTAGAGAATATTATTTTAAAGTAGTGATTATTTCTAATCATTCCTTTTTGAAGAATTGGCTATTTGCAAGCACCTTGAACCGTACCATAAAAGGTATGGTTCTTTTTTATTTAAATATAAAATAAAAAGTTCTCTAAAACGTATTGACAAATTATTAAATAATAATTATTATTAATTACAAGAGATAAATGATAAGAAATATCATTTGAAAAGAAATATCGAGGAGGAATTTAAAATGTCATTAATAAATAAAAAAGTTTCAGAATTTAAAGTACAAGCATATCATAATGGAGATTTCGTAGAGGTAACATCAGATTCATTAAAAGGACACTGGTCAGTAGTTGTATTCTATCCAGCAGACTTTACATTTGTATGTCCAACAGAACTTGGAGAATTAGCAGATAACTATGAAAAGTTCAAAGAAATAGGTTGTGAAGTTTACTCAGTATCAGCAGATACTCACTTTGTTCACAAAGCATGGGCTGATGCTTCAGAAACAATTGGAAAGATCAAGTATCCAATGCTTGCAGATCCAACAGGAAAATTAGCAAGAGATTTCGAAGTTATGATTGAAGAAGAAGGTCTAGCTTTAAGAGGGTCATTCGTTATCAATCCAGAAGGAGAAATCAAGGCTTACGAAATACATGATTTAGGTATTGGAAGAAGTGCTGATGAATTATTAAGAAAGGTTCAAGCAGCTCAATTCGTTGCAGAACACGGAGATCAAGTTTGTCCAGCTAAATGGCAACCAGGTGAAGAAACATTAACACCAAGCTTAGATTTAGTAGGAAAGCTATAATAGCAACTTAATAATATATCTACTGATAAGACTATAATAGATAATTAAAATTAGTTTAAATACTTATTTATAAAAAGATGAATTGATATGATTACTTAAAATATTAATTCATCTTTTTCTTCAAAGTATCATTAAGATTCTATTATTTAAAATTTTAATGATATTTTGAAAGTGAAAAAATTGATAATTTTTGGGAGGTATATATGGAAAAGATATATGATTTATTAGTAATAGGTGGAGGGCCAGCAGGGCTTTCAACAGGAATATATGCAGGTAGAGCTAAATTAAATACGTTAATTATAGAAAAAGAAGAACTTGGCGGTCAAGTCAATAAAACTTATGAGATTTCTAATTATCCAGGGGCTAGAGATAGTAATGGACCAAAACTTATGCAAGAGATGAGAAATCAAGCAGAAGATTTTGGAGTAAACTTTATTTCAGCTGAAGTCACAGAAGTAGACTTAAAAGGTGATGTTAAAGTTTTAAAGACAGATAAAGGTGAATTAAAGGGTAGAGCAATAGTTGTAGCTACAGGAGCTTCTCCTAGAAAGCTTGGATTTAAGGGTGAGAAAGAATTTACAGGTAGAGGAGTAGCATATTGTTCAACTTGTGATGGACAGTTCTTTGAAGGGTTAGAGGTGTTTGTAATTGGAGCAGGTTTTGCGGCAGCAGAAGAGGCAATATTTTTAACTAAATATGCAACTAAAGTAACAGTAATTGCAAGAGAGCCAGAGTTTACATGTGCTAAATCAATTGCAGATAAGGTACTAGCACACCCTAAGATAGAAGTTAAGTTTAATACAGAAGTACTTGAAGTTAAGGGCGATGAAATGGTTAACTATGCTAAGTTTATTGATAATGTAACTGGCAAAACTTTTGAGTATAACGCTAAAAAGGAAGATGGAGCTTTTGGAGTATTTGTATTTGTAGGGTATGCACCACAAAGTGATTTATTTAAGGATATTTTAGAACTAGACAGATTTGGATACATAATGACTAATGAAAATATGGAAACTAATATACCTGGTGTTTATGTAGCAGGAGATTTAAGACCAAAGCAATTAAGACAAATAGTTACTGCTGTTTCAGATGGAGCTATTGCTGCAACGACAGCTGAAAGATATGTTATTGAACTTAAAGAAAGGCTTGGTATAAAGAATGAAGAGTATGTAGTTCATAAAAAGGCTGAAAAGGAAGTAGTAACAAATGAATCTAATAATAATTTAGATAATGTTTCAAGAAAGAGTAAACTTTTAAATGATGCTTTAAGAACTCAATTAAAGGGTATATTAGATAGATTAGAAAAAGAAGTTACTCTTGTATCTATAGTAGATGAAAGTAATGCAAAATCTATAGAGCTTAGAGATTTAGTATTAGATATTGCAGACCTTGGAGAAAAGGTAAGTGCAGAGATTTATACTAAGGGTGAAAATTTAGAAATTCAAGATAAGATAAATGCAGACAAGTATCCTGTAGTTGCACTTTTAGATAAGGATAAAAACTATAGTGGAGTTAAGTTCCATGGAGTGCCAGGTGGACATGAACTAAATTCATTTATCTTAGCTATATACAATCTAGGTGGACCAGGACAACAAATTTCAAGTGATATATTAGAAGAAATCAAAGGATTAGAAAAGAAAACAAACATTAAAGTTTGTGTATCATTATCATGTCACCTATGTCCAGATGTTGTAGTATCATCACAAAGAATAGCTATAGAAAATAAGAATGTAGAAGCTGAAATGCTTGATATTTCAGGCTTTAAAGATATAAAAGATAAATTTAAAGTAATGAGTGTACCAGCTATAATTTTAAATGATGAAAAGATTTATTTTGGTGCAAAGAAGATAGATGAGATAATAGGGCTTATAAAGTAAAAAAGTTTAAAATACTAGATAAAGAATTTATATTAAGTATTAAAATTTAAGTAGGGATTATATAAGTAAATAAGTTATATACTGAATAATTCTTTATAAAACTAAATAATAACTCATTCTAGATTTTGAGTAAAAGAAGAAGGTGTGAAAAATAACACCTTCTTTTATATTAATTGAAACTTTCAATATTAGATGATAGGCTTTATATTATACTATTTAAATACTTAGAGCAGTATGATTAAATTTAAATGAAAGCTTTAATTTATAATGTTGTGAAATAGTGATTAAAAGGGATAAAGTGAAAAAAGGAGAAGGGTATATGAAAAGGTATAGGTGCATAATATTTGATTTAGATGGGACTATGTTAGATACAGAGGAGATGAATATAATTCCGCTGCAAAGGCTAATTAAAGAAGAGCTAGGTAAAGATATAGAGTACAATGATCTTCTAAAGTATAGAGCATACGCAGGTAAAAAGACTTTAAAGTTATTAGGATTTAAAGATATAGAAAGGTCTTATGCTAAATGGGTAAAGTCTGTAAATGAATATAAAGATGGGGCAAAGTTATATGATGGTTTTCATGAAGTTATAAAATCTTTAGATGAAAATGGAGTTTTATGTGGAATTTCAAGTTCAAAGATGAAAGCTCAATATGAAATAGATTTCTTTAAGACAGGCCTGCAAGGATATATGAAGAGTGTTGTTTTGGCAGAAGATACAGAAAATCATAAACCTCATCCAGAGCCACTATTAAAGGCTGCCGAATTATTGGACATAGATCCAAAAGACTCATTATATATAGGTGATACTATTGCAGATTATAAAGCTGCAAAATCTGCTGGAATGGATTTTGGACTAGCAGTATGGGGAGCTTATGATACTTCAGAGATAGAAGCAGATTATAACTTAAATGAACCAAAAGATATATTAAAATTATTAGGGATATAGGTAAAAAGCATATAAAATAAATATAATAAAAAAGTAAGGTTTAACAAAATTATTGAAAGAGATATATGAAGATTAACAAAATAGTATATAATAATATAAGCTAAAAATAGGAGTTGTATAAATTTTAATATACAACTTCTTTATTTTTTATAAACTATGATAGAATATCTTTAGGAAAAAGAGGGGGTGAATCCTTTGAATTTAGAATTAGTAAAAGATAATCTACTAAGGATTAGTTCATCATTTACAAAAACGCAAGGAGAAAAGTTATCAAAAGAATCCTTTATAAAAGACCTAACCGGTAAAAGCATTAATGGAGTTTATCACATATATGGAAAAGTTTTGAGTGATAATAAAAGCAAGACATATAGTACTCATATAAAGATTGATATGAAAACAGATAGTATAATTGATACTAAATGCACATGTGATACCTTTGAAGAAAATAGAAGGCAAATAAGAAATTATGTTTGTAAACACATAGTTGGAACTACATATACATTTTATAATGCAGCAAAGAAGAAAATAAAAAGTAAAGATAATAATGTAGAAGAAAAAAAGATAGAAAATAAAAATTTAAATGATAAGATGCTAGAGAAAACAAAAAAAGATTTAGAAATTAAGAGGTTTTTAAATCTAGATATAATGATAAAATGCATAAAAAATGATGGAATACCTTCTTTTAAGTGTGAGTTTAGAATTGGCTCTGGAGGTACTCATTTAATTGTAGATATTAAAGATTTTGTAGATAAGAGTAACAGTAAAAGATTAATAAAATTTAATGAAGGATTTACTTATAACCCAGTAAAAGATGAGTTTTTAGATAGTGATAAGGATATAATTGAATTTATAAAACAAAATGATAGAAGAGCACAAGGTAAATATATAACTCTATATCAAAATGAGATAAAAGAATTTTTAAGATTAATAGATGAAAATAAAAAGATTACATTTAATTATGATTTTATAAATTATGAAGTAAGAGTTAAGAAGAGCAATGTTCCAGTAGCATTAACAGTTAGACTTAAAGGTGATGAATTTATTTTAAAGCATCATAATAAATTTCCAGAACTATTAAGTAATAATGGAGAGGCAATGTTTTTTGATAGAAATATATACTTGCCAAGAAAGAAGCAATTAAATTCTTATATTCCAATATATAAAAGTTTCTTAAAAAATAGTGAGATAAAATATGAGAAATCATTAGAAAGTTTAAATAACATATTAGAAAATCTTGAAAATATAACAAATGAAGTTGTATTAGATGAAAGTACAAAAGAGTTTAAAAATAGACTTATAAAACCTAATTTTTATTTCTATAAAGAAAAAGATAGTATATATTGTAACGTTAAATTAAATTATTTTGGATACATTATAGATCTGATTAAGGATAAATCTAATAAAAGCTTTTTAAGAGATGAGATGAAAGAAAAGCTTATAGATATGGAACTTGAAAGATTTAAATTCATTAAGAATGATAAAGATTATATGTTTATTGGAGATGATGAAGATATATATTATCTTTTAAGTAGTGGCTTCTTAAAGCTAAGGGAGATTGGAATAGTCACAGTTTCTAAGGAATTAGAAAGATTAAAGTTAATAGATTCATCAGAGATTTTCTCAGAATTAAATGAGTTTGATAAATTTTATAAACTTAAATATAGTTTTAATGATTTTACAGTAAAAGAACTTGGAGAAGCTATAAAATCAATGAAAAACGGAGAAAGATTTTATAAGAATAAGAATTCATATTTAGATTTAGAAGATCCTGGAGTTACTAAGTTTTTAAACCTTATAGAGGACTTAGGCCTAGATAAAATATCTGATAATGAAATAGAAATAGATAAAAATAAAATGTTATATCTTCAAGAAAAACTAAAGGATAGAAATTTATCATTTATAAAAGGAAGTAAGGTTCTTCAAGATATAGTACAAAAACTTTTAAATAAAGAATATAAAAGAAAACTTGTACCAAAGAAATTAAATGCAACACTTAGAAATTATCAAGTAGCAGGATTTAAGTGGCTTAATGAAATAACAGCATTAGGATTTGGTGGTATACTTGCAGATGATATGGGACTTGGAAAGACTATTCAAGTTATAGCATTTATATTATCTCAAAAGAAAACTAAAACACTTATAGTTACGCCAACATCAGTAATTTATAATTGGAAAGATGAATTTGAAAGATTTGCACCTACCCTTAAACTTGGATTAGCACACGGAAGTAAAGCTTCAAGGGGGAAGGTATTAGATGATTATAAAAAGTATGATGTAATCTTAACTACATATGGAACCCTAAAAAATGATGAGGAGAAATATAATGATTTAAGCTTTGATTATCTTATAATAGATGAAGCTCAGAATATAAAAAATAATTCAGCACAAGCTACAGTTTCAGTAAAGAAAATAAAATCAAGATGTAATATTGCATTAACAGGAACTCCAATAGAGAACAATCTAATGGAATTATGGTCAATATTTGATTTTGTTATGCCAGGATATTTATTTACAAAAGAAAGATTTAGAGAAAGATTTGTTGGAAATGATGATGTAACTGAACTTAAAACATTAATAACTCCATTTATATTAAGAAGACTTAAAAAGGATGTTTTAGACGAATTACCAAGTAAGGTAGAAAAGAAATATTTAGTAGAACTTAACTCAAAGCAAAAGCAGATATATAAGTCTTATGTAAAAGAGATTAAGATGAAGATAGAAACTTCAAAGGATAAAGTAAACTTATTTAGATATCTTACAAAGCTTAGAGAGTTATGTTTAGATCCATCTCTTGTAATACCTGATTATGTAGGTAAAAGTTCTAAGCTTAATATAGTAAAAGAGTTAGTTGATGAAGCTAATGAATCAGGAAGAAAAATATTATTATTCTCTCAATTTACTTCAGTATTAAAGAAGATAGAAGAGGATTTTAAGGATAATGGAGTAAACTATCTATACTTAGATGGAGCAACATCTGCAAAAGATAGAGTGGAGAGAGTAAAAGAATTTAATGAGAATGATGATATAAAGGTATTTTTAATATCATTAAAGGCAGGTGGTGTAGGACTTAACCTAACATCAGCAAGCTTAGTAATACATTTTGATCCATGGTGGAATCCATCAATTGAAGATCAAGCAACAGATAGAGCTCATAGATTTGGACAGAAAAATACTGTTGAAGTAATTAAGCTTGTAGCTAAGGATACAATTGAAGAGAAGATTATACTTATGCAAGAAGATAAAAAAGAACTTATTCAAAGTCTAATGGATGGAAAGGCTATGGATGGAAAAGGTCTTAAGAGATTAAGTGAAGAAGAGATAATTAAGTTATTTGATTAGATAACTTAATATAAATAGTACATTATGGATTAATATAGAAGTAATTAATAGATAAATATATAATGTTTGAATAGATAAGTACGATATATTTAAAAGAAAATTATTATAAAGGATAGTATACTTAGATTAGAGAGTTCTAAATATACTATCCTTTTTTATTATGATTATCCAAGCCAGCTGTATTTATAAGCAAGTATACCAAAGAAGCCGCCTATTATAGCAAATATAATAGAAATAATTAATAAATGCATAGGTCTATCACATCAAGTATTAATCCTTTTAAATATAGAAATTTCTAAATATTTATTATTCATAATAATACCTCACATTTCTTTAATTTAAGAATAAAAGCACAGTTAAATTAAGTTTAGTTGAATTTATTATAACTTTTAAGAATATGGATAAGCAATAAAAAGTTTACAAAATATGGAGTTTTGTTATGATATAATAAAATTATTGGAAATAAAATACATTAGGATTATAGTTATTATAATATTTATGATTTTAAGCTTTAAGCTATAACATAAGATGAAAATCAAGGGGGAAAATACTAATGAAAGAAATAACAATAAGAAAGATGTTATTCATATGGTTTAGTATAGAGATAGCCATAGGGGTCATTGACCTTAGTATATTTAAGGGGGATATAAATTCTAATATATTATATTTAATATCATCAATACTAATAATATTAATATTATTAAAAAGTGGAAATGTAAATAAAAATTTAATAGTTGAAAGAATAGATGACTTTAAGGGTAAATTTAAATTTAGAGAAATAATTTTAGTTGTAATAACTCAAATCTTACTAAGTATAGCATTATCTAGTATACTACTAGCTATTGTTTATAATTTTGATTCGCAAAAAGCAGTTGAACTTGCAAATGAATCACCTATTCAGATTGATAATTACTTTGATTTAATAATAGGGGGAATAGCAATTTCTTTAATAGGACCTATTCTTGAAGAAATAATATTTAGAAGAATTATATTTACAAGATTATCAAAGAGAGGGGGAATACTTTTAGGAGCAATAATATCATCTATAGTATTTGGATCATTACATATAGATTTAGCTATGAGTGGAGCTATGATGTTTGGATTTACATGCTGTATTATATATAGAAAGTACAATAATATATTAATTTCAATGAGTATTCATATAATAAATAATTCTATACTCTATATAGTAATAATTATAAGTTTTATTATATCATGTAAAGAAGGTTCAGTTAATAATTATATAAGTGCTAATGATATAAGAAATGATTTTATAATTGGAGTGGTACTTTTAATTATATCAGGAACATTATTTGTAAGATTTATATATAAAAATAGAATGTATTTAAAAAGAGAAGATGAAATAGCTTTAAATTTATAAAATAATCAATAAAAATAAATAATTTATGAACTTAGAGAGAAGATATGGTCATTATGCGAAGGAGAGATAATTAAGTTGTTTGATTAGATAAATAAACATAGAATTGAACTAATTAATATAGAATAGCTAATAGGATAAGGTAATATTAAATTTAGCTTAATATGTAGATGTATATAGTATTTAAGAGGAAAGTTGTTATAAAGAATAGTATATTTAAAATAAAGAATTTTAAGTATACTATTCTTTATTTTTATCCAAGCCAATGATATTTATAAGCTAGAATACCAAAGAATCTACCTATATAGCATATGTAATAGAAATAATTAATAAAGTCATAGATCTATCATGTCAAGTATTAATAGGATAGAGAAGATATAATAAAAGAATCATAAAATAAAGATGTAGATATAATGAAACTGTATATATCATCTGATTAATAGAAAATACTACATTATATAAGAAAATTTAAATAATAAGAAAAGCACTAATATTAAATATTAATGCTTTTATAAACTATTTTTCAAAGTTCAAATTTATAGAGTTCTTTTGAGATAAACTAGAATCACAATCCTGTGGTACTATAGTAAACTTATCAGATTTCTCTAATAATCTAAATTCAAACCAACCAGATTTATATTTTTCACTAGAAGATAATTTTACAGGAAGGTCATTTCCGAACTCATCAAATATCTTAAATTGGGGAACTATATCTGTATCAGTTAAATAGAAAACTTTAACTGAAATTGGAGATAATGACACCTTTTCTATTGTAAATATATTTCTATTAACAATTAAACTGGTATATTTTGGTACTATTGTTTTAGTACTTTTAATTATAGTATCCTTATCTAGGGTAAAGTTAAACTTCCAATCACCTTTAACATTTTTTACTTTATTTTGATCTGATGTTCCTTTTATATTTTCAATAAATGCTATTTTATTAAAATCAATTGATATATTTATCTTAGAACTAGCATTAGTTAAATCTAAATCATTTAAATTATATGATAATGATAATATATTATTAATTATATCTGTACCTTCTGTGGATGAGTCAATCCAACCAGAACCAGTAGGCATATTATTAATAGTTATATTAGGAAAAGAAGACACTGTATAGTCATATAAATTATTATCTCTTTCATTAATTTTATAATTACTAAAGTCAGTCGAAGTATTAACTATAATTTGGTTTCCGTCCATGAATAACTCATTTAATGTAATACCAATTCCTTTATCATAAATAGTTGTTCCTATAAGTTTTGTATAATCATCTAACGCCCCTTTAGGAGTTGAAGTTATATAATCAGAAAGTTTTCTGCTAGTATTATTTATATTGGCTAATACAGTATCATTAGTAAATATAAATCCAGAAATAACAGTAACAGCAATAATGGAAGCGGCTAGATTTTTATATAATATTCTTTTAGGTTTTATATTCTTATTTAATGAATACATAAGTTTTTCTTTTTCATCTTCATTAAAAGGTATTTCTTCATATTCATTAAAATCTATTTCTATATTATTAAACATATCAAATTTATCTTTCATAATAATCACCCCATAAAATGTTTTAGTTTAATGGATAAAATATTTCTCTTAATTTTCTTCTTCCTCTAGATAGTCTACTATATACTTGAGTACTACTCATATTTAAATCGGTACAAATTGTTTGAACCTTTTCTTCATTAAAATAGTATTTAATAAATAATTCCCTATCCTTTTCATTTAGTTGATTTAACATAGACCTAATTTCAAATAAAAATTCTTTTTTTATAATATTATCTTCAGTAGTTTCAGTACTGTTAAAATGAAAATCATCAATATTCTCAAGTGAATTTAATTTAAGATATTTTCTTTTATAATCAATTGCTTTGAACTTAGCGATAGTTCCAATCCAACTTTTAAAAGAACCACTGCCGGAAAATTTATCTATATTGTTCCATATAGAAAGAAAAACATCATTTATACATTCATCCTCATATCCATTAATATTGTATAAATGTTTTTTTATAATTCCACGTATTATACCACCATACTTATCTATAAGTATATTAAGCCCTTCTTGCTTTCTTTTCTTAATATACTTAATTATTAATTCATCCCCCATTTAAGTGACCTCCCCTTTAGCTCTTACACTAAGTACAACGAAATAGATATTATGTTTTTGACATGTTTTAAAAAATTTTTATATTAATATTCTAATATACATATTAACTATTTGTAATACTAGAATTTTGTATAATTCAACTAAAAGTTATTAGATAAATATTATGTATTACTTAATAATACAGATATAGAATTCTCTAAGAGATTATAAAAAAGAAAATCTTATAGATATGGAAGCTGAAAAATTAAAATTTATAAATAAAGATAATGATTTTATGTTTATAGAATACGATGAATATGTATATGATTTTGTAAGTAAGGGATTTAAAAGGTTAAAGAAAATTAGAGTATTTAAAAAAGCATAGAATAAGATTATTCGAAAAATATATTTGTTATGATAAATAAATTAAAGGAGCCATCTTTAAAGTAAGATCAGCTCCTTTTTAAAATTAAAATTTACTTATTATAGAATGAGGCTTAGTTTTTACTTTGAAATTTTTTAAGTCCTTCATTTAAACTTTTAGTATCAGCTTTATTTATTAAATATATTGAATATCTAAGAGCTACTAGCCCAGCTTCTAATATAAATAAAAGAAGAAAAGCAGCCCAAGGTTTTATACCGATAAACCAATTAAATATAAATGCTGAGGATATAAAAAGTATATTAGCTAATAATACCCAAACAGCTGTATTTCTATTTCGAGTTTTCTTATCTAAATCATCATAATTATAGAAACAAGCAAATTCAATAATGGCTACTATAAAAGAAACAATAAATATCTCAAATATATTGAATATATTTACAGAAGTGCTACCAAGAAATAAATTACATATACAAACAAAAAATAATATTCCAATAGTATAGAGTGAAGCTTTAAGCTTTATGGTTGTACCTAATCTATAAAAGTCATTAAAGTTTTTTATCATAATAATCCCTCATTTCATAAAATTATAATCCAAGTTTATTACGTAATATTGGAGCGTAATGCCTTGAAACAATTACTTTTTCACCATTTTTCATTAATGCCTCAATTTTTCCTGAAGAACAACTCTTTAGTTTAGAGATTCTGTTAAGGTTAACTACCATACACTTACTAATTCTACAAAATCCTATATTAGAATGCTGAGTTTCAAGTTCTGCAAGATTAAGGGCTGTCTCATAAACATCATCTTTGCAATAAAGAAAAACTTTATCATCAACAGATTCACAATAAAGCACAGAATCTGGTGAAAGTAATATAAGTTCATTTTTCTCTTTAAATGCATATAATTTCTGAGATCTAGATTTTAAAAATGACAGTATATGAAGCATTTCATCATCAATAGTTTTGCACCTAAGAACTATCTCATTTTCTTCAGTATCAGTATGCTCAATAGTTATTTTCATAGATTAAATCCTTTCATCCTTAATACTTAATATAATTATATTAAGAGAATAAGGTATAGGCAATCAGTATACAGGTATGATGCTAAAAAGATAAGGTAAGATACATATTTCCTAGAAAATATTATTAATTTAAGGTGAATTTAAGGTTAAGATAACTAGTACTTAATCTAAATCTTTTAAAATAGTAGTACAAGATGGTTAAAGGGGAGATAAAAATGAGGGAAATAACTATAAGAAAGATATTATTAATATCATTTCTAGGAGAATTCTTGTTACTTGGAATTTTAGCTTTAATATTTGATAGTGACACAAATTTAAATGTATTGATGTTAATATCATTAATAGCAACTATGCTAATGGTATTAAAAAGTGGTAAGGTAAACAAAGCCTTAATGGTTGAAAGGCTAGATGATTTTAAAAGTAAGTTTAATTTTAAAGAGATAATTTTAGTTGTAATAACTCAGATTCTAATAAGTTTAGCACTATCTTTTATAATATCATCAGTTATATATAGTATTGATCCAAATAGTGCAATTGAAATGATGAGTGAAGAAATTTTTGAAACAAATAGTTACTTAGATTTATTCTTAGGAGTTATTATGGGATCACTTTTAGCACCTATTTTTGAAGAGATAGTGTTTAGAAGAGTTATATTTACAAGGCTTTCAAAAAGATTAGGAATAATTCTAGGAGCAATAATATCATCTTTAGTATTTGGTTTATTACACATAGAGTTAGCTGTGATTGGTGCTATGATATTTGGAGTTGCATGTTGTATATTATATAGAAAGTATAATAATATATTGATTCCAATTAGTATGCACATGATAAATAATATTATAGCAGCTATATTATCAATTATATCCTTTGTTATAGAAGGGCCAGATCCAGTAATTGATTATACTATGACAGCAAATGATATAAGAAGTAGTTTAATAGTTGGATGTGTACTTTTAATAATAGCTTGTATAATGTTTGGAATATTTATATATAAAAATAAAATATATTTTAAAAGAGAAAAATTTACTCCTTTAAGTGTATAAAAAATTTTGGTAAAATTTAAATACTTAGCTATATTTTAAAAGTTATAGCTAAGTATTTTTATTTTTGATGGAGAGAAAAGAGAGGGAATTATGAGAATTTTGATTGCTGAAGATGAAGCAGATATAAGAAAATTACTATCATTAAACATGAAAAAAGAGGGATATGAAGTAATAGAGTGCAAGGATGGAGAAGAAGTACTAGAGGTTTTTAAAAAAGAGGAAGTACATTTAGTATTGCTAGATATAATGATGCCAAAACTTGATGGAATTTCTGTTATGGAAGAGATAAGAAAAGATTCAACAGTACCAATAATATGTATAACAGCTATGGGAACAGATGGGGATAAGGTATTAGCACTTGGGCTTGGTGCAGATGATTATTTAGTGAAGCCAGTAAATACAATTGAGTTAACAGCAAGAGTTGCAGCACAACTTAGAAGGTGCTATAAATATACAAATCAAAAAGGAGAAGTAAAAGATATAGCTGTAGGAGCTTTAAAATTAGATACTGAAAGTTTTGAGGTCTTTAAAGATAACATAAAAATAGAATTGAATCCTAAAGAATTTAAAATACTTAAGATGCTTATAAGTAATGCTGGTAGAGTATATACTAAAAAGCAGATATATGAAAATGTATGGGAAGAGGCTTATTATGGAGATGATAATAGTTTATTAGTTCATTTAAGTCATATTAGAGAAAAGATAGAAGATGATCCTAAGAAGCCAGTATATTTAAAAACCATTAGAGGGATTGGATATAAGCTTGAAAAAATTATTTAAATTAAAATAAAATCAATTAGGTGAACAAGCTTAAGGAATAATTTAAATGAGAGAAAGAAAATTTGATTATAAGTTTGAAATGAGAGCTTAAATGAGGGTGGAAATAATTTGATTTAAGTTTGAAAGGGTAGTTAAAATGGGTATATTGAAATCTAAGTCAGGAGTGTCTAAAGAACTCTTTAAAAATTATTTTATAGGATATATAGCACTTATAATAATAATGTTAGGTCTATTTTCAGGAACATTTATATTATATTCAGCTTTAAAATTTATGCCATCAGCTATTGAGTTTCTGAACATAAATGATAAGTTACTTAATAACTATAAAGAAATAACAGAAGATGAATTAAATCGAGTGAATGGATTTTTAATAGTTATTAATAAAGGTCACAATGTAGAATATAGAAGAGGTAATGTAATAAAAGAACTTCAAAAAATAGAACCTAGCGATTATATGAAAATATTATATGCATATGATGAAACACAGTATTTGAAAGAACTAGAAAGTCTTATGAGTATTCAGTTAGACAATAAAATGATTAAAAGTGAAGATGGAGAGGAGTATTCTATTTTCTATAAATTTTTACAGGATGAAAACAAACTAATTGTATTTGGAGTTCCATATCAAAGTATAAATTTCTATAATAAATTTTATGCAGGTGGTAATATTAAAACTCAGCTATTAGTATTAGGTGTTGTAGATATACTAATATTATTAGGACTAATATATATCTTTGCAAAGGTTACTGCAAGGAGATTTATAAAGCCTATAAAAGTTTTAAATGAAGGCATGAGAGATATAACTAATAGACATTATGGAAATCAAATAGTTGTAAAAAGAGATAATGAGTTTAAAGAATTAGCTAATGGATTTAACATAATGAGTAATACGATAAAAGAAGAGAAAGATGAAATTGAAAGACTTCAAAGGGAAAGAAATAAGCTTATACTTCATATATCACATGATTTAAAAAATCCATTAGCAGCAGTACTTGGATATAGTGAAATACTTTCTGATAAAAATAATAAATTATCAGATGAAGAGAGAAATGAATATTTAAATATTATTAGTAAAAATTCTAAAAGAGCTAATAAAATAATAATGGATTTATTTGATTTATCATTATTAGAGAGTACAGACTATAAGTTAAATATAAAGAGAATAGATATTAATGAAGCATTAAGAGAAATAGTTGCTGATTATATTGTAGAGCTTGAATTAAAAGAGTTTAATTATAATTTTGAAATATCAGAAGATGAGTATTTAGTAGATTTAGATGAAGTGAAATTTACAAGAGCTATTAGTAATTTAATTGATAATAGTATCAAATATAATGATAAAGGAACTACCTTAAGTGTTATTACTAGAAAGATTGATGATAGAATCGAGATAATAATTTCAGATGATGGAAAAGGAATAAATAAAGATATAAGAAAGCGAATATTTGATGCATTTGTTAGAGAAGATGAGTCTAGAAATTCATCTACAGGAGGTACTGGTATAGGACTTGCAATAACAAAGGCTATAATTGAAAAGCATAATGGAAGTATAAAGCTTACGGATACAGAAAAAGGAACGGTATATAAATTATATTTTAGAAGTTTATTTTAATTATAATGTAGATTTATAATATAAACTAATAAAATAAATAGAAGCTTTTAAACTAGTTAGTTATAATTTATCTAACAAATGTGATAAATAAAACTACTATATGAATAAAAATCTAACAATGTTTATAATTACTTAACTGTATGTAAAATAAAAGAAATTAAAGAAAAAAATGCTTGAATGAAAAATGATGTTTTGTTAAATTAAACTAGAATAAAACTACAACAAAGAAGAGAGTGTTTCTTATGATTATGCAAGAATTTACGAATAATTTAGTAGAAAAGTTAATCCCATTAGTTAAAAGAAAAATAGTTATTCCTAGCAATAAAATGTTATTCACTCAGGGGATTAGTAGAAATAATGTAATAATAATATTTGAGGGGGAGTATAAGCTTACTCATATATTACCAAATTCTAAAGAGTTTACAGTAGGTTACTATAAAGCTCCTAATATATTATTACCACAATTTCTAGATGACAATAATTCTATCTCTCTTTTTAGAGCTGAAGCAAAGAGTAATTGTACGATAGGAATAATTCCATTTGAAGAAGAAAATTTTGATAAAGAGATATGGCGTGATTTTTTTTATTATAACAATCTTATGTCGCAAAAAAATTATCTTCAGATGAGAGATTTATTGTTTAATACAAAAAGAAATGCTCTGTTTTCAATTTTAATAAGGTTTAGTAATAGTTATGGAGTTAAAGTTAATAGTGGAATAAAGATACCTGTAAAGTTATCAAATATTGATTTAGCAGAATACACTGGAACTACTCCTGAAACTATAAGTAGGATATTAAAAATAATAAAAGAAGATGATTTAGTAAAATACGAAAAAAAACATATGGTAATCACAGACATAGAATATATGAAAAAAGAACTAGGTTGTAATTGTTGCAATAACAAATTATGTGGAATTTAATAATTATAAATAATTATATTACATAATATTTTGGGAGAGAATCAATAAATTTGGTTCTCTTTTTTTAATACACTATATATAAAATGAAGATAATTAGAAGTAATTTTAAAGTTGATTTAAATATATGTTGTTTTAAAGATAGAATTTGTGATTTTAATAAAATTTAAGAACTATCTGAGTATAAAAAAACATAAATATTAACTTTGTAAAAGATTATAAATTAATGATAATCGTCAATTACAAATGAGGTAAATAGATTTATTCTATAGAAAAACGTACTTTAAAAAATAAAATTTTAGAGGAGTTATGTATATGTATCTAGTAGTATTTATGAATTTAGAGATAAAATAAGTTATTCATCTTATATATAAATGCGAGTATATCAAATTAAGATGTAAGTGGATTTATAGTTAAGATTAGTTATGACTTTACATAATATATATAAAAGTATTGTATATATGTGTATTTTGTTATAAGAAAATTATTTATCTCTGAATAGGTACATTTACACAAATATTACTTATTAAGAAGGAGGTAAACACTGATGGGACATGTTATTAATAATGGAGATACAGCCTTTATGATTATATGTACTGCTCTTGTGTGCTTAATGACACCAGGACTTGCATTTTTCTACGGTGGATTAGTAAGAAAAAAGAACGTTTTAATAATTATGATGCAGTCATTTATATCAATGGGAATAGTGACTGTAATATGGATTTTTGGTGGATTTGGTTTAGCTTTTGGAGCAGATCATTTTGGAATTATAGGAAATATAGGAGATTTCTTTGCTCTTAGGAATGTAGGAGTATATGCAAATGCAATGCATGGAGCAACTATACCATTTCTTATGTTCTTCGTATACCAATTAATGTTCTGTGTTATAACAGCACCACTTATGACAGGTGCATTTGCAGGTAGAATAAATATAAAAGGTTATATATGGCTTTTAATAGTTTGGACAATATTAATATATATACCTGTATGCCACTGGGTATGGGGAGGTGGATTCCTTGCTAAAATGGGATTTGTTGACTTTGCCGGAGGTACGGTAATTCATACTAGTGCAGGATTTGGAGCTTTAGCTTGTGTATTATTCTTTGGGAAGAGAGTAATGAAACCAGGTGAAAAAACAGATCCAAATAATCTTGTTATAGTTGCAATTGGTACAGGATTACTATGGTTTGGATGGTTTGGATTCAATTCAGGTGGAGCATTAGCAGCAAATCAATTAGCAGCAACAGCCTTCGTAAATACAGCAGTTGCATTAGCAGTAGCTATGGTAGCTTGGATGATAATTGTAAAAATCAAAAATGGAAGAATTGCATTTACAGATCTTTTAACAGGATCAGTAGCAGGACTTGCAACAATAACACCTTGTGCAGGATATGTAGAACCTTGGGCTGCGGTAATAATAGGAATAGTAGCAGCTATAGTATGTTCATTATGTATATCATTAAAAAACAAAATGAAATGGGACGACGCATTAGATGTGTGGGGAGTACATGGAATGGGTGGATTTACTGGAAGTATATTAATTGGAATACTTGCAAGTGCTTCAGTTAATGGAGTATCAGCCAGTGGTCATCAATTCTTGATTCAATTATTTGGAGCAGCTTTAGTTGCAGTATATTCATTCGTAGCAACATATATAATCCTTAAAGTTCTTGATAGTATTTTCTCTATAAAGACTACACCAGAACAACAATTAAAGGGATTAGATGATATGTTATTAGGTGAAAAAGCTTACTGGGATTAGAATTTTTAAACTCTAAGTTTATATCATATGTTTAAAGTTATTATTAGGCATATAATATAAGTTTAGATAAATAGGATAATATATATCTATGATATTATTATGTAAATCTAAGAGCTTATATATTTTATATAGGCTCTTAAATTTTGTATAGTTTCTAAATTAAGTATATATTACTAAATTATAAAATTTAAAAAGGAAGATCATAAAAATTAGTATATTAAATCTTTGTGAAATATATTCTTTTTGAAATATAGTTTGTGCTATAATATCAGATATTCTTATTGATTTTATTAAAGTTTTAATAGAAATATACTTTATTTTAGTAGATAAAGATAATTAAAAGAAATAATAATTAAAAATTAGGAAGGAGATGCTTTAGTGAAAGGAATACTAGTATTAATAGTAGGATGTGGAGGATTTATTGGAGCGGCAACAAGGTATATAATATCAGATTTTTTTACAAGGAACTTTAAAAATCCTATACCTTATGGAACTCTAATAGTAAATGTTGTAGGAGCTATACTTATAGGATTCATTGTTCAGCTTAGTTTAGCAGATTTAGTGTCTCCAAAGGCAAAATTGTTTATAACAACAGGTGTATTTGGAGGTCTTACAACTTTCTCAACTTTTTCATTAGAATCTATTACTCTTATTACAAATGGAAAAATACATTTAGGTATAATAAATTTATTCTTAAATTTATTTTTAAGTCTTATAGGAGTTGTAATTGGTCAATCAGTAGCAAAATTAATAATTGGTTAGTAACTGTTTATTAAATAAAAAAGCTTAAAGTAAATATATTTACTTTAAGCTT
>JBBVGE010000093.1:0-202 GCA_040144665.1 Clostridium perfringens
AGAAAAGCCAGTTGAAAATAATAAAGTAGAGAAAGAAACTAATAAGGATTCTGTGCAAAAACAAGAAAATAAACCTGTAGAAATGAAAGAAATTATACTTCAGGGGAAGAAGGTATTTGTAACTATACAACCTATTATGAAAAAGGGTGAATATTTAGGTTCTGTAATAACTTTAATGGATAGAAATGATATTAGAAAAATT
>JBBVGE010000094.1:0-824 GCA_040144665.1 Clostridium perfringens
ATGAAATCGCTTCTTCTATTCTTATAGTTCCATTAGTCCAAATTTCTAATGTAAGTTTATCATAGTCAGTAATTTGACCAACTCTTGTATTTTGAACAGAGAAATTAACTCTCTTTACAGGAGTGTATATAGAATCTATAGCAATAGCTGATAATGGAAGATCTTCTGTTTTATTTTTGTTTTGAGTAACATATCCTCTTCCTCTATTAACTACGATTTCCATATATAACTTACCATCGTTGTCTAATGTAGCGATATGTAGATCTTTGTTTACAACTTCTACATCACCATCTGTTTTTATATCTGCTCCAGTAACAACACCTGGTCCTTGAGCATCAATATAAATAGTTTTTGGTCCTTCACCTTCCATAGTAAGTGCTAACATTTTAAGATTTAAGATTATCTCTGTAACATCTTCTTTAACACCTGTTATTGTTGAAAACTCATGAAGAACTGAATCTATTTTAACTGAAGTTGGAGCCACTCCAGGTAAAGAAGAAAGTAATATTCTTCTTAATGCATTACCAAGAGTTATTCCATAACCTCTTTCTAATGGTTCTATCTCAAACTTACCATATGTTCCGTTATCGTTTGATTCAACACATTGAATTACTGGCTTTTCTATTTCTAACATTTAAAAACCCTCCTTAATATTAAAATGGCAACCTTATGAGGGCAACTGATCCAATTGTAAAAGTACTCTTAAGATCAATAATTATTATTTGCTGTATAACTCGACGATTAGAGTCTCGTTAACTGGTACGTCTATATCTTCTCTTGCAGGCTCAGCAACAACTTTACCTTCGAAGTTTTCAACGTTAGCT
>JBBVGE010000095.1:0-211 GCA_040144665.1 Clostridium perfringens
TGAAGGTATCGATAAAGAAAAAGTTGGAGCAGTTGCTGCTAACATCAGATCATGGAGAAAACCTGAACCATACAAAGGTAAAGGAATCAAGTACTCTGATGAAGTTATAAGAAGAAAAGAAGGTAAAACTGGTAAATAATAAATACTAATATAGAAAGGAGTGAACCTTATGTTCAAAAAGGCAGACAGAAAAGAAGCAAGAGAAAGACGT
>JBBVGE010000096.1:0-13633 GCA_040144665.1 Clostridium perfringens
TTTATAAAAAAATTTATAATTAAAAGATAAAAGAACTTTTCATAAAATAAAAAGTTCTTTTATCCTCAAACTTAGACTAGGTTCTTCTAGTCTTTTTGTTGTAACTTTATTTAGTAATTTATTAAATGCAAACTTTATGTAATTTATAGAATTTGTTTTAATGCTTATAGTATAATTTTATTAATTAAATTATTTGAGGTGTTTATCATGAGACTTGTCCCTATTGAATGTGTAAAACCAGGATCTTTTCTTGGAAAAAATTTATATGATAAAGACGGAAGCCTAATACTTAAATCTGAAGTCTTATTAACTGATAATTTATTAAAGAAATTAATTGATAAAAATATATCTAAAATCTATATAAAAGACCTATATAGTGATTTACATATTAATTATTTGATTATTCCTGATATCTGCAAAAAATCTTCTAATATAATAAAGGAAACATTCTGCAATGAAAATATTTCTAAGTTAGCAAATGATATTTTGAAGGATTTAACGGCTAATAAAACTGTAATGACAGCATTATTAGATATAAAGAACATGGATGACTATACATATAATCACTCAGTTAGAGTTGCTATATTTTCTTTAATTTTAGGTATAGCACTAAATCTCCAAAAGGAAGACTTAAAAGAATTATTTATTGGTTCCATACTACATGATATAGGTAAGGTTTTTGTACCTAAAGCTATAATATCAAAAGAAGGACCATTAACTACTGATGAATTTAAAATAATTAAGGATCATCCTTCTAAAGGCTATGATTATCTTCTTCAATTAGATAACATTCCTCATAGAAGTAAACTTATTGCGCTTCAACATCATGAAAAGGTTAACGGTTTAGGATATCCCTATGGATTAAATGCATCTAAAATTGATTTGTTAGCTAAAGTAGTGTGCATTGCCGATGTATACGATGCACTAACATCTAATAGATCATATAGAAGTCCCCTTTATGCTAGTGATGCTCTTCATTACATAATACAAAATACTAATAAACTATTTGATTCTAAATTAGCTACTACATTTTCAAATGTAATGGTACCTTATCCATATGGAACTATTGTAGAACTTAGCAATGGTGACATAGGATTAGTTCAAAAAACTTTTTTAAATCATCCACTTAGACCAAATATTAAGGTACTACAAAGTATAAATAAAATAAATGAAGTTGGATCTATAATTAATTTGATTAATAATCTAGATATTTCTATAACTCGTGTAAAACATGTAACTCAGTAACTTTAGGATACATTATTATAATGATATCCTTTTATTTTTATATTAATGCTTATACATACTAGCTGAATATCCCTTGCCGTGTCTAAAAGGATTATTATTTACTATCTCCTCAGCTTCTTTAAAGTCTCTAGCCTTGAAAACTATAGTCCATCCATTCTTATCATATTTTCCTGCACACATTAAATATTTTTTTGAACTTCCAAAGTTTCCTTGTCTATCAATAATTAAGCTATTACTTTCACCCATACTTTTATAGTTTAATTTTACAAAAACGCTTGAATCTGATCTCATAAATAACACTCCTTCTGTACGAACATACGTTTGATTACATTTTATCGAACGGAGGTTCGCCTGTCAACATATTTTTCTCTTATGTTAACAATATATGTACCCATTTTCTAATTATTCCTAATTATTTTTTTATTTTTATAAATTTACTTAATAACTAAAAAAAGAGAGTTTATTATCCCTAAATATTTATAATTTTTAAAACTATAAATATAATAATAAACTCTCTTATATTAAGGTAGGTGTAGTCTTTTTTTTTATAATTCTATTCTAAAATTCAGCTATATTGAAAACTTCTAAATTGCTCTCATTTTCAAAATGCTTCTTCTTAACATCTATAATAGCCTTTAATGTATCAAGGGCTGTTATAACACCTATATTTCTCTCTACAGCTGCTCTTCTTATTAAGAATCCATCTCTCTTTGAATCATTACCTTTAGTTGGTGTATTAATTACTAAATCTACTTCCTTATTCTTAACAACATCTAATATATTTGGCTTTTCTTCATTTAACTTTCTTACTTCTTCAGCTGAGACTCCATGCTCTCTTAAAAGCTTACAAGTTCCTTCTGTTGATACAAACTTGTATCCAAGTTTTGAAAGTTCTACTGCCATTTTTAAGAATTCATCTTTGTCATGATTTTTAATTGTTGCAAGTATCTTTCCTTTTTCCATTCCTGGGAACATACTAGCTCCAACAAATCCTTTATATAAAGCTTCTTCTATATTTCTACCTATTCCTAGAACTTCTCCTGTAGATTTCATTTCTGGTCCTAATGATACTTCTACATTTGGAAGCTTTTGAGTTGAGAATACTGGAACCTTAACTGATACAAGTTCTGGCTCTTTATAAACATCTACTCCATAACCTAAATCCTTAATTTTATATCCAAGCATAGCCTTTGTTGCAAGGTCTACTATAGGTACTCCAGATACTTTACTTATATATGGCACTGTTCTTGATGCTCTTGGATTAACTTCTATTACATATAATTGCCCTTCAAATTCGATAAATTGTATATTTATCATTCCTTTTATTCCTATTGCTAAAGCGAGCTTCTTAGTATATTCTAATACTTTCCCCTTGATTTCATCACTTATATTTTGACTTGGGTACATAGTAACACTATCCCCTGAGTGCACCCCTGCTCTTTCTAAGTGTTCCATTATTCCTGGTATTAATATATCTTCTCCATCTGATATTGCATCTACTTCTATTTCTCTACCCATTAAATATTTATCTATTAATATAGGATTTTTAGTATCTTTTATAAATGCATTTTTAAGGTAGTATGTTAATTCCTCTTCATCATGAGTTATTTCCATACCTTGACCACCCAGTACATATGAAGGTCTAACAAGTACTGGGAATCCAAGTCTTCTCGCTTCTTCTAGACCTTCTTCTAGTGACCATACACCTTTACCTTTAGGTCTTGAAACTCCAAGTTCTTCTAATAATTCATCAAACTTTTCTCTATCTTCAGCCATATCTATTTGATCTGCTGTAGTTCCAAGTGCTGGTATATCTTTTTCTTTTAAGAAATTTGCAAGTTTTATTGCAGTTTGTCCACCAAATTGAAGTATTACTCCATCTGGGTTTTCTTTTTCTACTATATTAAGTACATCTTCTTCTGTTAGTGGTTCAAAGTATAATTTATCTGATATATCAAAATCTGTACTTACTGTTTCTGGGTTATTGTTAACTATAATAGTTTCTATTCCCATATTTTTAAGTGATTTTACACAATGTACAGATGCATAGTCAAACTCAACACCTTGACCTATTCTTATTGGACCTGAACCTATAACTATTACTTTTTTTCTATCATTATTTACAGTAACTTCATCGTACTGTTCATAAGTTGAGTAATAGTATGGTGATAAGGCTTCAAATTCACCTGCGCAAGTATCAACCATCTTATATGAAGGTTTTATATTCCATATATTTCTTAATCTATAAACATCCTCTGGACTAACCTCTAAGAAGTCTGCAATTGCCTTGTCTGAGAACCCCTTTTTCTTTAGGTTTAATAACCATTCTTTGTCTAAATCTTCTATGTGACTTAATTTTAATCTTTGTTCTTCATTTACTATCCACTTTATTTTATCTACAAAGAATCTATCTATTCCAGTTATTTGTGATACTCTTTCAACTCTATAGTCTCTTCTAAGCATTTCTGCAAGTGCAAATATTCTCTCATCATCTGGAGTAACTACTCTTTCCTTTAATTCTTGCATACTTAAATCCCTAAACTTTTTAAAGTCTAATGAATATCTTCCTATTTCTAAACTTCTTATTCCTTTTAAGAACGCTTGCTCAAAGTTAGCTCCTATAGCCATTATTTCTCCAGTTGCCATCATTTTTGTTCCAAGTGCTCTATCTGCACTAAAGAATTTATCAAAAGGCCACTTTGGTATTTTACATACAACATAATCAAGTGTTGGCTCAAAACATGCATATGTTTTTTGTGTAACTGCATTTTTAATTTCATCTAATCCATATCCAAGTGCTATCTTTGCTGCAAGTTTTGCTATTGGATAACCTGTTGCTTTTGATGCTAATGCCGATGATCTTGAAACTCTTGGATTTATTTCTATTACTGCATATTCAAAGCTTTCTGGATGAAGAGCAAATTGTACATTACATCCACCTTCAATTCCTACAGCATTTATAATATTAATTGATGCTGTTCTAAGCATCTGATATTCTTTATCTGATAATGTTTGAGATGGTGCAACAACTATACTATCTCCTGTATGTATTCCAACTGGATCTATGTTTTCCATGTTACATACAGTTATACAGTTTCCGTATGAATCTCTCATTACTTCATACTCAACTTCTCTCCAACCCTTAACTGATTTCTCTAAAAGAACTTGACCTATAGTACTTAACTGTAATCCTGATTCTAGTATTTCTTTTAATTCATCTTCAGTTTCAGCAATACCTCCCCCAGTTCCTCCTAGTGTATAAGCAGGTCTTACTATAACTGGGTATCCTATCTTGTTTGCAAAAGCCATTCCAGCCTCTAAGTCAGTTATTATATCACTTTGTATAACTGGCTCATTGATTCTATTCATCATATCTCTAAATAGTTCTCTATCTTCACCTTCTTTTATAGATTCGATAGATGTACCTATTACTTTTACGTTATATTTATCTAAAATTCCAGCATCATAAAGCTCTACTGCTAGGTTTAGACCTGTTTGTCCACCCATTCCTGCAAGTAAGCTATCTGGATTTTCTTTTTTTATTACTTTTTCAACAAACTCTAAAGTTAGCGGTTCTAAATAAACTTTATCCGCTACTTCTTTATCTGTCATTATAGTTGCAGGATTTGAGTTTATTAATACAACTTCTATTCCTTCTTCTTTTAAAGCTTGACAAGCTTGAGTTCCTGAGTAATCAAACTCAGCAGCTTGACCTATTATAATTGGGCCTGAACCTATAACTAATACTTTTTTTATATCTTTATTTAATGGCATAACTTTAAACCTCCTAATAATCTTATAGTGCGTAATTTAAGAATCTATCAAATATATATTCAGAATCCTTTGGACCTGCTGACGCCTCTGGATGGAATTGAACTGAGTATATTGGCATTGTTTTATGCTTTAATCCTTCAATAGTTCCATCATTTATATTTATGTGAGTTGCCTCTACATCTTCTGGCATACTATCTACTACATATCCGTGATTCTGTGAGGTTATGTGTACTTTTCCTGTTTCTAAATCTTTTACTGGATGGTTTCCACCTCTATGTCCAAATTTTAATTTAGTTGTATTTCCACCTAAGCTTAATGCTAAAAGTTGATGCCCTAAACATATTCCAACTATAGGTTTCTTTCCTATTATATTTTTTATTGTCTGTATTTCATATTCTAAATCTTGAGGGTCTCCTGGGCCATTTGATACAAATACTAGATCTGGATTCACACTAAGAACTTCCTCTGCTGATACACTTGATGGGAATACAGTAAGTCTGCATCCTCTCTTTTTGAAGCATCTTATTATATTTTGCTTTATTCCATAATCTATTATCGCTACATGCTTTCCTTCTCCAGGGATCTCATACTTTTTCTTTGTAGTAACGATATGTACTGCTTCTTTATTTGAAAAGCTATTTAATTTTTCACTAACATCTTCTAATTTAGAATCGTCTAAAACAATTATTCCTTTCATTGTTCCGTTGTTTCTTAATATCTTAGTTAGCGCTCTTGTATCTATTCCTTCAAGACCTATTATTTTATTTTGTTTTAAATAATCATCTAAAGTTAATTCACATCTAAAGTTATTTGGCATATTGCATTTTTCCCTAACTATAAACCCTTTAACCTGTGGCTTACTTGACTCAACATCCTCTAAATTAACTCCATAGTTTCCTATTAAAGGATATGTCATTGTAACTATTTGACCATAATATGATGGATCAGTTAAAACTTCTTGATATCCAGTCATTCCTGTAGTAAAAACTACCTCTCCTACATTTTCTTTTAGGTATCCAAATGGATTTCCTTCAAAGACCATACCATTTTCTAATATAAGCTTTGCTTTCATGCTTAGCCCTCCTCTAAACTATTAGTTAATTGCTAAAAATACACTTTAAAAGATAAATCCCTAAAATTACTTATAAAAAAAAGGACAATAAAGAGACCACAACATTTTAAATTGCTCTCCTTATTATCCTCGTATGTTCATCGTTATTTAAATTTATCTTTAAAGACAAAGCTATGATATTCATATTTCTTAATAACATAGTTGCATACTCCTTTCTGGCCTCACAGGACCAATTTAAAGTGTACCTTAACTTCAAATTTATTCTTTTTTCTTATTTTAATTTATGACGATTTCCATGTCAAGGAATTTATTTAAATTACTCTCAATTATATATACTTGTTAAAATAGATGTTAATATTGTTTAAAAAGTTATTAAATACTATTTACAACAGTTTTTTATAATAGTATAATTTCCTTAACCACTAAAATATGGTAATATATTACATGAAAACATTAAAAGGGGGGGAAATACATGTTACAGGTAAAAAATTTAACCAAAACATTTAAGAAAAACACTGTTGTTAATGACATCACATTCACTGTAAATCCGGGTGAAATAGTTGGACTCTTAGGAGAAAATGGTGCTGGTAAAACTACTACTCTTAGAATGATATCTACTATGCTAAAAATCACTTCAGGTGAAGCTATAGTAAATAATTATTCAGCTTCTATAGACCCTACTAAAGTAAGAAAAGAAATAGGAATCCTTTTTGGAGGAGATGTAGGTCTATATGACAGATTAACAGCAAGAGAAAATATAAGATATTTTGCAAATCTTTATGGCATAGACAATAAAGAAGCTGATAAAAGAATTGATGAACTATCTAAAAGATTTCAAATGGATGAGTATATCAATAAAAGAGTATCAAAATTTTCAAGGGGTATGAAGCAAAAGGTATCAATTGCACGTTCAATAGTCCATAGTCCAAGTGTTATGTTATTTGATGAACCATCTACAGGACTTGATGTTACTGCTGCAAGAACAATTCAAGACTTTATACTGAGCTGTAAAGAAGAAGGTAAGACTATACTCTTCTCTAGCCACTCTATGTCAGAAGTTGAAAAACTTTGTGATAGAGTTGTTATTATAAATAAAGGTAAACTTATAGAAAATTGCTCAATAGACGACCTTAAGACAAAATATAATAATGATAATTTAGAAGATGTTTTTGTATCTTTAATTGGAGGTAATAGCCATGAGTAATTTTATGATCGTTTTAAAGAAAGAGCTTAAAGATATATTCCGTGATAAGAAAACTATTTTATTTTCTATATTACTTCCAATATTAGTTTTTCCAATAATATTTAACGTTATGTTTAAAGGTATGGAAAGTACAGCAAAAAAAGCAACAGAAAATATAAATATATGTCTTGAAGGTGACGTAAATTCTAGTGCTGCAAATTTACTTAAATCTCAAAAAAATATAAATATAAAAGACGTTGATAACCCTACAGAAGCACTACAAAATGGTGATATTCAACTTATTGTATCTATCCCAAACAATTTTGATGAAAGAGTTAATAAAGGTGAGATGTTAGATATCACAGTATCAGTTGATGAGAACTCTAATAATTCAGCTATTGCTTCAAATGTAGTTAAAGAATTATTAGGAGGCTTATCAGATAATATAGTTGACGAGAAATTAAAAGCTAAAGGAATTGATAAAGCATCTCTTACACCATTTTTATTACATGTTAAATCTGGATTAAGTGATAGTACTGGAAATGGTGCAACTAACGGCTTCTTAGGAATGATTCCATCATTAATAGTAATACTTATGATTTCACCAACCCTTGCAATAGCTGCAGATTTAGGTGCTGGAGAAAAGGAAAGAAATACTTTAGAGCCACTACTTTCAACTTCATGTAATAGAAGTGCTCTTTTATGGGGCAAAATAGTTGCAATGAGTATAGTATCAGCTTTAGCACTTATATTAAGCCTTGGTTCTATGTACTTTGCTATGCAAAATATACCGGGTCTTGAAGAAGGATTCTCGCTGGGATTAAATGCAACAAGTATAACACTTATACTATTAATATCATTCTTATTATTGATTGCAATTTGTTCATTAGAAACTTGTGTTAGCTTATATGCAAAATCAGTTAAAGAAGCTGGGACTTATTTATCTGGACTTGTAATGCCATTTATGATTCTTTCATATGTTCCTGTATTTATGGATGCAAAAAATACATCTATGCTTATATTTAATATTCCAGTTGCAAATTCAGTTGCACTTATGAAGGAAGTTATGGTAGGTGTTTATAATCCTACTCATATAGGAATAGTAGTTGGTTGGCATATAGTTTATGTAGTTGCTGCTGTTTTATTTGCTAAATATATGTTCTCAAGAGAAGAGGTTATATTTAGAGCTTAAATATTTTAAAGAAGGTTACTAAAGGTAACCTTCTTTTTTATACTTTTTATAATAAAATATTCTTTTTAATCAAATAATATAATTAATAAAATTAATTATATTAATGAATTTTATTTGAAATTTATGAACTTTAATGATATAATCACTTCTAACAACTTTAATTTAATTATTAAGTTGTCAGTTGTCGAAAAGGGGGCTTTTTTGTGATAGAGATAAAAAACGTATCAAAAAAATTAGGCAATAGAATGATATTAGATGATATTTCACTTTCAATAGAAAGTGGTAGTTTGGTTGTTTTAATAGGATCAAGTGGTTGCGGAAAAACTACAACACTTAAACTTATAAATAAATTAATTACACCAACTTCTGGCGAGATCTTTATTGATGGCAAACCACTATCTAAAGAAAATACTATAGATCTTAGAAGAAGAATTGGTTATGTAATACAAAACACTGGATTATTTCCACACCTAACTATAAAAGAAAATATAGAGCTTATTCCAAAACTTAAAAAGGAAAAATCTATTGGGGATATAGAAGAAGCTACCGTAAAACTTTTAAATATGGTAGGACTTGATCCAGATACTTATTTAAATAAGTATCCATCAGAACTTAGTGGAGGACAACAGCAAAGAATTGGGGTTGCAAGAGCATTTGCTACTGATGCAGAGATTATTCTTATGGATGAGCCTTTTAGTGCACTAGATCCAATAACTCGTACTTCTCTTCAAGAAGAATTATTTTCTCTTCATGAAGAATTAAAGAAAACAATAATATTTGTTACTCACGATATGGATGAAGCACTAAAAATAGCGGATAAGATTTGTATCATGAAGAACGGAAAAGTAGCTCAGTATGATACACCTGAAAATATACTTAGAAATCCTGCTGATGATTTCATTAGAGATTTCATTGGTTCTGATAGAGTTTGGAACAATCCAGAGTTTATTAAAGCTAATGATATTATGATTAAAAACCCAGTTGCAGTTAAGGGAGCAAGAACTATACTTCAAGGTATAGAAATAATGAGAACTAGTAAAGTTGATAGTCTTTTAGTTGTTGATAAGGATAATATATTAAAGGGTATAGTTACAGTAAAAGATATTAAATCTACTCATGATAAATCTACACATTTAGAAAAGATTATGAGCAAAGAACCTCTTACTGTAAATGAAAATGATAATTTAGTAGATATTTTAGCTAAGATGAATGAACATTCAGTTGGATATGTTCCAGTTACTAATTCATCTAAAAAATTAGTTGGATTGATAACTAGAAGTAGTTTACTTTCAGTCTTAAGTGAACAATTCCTTGAGATGGAGGTGAGTGTTCTTGGATAGTTTCTTTCAGTTTATAATTTCACAAAAGAATCAAATACTTGATCTTTTAGTTCAACACATTTCATTAACACTTACTGCTATTTTAATTGCTATATTAGTTGGTGTTCCACTTGGAATAATAGTATCTAGAGTGTCATTTCTTAGAAAACCTATAATAGGTTTTGTAAATCTAATTCAAGCAGTGCCATCAATGGCATTACTTGGACTTCTTATTCCTATACTTGGTATAGGTAGTACTCCTGCAATATTCATGGTAGTAATTTATTCTTTATTACCTATTGTTAAGAATACTTATACAGGTCTTACAAGTATTGATCCAGTAATCTTAGAATCAGCTAAGGGCATTGGTCTTACAAGAAATCAGACTTTATTTAAAATTCAATTACCTCTTGCACTTCCAATAATAATGGCAGGTGTTAGAATCTCAGCTGTTACTGCTGTTGGTCTTATGACACTAGCTGCATTTATAGGTGCTGGTGGTCTTGGATACTTAGTATTCTCAGGAGTTCAAACTGTTAATAACAATATGATATTAGCTGGTGCTATACCTGCTTGTATACTTGCTTTAATAGTAGACTATATATTTGGTAAAATAGAGCTTGCTGTTACTCCAGCAGGATTAAATCCTACGTCTCCAAGAAGAAACACTATTGTACTAAAAGTAGTTGGAGCTATACTTGCTATATTAGTTCTATTTACAGCATTTAACTCAATATTTGTAGGTAAGAAAGATACTATAACTATTGGTTCAAAGAACTATACAGAACAACTTATACTTGGAAATATGTATGCTGATTTAGTTGAGGCTAAAACAGATTTAAATGTAGAGAGAAAACTTAATCTTGGTGGTACATCCGTAGCATTTGGAGCTGTTCAATCTGGCGATTTAGATATGTACGTTGATTATACTGGTACACTTTTATTAAGTGTAATGAAAGAACAACCGATAAAGGATGCGACTAAATCTTATAATCATATAAAAGATGTTATGAGTAGTAAATACGGATTAACTTTATTAGATCCAATTGGATTTAATAACACATATACATTAGCTATGATGCCTGAAGTTGCTGAAAAGTATGGAATAAATACACTATCTGATTTAGCTAAACATAGTAAAGATCTTGTATTTTCTCCAACAATAGAGTTTGAAAACAGAGATGATGGATTAGTTGGATTATCTAAATTCTATAATATGAGTTTTAAAAATGTTAAGGCAATGGATGGAAGCCTTAGATATTCAGCTCTAGCCAATAATGAATCTCAAGTAGTTGATGCATTCTCAACTGATGGGCTTTTAAAGAAATTTAAGCTTAAGGTATTAAAGGATGATAAAGGTTTCTTTTCACCTTATAACGCAGTACCTTTAGTTAATAATGAAACTTTAGAAGAACACCCAGAGCTTAAGGATATATTCAATTCATTAAAAGGCAAAATTGATGAAAAGACTATGATTGATCTTAACTATCAAGTAGACGAACTTGGCAAATCTCCGGAAGAAGTTGCACATAAGTTCCTAGTAGATCAAGGCTTAATTTAATGATAGAACTTTTAAATCTCTCCGTAAGGAGAGATTTTTTTGAATTTTTTACAAGTTTCCATAAAATAAACATTAATATTAAAGAAATAACTATCCTTCTTATACTATGTAAACATTAAAATTAATAATCCTATAAAAGCTCCTAGACAAGCAATAAACTCTAACAAACTTATCAATTCTAAACTTCTTTTATATTTTAAAAAATATTTTATACACCAACCTAAAAATACTATACTAAATAATGAGTGTTGTAAATTGATTGAAACCATATAATTTAAAATTATTAATACTGAAATATAAAATACAATACATACATTGATTGTATAGTATATATTTGATTTTCTTAAATAATTATCACACTTATTAAACATATCAACATTCTCCATTTCTTAATTTTAATATGATATTACCTATAAATTAATTTTATTATCTGATATTTTTTCTATAAATTTTATAATATAAGTAATAGGATTTTCATTATTGCTTGGAGCTATGTAATTAGTATTTAATTTTAACTTTTCATTACCACTATTAACTACAAAACCATAATGAGCTTCTTCTATAAGTTCTTTATCATTCATATTATCCCCTACTGTTACTATCTTTAAATTATTTAAATTATAGTCATCTATTAAATCTTTAAGAGCATGACCTTTAGATGTATATCTAGGCACAACTTCAAGAAAATTATCACCACTTCTTATTGGAATTTCACTATCATATTTTTCTTTAAATTCTTCTTCCATTTCATCTAATATATCCTTATCACCTACAACTAAAACCTTAGTCCATCTTTTTTTCCATACCTCATCATCTATATCATAAATTACGTTATATCCTTTGCCTGTAAATCTTTTTGTATAGGTGCAGTCTTTAAATATGTATATATTTTCTTCTGAATAAACCTCTATTCCAACATCATTTCTACTATTAAGGATTTTGTTTATTACATCTTTTCTTTCTTCCTCTAAAAAATATTCTTTAATGACCTCCTCTTTTGAATAGTCATAAACCTTACTTCCGTTATATAAAATTATTGGTAAACTTAAATTGAGTTCTCTTGCAAATCTACTAGCTGCTGGAAGCATCCTCCCTGTAGCTATTGTAAATAATCCACCATTATCTATAAAATACTGTATTGATTTTTTATCCTCATCTGAAATTACTCTTTTATCATTTAATAATGTTCCATCCATATCTGAAACTAAAATATACCCATTAAAAATTCCCATATCCCTATTCCTCCTATTTATTTGTACTAAATATTATTTTTCTCGTTATACTTCTAGGTAAAAATTTTGTTGCTATAACCATTACTTTATTCTTAAATCCAGGTATTATAATAGCTTTTTTATTTTTAAATCCATAATAACCTTCCTTCGCAACATCCTTTGCATCCATTAAATATCTCTTTGCTTTTTCTGATTTTATAATTCCTGCATTCTCTTGAAATGATGTCTTAACTGGTCCAGGACAAATACAACATACATTAACACCAAATTCTTTTGCCTCTTCATAAAGTGCCTCTGATAATGTAAGTACATATGCTTTTGAAGAATAATAAATACTCATCTTAGGGCCTCCAACAAATGCTGCTGTTGATGCTATATTTAGTATTCCACCTGATTTTCTCTCTTTCATTTTTGGTAAAAAGTATTTTATAAGCTTAGTTAGTGCTATAATGTTTATATCTATAAGCTTTATGTCTTTATCCACATCTATTTCATCAAAGTATCCAAAGCTTCCTATACCAGCATTATTAATTAAGTTATCCACAACTATATTTTTTTCTTCCACAAATTCTATAAGTTTTTCACAAGAACTATCCACACTAAGATCTAACTTCAATATTTCAACTGATATATTAAATTCTTTTTCTAAGCTTCCCTGCACTCTTTTAAGTTCATCTTCTTTTCTTGCTACTATAATTAAATTATTTTTATCCCTTGCAAATAATTTTGCAAGTTCTAATCCAATCCCCTTTGTTCCTCCAGTTATTAGTGTATATTTTTTATTCATAATATTTTAAGTTCACTCCTAAATATAATTAACTCTATCCTTATAGGATTTTCCACCTTTTTCTTTCTATTATTTTACAATAATAATATTTAGAATTATAGTACTAGTTCGAATTTACACTTATATAAAAGATGAATATTGTTTTTTATTTATGCCTTAATATAAATTCATTTTACATAATTAACATATTATTGGATAAAAGTATTGTATTTGTTAAAATATTCTAATATAATTATACCTAGATAATCTATGCATAGATTATCTAGGT
>JBBVGE010000097.1:0-213 GCA_040144665.1 Clostridium perfringens
GAATTCATTTTCCTTAGTTTCCTTAATTGCCTTTTTCATATCGTACATTCTAGCATCCATTACATCTAAATAATGTAACATCTCAGCTTCTGGTATAAGAGGCTTAACAGGACTTCCGTATTCAGGCTCATAGTGATGTGATAAGACCATATGTTGAAGTAACATTATAATCTTACTATCTGCATTAACCTCTTTTCCTATTACCTCAATTTC
>JBBVGE010000098.1:0-203 GCA_040144665.1 Clostridium perfringens
GTTTTAGGTCAAAGAATAAGAGCAACATATAAAAGTGGTGGACAAGCAAACTACTTAACTGCTTTATTAGATTCTAATGGAATTGGTGACTTCTTATCAAGAGTACAAGCTATAAGCAAAGTAATGGGTATGGATAAGCAAGTTATTGATGAGTTAACTTCTGAAAAGGAAAAGCTTGATAGCCAAGTTAAAGAATTAGAAGA
>JBBVGE010000099.1:0-13567 GCA_040144665.1 Clostridium perfringens
AAGTGACAAGTGGATTAATCCACTTGTCACTTTTTTATTTTTTTAAATCTATAGCTGTATCTGGTATATCTCCAACTATTATTGTCTCCGAAAGTGGTATCTGAGTATTAACTTCCATTTCAGTACTATACATAGGTATAATTATTTTTATCCTTGCTTTTACATTTAAGTATATCTTATGTCTAGTTTGATTAATTCCAGCACTTTCAAATACAGACTCATATGAAGTCTCTATATTTCCAAGTGGCTCCATCTCTATTGTAATTTTAGGTCCTAAATTGTAATAGATACTTTTATCAGTCATCCAGCCAAGTGGTACCTCTATCCCCTTCTCTCCAAACTCTTCTAACTTCTCGTTACATTTTATAGATATCTCTCCAGTTATCTTATTAAGTAACACTGTATTAGCTTGAATTAAATTTATTTTATTATCTTTATCCTTACCTATTATTACTATTTCTTTACCTGCAACTTTTTCATCAAAAGTATCTATACTAACTTGATTAATTGTCTTAACAGCTTCTGCTCTCATCATAGTTTCAGATATGGCTAAAACAGAAGGCATAACCTTTTTATCAAAAACAACTAATAATAGATTAAAAAGTATAAAAATGGCTATAATAATAACTATAAATGATTTATATCTTTTTTTACGTGCTCTTGTATAATATTTCATATAACACCTTTTTATTGAGTTATTGATTTACTCATATTATAATTATGCTATAATGAGTAAGAATATTATTCATTAATTTTAAATGATTGGGAGGAAGAGATGGCAGAGAAAAAGGATACAAACAAAGGCAAGAAGATTAAAAATAGCCAAGCTTCAGAAATAAATAATTCAAAATCAAAATCGAATAAAAAACCTTCTAAGAAATCCAAAAAGAAAATTTTTAAATGGATTGGACTTAGTATTTTATTTGCATTTTTAGCTATAGCAGTAATTGGTGTAGGATACGTGGTTGCAATAGTGAAAAATACTCCACCTATAGATATTAATAAAGTTGTTAATGTTGATCAAACTCTTCAAGCTTATGATAATAAAGGTGAATTTATGGCCTCACTTCATGGTAAAGAAGACTATCAAAAAGCAACATCTGATGAAATACCACAAAATCTTAAAGATGCAATAGTTGCTATAGAAGATGAAAGATTCTATCAGCATAAAGGTGTTGATGTTAAAAGAATACTTGGCGCAGTAGCTAACGATGCTATTTATGTAGTAACTGGAAAAGGTGGCCTTCAAGGTGCATCTACACTAACACAACAATTAGTTAAAAATACTATTTTAACTAATAAACAGACAATTGAGAGAAAAGTAAGTGAAATGTATCTTGCATTAGAACTTGAAAAAATGCTTACAAAAGATGAAATTTTAACAGCTTACTTAAATCATTTTCCTGTAGGGGGAGTTGCCTATGGTGCACAAGCTGGTGCGCAAATGTATTTTGATAAAGATGTTCAAGATTTAAGTCTTATACAATGTGCTTATCTTGCAGGTGTAACTCAAGCAACTACAGCTTATAGTGCTTTTACTCCTAGAAACGAAAAAGATCCTAGTATTTATATAAATAGAACTAAAACAGTTTTATCTAAAATGCTAGAGCATAATTATATTACTCAAGATCAATACAATAAAGCAATTAAAGATTTAGATGCTGGAAAACTTAACTTTAAAAGATCTAAAACAGACTATAGACTTCCATATGAAGACTTTATATATCCAGCTGTAGATCAAGTAAAGAAAGATTTAAAGGAAAAATATAAATATACTGATGAACAAGTAGAAACTCTTATCCAAACTGGTGGACTTAAAGTTTACACAACTATGGATAAAAACTTACAAGACTATGCTCAAAAAGTATTAAATAATTATAATAACTACGGAATAAATGGTTCTGATAAACTTGGTAAAGATGGTGTTCCTTTATTGCAGGCATCAGCTACAATTACAGATTACAGAACTGGTGAAGTTATTGCAATGATTGGTGGCAGAGGTAACCAAGGAGCTAGATCTTTAAATAGGGCTTATGATGCACTAAGATCAGTAGGTTCATCAACAAAGCCTCTTACAGTATACGGGCCAGCAATAGATACTAAAAAAGCAACTGCTGCTACCGTAGTTGACGATTCACCTATTCCAAAATCAATGTTATCATCAAGTCCAAAGAATTCACCTAACACTTATCAAGGATTAATTCCACTTAGAGAATCTCTAAGAGTATCTAGTAATGTTGGTGCTACTTTAACTCAACAATTTATGGTTGGCAATGCAACTTCATTAGCATATGGAGAAAAATTTGGACTTAAATATCATAATAAAGATTACGGCTATTCTGCATACGCACTAGGACAATTTGATAATTCACCAAGTAACCCAGATGGAGGTAACACCTATATTATGGCATCTGCTATAGGTACATTTGGTAATGACGGTGTATATGTTAAACCTAGACTATATACTAAAGTTGTTGATGAAAATGGAAAAGTAATACTAGATAGTACAAAGCAAGAAGAAAAAATCCTATCTCCTCAAGCAGCTTATATCGTATATGATATGATGAAAGGACCTTTAACTTATAATGCACAAAGAGCTAATTTAGGTGCTATGCCAGCTGCTGGTAAGACTGGTACTTCTTCTGATAGTAAAGATTACTGGTTTGCAGGGTTAACTCCTCACTTAAGTGGTGCTGTTTGGGTAGGTTATGACAATCAAGCATCAATTAAAGGTGGAGGTTCTGGTAGAACTGCTTCTAACCTTTGGGGATTAATAATGAAAAAAGCTAATGAAGGTTTAAGTACAAAAGATATTGAAAAACCTTCTGGTATAGTTGAAGTCTCAGTATGTAAGGATTCAGGGTTACTTCCAACTGATTTATGTAGAAATGATCCTAGAGGAAATAGAGTGCATACAGAAATGTTTATTGATGGAACTCAACCAACAAGCTACTGTGAAACTCACGTAAGTGCTAGAGTTAACAGTATTAATGGGCTACTTGCAACTGACAATACTCCACCTGGATTAATAACAAATAGAATCTTTATAAAGAAAGATCATCCAAATAGTGTAACTGCTGATTACAAGTACGTACTTCCAACTTCATATGATAGTATGACATCAATACCGCAAAGAAATAATCATCAAGATGAAGATGATGATAAGGATAAAGATAAAGACAAAGATAATAAACATGATGAAGATAAACCTAACAATAATGAAAATACATCTCCATCAGATACTAATACTGAAAATAATAATGTTAACGTAACTAATCCACCAACTACTCCTACACAGGGAACTACTTCTGCCGGAAACACTCCAAGGGGAAATTCAAGTAGTAATTTAAGTGGAAATTCACAGAAAAGTAAGCATAATTAATTTTAAGATAACCATCACAAATTGTGATGGTTATTTTTATTTTTTAAAATATGAATTTTATAAAATACTCTCTTGCAGCAAAATGTATATTTAATGTTTTTTATATTGTTTTATTCAACAATTTGTATATGTATGAATTTTTTATCATACTTTCTTGCATTTTTATTAATTTTATTGTAAACTATATTATATTGTTACATTATATATAATTTGGGGAGGTAAAAATGAAAATATTAAATGATATTATTTTACAATTTAATGATATTTTATGGACGTACATTTTAATAGCACTATTATTAATCTTAGGTGCTTATTTTACTGTAAAAACTAGATTCGTACAATTTAGGTATATAAAAGAAATGTTTAGATTGCTAGGTGACGGATTCTCATCGGAGAAAAAGAAAGGAAGTATTTCTTCTTTCCAAGCATTCTGTATTAGTACAGCTTCAAGAGTTGGTACTGGAAACTTAGCAGGTATTGCAATTGCAATATCAGTTGGTGGTCCAGGAGCAATATTCTGGATGTGGTTAATTGCACTTATAGGTGCTGCTTCAAGTTTTATTGAATCAACTTTAGCTCAAATCTATAAGCAAAAAAATGAAGATGGTTCATTCAGAGGTGGTCCTGCTTATTACATGGAAAAAGGATTAAACAAAAGATGGATGGGAATAATATTCTCAATACTTATAACAATAGCTTTTGGATTAATATTCAATTCAGTTCAATCAAACACTATTACTTTAGCATTTAAAGATGCTTTTGGTGCAAATAGATTAATAATTGGTATTATCTTAACTTTAATTACTCTTTTCGTAATATTTGGAGGCGTTCATAGAGTAGCAAAAGTTTCTGAAGTTTTAGTTCCAATAATGGCCTTAACTTATATTGCAGTTGCAATCTTTATATTAATATTAAATATTACTGAAGTACCTTCAGTAATCAAATTAATATTTGAAAATGCTTTTGGATTTAAAGAGATAGCTGGTGGTACACTAGGTGGTGCTCTTCTTATGGGTGTTAAGAGAGGTCTTTTCTCAAATGAAGCCGGTATGGGTAGTGCTCCAAATGCAGCTGCAACAGCCGATGTAACTCATCCTGTTAAGCAAGGTCTTATTCAAACATTAGGAGTATTTACAGATACAATAATTATTTGTAGTTGTACTGCATTTATAATTCTTTTATCAGGCATTGATTATACTGATGGATCAATTACAGGAATTCAACTTACTCAAAAGGCTTTAAGTGCTGAAGTTGGTACATGGGGAAATTCATTTATAGCTATATGTATACTTTTATTTGCTTTTAGTTCAATAGTTGGGAACTATTATTATGGAGAATCTAATATAGAATTCTTAACTGAAAAGAAATCTTATCTATTTGTATACAGAATTTTTGTTATAGGTATGGTATTCTTTGGATCAATTGCAGAAATTGAAATAGTTTGGAATTTAGCAGATGTATTTATGGGACTTATGGCTATCGTAAACTTAATTGCTATAGCACTACTTAGTAAGCAAGCATTTGCTGCATTACGTGATTATACAGAACAAAAAAGATCAGGTATTAAAGAACCTTTATTTAAAGCCTCTTCAATACCTGAGCTTAAAAATGTTTCTGAGTGGAATTAATAAAAAAAGTAGGTATTTAAATACCTACTTTTTTGTCAAACTATTTCACTTCAGTTTTCTCCACTATATTACTAAATGTATTTATTATTCTTCCTGAATCTGCCTCTACAAAATAGATATTGCTGTCCTTACTATTCGATACATTTATTACATAACAAAGTTCTGGTTTCTCCCACTCATCCTTTCCGTTAAAAAATGCTAAGTATGTATCTGAAGATATCTTTCCTTCTTTATTAATATCATTAAATGATTTTAATACTTTCTTTTCTGCTTCTTCTTTTGAAATTTTTATCTTAATCTCTTTATGATTATCTTCTTTAGTTTTATTCACATATCCTTGAAGTTTACCATTACTTTTATTAATATTCATTATAACTTCTTCACCGTAATATGGGTATCCATCTTCGTACTTAGAAAAAATAATTGAATAAAATGGTGAATCTTCTTTTATATCACCTTTATTATCATTAGCTTCTTTTATTCTATAATCTCCATTACACATTTTCTCCAGGTAAACCTTTGCAATGCTTTGTGCTTCATTAAAACTAATATTTACTATTTTACTTAATTTAATATTATCTACAAAACTAATTACATTATAATCTTTATCTAAATCTACTCTATAATTATCACTTATTAAAGAATATATTTCTTTATTTTTTTCTGTACCTGTTTTTTCTTCTAGCTTAAATTTTATATTCATATCATTTTTTTCAATAATATTATCATTTTGTAATCTTTGAATAAATTTATCTGCTGCAACTATTTCTTTTCTCCCTTGCCCAAAATAATTATACAAAACGATAGGTATCATTATTATAAGCAACATCAATGTTGTTATACTAATATACCTCCCAAATTTTCTTCCCATAATGTCCCTCCATTCAAGTAAATTGTGTCGTAATTATATAATTATTTTACACTAATCCCTTTATTTATGGAATACTATAAAAAACAATTTATGTACTTTTTGAACTACATACAGTATATATGAACATTGTTATAATTCCCCTTATTTGTGGTGTATTTCATGTTTATATTATAGTATAATAACTTTAAGAAATTTATCATATTTTTACTATTAGAGGAGGTTATTGTATGAGTTTATCAAAATTAATAGAACAAAAAAAGAGAGAAAAAATCAGACAAGCACAAAAAAAGACTGCTAAAACATTAGCTGCTGGTGTAACAGTTGGCGCAATTGCAGGTGCTTTAAGTGGAGTTTTACTTGCTCCAAAATCAGGTAAAGAAACAATTAAGGATATAAAGGGTGCAGCTAAAGATGTTAATGATAAAATAAGAGTTAAAGCTACTATGGCTACAAATACTTGCAGAAATAATATCTTAGATGCTAAATCAAAAATTAAAGATTATTTAAATAGTAAAAATGAAACTACTGAAGTAGAATCTAACTTACCTAATGAAAAAGAAGTTCAGGAAGTTACTAACGAAAAAGTAGACTCTGTAGAGGAAACTAAATAATGTATATTAACGTAGTTGATTTATTTTGGCTTTTTATTGGAATATTAGGAGCAGCAGCATTAATTATTTTAATACTTTGTTTACTAAAACTTTCAAGTGTTTTAAGTAGAGTGGATGCTCTTTTAGATCAAAATAAAAAAAATCTTGATACTACTTTAACTAATGTTAAAGATATTTCAGATAATGTTAAAGATATTAGTGATGTTGCAACAGAAGCTACAGCAGATGCTATAGTTGTAAAAGAAAATTTAACAGATCAACTTAATACTATAAAAGATATTATAAATATAGCTGCAAGCGTATTTTTAAAAAAATAAAAAAGCAAGTGGAATTTTTCTTTTTCCACTTACTTTTTTAATCCTATCTCATAGGCTATCTTCTCTTCTAAATCATTCCCGCCAATTTTCTTAATAAGGTTAAGATATAATTCTAAATTTCCCATTATATTTGTACTTAACATTAATTTTCCATTATCAGTATAATTTCTTCTTACTAATCTAAAATCACGCTTCTCCATATCAATACTATTAATCCATTCTCCATATGGAACTAGAACTCCACTTAATTCTCTGCAACTTGCTAAGTAGTAAATACCTTCATTAAGAGCACAAATAAAGTCACACTCACTATAACAATCTAATATGTTATCAATGACCTTTTCCCTACTTTCTTTTGAAAGTATATTCTTTCCACCTGGAATTATTAATACATTTGGCTTCTTTATATCTTCATTTTTATTAATCTGTAATTTTATATTTTTATTAAGATTAATTTCATTATCAATGCTAATTCCATAAACACTAAACATTCTCTTACCTATAATATCATTAGCTTTATCAAATAATTCTTTTGCCATAGTATAATCAAGCATATTCATGTTGTTTATCATAAGTATTCCTATATTAGTTTTTGTTCCTTTATCAAAATTTAGAAATTCCTCTTTTGTTATTCTTATTGTTGTTTTACCACTAAACTTTCTTACTTCTTCAAATCCTATCTTTTGAGCTACTCTTTCTCCCTCAACTGTTGTTACATTATCCATCAACATATCTCCACCGAATTCTACAAAGTAATATTCAAGAAGTAATCTAACCGCTTCTTCACCATATCCTTTATTTCTATACTCAGAATGTACTTTTACATTAAATCGTGCAATTTTAGTTGCAGAATCATAACCATGAAAACTTACTTCTCCTATCGGCTTGTCTCTGTTAGTATAGATAAGGCAATAAAAGTTCTTTCCATCTGTTGGAGTAACCATTTTTTTATAAAACATATCCCACTTATTTTCTGGAAAATTGAATACTCCCCCAATATCCTTCATGGTATTTTTATCTCCCCAAAGTTCTTGAACAAATTTTAGTTCTTCATACTCTGGCTGTTTTATATATACTTTTTTACCATTCCTTCTATATAATCCTTCTCTTAGATTCATTCTAATCACCTTATTAATTAATTCACCCTTCTAAATTGTAACTATTTTAACTTTACTTTATTATAACAAATTTTCGATGCTTTTATATATATTAATATATTTTTTATTATTTCTATATTATTTTTCTTATTGCAATAAGCTAGATAAAAATAATCTTGCCAACTTTTTCAAATTATTTACTATTTTTTTTAAAACCTTAGTATTACTAAACTTTTCTTACTCTTTTTTTAAACTTATTTTAAGATCAATCTTCTATATCCCTTTATATTCAATGAATATACTAATGAATTTTTTATATTTTTTTTATTAAATATATTGATTTTTTTATATATACTAATTATAATTAGTCTTGTTTGTTTAGTAATCTTAAACTTTATGTTTAGTAACAGTGATATTTTTATAAATAGAAATGGTGGTGTGAAGAATGGAAATTGGCGATAAAATTAGAAGTCTTAGAATTGCTAAAGGACTTACTCAAGAAGAACTAGCTAATAGATGTGAATTATCTAAAGGCTTTATTTCTCAAGTCGAGAATGATTTAACTTCCCCATCTATTGCTACTTTAGTAGATATTTTAGAAATTTTAGGAACTAATTTAACTGAATTCTTTAGTGAAAATTCTGAAGAAAGAATCACTTATAAAAGTGATGATATGTTTGAAACTGAAGATGAAGATCTAAAATATAGTTTAAAATGGTTAGTCCCAAGTGCTCAAAAAAATGATATGGAGCCTATTATGCTAACCTTAGAACCTGATGGTAGATATATAGAGGAGGAACCTCACGAAGGAGAAGAATTTGGGTTTGTATTAAATGGAAGTGTAATACTTCATTTAGGTAATAAAAGCTATAAGGTAAAAAAAGGAGAAAGCTTTTATTTTAAACCTAAATTAAATCATTATCTTTCAAATCCAGGTAAAACAGTTGCAAAAGTGATTTGGATAAGTACTCCCCCATCATTTTAATATGCTTTAATTTTAAATTCTAGAAAGAGGTGTTTATTATGAATGATAACATTCTAATGCTAAAAGGTATAAGTAAAAAGTACGGAGATAATGAGGTGTTAAAAACACTTAATCTTAATATAAAGAAAAATGAGTTTTTAACTCTATTAGGTCCAAGTGGGTGTGGTAAAACAACTACATTAAAAATAATTGCTGGATTTGAAACAGCAGATAGCGGAAAGGTTATATTCGATGATAAAGATATGGCAAGCCTTCCATCTCATAAGAGACCTGTAAATACAGTTTTCCAAAAATACGCTTTATTTCCTCATATGAACGTATATGATAATATAGCCTTTGGATTAAAAATAAAGAAAACACCTAAGGAAGAAATTAAGGAAAAAGTAACTGAAATGCTTAAACTAGTTGCACTTAGTGGTTTTGAAAAAAGAAGTATAGAATCATTAAGTGGTGGTCAACAACAAAGAGTCGCTATAGCAAGAGCTCTAGTTAATGAACCTGAAGTTTTACTTCTGGATGAACCTTTAGGTGCATTAGACTTAAAGCTTAGAAAAGAAATGCAAATAGAGCTTAAAAAGATTCAACAAAGATTAGGTATTACTTTTATATTTGTAACTCACGATCAAGAAGAAGCTCTTACTATGTCAGATACTATAGTAGTTATGAATAAAGGAGTTATTCAACAAATGGGAACTCCTCAAGATATATATAATGAACCTTCTAATGCTTTTGTTGCTGATTTTATTGGTGAAAGTAATATAGTAGATGGTATAATGCATGATGATTTTAAAACGGAGTTCTGTGGAAAAATATTCGAAAGTGTAGATAAAGGCTTTAATAAAGCTGAAGCAGTTGATATAGTTGTTAGACCAGAAGATATAAAAATGGTTAAAGCAGAAGACGGAATGCTTAAAGCAAAAGTTATATCTGTTATATTTAAAGGAGTTCACTACGAAATAGAAATAGAGGTTGAAAATTGTAATAAAAGATGGATTATACATAATACTAAATCTGCTGATGTAGGTTCAATTATTGGAATAGATATATATCCAGAAGATATTCATGTAATGAAAAAGGTGACAGAAAATGAATAATAAAAAAAGAAGTTTTGCAGCTTATCCATATGTAATATGGAGTGCTCTATTTATAGTAATTCCTTTATTAATGATTTTATTTTTTAGTTTAACAATTGATTCTGGGTCTGGCTATAGTTTTTCAACTGAAAATTTCCAAAGACTTATGAATCCACAATATATTAGAATATTTGGTCGTTCACTTTCTCTAGCTCTTATTTCAACAGTAGTTTGCCTACTTATAGGTTATCCAGTAGCTTATATTGTTGCAAAAATGCCAGAAAATAAACGTAATTTAATTATTATGCTATTTATATTACCAATGTGGATGAATTTCTTACTAAGAACATATGCTTGGTTACCTATCTTAGGTAAGAATGGTATAATAAATAACTTTTTAGGAATTTTCGGTTTAGAACCAATTCAATTCCTTTATACAAATGGAGCTATTTTACTTGGTATGATATATAACTTCTTGCCATTTATGATATTGCCTATATACACAATATTATCTAAAATAGATCAAAATTTAATAAATGCAGCATCAGATCTTGGTGCAAATAAAAAACAAACTTTTATAAGAGTTATACTTCCACTTAGCATTCCTGGAGTAATATCCGGTATAACAATGGTATTTATGCCTGCTGTTTCAACATTCGTTATCTCAAGACTTTTAGGTGGCGGAAAAGAAATGTTAATTGGTAATGTTATAGAACAACAATTTACAACTATGAGTGACTGGCACTTTGGATCAGCACTAGCAATTATATTAATGATATTAATATTAATATCTATGGCATTAATGTCAAGATTTGATGGTGAAGAAAACGAAGGTGGTGGTCGTTTATGGTAAATAGATTTGAAGAATTCATAAAAAAATTCTATTTAGCTATAATTTTTATATTTTTATATGCACCAATTGTTACTTTGATGGTATTCTCTTTTAACGATTCAAAGTCAATGGGAAAATGGAACGGATTTACTTTTAAATGGTATGGAGAATTAATTCATAATGATTCTTTAATGGAAGCATTATATTATACTATTCTAATTGCAGTTATAGCTTCTATTATAGCAACTATTGTAGGTACAATTACAGCTATTGGTATTAATAATATGAGAGGAAAAAAGAAATCATTATTATTAAATGTAAATAATCTACCTATAATTAATCCAGACATAGTTACTGGTGTTGCTTTAATGAGTTTATTTATATTTTTAAAGTTCGATTTTGGGTTTAAGACAATGTTACTAGCTCATATATCTTTTGATATTCCATACGTAATATTATCTGTACTTCCAAAACTTAGACAACTTCCAGATAATACAATAGAAGCTGCTATGGACCTCGGTGCTACTCCGTGGTATGCAATGAGAAAAGTTATAATACCACAAATAAAGCCTGGAATATTTGCAGGATTCTTAATGGCATTCACTATGTCAATTGATGATTTTGTAATTAGTTTCTTTACTACTGGACCTGGTGTTACAAATCTTTCAATTGAAATTTATTCAATGGCAAGACGTGGTATTAAACCTGAAATTAATGCACTTTCTACATTAATGTTCGTAACAGTATTAATATTGTTACTAATAGTTAATAAAAAGAAAAAAGTAGAGGTGAACTAAATGAAAAAATTCAAACTTTTCAGCGCATTAGCAATAAGTACTGCACTTATTGCAGGGCTATTCACTGGATGTGGAAATAAAGCAGATACAGTTAATTCAAAACAACTTAATATATATAATTGGGGAGATTATATAGATCCTGAACTAGTTACTAAATTTGAGGAAGATACAGGTATTAAAGTTAATTACAACACTTATGATACAAATGAAACTATGTATTCAAAAATCAAAGATGGTTCTAGTAATTATGATTTAGTAATACCATCTGATTATATGATTGAGAAAATGATTAAGGAAAATCTTTTAGAAAAAATAGATTATAAATATATTCCAAACTACAAATATATTGGGAAAGAGTTTAAACATCTTTCTTATGATCCTAACGATGAATATTCAGTTCCTTATATGTGGGGTACTATAGGTATAGTTTATAATCCTGATATAGTTAAAAAACCTGTAGATAGTTGGAATATACTTTGGGATAAAGATTATAAAGGTCAAATTGTAATGTTTGATTCTGTTAGAGATGCTATGGCAATTTCACTTAAAAGACTTGGATACTCTATTAATTCAACAGATCCAAAACAAATAAACGAAGCAACTGAAGCTTTAATACAAGAAAAACCTCTAGTTCAAGCTTATATGGTAGATGAAGTTAAAGATGCAATGATAAGCGGCGAAGCTGCTATTGCTCCTGTTTGGTCAGGAGATGCTCAATATATAATGAATGAGAACCCTAAAATAAAATATATAGTTCCTAAAGAAGGAACTAATAAGTGGTTTGACTCTTTAGCTATTCCTAAAGGCGCAAAACATAAAAAGGAAGCTGAAGAATTTATAAACTTCTTATGCAATCCAGAAAACGCACTTCAAAATGTTGAATATATAGGATATCAAACTCCTAATACTAAAGCTTTTGAAATGCTACCTAAGGAAATACAAGAGCAATATCCAAGTGAAAAGGAACTTAAAAATTCTGAAGTATTTAATGATTTAGATCGTAAAACATTATTAGAATATAATGATGCATGGATTAAAGTTCGCTCTTAATACTAAAAAGCCAATCAAGAATATACTTGATTGGCTTTTATTTTTATTTAAACCAAAGTCCTATTTCTCTATTAGAACTTTCAACTGAATCTGATGCATGTACGCAATTTTCAGTTAAGTTCTTTCCATACAAAGCTCTTATTGTTCCTTTATCTGCTTTCTTAGGATTTGTTGATCCATTTATCTTTCTAATTCTATTTATTGCATTATCTCCCTCTAATATTAATGCACATAGAGGTCCCCTAGTAATATAATTTATTAACTCTTCAAAAAAAGGCTTTCCTATATGTTCTTTGTAATGCTTCATTGCAAATTCTTTATTAATAGTTATCATCTTAAGTTCGATTACTTTAAGCTCTGCTTCCTCATACATAGAAATTATTTTTCCTATTACATTTTGTTCTACCCCATCTGGTTTTATAAGCACTAAACTTTTCTCCATATTCCCTCCATAAACTTCCTTTTTGTTTTATTTTAATTTATAGATTATTTATTTTCAATATTTTTCCTAATATTAGTAATATTATTACTATTTATATCGAAATAATCCACCATATGATATAATTATTAATAATTATTATTGAGAGGGTGAGGTTTATGTTTAGAATAAAAGCATTAGTTAGTGGTCATGTTCAAGGTGTAGGATTTAGGTACTTTGTTCAATCTAATGCATTAAAATACAACTTAACTGGCTGGGTTAAAAATCTTTCTAATGGTGACGTATTATTAGAAGCTCAGGGAGATAAAATATATATTGAAAAGTTTTTAGAAGTGTTAAAAAGCGGAAATCGTTTTGCTAAAGTTCAAAATATATCTGTAAATGAAATCCCCTTAGATTCTTTAGAAAAGAAGTTTAAAATAACATATTAACATAAAAGTAATATAACTAAAAAATCTAGTCTAAATAATTATTTAGACTAGATT
>JBBVGE010000100.1:0-228 GCA_040144665.1 Clostridium perfringens
ATATTAGACTTTATAAGCTTACCGTAATCTTCAAAGCTAGGCATTTGCCATACCTTTTCTCCAGTCTCATAAGAAGCTTCTCTTAGCTCTCCATAGAATTCATCCTTATTAGTTATTACGGCTGTAACATCCTCTCCTAAGGAAACTACGGCAGCGCCAGTTAATGTAGCCACATCAATTATCTCACTAGCCTTTTCTTTTTCTATAGCATAAGTTACAGCATCTATT
>JBBVGE010000101.1:0-12472 GCA_040144665.1 Clostridium perfringens
AAAGCAGAGAATTTAATTAAATTCTCTGCTTTTATTTAGTTAAGCTTGTTCTAGATATACTATTAAACTTGATAATATATTTATACTAAGTGCTATATAAGATGACGGAATTTGTTTATTCTTATAATAAATATAAGAATAAAATAGTATAAAGCTAGGGATTATAAAAGCAATTATATAAAATATACTGTAACAATGAATTAGACTAAATATAATAGTACTTGTGAATAAGACCTGTTTCTTAGTAAGATTTCTATTAGTAAGAAATTTTATTATAATAGCCTGGATGCATGTTTGAAAAATAGGTAATAAGATAACAATAAATAGAATATTAGATAAAGTATTAAACTTATCAGAAATACTAAGAGGCCCCCCTATACTGCCAACATATTTCTCGTAAAATATAGAGATTAGTACAAAAGGTAGATATAAAAACCAATTTAATGCTACCATAAATATAATATAAGCAATATCATTTAATTCATCTAATCTATTTCTTAGATTATTGGTCAATTCAAAAAAAATATGACACTCCCCCTTTACAAAATCAAAAATAATTTTACCATATATGGAATATAAAGAGATGTATAAATGGAAATGTTAACTAAAAATTTAAACATATAATTATATTAAACTTTAAGTCTAAAATCATCTGAGTTCTCATAAAAATTAATATGAGAGTTTTTGAAAGGTAGGTGAAGGGGAAAATCAATTGTATAATGTCAATTGAAATATATCCTCATAAGATATGAATAATTACAATATAAAAAATTTAAGAAATATTGGGTTTATAGGACATGGTGCAACTGGAAAGACTTCTTTAGTTGAAGGATTATTATACAATGGAAACGTAATCACAAGGCTTGGGAAAATAGAAGATGGAACTACAGTATCAGATTTTGATGAGGAAGAAAAACGTAGAGGTATATCACTTTCTGTCTCAATTTCACCTTTAGAATGGAAAGATACAAAAATAAATTTAGTTGATATACCTGGATACTTTGACTTTGTAGGTGAAAGTATTCAAGGGATGAGAGCGGTTGATGTTGGGATTATAGTTACATGTGGAGTATCTCGTGTACAAGTTGGTACTGAAAAGGCATGGGATTATTGTAATAAAATAAAACTACCAAGAGCTTTCTTTATAAATAAATTAGATAGAGAAAATTCAAGTTTTGATAAAACTTTAAATGAGCTTAAAGAGAAATTTGGTATAAGTGTAGTACCAATTCAATATCCGATAGGAGAAGAAAATGATTTCAAAGGAGTAGTAAATGTAATATCAAAAAGAGCTAGACTATATAATCCTAAAACTAAAAAAGTAGAAGAGATAGAAATTCCAGAAGATTTAATAGAAAAGATAGATAAATGTAAAGAAATGATAATGGAAGCTGTTGCTGAGACTGACGAAGAATTATTAGATAAATATTTCTCTGAGGGAACATTAAGTGATGAGGAGATATATAAAGGTTTAATAAATGGTTGTAGCACAGGAGAAATAGCTCCTGTAATGTGTGGAAGCGCTATTAAAGCAATAGGTATGAATTGTTGTTTGGAGGATATAGTAGAATGTTTCCCATCACCAGAATTATCACTTGCACAAAAAGCTGTGAATGAAAAGGGGGAAGAAGAATATATTTGTCTTTCAGAAGATGGACCTTTTTCAGCATTAGTATTTAAGACAATAGCAGATCCGTTTGTAGGTAAAATGTCTTTATTTAGAGTTATTACAGGAAGGCTTAAAAATGATATGCCTGTAGTAAATACAAGTAGAGAAAAGAGAGAAAAATTATCAAATATATTCTTTATGAGAGGTAAAAATCAAATACCAACAAATGAAATTGGAGCTGGAGATATTGGAGCAGTTTCAAAACTTCAATTTACTGAAACTGGTGATACACTTGCAGATCCAAGTTTTAAGGTAGTATATGATAAATTGAATTTTCCAGAACCTGTAATGTCTATGGCTATTCTTCCTAAGGCAAAGGGGGATGAGGAAAAGATATCTATTGCATTGAATAAATTATTAGAGGAAGATCCAACATTTGAAGTAAAACGTGATACAGAAAATGCAGAACTAATAGTATCAGGACTTGGAGAGACTCATTTAGAAGTTATAGCATGTAAAATAAAGAATAAATTTGGTGCAGATGTATTGCTTAGAAAGCCAAAGGTGCCATATAGGGAAACTATAAAGGGAAGCTCTGATGTTCAAGGAAAGCATAAAAAACAATCAGGGGGGCATGGACAATATGGAGATGTGAAAATAAAGTTCGAGAGAAGACACGATGGCAATGATGATTTGGAATTTGTAGATAAAGTTGTTGGAGGAGCTGTGCCAAGAAACTTCATACCAGCAGTTGAAAAAGGACTTAAAGATTGTATAAAGCATGGAGTATTAGCAGGATACCCTGTTATAGGTCTTAAGGCAACACTTCATGATGGTTCATATCATCCTGTAGATTCATCAGAAATGGCATTTAAGATAGCTACATCAATTGCCTATAAGAAAGGTCTTGAAGCTGCCAAGCCAATACTTCTAGAGCCTATAATGAAAGCTGAGATAATAATACCTGATGAATATATGGGGGATGTTATAGGAGACATGAATAAAAAGCGTGGAAGAGTTATAGGAATGGAACCTGAAAATAATGGACAAAGAGTTGTATGTGAAGTTCCTTTAGCAGAGATGTTTAATTATGCTACTGATTTAAGATCAATTACTCAAGCTAGAGGAGAATATAAAATGTCTTTTGAAAGATATGAAGAGGTTCCTCAAATTGAAGCTAATAAAATAATTGAAAAAGTAAATAGTGAAAGAGAAGATTAATTTTATAAAATATTGCTAGGATTTAAACCCTAGTAATATTTTTTGATTATATAGATAAAAATAATAATTATTAAGGTAAATGGAGGAATAATAAAGAAACATTATGAAATAAAACATCTATATGGGAATAGTGGGATTAAAATAATAACATAAACAATTTTTTTAATAATTTATATAAAACTACATATAATAATTGTATAGGAAGCCATATTTTGCTTTGATGGGAGGAATAAAACTTATGTCTGATTATAGAATGGATATACGTGGAAGTATTGGGCTAAGTGAATATAGTAATATTTATGATTATTTATGTATAGTCGATAAAGAAGATAAATTTACAATATCAATAAATAAAGAAAATGAAGATAGTATAGGTACAATAAGCTCAATGCTGCAAGATAACAGATTCATCGTTGATAATCAAGGGTTGGATAGTCAAGGAAATTACGTTATAAATGCTCATAAAAACGGTTAAGAGCAATAAATTGGTTAAATTAATTATAATAAGGACTTTATTATTTCTATAAATATATTAAAATAGAATAGTAAGTCCTATTTTTATGGAATGATACAATACATGATAAGTAATGGAGGATTATATGAATAAGTATGTAGTTGGTGTAGATTTAGGTGGTACTAAAATAAGTACTGCTCTTGCAGATTTTGAAGGAAATGTTTTATCACAAAGCATAATTCCTACAAATGCACATGAAGGGGAAGAAAGAGTTTTAGAGAGAATAATTAAGAGTATTCAGTCTGTTATTAATGAAGGAGATGCTAATTTAGAAGATATAAAGGCAATTGGTATAGGATCACCAGGCCCTTTAGATTCAAAAAAAGGCATAATAATAACTACTCCAAATTTACCATTTAATAACTTTAATTTAGTAAAACCATTAAAGGATAAATTTAATGTACCAGTATTCTTAGATAATGATGCTAATGTTGCAGCTATTGGAGAGTATATGCTTGGTGCAGGTAAAGGTAAGAAGAACATGGTTTACTTTACAGTAAGTACTGGTGTAGGTGGAGGAGCAATTGTTGATGGTAACATATGCAGAGGAAATACATCAAACGCTTTAGAAATTGGTCACACAACTGTTTCACCATTTGGACCAAGATGTAATTGTGGAAATGTAGGATGTTTAGAAGCAATATCATCAGGAACAGCTATAGGTAAGAGAGGTCAAGAAGCTGTTAATAGTAAAGTTGAGACTTCACTTAAGAAATACGATAATGTTACATCATATGAAGTATTTAAAGAAGCTGCAAACGGTGACGAAGTTGCAATGGACATAATAGATAATGCGTTAACTTTCCTTGGAATAGGTGTAGCTAATGCAATTGCAATATTTGACCCTGAAATGGTAGTTATCGGAGGGGGAGTATCAAAGGCTGGAGATATAGTTTTTGAAAAAGTACGTGAAGTTGTTAAGAAGAGATGCTTTAAAGCAATGGCAGAAAGTTGTCAAATAGTGCCTGCTGGTTTAGGAACAGATGCAGGTGTTGTAGGTGCTGTTGCATTAGCACTTTTAGAATTAGATAAATAATAATAAAAAAACTGTAGCTAAGTTTAGCTACAGTTTTTTAGTTTATATTGGATTAATTTTAAATAAATTAGTTGTTACCTAAAATAGTGTTTATTTCGTTTTTATAAGAGTTTGCCTTAGCTCCAAAGATAGCTTGGATTCCGTTACCTACTTCAACAACTCCAGCAGCACCTAAATCTTTAAGAGCTTGTTTATCAACTTTTGCTTTATCTTTAACTTCAACTCTAAGTCTTGTGATACAAGCATCAACGCTTACTATATTTGATTCTCCACCTAAAGCTTCTAAAACATGAGGAGCTTTTTCTACAATTTCATCACCTGATGATGTTGCTTGGAAATCCTTTTTTGTGAATAGTTTAGTTTCTTTTTCATCAGCATCTCTACCTGGAGTCTTTAAGTTAAATTTCTTAATCATGAATGAGAATAAGAAGTAGTAAACTACTGCATATACTAAACCAACCAAGATAACCATTAACCATCTAGTTGGAACTCCTGCACCAGCTGGAAGTAAACCAAATAGTGAGAAATCTATAAATCCACCAGAGAAGGTCATACCTATAAATACTCTTAATATATCCATTAACATGAATGATAGACCAGCAAGTAAACAGTGAACTCCGTATAATACTGGAGCAACAAATAAGAATGTGAATTCTAATGGCTCAGTTATACCAGTTAAGAATGAAGTTACACCAGCAGCTAGTAAAAGTGATCCTACAACTTTTCTCTTAGTTGGGTGTGCACATCTGTACATTGCAAATGCAGCAGCTGGAAGACCAAACATCATGAATGGGAATTTACCAGCCATAAACCTAGTAGTTCCTGAAACTATGTTACTCATAGTATCTGCTGAAGCACCAACTAAATCAGTCATGCTTGATAATTGAGCAAAGTATGCAGTATTAGCACCTGCTATAACTTGTTGAGTTCCATCTATAATAACGTTAGCTTCAACGAATGATCCAAACCAGAATGGAGTATAGAATACATGATGTAATCCAAATGGAATTAACGCTCTTTCAATTACTCCGTAGAAGAAAGTACCTATTGCACCAGCATTTTTAACTAGTTCTGCAATTACTGAAATACCATTTTGTACTAATGGCCATGCAAATGCAAGTACTGCACCAACTAAAGCCATAACTAAAGCTGTGATTATAGGAACAAATCTTGATCCTGAGAAGAATCCAATAACTTGTGGTAATTCTATGTTATAGAATTTGTTGTGTAATATAGAAGTAACAATACCTGTTATAATACCTCCAAACACTGACATGTTAAGAGTAAATATACCAACATTAGTAGTAACGTATGTTCCGAATTCACCAACATTATCAGGAGTAACAACACCTAATTGAGTGTATCCTAATGCAAGAAGTGTTGAAACAACTTGATTCATAACAATAAATCCAAATACTGAAGCAAGTGCTGCTGTACCCTTGTCTTTATTAGCAAGTCCAACTGCAACTCCAACAGCGAATAATATCGGAAGGTTGCCAAAGATAATATCTCCTATATTTTTCATTATAGTTAAAATAGCCGTAACTAATGGAATATTAACAAATGCAATTAATGGTTCATAAACAGCTGGTGGGTTGTTAAGGCCTGAAATACCTAGTAATGCACCGCCAACACCTAATAAAATACCTGCAATTGGTAGAGCTGCTATTGGAAGCATTATGGCTTTACCTATTCTTTGAAGTGTTTGTAACATATATAAATCCTCCTTAAATATAAATTGTAAAAATAATAAATTAAAATTGCTTTTTAAGCCTTAAATAAATATAAAAAATAAAAAAGACTTAAATATTTATAAACCTTTAGGAGTGATATAAGAACGTATATAATACGACCTATACCATCTTAGATTTATATATATTTAAGTCTTGCCTAATGAAATAGTAGCAATCTCTCGATTTTTTACTAAATGATAAAAATTTCTCTTAATTTGCCTAATCTAATAGTAACAAACTCTAGCTGTTAAGCTTAAGTAAATGTTATCATGATAAAAAATAGATGTCAATATAAAAGTTAAAAATATTTTAATTTTATAAATAAAATGATAATATTATATGTATGGAATAAACATTATGGGTAGTTGTATAATTAATATATTCCTTAAGTATACAATTATTATTAAAATATTGAGTGAAACTTATGAAGAGGAGTTTAAAATATATGATTATTAATAAAATTCTTAATAATAATGTTGTAACGGTTATATTAAATGGCGAGGAAGCTGTTGTAATGGGAAGAGGAATTGGATTCCAAAAAAAATCTGGTGAATCAATTGAAGAAGAAAAGATAGAAAAAATCTTCAAAATGGAAAATGAAAAGAGTAACGAGAAATTTAAGCAGCTAATGCTTGAAACACCTCCAGAGTATTTAAGTATGACAAAGGAAATCGTTTCTATAGCAGAAAAAGAATTGGGAAGTGAACTTGGTGAACTAATATATATTCTTTTAACTGATCATTTATCATTTGCTGTCATGAGAGAGAAAGAAAATATTAGAATAGAAAATCCTATGTTATGGGAAATAAAAAGCCTTTATAAAAAAGAGTTTAAGGTTGGATTAGAGGCAATTGATATAGTAGAGAAGTATACGGGAGTAAGATTAAGTGAAGATGAGGCTGGATTTATTGCATTACACGTATTAAACTCAGCACTAAATGAAGATATGTATAATACGATGAATATTACAGTACTTACTAATAAGATTCTAAATATAATAAAAAAATATTTTAATATAAAATTTGATGAAGAATCATTAGATTATACAAGACTTTTAACGCATTTAAAATTCTTTGCACAAAGAATTTTTAAAAGAGAGCAAGTTAAGGAAGAGGATGTAGAACTTTATGATATTATTTCAAATAGATATACTGAAGAGAGAAAATGCATAGATAAAATTGAGCAATATATAAGTAAGCAATTTAGTTATAATTTATCAAGACAAGAAGTAATTTATCTTATTATGCACATAAGAAGGTTTAGAAAAAACTAGAGGAGTAGGAGATGGAGATATGACAACAATATATTTAACAAGACATGGTCAAACAGAATGGAATTTAGAAAAGAGGCTTCAAGGTCATGGCAATTCACCATTAACTGAATTTGGACTTAATAGAGCAAAAGAACTTTCAGATAGAATAAAGGATATTGACATAGATGTTATATATACAAGTCCTATAGAAAGAGCATACAAAACTGCTTGTATAGTAAAAGGTTATAAAGATATAGAAGTTAAAATTCATGAAGGATTAAAAGAGATGAACTTTGGTGATTATGAAGGTAAAATTACTGAAGAAGTAATGAAAGAAAATCCGGATTGGGACATAAGTGCAATAATGAGAGGAAATTTAGAAATGCGCGCTCCAAATGGAGAAACATTAGGAGAAGTTCGTGAGAGAGTAAATTACGCTATGAGAGAAATAATAAAAGAAAATGAAGGGAAAAATATATTGATAGTTGCACATGGAATAACACTAAAGGCTATAATGGCATTTTTTAATGACAAGGAAGCAAATAATGAAGTTATGGGACAAGCAACTCTTACAAAAGTTACTGTAGATGGTGAAAATTTTGATATAAAGTTTAAAAATGATGGGAGCCATTTTACAGTTAATGAGGAAAAACAAGGCTGGTAAAATAAAGTATGAATAAAAGAAGTCATTAATGCATATGTTATTGTATGAAGAGTAAAGTTGTTATTAAGGGAAGATGAATAAATTCTCTTCTCTCATACATAATTATAAGTTACTTAACACTTTAATTAAGTGATTTATAAATTACCCATGCAATAAACTCTGTGTAATGAGAGGAAGGATTTTTTATATAAACTATCCCTGGGCTTTCCTTTGTGCCCAGGGGTAGCAACATAAAAAATTGCATTCAACTTATGATGATTAGGATGATAGTGTATCTTTACAAAAGGTTAACTATCATCCTTATTATTTTTGGCAAAAATAGTATATAATAAAATATATGTATATGGAAAATATAGAAATGAGTTAAATAAAATTAATTAAGTAAGAAGGGATATTATGAAATGTGAAATAATAGCAGTAGGTACAGAGGTTATTTTAGGAGATATCTTAAATTCAAACTCTCAATATCTAGCAAAAGAGTTAGCTAACTTGGGAATAGATGTTTATTATCATGAAGCAGTTGGAGATAACAGAGAAAGAATATTGGATTGTTTTAAGAAATCTTTAGATAGAAGTGATATTATAATTACAACTGGTGGACTTGGACCAACTAAAGATGATATGACAAAAGAGCTTGCAGCAGAGTTTTTTGGTATGAAAATGTGTATTCATGAGAAAAGTTTACAAAAGATAAAAGATTATTTTAAAAAAATGGGAAGAGAGTTTGTAAAAAGTAATGAAAAGCAAGCATATTTTCCTAAAGATGCTATTATATTAGATAATGATAATGGAACAGCACCAGGTGCTATATTTGAAAAAGATGATAAGACAATAATAGTTTTACCTGGACCACCAAAAGAAATGGAGCCAATGTTTCAAAATCATGTAAGAAAATATTTAGAAAAACGTACTGGAAATACTATAGTATCAGAGGTTTTAAGAGTATTTGGAATAGGAGAAAGCTCAGCAGAGAAAAAGTTACAAGATTTAATTGATAATGGTAAAAATCCTACGATTGCACCTTATGCAAAAGAAGGAGAGGTTATATTTAGAATAACTGCAAAAGCTGAGAGTGAAGAAGAAGCTAGAAAATTAATAAAACCATTGAAAGATGAAGTTTGTAATAGACTAGGAGATGCAGTATATAATACTGGAGATACTACGCTTCAAGATACAGTGTCTGAAATGTTAGTTAATAAAGATATGACAATTGGAGTTAGTGAGTCATGTACTGGAGGGTTATTATCATCAAAGTTAATAGAATACCCAGGTATATCAAAAGTTTTCCTTGAAGGTGCTGTAACATACTCTAATGAAGCTAAAATGAGAACTCTTAATGTAAAGAAAGAAACATTAGAAAAGTTTGGTGCTGTAAGTCATGAAACTGCAAGAGAAATGGCAGAAGGAATAGCAAAGAGAACAGGAGCTAGAATTGGTGTATCAACAACTGGAATAGCAGGACCAACAGGTGGAACAGAAGAAAAGCCGGTAGGACTTGTATACTTCGGTATATATGTAGATGGTGAGGTTAAATCTTATAAACATATATTTACTGGAGATAGAAATTCAGTTAGAAACAGAGCTAGTATGACAGCTTTAGATATAATAAGAAAAAGCTTATTGTAAAATTTATTACAAGTAATAATGAGGGATAGAAAAAATCCCTCTTTGTTATTTATAACAAAAGAGGGATTATTCCTGTATATAAATAAAATGGGGGAGAGGCGATTAATTAATGAAGCATTAGCCTCATTGAATAGTATCTCCTAAAATTCTAAAAATATACTTAATATAATAAAAAAGGAGAAAAATATGAAAAAAGTTTTTAGAGCAAATTTATATTTTCTAATAATATTATTATTAGAAATATTTATGCCCTATGTATTATTACCAATTTACAAAACGATGGGTGTTAGAGATATAAGAATAGCATTGGTGTGCAATCATATAATAATATTTATAATACCAGCAATTATATATGTTATAGTAACTAAGTGTAATATAGTAGAAACCTTTAGATTTAAGATTCTTCCATTTAAGGATTTGATTTTTGTAATTATTTTAGGATTTTTATGTGTTCCAATAATGAATTTTTTTGGACTTATAAGTGGGTTTTTCTTTGAGAATAATATAGGGAACTTAATGACTTCAATATCAAGTACTCCATATATTATACTTATGGGAATAATAGCTTTTATGCCAGCTATTACAGAAGAAATAACATTAAGAGGGGTAATATTATCAGGATATAATGGTAAGAGTAGATTTAAGGCAGCAGTTATTATAGGATTATTTTTTGGTATATTCCATTTAGATGCAAATCAATTTTTATATGCAACTGTCCTTGGCTTTATATTAGCTTATGCAGTAAGAGTTACAGGAAGTATATTTGCATCAATGATAATGCATTTTATAATAAACGGTACTTCTGTTACTCTCCAAAAATTAATAAATCTTATTCAACCAGATCAATTAGATAAGACAAGTTCAGTATCTCTTAAAGCACTTCCACTTGGAGAAAAGTTAGGATTGCTTCAAGGTGGTATAACAATTTTTATTGTAGCTTCAGTATTAGCATTTTTAGTAATTAAAAAGCTAGATAAATTAGGTAAGAGAAGAGGAGTTACTGATATAGTAAATGTTGATGCATATAGAAGTACTTCAGAAGACTTAACTGAAACAAAGGAAAGAATTATAGATTGGCCACTTATAGCAACCATAGTTATTTATTTTGTATATATGATAATTACTATTAAAATATAAAAAACCTTAGATAATAGCTTTTTAAAGCCATTATCTAAGGTTTTTCTTTTATGCTTTAGTCATATTAGTAGAGTTACCATAAAAGTATGAGAAACTTTTTTGAGGAATCCAACCTCTAGAGTTTATATTACTATCAAGAGGAAGTGATATATAATACCAATGCTCACTATTTAGCTCAGCTTTATCTAGAATTTTTACCTCCATTTTAATACCTATATGTTGTACTAATTCTGAAGATTCTAGAGGTGATATATATATATTAGAATTTTCGTTTATTATTCCCATATTAGAATTAGGAGCAGAAAATTTAATTTCAAATTTTTTATTCTTTCTACCTGAACTTGTCTTTGGAACTCTTTGTTTTAAACTATTAATTTGACTATTAGCAATTAATAATTGCTTTCTGCAAGAGAAAAGTTTTCTTTCATAATATAATACTAAAAAAACTATAACTAAAATTAATAATATAAATATAATATATTTCATTTAAAAAACTCCTAAATTGATATATATTATATATATTTTGTGTTATTAAGAATTATTCAACTACTTTAGATAACACATCTCCGATTCTATCATTTATACAAAGAGAAGATAAAGTATCATATTGAGTACTGCTTTTATTTATAAGTATTAGATTTGTTCCTCTAAAATATCTAATCAATGAAGCCGCTGGATAAACAACAAGGGATGTTCCTCCAATTATTAATGTATCAGCATTCATTATAGATCTTACTGAAGCATTTAATGTTGTTTCATCAAGAGGTTCTTCATATAGGACAACATCTGGCTTAATTATTCCACCGCATTCGGTACAAATGGGGATATCTTTACTCTTTAATATAAAGTCTAGTGGATAAAATTTATTACAACTAGTGCAATAATTTCTATGAATTGATCCATGAAGTTCAAAAACCTTTTTACTACCAGCTTCTTGATGTAGTCCATCAATATTTTGAGTTATTATAGCTTTTAATTTATCTTCAGATTCTAATTTAGCCAAAGCTATATGAGCTTTATTTGGTTTAGCATCTGTATAAATCATCTTATTTTTATAAAAGTCATAGAACTCTTTTGTATGAGAAAAGAAGAATGAATGACTTAGTATTTCTTCAGGAGAATATTGTACTTTGTTTGAATCATTATAAAGTCCATTACTTGATCTAAAATCAGGTATTCCAGATTCAGTTGAAACTCCAGCACCACCAAAGAAAACTATGTTATTACTATTTTTAATTATATCTTTGAGTTTTTCAATTTCATTCATAAAAACATCTCCAAACTATATTTATTAATTTTATTATGACACAAGTAATTAAAAATTAAAATTGATAGCAAAGTTTAAATATAAGATATTAGATAGGATAAAATATTATATTTTATAATTTATGCATGTATAGATATAAAAATTTTAAAATCTATATTATGCTAAAATAATACTAAAAAGTTGTTTTAAGAAATACAGAAGAATTAAGTTAAAAAGTCTATTATATTTTAATAAGATTTTAACTAGATGATACTTAAGTAATATAAATTTAATTATTATAAAAAATAAAAATACAAAAAAATAAAAAAAGTCTTTGACACTTTACTAAATATTAGTTATAATATGCTTGTATCTAGTGATAATGGCATAGAGGAAACACGCCTTTCCATTCCGAACAGGAAAGTTAAGCTCTA
>JBBVGE010000102.1:0-52860 GCA_040144665.1 Clostridium perfringens
AAATAGAAGAGTAATATATTACTCTTCTATTTTATATGTGGTTTATTTGATGATTAATACTAATATAAATATCAATATATTGGAATTAGTGAGAAAATGGAGAAAATTATATAATAAAATAGAAAAAATATAAATAAATTTATTCCAGGTTTATGCATAAATTATGCATTTTGGATAGTTAATATTTTAACGTGATAAAGTAATAAATAACTAGACATTTACAATATTATACTAATAAATAATGCAAGTTTTAATTCATGTTATGAATAAAGTTAAAAAATACTATTCATTTAATTCCATAAAATGGTTTGTAACCGTTATATAAGGTATATATAATAAAAACTGTAAACAGCGTTAATCAAATGCGATTGACCCCACAGAAATGTTTGCAAATTACAAAAGAAGAAAAAAAGGAGTGATTAATACTATGAGAGAAAGAGCTTTAAATGTTACCTCAGAAATCGGAAGATTAAAAACTGTATTATTGCACAGACCTGGAGAAGAAGTTGAAAATTTAACACCAGATTTGTTAGATAGACTGCTTTTTGATGATATCCCATATTTAAAAATTGCAAGAGAAGAACATGATGCATTTGCACAAACTTTAAGAGATGCTGGAGTAGAAGTTCTTTACTTAGAAGTACTTGCAGCAGAAGCAATAGCTACTGATGAAAAAGTAAAAATGAAATTTATAAGTCAATTTATAGATGAATCAGGAGTTGAAAGTGAATCTTTAAAAGATGCTTTAACTAGATACTTCTTAAGTTTTGAAAACAAAGCTATGGTTGATAAGATGATGGCAGGTGTTAGAAAAGAAGAACTTAAAGAATATAATAGAGATTCATTATATGATTTAGTAAATAACACTTATCCATTTGTTTGCGATCCAATGCCAAATCTTTATTTTACAAGAGATCCATTTGCAACAATTGGACATGGTATTACATTAAATCACATGAGAACAGAAACTAGAAATAGAGAAACAATATTTGCGAAATACATATTCGAAAATCACCCAAGATTTAAAGGTAAAGAAGTTCCTTTCTGGTTTAACAGAGATGAAAATACTTCAATTGAAGGTGGAGACGAATTAATATTATCAAAAGATACTTTAGCAGTTGGTATTTCACAAAGAACTGATTCAGCTTCAGTTGAAAAATTAGCTAAGAGATTATTATTTAACAACGATTCAACATTTAAAACTGTATTAGCTTTCCAAATACCAGTTAGTAGGGCATTTATGCATCTAGATACAGTGTTTACTCAAGTTGATTACGATAAATTTACAGTTCATCCAGGAATTGTAGGACCTTTAAATGTTTATGCAATAACTAAGGATCCAGAACATGAAGGAGCACTTAAAACTGTAAAAGAAGTAGATACTTTAGAAAATATATTAAGCAAATATTTAGATAGAAAAGTTACATTAATTAAATGTGGTGGTGGTGATGAAATTATCGCAGCTAGAGAACAATGGAATGATGGTTCAAACACTCTTGCAATAGCACCAGGTGAAGTTGTAGTTTATTCAAGAAACTATGTAACAAATGGAATATTAGAAGAGTATGGAATAAAATTACATGTAATTCCATCATCAGAACTTTCAAGAGGAAGAGGTGGCCCAAGATGTATGTCAATGCCACTAATAAGAGAAGATCTATAAAATAGCTTATTAAAAAATTAAATATAAAAAGTACATGTAGTGTTTACTCTCTTTGATTCAGTGAGAGTATGGAGAGTAAACACTTAGGTTTAAAACTAAGGAGGAAATTAAAATGGCAGTTAATTTAAAAGGAAGAAGTTTTTTAACATTAAAGGATTTTACACCAGCAGAAATTAGATATCTTTTAGACTTATCACATGATTTAAAAGCTAAAAAGAGAGCAGGAATCTTAGGAGACAGCTTAAAAGGTAAAAATGTAGTATTATTATTTGAAAAAACATCAACTAGAACTAGATGTGCTTTTGAATGTGGAGCAGCAGAAGAAGGAGCACATGTAACTTTCTTAACAAATTCACAAATGGGTAAAAAAGAATCAATAGAAGATACTGCAAAAGTACTTGGAAGAATGTATGATGGTATTGAATTTAGAGGATTCAGTCAAGCAACTGTTGAATCTTTAGCAAAGCATGCAGGAGTTCCTGTTTGGAATGGATTAACTGACGTAGACCATCCAACTCAAATATTAGCTGACCTTCTTACAATAGAAGAACATGCACACAAACCACTTAGTGAAATAAAATTAGTATTTACAGGTGATATAAGAAATAATATGAGTTATGCATTAATGTATGGTGCAGCTAAAATGGGAATGCACTTTGTAGCATTAGGACCAAAGAGCTTAGATCCAGATCCAGAAATAGTAAAGGAAATGCAAGAATACTCAAAACAAACAGGAGCTATAATTGAAGTAACTGATAATGTTGATGAAGCAGTTAAAGATGCTGATGTTATATACACTGATATTTGGGTATCAATGGGAGAAGATGAAAGTTTATATCCAGAAAGAGTTAAATTACTTTCACCATATAAAGTTACAAGAGAAATGATGAATAAAACTGGTAACAAGAATACATTATTTATGCACTGCTTACCATCATTCCATGACTTAGATACTGAAGTTGCAGTAGACATTCAAAAGAGATTAGGATGCGACATTAGAGAAGTTGAGGATGAAGTGTTTAGAAGTAAAAATTCAGTAGTATTTGATGAAGCTGAAAATAGAATGCATACTATAAAGGCCGTAATGGTAGCTACAGCAGGAAAATAATCAACATTAGTCGGCTATTAATAAATAGCCGACTAAAATTTTCTCTAAAATCAAACTGAATAAGGAGTGATAGTAATGTCAGAACAACAGTCAACTGGTGAACAAAGAAATCTTGGATTTGCTTCTTTAGCAGCATTAATTGTTGGGTCTATGATAGGTGGTGGAGCATTCAATTTACCATCTGATATGGCAAGAGGAGCAGGTACAGGCGCAATTATTTTAGGTTGGATTATAACTGGTATTGGTATGATAGCACTTGCTTTTGTTTATCAAGCATTGGCAAATAGAAAACCAGAATTAAGTGGTGGTGTATATAGTTATGCAAAAGCTGGTTTTGGTGAGTACATAGGCTTCAACTCTGCATGGGGATATTGGTTAAGTGCATGGATTGGTAATGTATCTTACTCAGTATTGCTATTTGGAGCAATTGGATATTTTGCACCAGTATTTGGAGAAGGTAATAACTTAGCATCAATTATTGGAGCTTCAATATTAGTTTGGGCATTTACTGCATTAATACTTAAAGGTGTAAGTGGAGCAGCTCTTGTAAACTTAATTACTACTATAGCAAAATTAGTACCTATTTGCGTATTTATAGTCGCTGCAATATTTGCATTTAATTTACATAACTTCACATTTGAATTCTGGGGTACTACAGATATAGGAAGTGTAATAGATCAAGCTAAAAATACTATGCTAGTAACATTATGGTGTTTTATAGGTATTGAAGGTGCAGTAGTTGTATCAGGTAGAGCTAAAAAGCAAAGTGATGTTGGTAAAGCAACAGTAATGGGTTTAATAGGAACCTTATGTATATATCTTTTAATTTCATTAATGTCTTTAGGGGTTATGAATAGAGTTCACCTTGCAGGACTTGATAATCCATCAATGGCTTATGTTTTAGAATTTGCTGTTGGTAAATGGGGAGCTGTCCTTATAAATATAGGTCTAATAATTTCATTATTTGGATCATTACTTGGATGGTCATTATTATGTGCTGAAATTCCATTTGTAGCTGCAAAAGATGGTGTTTTACCTAAGATTTTTGCAAAAACAAACAAAAATGGGGCACCAGCAGCTTCATTAATAATAACAAATATTTTAGTTGAAGTATTTTTAATATTAACATTAGTAGCTAGTAGTACTTATCAAGCATTATACTCAGTTGCGAGTACAGCAATACTTGTACCGTATCTTTTAAGTGCTATGTATGGACTTAAGCTTACAATAACTGGAGAAACTTATGATGTTAATCCAGAGGGAAGAACAAGAGATAAAGTATGTGCAACAATTGCTACTATATATGCTATATGGTTATGTTATGCAGCTGGATTAAAATACTTATTATTATGTTTCATTCTTTATGCAGTAGGTATTATATTCTATTATGTTGCAAAGAAACAAAATAATAAAGAGAAAAGAGTATTTGAAGGTACAGAGCTTGGAATTGCAATAGCAATAATAGTAATTGCCATAATAGCTATAGTTTTATTAGTTAATGGAACTATAAGTATATAATAAATAAAATTTATCAAACAAAAGAAGAGATATATAAAGTAAACAAAAGATAATTAGTTATAATAAACGAAAGATGAGATTAAAAAAATAAACAATGGATAAAAGTATAATTTATAAATTATAAGGAGGAACAAAAGATGAAAATAGTTTTAGCATTAGGCGGAAATGCATTACAATCAGATCCAAAAGATAAAAGTGCAGAAGGTCAATTAAAGACTTGTAAAGAAACTGCAAAATCAGTAGTTAAATTAATAGAAGCTGGACATCAAGTTTCAATAGTACATGGTAATGGGCCACAAGTAGGACAAATACTTGCAAGTATAGAAGCAGCATACCAAGCTGATCATAATAATACATTATTCCCATTTGATGTTGTAGGTGCATTTTCACAAGGTTATATTGGATATCATCTACAAAATGCAATTTCAGAGGAACTAAATAAAAAGAATATAAAAAAATCAGTTGAGACTGTTGTAACTCAAGTGGTTGTAGATAAAAATGATAAAGGATTTCAAAATCCAACAAAACCAATAGGATCTTTCTATACTAAAGAAGAAGCAGAAAAGTTAGAAAAAGATAAGGGATATGTAATGAAAGAGGATGCTGGAAGAGGTTACAGAAGAGTTGTTGCTTCACCAAAACCTATTGATATCGTCGAAAAAGAAGCTATAAAGACAATGGTTAATGATGGATTCGTAGTTATTGCTTGTGGTGGTGGTGGAATACCAGTAGTTAGAGAAGGCGATGAACTCGTTGGAGTTCCGGCGGTTATAGATAAAGATTTTGCAGCAGAGAAATTAGCAGAAATACTAGATGCTGATGTATTATTAATACTTACAGCTGTTGATAGAGTCTGTGTGAATTATAATAAACCTAATCAAAAGGAATTAGTAGAAATTAATCTTGAAGAAGTAGACAAGTATATTAAAGAAGGACAATTTGCTCCAGGTAGTATGTTACCTAAAGTTGAAGCATGTAAGAAGTTTACAGAATCAGGAGAAAATAAAACAGCTATTATTGCATCACTTAAGAGAGCTAATGATGCTTTGGTTGGAGAATCAGGAACTAAAATAGTAAGATAATATTAATTAAAAATTAAATTGAATGATGCTAAACTAAAAGGGGGACGTTTAGTTTAGCATCAAGAAATAGTATTTTACGAAGAGGAGTAGAGTATTATGGAAAATGAACTAAAGAAAAGACGTCGTGAGGAAATATTAAAGATAATTGAAAGTGAAGAAATTGGGAAACAAGATGAATTGGTTATGAAATTAAAGCGTCGTGGGATTAATGTTACACAAGCTACCTTATCAAGAGATTTAAGAGAGATGCATATAATTAGAAAGCCAGTAGGCAATAAAGAATACAAATACATAATAGTTACACGAGAAGATGTTGGAAAGAGATGTCAAAGTGTATTTAAGGATGCAGTATTGAGTATCTTTATACAAGAATATTTTATATCAGTAAAAACAATGAATGGTATGGCTGCAGCTGTAGGAGAATTAATTGATAGATTAGATGATAAGAGAATAGCTGGAACAGTTGCAAGCAATAATAATGTACTGGTTTTATGCCGAAGTCATGAATACGCAAAACACGTATTTAAAGAATTAAATGATTTAAGACTTTAAGTATTTTTGTATATTCTTACTTTAATATAAGAATATTATAAATAAGCATAATAAAATAACAATCCTAAGAATGAGGAATATATAAGCAATAAAAAAGCTTAATATATTCCTTATTTTTATTTAAGCATAGTGATGCTTCTAAGAAAAATATTTAATTAAGATAAACTTAATAATTAATTTATACTTTATATAGGAAATAACTGTAAAATAATGTATATTAATAATTGGTAAATATAAAATGTTTAAAAATTTTTATTTAGGGGGCAATATGAAAAAGAAATATATTTTAGTAGCTATAGCTATGCTATCAGTATCAATGTTTATAGGGGGATGTAGCATTAAATTTGAAAAAGGTTTTAGAACTAATAGTAATATAGAGGGAGAGGACCTTTTTAAGGGAAAGGGATTAAATGAAAGTATAAAGATAGATGGAACAAAAAAAGTATATATAGAAATAGATTATGGAGATATAGATATAAAACCTTATGATGGAAATGATATAAAAGTTAATATTAATTGTGATGCAGAAGATACTAGGGTTGAAAAAGTAGGTAATGATATCAAAATATTAGATAAAGATTTGAATTTTAATTTAGATTTCGGAATATTAGAAAGAAGCGATAAAAAACGAAATGTTTTTATAGAGATACCAAGAGGTTTTAAAGGAGATCTAGAATTTAAATGTGGAGCTGCAGTAGCTAATATAGAAAGCTTAAAACTAGATAGAGTTAATATTGAGGGTGGAGCTGGAAAATTAAATGTAAGAGACATAAGCTTTAAAGATTTAGATTTAAAACAAGGTGTTGGAGAAATTACTTTGAAGTTAGATGAGAAAAGTGGAAATATAGATATTGGAGGTGGAGTAGGTTCTACCAATGTGTATATTAAAGAAATTGGCGGTGATATAAAAATAGATGGTGGTGTTGGAGAGGCTATAGTCGACATACCAAAAAACTCTCCAATTAAGATAGATACAGAGACAGGGATTGGAAATGTTAAAGTTCAGGAGTCTGTAAGTGGAGAAGATAAATATAGTTTAGAAGTAAAATCAGGAGTTGGAAGTATAATAATTAAATAATAAAAGAGTAGTATAAAATTATATTAAATTAATGTATAAAGATAAAGTATTAATAAATTAAATAGATTAGTAAAGAGAGTATTAGTTTATATATTCTCTTTTTATTATATTAATATATAAATTTCATATATAGGAAATTTAATTTCGTATATAAAAGAATTGACGAAATATTAAAGTTATAATATTATAGCTTTAGATGTAGAAAAATTTACTATAAGTTCTAAATTTATATAGTAATTCTTGTATATTAGAATAGTTTAGGAGGGATGAAATTCGAGTGAGTATAATTAAAAAAAGAATTAATATATAGTTATTTATAAATATAATTACAAAGGTATTAATTACAGGAAAGATGAAATTTAAATTATGTATAAAGATAAATGATTTATGAGGTGAAGGATATGAGTAATATAAATTGGGCAATATTAGGACCAGGAACTATAGCAGAAGACTTTGCAGGAGCTATTAATGAAGTTAATGGAAGTGTTTATGCAGTAGGTTCAAGAAAACTTGAAAAAGCAGAGGCTTTTGCTAAAAAGCATAATGTAGAGAAGGCTTATGGAAATTATGAAGAAATGTTAAATGATGAGAAAATAGATGTAGTATATATATCAACTCCACATAGTAATCATTATGAGTATATAATTGAAAGCCTTAAAAATAATAAGCATGTTTTTTGCGAAAAAGCAATAACAGTGAATGGTAAACAATTAAAAGAGATAGTAGAACTTGCAGAGTCTAAGAATTTAGTAGTTGCAGAAGCAATGACTATTTATCATATGCCATTATATAAAAAGCTTAAGAATATGATATGTGAAGGTAAACTTGGAAAACTTAAGATGATTCAAGTATCTTTTGGTAGTTGCAAAGAAAATGATCCAAGTAATAGATTCTTTAATAAGGATTTAGCAGGAGGAGCACTTTTAGATATTGGAACTTATGCATTATCATTCACTAGATATTTCCTTTCAAGTAATCCAGAAGAGGTTTTAACAACAGTTAAGAAGTTTGAAACAGGAGTAGATGAACAGTCAGGAATAATACTTAAGAATGCTGATGATGAAATGGCTGTAGTAACTCTTACAATGAGAGCTAAGATGCCTAAGAGAGGAGTTATAGCTTGCGAAGAAGGATTTATAACTGTAGATGATTTTCCAAGAGCAAATAAAGCTACAATAACTTATCTAGATGGAAGAACTGAAGAAATAGAATCTGGAGATGGTACAAAAGCGTTAATTTATGAAGTAGAAGAAATGAATAATTGCATAAAGAATAAAAAGAAATCAGATGCACTAAAATTATCTGTTGATGTAATGAATATAATGGATGAAGTTAGAAATCAATGGGGAATAAAATATCCTTTTGAATAATAATATTTAATAATTTCATATAAAAAAGGAGAAATAACAAATTGAATAACAAAGAAAGAAGTGTATTAGATAAGATCTTTGCAGTTTATGATAAATTATATGAAGCAGAAAAGAAAATTGCAGATTATGTTATAAATAATCAAGAAAAAGTAGTTGATATGACAGTTTCAGAATTAGCAAATAAAAGTAATGTTAGTGAAGCCACAATAATAAGATTTTGTAAGAAGTGTAATCTTAAAGGATTTCACCATCTTAAGATAAGTCTTGCAAAAGAAATGGTTACATCAAAAGAGGGTAATATATCAAATGTTTTAGATACAAATAACATAGGAGCATCTATTAAAAATATATTAGGCAATAAAATTGAAGAGTTAAAGCAAACTGTATCTATGATGAATGAAAAAGAAATAAAAATTATTTTAGATATAATTAAAAGTGCAAGAATTGTTCAATTTGCAGCAGTTGGAAATACGATACCTATTATTTTAGATGGTTCATATAAATTAAATCAAATAGGAATAAGAGCTGTTGCAAATTCAATATGGGAAAATCAACTTGCTTTTTCATATAGCTTAACTAAAGAGGACGTAGTTATAGCTATATCAAGTACAGGATCATCAAAAAGACTTCTAACATTAGTAGATGTTGCAAATTCAAAAGGTGCAACTACAATTTGTATAACTAATCATGAAAGTTCTCCGTTAGCTAATAAGTGTAAATATCAAATAAACACAATTACAAGAGAAAGATTATTTTTAGATGAATTCGCTTTTTCAAAATTATCAACTATGGCTGTCATAGAAATACTATTTTTATTATTAGCAGTAGATAAAAAAGATGGATATACTTGTATAAGTGGTCATGAGCAATCTATGGTAGAAGATAAATTTTAATATTAGGCATTGAATGAAAGTTCAATGCCTTTTTTATATATTATTTTATTAATTTACTTTATGTAGTGCTTGCAGCTATAACAGTTACAGGAGTATTATATAGTACTAATAATATGTTACATTCTTTTATTAGCATGTTTGTTGCATTAATTTTATCTTATTTTGAGAAATCTTTAATTATTCTGGCACTTTAATCTGTGTTTATAATTTATTTGTTAAATTTTACAAAATAAATATTGCTAAATCGCTTCTTACGTGAGATAATTATGTTATAAATATACAATTTATAACAAAAATGATTTTAAATGTATATTTATAATTAAAAATTTAAGAAAAGAGGTGGTTTTTTGAAAAAGATAAAATGCTTTAAGAAAATTTTATCATTAATTATTACTTTTTCAGTATTGTTGTCATTACTACCTATTAAGGCTTATGCAGCCTCAAATGGTGTACCAGCTGTACCAACACTTAGCCATAATCAATGGGGAACTGATGTGGATGGAGACTATGATATTAAGTGTAATATTTGGTACGGTAATAACGCAACCAGTTATAAGGTTTATGAAAGGTTTGGACCTAAAGGTGAATTTGTTCTAATTGAGGAAGGAAAACTAGAAGATAAGACACCAGAACCTCAAGAAGTTACTGTAGAAATACGCAATAGAACAAAATCAGGAACTTACTATTATTATGCTGAATTTATAAATGAATTTGGTAAGTCAGAAAGTAAGCCTATAGAAGTAGTTGTAGGTAGCAATGGAAGCAGTAAGATAGTTATTGATAAAATTGATGATGAAGGTGTACAAGCTCAATTTACAGTAGAACAGGGAATACATGAATATGGACTTAGCAATTCTAAAAATGATAAAAGTGAATTTGAAGTAATATCAAACAACAAAGATGTAGCAAAAGCTACAATAGTTGATGGTAACAAATTAAAGGTTGAAGGAATTGCTCATGGACGAAGTGGTCTTAAGATCATTGATAAAACAACAGGAGATGAAAGACAAATTGGAGTAAGAGTAAAAAAGAAAAATGGAGATCTTCCAGGTATGCCAGAATATCTTTCTATTGGACAAGTATCAGAAGATAGAGAAGAAGATTTAAATTTCTGGAGAGACATAGATACTGATTACACAAATAAAAGAACAGATATTAGATATATTTATATGAATGGAGGACCATTTTCAGGTTGGAGGTCTTGGACTACAGAAGATGGAGCTAGAGCTAAGACATATATAACAGAAAGCCTTAAGATGGGGATGATACCTTTCTTTGTATATTATAATATTCCAGATAATGAGGAAAGTTATGAAACAGATTTAAAACATATAAATGATAAAGAATATATGGAAGCATACTATAAAGATTTAAAATTCTTACTAGATATATGCAAAGAATATGGTGGAGATGAAACTATAGGAATGGTTTTTGAACCAGATTTCTTAGGGTATATGATGCAACAATCAGGAAAAAAACCAGAAGAGATATCTGCTTTGGTTGATGCTGCATATTCATCAGGTATATTAGAAAAAGGAAAAGATCCTGACTTTGGAAACAATGTAAAGGGTTTAGTAGAATCTATCAATTATATAGTAGATAAATATTACAAAGAAGCTTATTATGGATGGCAATTTAATATTTGGTCATATTCAAGCCCTGAAATACCAAATCAAGGATTACTTCACAAAACTGAATTTTTAGGATGGGAAGCTGGAAGAGAATTTATAAAGCAAGTAGCTAAAGAAACAGCAGATTATTACTATAGTGCAGGAATAACATCATATGGAGCAGACTTTATATCTATTGATAAATATGGATTAGATGGAGCATTTGAAGATGGAGCAGCAGATGATCCTGAAAAGTCTAAGTGGTTCTGGAATGCAGATATATGGGATAACTATTTACTATATACAGAAATACTTCATAAAGAAACAGAATTACCAGTAGTGTTATGGCAAATTCCAGTAGGGCATATAAATGGATCAGACTCAATAAGTCCTTATACTGGGGAAGCTTTTAAAGAATTAGAAAATAAGCCAGGTCTATATGAAGATTCAGCTACAACATATTTCTTTGGAGATACATTTACAGCTGGAAATGATAATAGATTAAAATATTTTTCTAAAAATGAAGCAAATGATAGTAAACTTAAGGTTTCAGGGGATAAAATTACTTGGGGAAGTCATATAGAAGAAGCAAAAAAAGCTGGTATAGTCTCTATATTATTTGGAGCTGGAGTTGGAGCTAGTACAGATGCAGTAGGTTCACCACCAACAGATGATTATTTCTGGATAACTAAAGCACAGCATTATTATGATAATGTAGTTATGCTAGATGAGTCTACAGGAGGAGATACTGAAAAGGATAATCCATTAGCACCATTAATAAGTGTTGATAATGAAAATAGTAATGGGAATTATGAAATTACTATAGGTATACCAAGTAACTCTAGAGCAACTAGTTACAAATTATATGAGAATGGTATAACTATAAAATCAGGTTCAGTAGATGGCACTGTAAGTGTAATAAAAGAAAAAATTATAAATAAGCCAACAGGCACATATATGTATAAAGCAGAGTTATTTAATAACAACGGTTCAACAGGAAGTAGTATTATAACAGTAAATGTAAATAATACAGTTATACCACCTGTAGAAGTGCCATTAAAGCCTAGTATGAGTATAGATAATACTACTAATACAGGGAATTATAAAATAACATGCAATATTCCTAAAAATTCTAAGGGGACAAGTTATAGATTAATTGAAGATGGAAAGATAATTAAAAGCGGAGCTGTTACAGAGAGTGAGCAAAGTTTTACAGAAGAAATAAAAGGTAAAGGTCAAGGGGAATATAAATATAGATTAGATTTAATAAATAAAGATGGAACAACATCAAGTGATGAAATCACAGTAACTGTAAAAAATGATGGAGGTTCTACAGAAAAAGAAGTGAATGTAGAATTTGCAATTACATCTGATTGGGGAAGTGGTGCAAATTATGTAATAACAATAACTAACAATACAGATAAAGATATAAATGGATGGGATTTATCATTTAAATTTGATAGAGAAATTAAATCAAACTCTGATGCTACATTAACTGTAGAAAATGGAGTTTATAAGTTAACAAATAAACCATGGAACGGAATTATAAAAAAAGGTGAAAGCATAAGTTTAAATGGATCATGCGGAGGAAGCGCTGAAGGATTGAAAATTTATGACGTAGTATTTAAAGCAAATTAAAATTTAGCCCTTACTTTTATATTAATTTAAAAGTAAGGGTTTTTTTTAGTTATCTATAAGTATATTAAGGAGTATATAGTGTATATGATTGATATTGATTATATTAGGAAAGAAGATATAGAAGATATAGTTGAAATTTATAATTCAAATACTAAATTTTTAGAGGAACATTTAGGGAAAGAAAAAGTAGATAAAGAATTTATTATAAATGAGATTAAAGAAATGAAGAGTATGAAATTTAATACCTTTAAAATAATAAATGATGATCTTATTGTTGGTATATGTGATATAAAGTTTGAAAAAGAAGCATATTTATCTCTTTTAATGTTAGATAATAAATTTAGAGGGAATGGATTTGGAAAAGAAGCATTTTATAAAATAGAAAAAATGGTTAAAGATTATGGATGCAGGTCTATAAGAATTGATGTAGTCTATGGATATGATAAATACGTAACTAATTTTTGGATAAATAATGGGTTTACAATAAAAGAATTGATACAATTACAGTGGAAAGAAAAGAATTTAGATGCTTATATAATGAAAAAAATTATATATTAGAAGTTATACATATTAGTTGTAATATTATATAATTATTATAATATTATCAAAGGAAAAGAGGATAACTAATGAATAGATTAAAAGATATGTATGAAGAATATATAGATAAATTAGATAGAGAAGGTATGGTAGAAGAGGCTATAGATTATGAGGATTATGCTTATATGTACTCACTCTATCTAAGAAGGTATGGATTTAATGTAAATAGTGAAGAGGAAATAAATGAGGCCTTAGATGAAAATTATAAATTATTACATCTAGATTTTGAGGATATAAGAGAAAGCGGAATTTATGTAGCACCGATGACATCAGAGTTACCTTTATTTAATTTTAAGAAAGTAGTTAGTGAAAGTAATTGCGATTTAGAATGTTTTAATGTAACATCTATGGAGAATCCTAAAGAATATATAGAAACATACTCTGGAGTTGTAGATATTGATTTAAATAAGATAATAAGTGAGAAAAGTTCTTTAAGGGTAAAGGATGGATATAGATTAATTCTTTATAGAATTAAAAACAACTTTGAAGATAAGTATAAGCTATATGCATTTAGAGGATATGGAATGATACCTATGCCATCTCAAGATAATCTAATTGATACGTATTTTGAAGGTATAGATTTAGATTTAAATCAAATGGAAGATTCATTTATGAATGCAATAAAAGGAGATAAAACTCCAAATAGCTATATGGAAGCTATATTGTTATTTAATGAGATTATGGAATTAGAGACAAGTGATCTAAGTGATATTGTTCTTTATGGAGAAAATAGATATATAAATAATAGATTTATACCTAAAGAACCTATGCTTTATGAAGTTAATGATCAAAAAATTATAGAATATTATGGCTATGTACAACATGATAATAGAGATATAGATACCTTTTCTAAATATATAGTATTATTTCAAGAGGGAGATTATAACTTGAAAATAGCTAAAATGATAGAAGGTAGTGTTAAGAAATAAATATTTTAGATCATAATATGTAACCTCTTTTTTTATCAATATATTAATATGTAAAGTATAACATGGTATAATATGTATATAGAAAGGGGAGATATACTAGTGAATAAAAATAAGTTTAAATTATTAGTATTATTAATGTTAATGATATCCGGCTTTATGCTAGTTGGGTGTGGTAATGACAAGAAAGATGAAAGTAAAGAGCAGGGTAAAAATGTAGAAGAGAATAATGATAAATCTACAGAAAATAAAAATGATGAAAAAGATTTACCTACAGTTACTATTGAAGTTAAAGGATTTGGAACAATGAAAGGAGAACTATATCCAGATAAGGCTCCAAATACAGTTAATAATTTTATAGCATTAGCTAACAGCGGTTTCTATAACGGTTTAACATTTCATAGAATAATTCCTGATTTTATGATACAAGGTGGAGATCCAGATGGCGTTGGCACTGGAGGGCCAGGATATAGTATTAAAGGGGAATTTTCTTCAAATGGTTTTGATAATGATATAAAGCATACAGAAGGAATACTTTCTATGGCAAGATCTAGAGACAAAGACTCTGCTGGAAGTCAATTCTTTATTATGACTAAGACAGCATCACATTTAGATGGAGAGTATGCTGCTTTTGGAAAGATTACAGAAGGACTTGATGTACTTCATAAAATTGAAAGTATTAAAACAGGAGCTAATGATAAGCCAGAAGAACCTGTAGTTATTCAATCGATTAAGGTTGATACTAAAGGGGTAAAATATAATGAACCTGAAAAAGTTAAATAAATATATGAAAAAGAAGCTTCTAAATTACAGAAGCTTCTTTTTAAATTACTATAAAAATATTGCAAATATAAAGTTTTATATAAAAATGTATAGCATGATTATGATAATTAATAATAATATAGCACCTATAGTATATGAGAATAATACCCTATTATTATTAATTATTTTGTTTTTTTGATTTTCATAAATAGTAGTTTTACTTATATTTTTTATTATATCTAAATATTTATTTGATAAAGGAGTATATTGTATTTTTGATTTTCCTTTAATTTTCAGTTCTATTGTGGAACTTTCATTATATATAAATACATTTATATAATCTATATTTTCTAAGGGAACTTTATTTAAAGAGACTTTTTCAAAGGTTTCTTTCGTATTAATTAAATATAGGTTTTTATTAGTTAATACGAATATAGTGTTCCATATCCATTCATCTGAAAATAAATACCCAAAAAGTCCTCCACCTGAAATTGGGCTTTTTCTTTCTCTTTCAGCAGTGCAATTTGTTGTTTCAAAGTATCCTTCAATCAATTCATCATAATCTAAAGAACTTTCTAGTTCTAATATATTTTTTTGCAAATTGTTATCTATTAGACTGCTCATAGTTATACCTCCTTATTTCATATATAATTTATAGAATAATAGTATCCTTATTTTATTGTACTAAATATAATTTTAATAATTGATTAATTTATACTTTAAATATAAATAAAAAAATATAACATTACAGATTGAAAATATTACAGAATATACATAGAAACTTTTTATTTAAATTGTAATTATGATATACAATAAATTTATAGATATTTTTAGAATAATGGAGGTTTTAGTATGAGAAATGGAGTAGTAATATTATTTCCTGAAGGAGAAGTAAAACAACTAAATAGTGTTAGAGAAGCAATTGAGATGTCAGAGGAATTTAATAAGTATAGTATTGAAGAGTATTGCAAAGAATATGATTTAGAATATGACGATTTAGCAAAAGGTGAAGCAAATTTTGCATCAGGATATGAAAATGGAATAATTAAGATGTTTAATACAAATGATGTTATTAAAGAAATAAAAGATTCAGATATGTTAGAGTGTGAAAAGAAAATCCTTTTAGAAAAATTAGAACATAGCACAAAATCACTTAAACTAGAAGACTATGAAGGTTTAGATAGTATATTAGAGACATGTGAAGAAATTGAACTTGACGATCATTATGAAGATATTTAAAAAAGAGTGTTTATGAAAATAAATATAAGCAATTCAATAAGCTTATTGTTGAATTGCTTATATTTATTTGTGATATAATTAATGTGTATGAAAAATGTATTTTATAGATATATTATGACAAAAAAGATATAAAATTATATTAATTTTATATCTAAGGGTTGAAAGGTGGATTTATGAATAGAATGTATAAGTTAGTATGTATAGATATGGATGGAACACTATTAAATAAACATCATGAGGTAAGTGAAGAAAATAAAATGGCTCTTAAAGAAGCAACAGACCTTGGAGTTAATATTGCAATATCAACAGGAAGAATATTTGCATCAGCAAGAATATATGCAAAAATTACTGGAATAAAAGCTCCATTAATATGCTCCAATGGATCTTATATAAGAGGGAAAGATACAGATGAAGTTATATTTAAATCTATATTAAATAGAGAAGCTCTAGATAAGATATATGAGATAATAAAGAAGCATAACTTTTTAGCTTATTTTGATACACCTTATGGAATAATAAGTGATACTAAAATACCAGAGGATGATAGTCATAGGATAATGAATGAATGGGCAGATAAAGAGGAGAAAATTCAGTTTTATGAAGTAGAGGATTTTAGAGATGCATTTAAAGAATATGCATCTGATATATTAAAGCTTATAATAATAGAAGATGAAAATAGCACTAAAATTAAAGATGCTAAAGAAGATATAGATAAATTAAGTGGTTATGTAGATATAGTTTATTCATGGGGTGGATGTGCAGAACTTATGGCAAAAGGTACATCAAAGGGAAATGCAGTTAAGATATTAGCTAAAAGACTTGGAATAAAAAAAGAAGAGATAATGTGTATTGGTGATAGTGGAAATGATTTATCAATGCTTAAGGAGGCAGGCCTTGCTGTAGTCATGGACAATGCACCTAAAGAAATAAAAAGATATGCAAACTACATAACAGAAACTAATGAAAATAGTGGAGTAGCTAAAGCGATAAATAAGTTTATTTTAAAAAAATAAATTGATTTCATAAAAAGAATCTGGTAATATTATATAGTAAAATTAATAAATACTCATTTGTATAAGGGAGTAGTTAGCTCGATAATAAATTGTAAAGAGTTATTAAGTCAACATATTGAACGGAAAAGTTCTGGCTTAATATTAAATAGCGAGACTTATGCGTAGTTTTAGGCTACGCATAAGTCTTATTTTTTTGTGCTAAATGAGTAAAAAAATTAAGAGGAGAAATTATATGAGTTTTTTATCAATTTTTATGACAGGAATAGGACTATCTATGGATGCTTTTGCTGTGGCTCTTGCAAAAGGGATGAGTCTTAAGAAGAATTTATTAAAAAGTGCTTTAAAGATAGCATTATTTTTTGGTGGCTTTCAAGCTTTAATGCCATTTGTGGGATGGTTTGCTGGAAGATATTTTAAAGACTATATTGAATCTTTTGACCACTGGATTGCATTTGTTCTTCTTGGAGCTATTGGCGGAAAGATGATTTATGAATCCTTTAAAGGAGAAAATGAAAATTGTAGTTTAGGGGAAGGAGATATAGCAAAAGAAGTTTCTGTTGAAGAAGAATCAATAGAAGCAAAAGAATTAAGCAATAAAAGTCTAACAATACTTGCAATAGCAACAAGTATTGATGCATTAGCTGTAGGAGTAGGTTTTGCATTTTTAAATGTTAGTATAGCACCTGCAATTTCTATAATAGGAATAACAACCTTTATATTATGTGTGGGAGCTGTTTTTATTGGAAGGAAATTAGGTTGTATTCTTCAAAAGTATGCAGAGCTTGTTGGAGGAATAATTTTAATACTTATGGGGATAAAAATACTTATTGAACATATAAGTTAATATTATAAAGACTTAGATATTATTTAAATATTTCTAGCATCTAGGTCTTTATTTTATTAAATATATAATATTAATTTGTGAAAATAGATATTTAACATTTATATAAAATATATTTAGATAATATTTTAAAATTTTAATAGCTATAGATAGTTTTTTTGTAATTTAAGAGTGAATAATTTTAATATACACTCTTAAATTAATTAAATAAATTATAAGACCATAAAAAGTGTTCCAGCAGCTATTAAAATACCTCCAAGAACTGATTTAACTGTAATTTGCTCATTTAATATAAAAGATGCTAAAACAATTGTTATTATAATACTTAATTTATCAATAGCAACAACACTTGTTACTTGCCCTATTTGTATAGCTTTATAATAAAATAGCCAAGATAATCCTGTAGCTAGACCAGATAATATTAAAAATAACATACTTTTATTTGAAATATTTTTAATATCTTTATGAGTGCCTGTAGCAAATACAATACCCCATGCTAATATTAAAACAACGATTGTACGTATAGCAGTTGCTAGATTAGAGTTAATTCCGCTAATACCAATTTTTGCGAAAATTGAAGTGATTGCAGCAAATAAAGCTGATAAGATGGCATAGAAAAACCACATAAAAAAACCCCCATATATCTAAATAATAAGTATTATTATACCATAAATAACAAGATTAATGAAAATAAAAATCATTATCTTTAAGTAAATTTTTACATTGAATTTAATTGATATTATATTTTAAAGTTAACTTATATGATAAAATTAATTTAGAAATATAATAAAGAGGAGTTGTTTTAATGTCAGTAAAAATGTTACACACATGTATAAGAGTCATGGATTTAGAAAAATCTTTAAAATTTTATAAAGAAGGTTTAGGACTTATAGAAACAAGAAGAAAAGATTTCCCAGAACATAAGTTTACTCTTGTTTATCTATCAAATGAAGTTGGAGGATATGAAATAGAGCTTACTTATAATTATAATCCTGAAAAGCCTTATGAAATAGGAAATGGATTTAGTCATACTGCTATTGGTGTTAAAGATTTAGAAGGACTTAGAGAAAAACATATTTCGCTTGGATATAAAGTTACTGATTTAAAAGGATTACCAGGTGAAAAACCTAGATATTACTTTGTAACTGATCCAGATGGATACATGGTAGAAGTTATCAGAGAACAATAAAGTTTAAAAGTGTAGTATATTATACTACACTTTTTTTAGTCTATACTATTAAAAAGTAAAATTATATATACTTGTTCAATTTTTATATATAGTATAATATAGGGATTATATTAAAGAAAAAATGAATTAAATATTTATTTAAATAAATTTACTTAAGATAGGAGTAAGATTTTATGTCAAAGGTTATAGTCGTTGGAGGAGGACCTGCTGGTATTATGGCAGCTATTACTTCTTCAAAAAATAATGAAGTAATATTAATTGAGAAAAATAATGAAATTGGTAAGAAGCTTAGACTTACTGGTGGTGGAAGATGTAATATAACAAATAATAGAGATATTGAAGAATTTTTTGATAAGATAGTAAATAATAAAAAGTTTTTATATAGTGCTTTTTATGATTTTTCTAACTTAGATATTTTAAATTATTTTAGTGAAAATAATTTAAATTATAAAGTGGAGTATGATCAAAAGGTATATACAGAAAGTGACAAAGCTGAAGAAGTAATTGAAATATTTAAAAAAGACCTTTCAAAAAATAATGTTAAGGTAATGTATAATACAGAAGTTTCAGATTTAATAGTAGAAAATGAAGAGATTAAAGGTGTTATAGTTAATGAAGGAAAAGAAATATATGCAGATAAAGTTATAGTAACAACTGGTGGAAAGAGCCATCCTCAAACAGGTTCAGATGGAAGTATGTTTGAAATTTTAGAAAAACACGGACATACAATAAAACCGTTATATGCAGCTCTTATTCCTTTAGTTACAAAAGAAGGATTTGTAAAAAATCTTCAAGGTGTTTCAATGAAAGAAGTTATATTTACTACTAAAATAAAAAAGAGAAAGATTAAAACTACTGGAGATATGATTTTTACTCATTTTGGTATATCAGGCCCAGGAGTATTAAAATTATCTTCTTATATTAATAAAGAACTAGAAAAAGGTGAAATGGAAATAAGTTTAGATTTCTTATCAGATAAATCTAAAGAAGATATATCTAAGATAATTAGAAGTAATCCAAATAAAAGTATATTAAATAATTTAAAAGGAACACTTCCACAAAACTTTATAAAAGAAATTCTAGAAATTTTAAACTTAACTGAAGTTAAGCCTAGTGATTTAAAAAAAGAAGATGAGCTAAAACTTATTAATTATATAAAAGAAATGAAACTTACAGTAAAAGAAACACTAACTATAAAGGCGGCTATGGTTACTAGTGGAGGAGTTAATGTTAAAGAGATAAATGCTTCAACTATGGAATCTAAGATAGTAAAAGGTTTGTTTTTTGCAGGAGAAGTTATGGATGTTGATGCTGAAACAGGAGGATATAATCTTCAAATAGCATATTCAACAGGGCATCTAGCTGGAAGTGATTATTAAAGTTAATTAAAAGGACAGGATTTTTAGATGAGAATAAATAAACTACTTAGCAATTATGGAGTTTGCTCAAGAAAAGAAACTAATAGACTTATTGAAGATAATAGAATAATAGTAAATGGAGAGTTATGTACTAAAGGTAAATGGGTAGAAGAGACAGATGAAATACTTTTAGATAATAAGCCTTTAAAACCTATGAAAAAAGTTTATATAGCTCTAAATAAGCCTGAAGGAATAACTTGTACAGCAGCTGAAGATGTAGAAAATAACATAATTAAATTTATGAATTATGAAAATTATATATTTCCTGTAGGAAGACTTGATAAAGAATCTGAAGGATTAATAATAATGACTAATGATGGAGAGCTTGCAAACAAAATATTAGAATCTGAAAATAACCATGAAAAGGAATATATAGTTAGAGTTAATAAACCCTTCGATGATAAATTTATAGAAGGAATGTCAAAAGGAGTAGAAATACTGAATGTTAAAACAAGATCTTGCACTGTTAGTAGAATAAATGAGGATACATTTAGAATAATACTTACACAAGGACTTAATAAACAGATACGAAGAATGAGCAGAGTATTTGGATATACAGTTATAAACCTTAAACGTATAAGAATAATGAATATAAAGATAGATGGAATAGATAAAGGAAAGTGGCGTAATCTTACTGCACAAGAAGTGGAACAGTTAAAAGAATATTAAATTATATAATAGGAGTATATTTAAATGGAAAGTTTAGAGTTCAAAAAATACTTTTATGTTATAAATTATCCAGAATATGAGGAAGATTTATGCCAGATGGAAATGAAATATCTATTTAAGAAGGAAGATAATGTTAGAGAATTCTTATCAGAAATATATATTAGTCCATCAAGAAGTCTTTTCATAAAGCACTGTATAAAAGTTATATACATAGAAGATACATTAGATGATGTAATCAATAATATTAAAAAGGATAATTTATCTTTTGAAGGTTTTAAAGTTAATTTTATAAGGCTAAGTAAAAATGAAGTTAATTATAAAGAAAGATTAGAATCTATGAGAAAGATAGGTATGGCTATAAGTGGAATACCGAATATAAGTAATCCTAAAATTGTACTAGGATTAATAAAAATTAATGAGAAATGGATATTTGGAATATATGAAAAAGATGATTGTAAATGGCTTAATCATGATAAAAAACCTTTTTCATACTCTAATGCATTAAGTATAAGAATGGCAAGAGCTATTGTTAATATAGCAGTTGGTCAAGAAACAGATAAAAAGATAATAGATCCATGTTGTGGTGTTGGTACTGTAGTAATCGAAGGTAAGTCTATGGGGTTAGATATAATAGGATATGAAATTAATCCTAAAATAGCATGTAATGCTAAAGAGAATATGAAAGTATTAGGATATGATGTATCTATAATAAAAGGTGATATGCATGATATAAAAGAAAAATTTGATATTGCCATTGTAGATATGCCTTATGGATTATTTACTAAAACTACAAAAGATGAGCAAAAGGAGATATTAAAAACAACACGTAATATATCTAGAAAAGCTATAATAATAACTTTTGAAAATATGGATGAAATGATAAAAGATTCAGGATTTGAAATAATAGATAAAAGTACTATTTTAAAAAATAATTTTAAAAGATATATAAATATATGTAAGTAAAAAAGTTCAGGAGATAATTTCCTGAACTTTTATTTTTAAATTTCAATTGTAATTGAATATCCTTCTGACTCAGAGCATTCATCAAGAATTTTAATAATTTCTTCAAGGGTTAAGAATTTAATATCAAAACTACTATTTTTCTTAAGAGTTTTAATATAATCATGAGCACTAGAGCTAATTTCAGAAGTTGTGACTACTAAACCGTTGCTTATATTATTAACAACCATAGATCCAACTAATTGTTCACATACATCTTTATCAATAATAAAATCAGAAGAATCCATCTCTTTTTTACATTTAACATAAGTTTTTTCATCGTTTCCATCAATTAATATAAGATTAACCCCATTACCAGTATCTTTAGTTAAAATAACATTTTTATAATGGTAAATGTCTTCAAATAACCATCTGCAGAAACATTCAAATTCAAGTTCAGTCATCTTTTTTATACTTTCTTTTTTTATTTTAGATTTAAATTTAAGTTTTTCATCACTAAATGTAGTTATTTTAGTAATTAATGGTGTAATAATTTTTATTATAGTTATAAGAAGAATCATTATTATAATTATTTCTAAAGTATTCATAAAATCACCTCTAGTAGTATTATTAACTAATTAAATTAATTGTAATCTAATTTAATGAAGTATTTACAAATATAGAAAGAAATATAGATAAAATTAACTGGCTGTTAAATTAAATAAAATACATAAGATATTAGTTAACACATAGTATCGTATTAAATGAAAATTATGAAATATATATAATATTAAAAGTTTAAAGAAAATTAAGGGTAACGTTCTTATCAATACTTAATATAATGATATTATTTTAAGTATTAAAATATATAAAGGATAAGAGGGGACTATATGTTTAATTTAAAAAAAGAAATAAACTTCTATAAATTAGTTTGGATTTTCATGTTAGGATCTGTTTTAGGATATGCAGTAGAAATGCTTTGGTGCTATATTACAAACGGATATTTTGAAAGTAGACAAGGATTATTATATGGGCCATTTAGCCCAGTATATGGGATAGGATGTGTTCTTTTTACCATATTACTTTATAAGTTTGCTAAACGTGATGGACTTATAATATTTTTCATAAGTGCTGTTTTTGGAGGAGTTTTTGAATATGCATGTTCATGGGTTCAACAAAAAATGGTAGGAACAGTATCTTGGGATTATACTAGTAAAACTCTTAGTATTAATGGTAGAACTAGTATTGAGTACTGTATATTTTGGGGAATACTAGGTGTTCTTTTTATAAAGGAAGTATATCCTTGGTTTAATAAGCTTATGGCACATATTTCAAATAGAGCTATAAAAATCTGCACATACATCTTTTTAATAGTTATGATACCAAATATTATATTATCCTCATTAGCTGTAAGAAGAGAAGTAGCTAGAATGAATCATGTTAAAGCTGATAGTTCTATTGATAGATTTTTAGATGAGCATTATCCAAATTCATATTTAAAAAAAGTATATCCCAATATGATTTTCCCAAAACCAAAAAAATAGATTGATAAAAACATAAAAATAATATTAAGATGATTAGATTTTAAAAGTCTAATCTTTTTATTTATAAAAAATTATATAAAAGCTTATTATAGGAAATAATAGTATTTAAGCATATATTGAATATTATAAATAGACATTACGTATAAAATAACAATTAAATTTAATATATATTAAATAAAGGAGGTTTTATGTATGGATAATTCTAATAACCTAAAAAATAAGCAAGATAGAAGTAATGCAGTAGAAGTTGCAAAGACAGCTATAATAATGGGTATGGATAATAAAGCTATAAGTAAAATTACAATATTATCAGAAGATGAAATTCAATTAATTAGGGAAACTTTGGATAGGACTAGTAGAATTTTTTAGATTAAGTATAATTTAAAATTAAACTCCTCTTTACTTGAATATATGTATTATAGATGTTAAAATAGCTTAATTACAAATATAATTATAATTTTAAAATATAGGGGGAGTTTAAAAGTGGGGAATAATATTTCATTATTTGATAAAAAAGATATAGATGAAGTTATGAAGCTTTGGCTTGAAAGTACAATAAAATCACATAATTTTATAGATAAAGATTATTGGATACAATCGCAAGGTATAGTAAGAAATAAGTATATACCTATTGCAAAAACTTATGTTTATAAAGAAGATGATACTATAAAGGGATTTATTAGTATATTAAATAATAATTTTATAGGTGGACTATTTGTAGAAAATGATAGTCAAGGAAAAGGTATAGGAAAAGAATTGATTAATTTAGTTAAGGATGAGACAAATAGATTATCACTAAATGTTTTTAAAGAAAATATAAGAGCTTTAAATTTTTATAAAAGAGAAGGATTTAGAATAGTTAGTGAATCAATAGATTCAGCAACATTAAAAACTGAAATTTTAATGGAATGGATAAAATAATTTCTAAATAGATAATAATATACCTTAAAATATAAATTTATAAAATTAAAAAAGAGAGTAGAAAAGTAATAATTTTATTTTTCTACTCTCTTTTTATTTAAGTAAAGTGTTTATATATATTTATAGGAAATTATTAGCTGTATTAAAGTAAAAAATGAAACACATAATAAATTTAGTTAGAGAAAGACTATAAAATAAGAAATTTTAAAGGTGGTGATAATCTAAAAAATATAAATTTCATTATTTATTAAATTATAAAGCAAAAGAAGAGGATGTGAATAAGAATATGGGAGACCTAGAAAATAGAAATAAAAAGCTTACCTTATTCCAGCTAGTTGGTATAAGTATAGCCTTTTATGGAAGTGTTAGAAGTGTACCAACATTAGCTATTGTTGGTTGGCAACAAATATTCTTTATGATAGGAGCTGCGGTACTTTTTGCAATACCTATTTCACTTATTGCAGCTGAACTAGCAACTGGATGGCCAGAGGAAGGTGGATCTCAAGTTTGGGTTAAAGAAGCGTTAGGAGAAAGATGGGGATTTGTAACTGCCTGGCTTTTATGGGTTCAATTGTTCTTTGGAATGGTTATGGTAAGTTCTACTGTTGGGGTAATGCTTGCTTATACCATAGGAAGACCGGAACTTGCACAAAATAATATGTTTATATTTATTATAATAGTAATTTCTTATTGGGCTGTAACTTTACTAAACTTTAAATTTGATATGGGTAAAGTAGTTGGTAGTATAGGAGCAGTTGTTGGTATATATATACCTTTTGTTGCATTAGTTGTTTTAGGATTATGGTGGACATTTAAACATGGAAATGTATTTTTAGGACCATTAAATGTTCAAACAGCAATACCAAGTTTAGCATCTTTTGATAAGTTATCATTCTTCTCAGGAATAATATTTATATTTTCAGGTCTTGAAATTGCGTCAGTTCATGCAAATAATATAGAAAATCCAAAGAGAAATTACCCGATATCAGTTTTTCTATCAATGGGATTGCTTATAATATTCAATCTTATTGCAGGTCTTACAGAAGCAAATACAATACCTTCAGATAAAATAGAGTTATCAAATATAACTCAACCATTCCAAATTTATTTCAACGAACTTGGAATGCCATGGCTTACAAATATTATTGCAGGGATGATAGCAATTGGTGTTCTTGCTCAATTAAGTGCATGGGTACTTGGACCTTCAAAAGCTATGATAAAAGTTGCAGAAGAAGGGAATCTACCACCTATATTCCAAAAGAGAACAAGACGAGATGTTCCAATAACATTTGTACTTATTCAAGCAATTGTTGTGTCATTAGTAGCAATAGTATATGTCGTAGTACCAGATGTTAATAATAGTTTCTTTATGGTACTTATATTGACAACTATTCTTTATAGTATAGTTTATATATTTATAATACTTGCTGAGATAATTTTAAAATATAAAAAACCAGATGTACATAGAGCTTTTACTATTCCAGGTGGGAAAGGTGGTATGTGGGTTACATGTATATTAGCTATGATTGGTGTAATCATAACTATAGTAGTTAGTCTTATACCTCCAAGTTCTATACCACCGGAAGGAAATACAATGTATATTGCATTCCAAGTAATTGGGACTTTAATATGTTTTATCTTACCATTAATTATATATGCATTTAAGAAAGATTCATGGAAGAAAGTGAAAGAAAAGGAGATTGGAAAGAATGGAAAAAGAGTTTAAAAAGGGTACAGATATTGTAGAAAATAATGATGATATTAATTTAAAAGCCATGTTCTTAGGACCGAAATCAGAAAATGAAGATTTTTTTGAAGAAAGTCTTCTAAGATTATTTAATGACCATGCAGAATGGAGAAAAAATTTTCATCCAGAAGATGATACTATAATTAAAGTTTCTGATGAACGCAAAGAGAGTTTTATAGTAAGCAAAGACAGACTTAAAGAGGTATTGATTGAATTATCATCAAAATTAAGAGCTGGTTCTGTTCCTTGGCATTCACCAAGATTTTTAGGTCACATGAATTCAGAAACATTAATGCCAGCATTATTAGGTTACTTTGCTGCTATGTTATATAATGGTAATAATGTTGCCTATGAATCATCTCCTGCTACATCCCAAATGGAAGAAGATGTTGGAGAAGATTTCTGTAAATTAGTAAGCTATAATGATAGTGGATGGGGACATATTTGTGCAGATGGATCAATAGCAAACTATGAAGGTTTGTGGTATGCAAGAAATATAAAATCTATTCCACTTGCAATGAAAGAGGTTACACCAGAACTTGTAGAAGGTAAATCAGAATGGGAGCTCTTAAATATGAGCGTTTCTGAGATTTTAGATTTAATGGATAAAGCTGGTGAAAAATTAGATGAAATAAAAGAACATTCAGCTAGAGGTATGGGAGATAAAATAGGTAAACTTGGTAAATGGCTTATACCTCAAACAAAGCATTATTCATGGCTTAAAGCTGGGGATATTCTTGGTCTTGGAGTAGAAGCTGTTGTTCCAGTTAAAGTTGATCATCATTATAGAATGGATATGAATGAACTTAGAAAAACTATTGAAGAATATACAAGTAAGCAAATTCCAATACTTGGAGTTGTTGGAGTAGTTGGTTCTACAGAAGAAGGTGCTATAGATCATATTGATAAGATTGCAGAGATAAGAGATGAGTTTTCAAAAAAAGGAATTAATTTCTACATACATGTAGATGCAGCTTATGGAGGATATGCTAGATCTATATTCTTAGACGATGATTATTCATTTATTAAAGAGGATAAATTAAAAGAAAAAATGATAGAACACGGTGCTATATTAGATGAAAGTACACCATGGCCATCAACTGACGTATACAATGCGTTTAAAGCTATGGAAAAAGCAGATACAATTACAATTGATCCTCATAAAATGGGATATATACCATATTCAGCAGGAGGTATAATTGTAAGAGATAAGAGAATGAGAGATTCAATTTCTTATTTTGCAACATACGTATTTGAAAAGGGAGCTGATATACCATCACTTCTTGGTGCATTTATGCTTGAAGGATCAAAAGCAGGTGCCACAGCAGCTTCAGTTTGGACTGCTCATAAAGTAATGCCTCTTAATATAACTGGTTATGGAAAACTTATAGGTGCAGGAAATGAAGGAGCCTACAAGCTTTATAAAAAGTTAGAAATGCAAAAATCATATAAGGTTGGAGATAAGATAGTAGATGTCTATCCTTTAGTTGAACCAGATTTTAATATGGTTGACTTTGTATTTAATGTAAGAGGAAATAAAGATTTAAAAGTAATGAATGATTTAAATCATGACTTCTATGAAGAGGCTTCATATGTAAAGGAAGCCTTATATGTAAATGACTTTTTAACTTCACATACTGATTTTACAGTAGAAGATTATGGTGATTCACCACTTAAATTTGTTAATAATTGTGGAATTTCAACAGATGAGTGGGAAAGAGTTAAGAAAGTAACTATATTAAGGGCTTGTGTATTATCACCATTCTTAAATTGTGAAAAAGTATTTAATGAATATATGAAGAAGATGGATGATGCAATAGTAGAAAAATTAGAAAAGATATTAGATGAACAAAAGCAATAGAATAAAGTAATTTAGGAGTAGAATTTTATAATTATTTATAGTTCTACTCCTAAATTTTAAAATATATTCTAAAATTTATATTTGACAATTTAAATTTTAGAATGTATTTTATATATAGACCAATCGGTATAATAAAACAATGAGGTATTTAAATTGGATAAAAAGATAGATACAAGAAGTAAAATATTAAATTCAGCATCAAAATTATTTTTCTCTAACGGATATCATGCTACAGGATTAAACTCAATATTAAAGATAAGCGAAGCCCCAAAAGGGTCCCTTTATTATTATTTTCCAAAGGGGAAGGAAGAATTAGCATTAGAAGCTATAAAAATAGTTAAGAATAATATAAAAGAAGAGATTAAAGAAAATCTTTATTTAACTAATGACCCTATTGAGGGAATACAAAAGGTTGTCTTAAATGTAGCTAATATAGTCGATAGAGAAGAAATTGATAAGGGAGTAACTGTTAGTCTTCTAGCGTTAGAAGCATCTCAAACGAATGAAATCCTTAGAGAAGCTTGCATGGAAACATTTTTAGAATGGGAATCTTTATATTATAAAAGATTATTAGAGCTTGGAATATCAGAGGATGATTCAAAAGAAATAAGTAGAGTAATACAAATAATGATAGAAGGAGCAATTGTGATGTCTCTTACTAAAAAAGATAATAGTTCACTTTTACTTGTTGCTGATAAAATAAAGGTAATTATAAATAGTTATATAAAATAAAAAGTTATTAGAATAAAGATTATTATAATCTCAAAAGTTTTATAATAATCTTTATGTAATTTATCTAATAATATTTTTTTGGGAAAATTATATAGACTGGTCTAATTATAGAAAGAGGTTTAAAAAATGCAATCAAAAGAAAAAATATTTAAGGTTATGGCAGTACTATTATTTGGAGGTTTTATGGCCTTATTAAATGAGACATTAACAAATGTAGCACTTCCAAAGCTTATGGAGCAATTTAATATAAGTGCTCAAACTGTTCAGTGGTTAAGTACAGGATATCTTTTAGTTATCGGAATATTGGTTCCTGTTACCGCTTTTTTAATTCAAAGATTTACATTAAAGCAATTATATATAGTAGCTATGTCATTATTTTTAATAGGAACTATAATAGCAGCTATAGCACCAAATTTTACAATATTACTTTTAGGTAGATTAATCCAAGCATCTGGTACTGGTATGTTTGTGCCTATAATGATGAATACAATAGTTGTTATAAATCCACCAGAAAAACGTGGATCAGCAGTTGGACTTGGACTTTTTGTAATATTATTTGCACCTTCAATAGCACCCACCTTATCAGGAATTATAATTCAAAAATTATCATGGAGATATTTATTTATTATGGAAATTCCACTAGCAATTCTAGCAATTATAGTTGGATATAGATATTTAGAAAAAGTTACAGAAATAACAAAACCTAAGATAGATATATTATCAATAATGCTATCAACATTAGGATTTGGAGGGATTATTGTAGGTTTTAGTATTTTAGGAAATGATAGTTTTAGTAAGACATTAATATTTTTCTTAATAGGAATTCTGTCATTAATATTATTTTCATTAAGACAGTTTAAATTAGAAGAACCAATGCTTGATTTAAGAGTATTTAAATCACCTACATACGGACTTGGTGTAATATTTGTAATGGTATCTATGATGACTCTATTTGAAACATTAGTTGTTATGCCTATGTATTTAGAAGGTTTATATCATATGTCACCATTCCAAGTTGGATTAGCTATATTACCAGCTGGACTAATAAATGCTTTTGTATCTATAATAACAGGACATTTATATGATAAATTTGGAGCAAGAAAACTAGTGCCTTTTGGATTTATGATTTTGACAGTTTCATTTTATTTATTATCAAGAGTTAATATAAATACAAGTTGTACAAATGTAATTATATTGTTATGCATATTAAACATTGGTATGCCACTTGTTATGACTTCATCACAAACAAATAGTTTAAATCAATTAAAGCCAACACAATATCCCCATGGAACAGCAGTTATAAATACCCTTCAACAAATAGCAGCGGCTATGGGATCATCTTTATTTATTAGTTTAATGACTACAGAGAAAAATAACTATTTATATGGAATACAAGGAGCCGTAAATTTAAATGATAATTCTATGGCGTTAGTTCATGGATTTAATTATGCTTTCTTTATGGCAGCGGTTCTTCTTTTAGTAGGATTCTGTGCATCATTCCTATTAAAAGGGAAGAAATATAGTATTAAATAAGATTTAGAGCTTTCAAGCTAATACTTAGAAAATATATTTATTGAATAAAAAACAGATATAATATATAATTAAAAAATAAGAAATAGTAAAATTAAATAATCAATTTTGGGTGAATAATTTGTTTAAATTATTAAAAGGGAAAATGGTGAAAGTCCATTACAGCCCCCGCTACTGTAAAAGGAGACGAGCTTAAAAGAAACCACTAATATAATATTGGGAAGGATTAAGCAAGGATGACCCTTAAGTCAGGAAACCTGCCTAAGATTTGTTAGCTATTCTTCGGAGGGAAGTACAATAGATAAAATTTTTGATGGATTTTAAAATTCTATCTTATTTTTGTGTATATAAAGCACTTTTATCCTTAGGGATAGAAGTGCTTTTTGAATTATTCCCATTATTTAGATAAAATAAGAAATTTTTAGAGGTGAATTATGAAAAAAGCAATACTAGTAGTGAGTTTTGGAACCAGTTATTTAGATGCGTTAGAAAATTCAATTGAAAAAATTGAAACAGAAATAAAAGAGAATTTTAAAGATTATGATATATTTAGATGTTTTACATCTCATATGATAATAAATAAATTAAAAAGAGTACATAACATAGAAGTTGATACACCAGAGATAGTTTTAGATAAATTAAAAGATTTAGGATATGATGAAGTCCTAGTTCAACCTATTCATATTATACCAGGAGAAGAGTATGATTATGTAAAAGGTAATGTAGATAGATTTGAAAAGCATTTCAATACTATGAAATTTGGAAGACCTATATTCTTTTATCAAGGAGAAGAAGAACTTCCGAATGATTACTCAATATTTATAGATAGTATAAAAGAATTATTAGAATGTGATAAAGAAGAAGCAGTAGTTTTATTTGGTCATGGTAGCGCACATTATTCTAATGCAGTTTATGGAGCACTTCAAACAATACTTTATGATGAAGGATATGAAAGAGCATTTGTTGGAACAGTAGAGGGATATCCAACTTTAGATAGTGTTTTAAAGAGAATTGAAAAGAATAATATAAAAAAGGTAAGACTTGTACCTTTAATGGTTGTTGCAGGAGATCACGTTAAAAATGATATGGCATCAGATGAAGAGGATTCATGGAAGACAATATTAGAAAGTAAAGGGCTTGAAGTAGAAGCACATGTTCATGGACTTGGAGAAGTTGAGGCTTTTAGAAAAATATATATAGATCATATAGATGATATGAAAAACGATACATATTTAGGGCTTGGTGAAACTAAAAAGTTAAGAAAATAAGTAAGAGAAAAATAGGAGGAATATATATATGAAATCTTTAATTATTGCCTCTAATAAAAGTGGAGGTGGAAAGACCACCTTTACTTTAGCTTTAATGAATTCCTTGATGAAAAAAGGATTCGATGTACAAGGATTTAAAGTTGGTCCAGATTATATAGATAGTGCATTCCATAAATTTATAACTAAGAAGCCTTCGAGAAATCTTGATATATTTCTAATGGGTACGGATGGAATGAATGATACCTATTCAAGAGGAGAGGGAGACTTAGGAGTAATTGAAGGTGTTATGGGACTTTATGATGGTAAGGGAATAGACACTTTTGGATCAACATACCATGTTTCAAAAGAACTTAATAATATGCCGATTTTACTTGTAATCACTCCGGGAGCCCAAAGTGTTACATTATGCGCTGAAATAAATGGATTAAAAGATTTTAAGAAAGCAAATATTGTTGGAGTAGTTTTAAATTCTATAAGTCCTAGCTATTATACTATGCTAAAAGCTGCTATAGAAAAAAATTGTGATGTAAAGGTGTTTGGATACATACCAAAGGATGAAAACCTAAATCTAAAAAGTAGACATCTTGGATTAGTTCAAAGTATCGAGGTTTCAAATCTTAAAGAAAAAATAGATTATGCAAGCTCATTATTAGAGACTTATGTAGACCTTGAAGGACTTATAGAGGAATTTAAAGAATATAAAGCTAAAAGGATAGAATATAACTTAAAAAATAAAGATATTAAAATAGGAATTGCCTTAGATAAAGCATTTAATTTTTATTATGAAGAAAATTTAGAGTTATTAAAAAGTATTGGAGAAGTTGTATACTTTAGTCCCTTAAATGATAAAGAACTTCCTAAGGATTTAGATTTTCTGTATCTAGGGGGAGGATATCCAGAAATTTTTAAAGAAGAGCTTTCAAAAAATAAGTCTATGAAAAAAAGCATAAAAGAGTCACTTGATAGTGGTCTTAGATGTTTTGCCGAATGTGGAGGACTTATGTATCTTACTGAAAATATAGATGGAACTGAAATGGTTGGATTCTTTAAAGGAAATACTGAGATGACAAAGAGGCTTCAAAGGTTTGGATATTCAACGCTAACTTTACATAATAATGGAAATGAATGTAGTATTAATTGTCATGAATTTCACAAATCAAAAGTTAATCTAGAAGAACAAACAGTCTATAATATAAATAAAGAAAATTATCTAGGAAATAAAAGTGAATGGGTATGTGGATATAAGAAAAATAATACTATTGCAGGATATCCTCATATTAACTTCTTAGGAAACATTAATTTCTTAAAAGAAATAATTAATTATGAAAAACATTAAAATTGTTTAGAAAGTAGGTGAGTGTTAGAGAATATATATATTCTCTAATAGAAATTATGAATTATATAAAAGATCCAATGGGAATAGAAAGAAAAAGCTTTGAAATTATAGGAAGTGAACTTGGAGAACATAATTTTACTGATGAGGAGTTACTTGTAGTAAAAAGAGTTATACATACAACAGCTGATTTTGAGTATAAGAACTTATTAGAAATAAGTGATGGTGCAATAGATACAGCTAAAGAAATCTTTAAAAATGGAGCTAAACTTTATACTGATACTAATATGATTTTATCAGGAATAAATAAGAGAGCTTTAAATGCATTAAATTCAGAGGGAATTTGTTATGTTAATTTAGATGAAGTACATAAATTAGCAAAAGAAAGAGGAATAACACGTTCAATGGCTGGAGTAGAACTAGCTTCTAATGAAGGTGTTGATATATTCGTATTTGGTAATGCACCAACAGCACTTTTTAAATTAAGAGAACTTATAGCAAGTGGCGATGCAAAACCAAAGCTTATAATTGCAGTTCCAGTAGGATTTGTTGGAGCGGCTGAAAGTAAAGAAGGTTTAGAGACTTTAGGAATACCTTATATAAGAGTTAAAGGAAGAAAAGGTGGAAGTACTGTTGCAACTGCAATTATTAACGCTCTTATGTACATGCTTTATGAAAGGTAAGATGTAAGATGCTTGATTTGTATGTTGAAAGCGACGGAAAGAAGTTAAGGTGTGGGTATACAACAGGTTCTTGTGCATCAGCTGCTGCAAAAGCTGCAACTTACATGTTATTTAATAATGAAGAAATTCAATCAATAAAAATTGATACTCCAAAAGGTATAGTACTTGATTTAGAGATAAATGAAATAAAAAGAGGAAAAGACTTTGTAGCTTGTTCAATAATTAAAGACGGTGGAGACGATATTGATGCAACTCATGGAATAGATATTTGGGCAGAAGCAAAAGTTATTGATGAAGGATACATATTAAAAGGTGGAAAAGGTGTAGGAACTGTTACTAAAGATGGACTTTTTATACCTAAAGGAGAACCTGCTATAAATAAGGTTCCAAGAGAATGTATAGAAAGAGAAGTTCTTAGTGTAAAACCTAAAGATAAAGGAGTGCAGATAACTATATTTGTACCAAAAGGAGAAGAAGTTGCAAAAAAAACTTTCAATCCAAGACTTGGAATAGTAGGTGGAATATCTATACTTGGAACTACAGGAATAGTTTATCCAATGTCAGAAGATGCGTTAAAAGCATCAGTTAAGTTAGAGATAAATCAAAAAGCTATAAATAATGAAACTGTAGTATTAACCTTTGGAAATATGGGGGAGAGATTATGCAAGGAGCTTGGATATAAAGAGAGTAAAACTGTTATAATTTCAAATTATGTTGGATATGCATTAGAATGTTGTGCTAGCTTAAAAGTTAAAAATATAGTTTTAGTAGGGCATATAGGAAAAGTGAGTAAAGTTGCTTATGGGTGTTTTAATACCCATAGTAGGGTAAGCGATGTAAGACTTGAAGTTATAGCACTAGAATTGGCACTTTTAGGATATGATATAAATCTTGTAAAAGAAGTTCTAGAACAAAAGACTTCAGAAGGTGCAGTAAAGTTATTAGGTGATGGATTTAATGATTTATACAAGAATATAGGTACAAAGATTAAAGAAAGACTTGAGTTATATACTTATAACGAGATAAATTGTGATGTAGTAATGTATTATGATCCATGTAACCCTAAAGTTTTATGGAATTCATTAGAAGAGGAGATTTAAATGATTTATATAGTTGGACTTGGACCAGGAAATAGAGAATATATACTTCCAAAAGCATTAGATACATTAAAAAATAGTGATAAAATAATTGGCTTTGATAGAGCGGTTCAATCTATAGATTTCTTAGGTAAAGAATGTATAGTTGTATCATCATTAAAAGAATTATTAGATAATGTAGAAGAGAATATAAATTTAAATATATCTATAATAGCATCTGGAGATCCAACCTTTTATGGTATTACAAATTATTTAAAGAAAAAAATAGATAGAAATATAGAAATTATACCTGGAATAAGTTCATTTCAATATCTAACTAGCAAAGCACAGGTAATGTGGAGCAAGGCTTATTTAGGTAGTTTACATGGACGTGAAGAAGAATTCTTAATTAAGGTTAAGGAGAATGATTGTTCAATATGGCTTACTGACAGAGTTAATAATCCAAGTAAACTGTGCAAAATCTTATATGAAAATGATATAGATGCTAAAGTTATTATAGGTGAAAATTTATCATATAACGATGAAAAAATAAGTATAGGAACTCCAAAAGATTTAATGAATGGTGAGCATGAACTATTATCAGTTGTTATAATTGAAAAAGCGTAATGGAATGAGGAGAATATATGAAGTTTATAAAGGATGAAGAGTTTATAAGAGGAAATTGTCCAATGACCAAAGAGGACATTAGAATAAGCTCAGTATGCAAATTAGAATTAGAAGAAGACTCTAACGTTTTAGATATAGGTAGTGGAACTGGATCTATTACAATACAGTGTGCAAAGATAGCGCATAAGGGAATTGTATATTCATTAGAAAAAGATGAAGATGCAATTGATGTAACAGAAAAAAATATAGAAAAATTTAATTGCAAAAATATAAATCTTTGCAGGGGAGAAGCTACAAAGTATTTAAATCAATTTGTAGAAGAAAAGAAGAATTTTGATTCTATATTTGTTGGTGGAAGTGGTGGAGGATTAGAAGAAATTTTAATTTGCTCGGATAAACTACTTAAAAAGTCAGGTAAGCTTGTTATGAATTTTATAACATTAAAGAATGTTTATGAAGCAATAAATATAGTAGAAAAATTAGGTTATAAGATTAATGTGACAATGCTTCAAGTAAGTAAAACAAGAGGAAAGAGTTTAATGCTTATAGCAAATAATCCAATATTTATAGTAGAGTGCAGAAAGGAAGAAATAAATGGCTAAATTATATGGAATAGGTGTAGGTCCTGGAGATAAAGAGCTTTTAACTATTAAAGCTGTTAAAGCTATTGAAGAATGTGATGTTATTGTATCACCAGTTGCAGTAGAAGGAGCAGAGAGTGTAGCTTATGAAGCTGCAAAGGATTATATAAAGAATGATACAGAAGTTGTACTTAAGCATTTCCCAATGGGTAAAAAAGATAGAGTAGAAAAAGCAAAAGAAGCTTATGAATATATAAAAAGCGAAATAGAAAATGGTAAGACAGTAGGATTTTTAACTATTGGAGACCCATATGTTTATAGCACATACATTCATATGCTAAAGCATATGAAAGAGAATGGAATAGAGGTTATAACAATACCTGGAATAACATCATTTTGTGCAGCAGCTAGCTTAGTAAATAGAACTCTTGTCATAGGAAATGAGCCACTTTTAGTTCTTCCAGCTGCTAGAGTTTCAGATATTAAAGATGAGAAGTATGTTGTAATTATGAAAGTTTATAAGAGAGAAGAAGAGGTTGTAAACTGTCTTGAAGAAAAGGGCTTTGATTATGTTTGTGTACAAAAAGTGGGAAGAGATGGAGAAAAGATACTAGAAAATAGAGAAGATATAATAAATTCAAGAGAGTATATGTCTTTAATTATAGCAAGTAGATAATAGGAGGAGAAAATAATGGTTTATTTTATAGGAGCAGGTCCAGGAGATGTTGATTTAATTACAGTTAAGGGAAGAGAAACTTTAAAAAATGCTGATATAGTTATATATGCAGGTTCATTAGTTTCAAGTGAGCATATGACATTTTGCAAAGAAGGCGCAGAAATATATAATTCAGCGAAAATGACTTTAGATGAAGTAATAAAAGTTATGAATGAAAATAAAGATAAGACTATTGTAAGATTACATACAGGTGATCCAGCTATATATGGTGCAATTAAAGAGCAAATGGATGAACTTGATAAATATGATATAGAATATGAGGTAATCCCTGGAGTAAGTTCATTTACTGCTGCAGCTTCAGCTATAAAAAAGGAGTTTACTCTTCCAAGTATAACTCAAACAGTAATCTTAACTAGAGTTGAAGGTAGAACTAAGGTTCCTGAAACTGAAGATTTAGAAAAACTTGCAGGTATTGGAGCATCAATGGCAATATTCTTATCAATATCAATGATTGATAAGGTTGTAGAGAAACTTAGACGTGGATATGGAAGAAACGTTAATATAGCAGTAGTTGAAAGAGCAACATGGGAAGATCAAAGAATACTTATTGGAACATTAGATGATATAAGTGAAAAGGTTAAAGAAGCTGGAATTACAAAATGTGCTCAAATTTTAGTTGGTGACTTTATAGATTGCGAATATGAGAAGAGTAAACTTTATGATAAGTCATTTGCTCATATGTTTAGAGATGCAACGGTTTAAAATATGATTGGTGTAATAAGTGTAACAGAGAAGGGCGATATACTTGCAGAAAAATTAAAAAATAATCTTAATTGTAGAGTGTTTTTTAAATCTAGAGAAAATCTAGATTTAAAAAGCATAACAAAAGAGTTTATGGAAGAATTAGATGGTGTTATCTTTATAAGTTCAACTGGTATTGCTGTAAGATTTATAGCGCCATATCTTAAAAGTAAAGTAAATGATCCTGCTGTAGTTGTTGTTGATGTAAATAATAATTTTACAATAAGCCTTGTAAGTGGTCATTTAGGTGGTGCAAATGAACTAACACTTAAAGTATCTAAGATTTTAGATAATACTCCAGTTATAACAACTGCAACAGATGGAATGAATATAGAAGCACCAGATATGATTGCAAAGAAGAATAATTTAATTATAGATAATTTAAAAGTATGCAAGAATGTAGCATCTCTTCTTGTAAATAATAAAGAAGTTTATTTTAAAGATGAGAAAAATATAATAACCACACCAAAAGGATATATAAAAAAAGAAGAAGTAAAAGATGATATGATTTTAGTTACAAATAAACTTAATATACCTGAAAAAAATAACTTATTAAAGTTAATTAGAAGAGATATAGTTTTGGGTATTGGATGTAGAAAAGATACAGATGAAAAAAAGCTTAGAGAATTTGTTCTTAGAACATTAGAAGAAAATAATTATGATAAAAGATCAGTAGTTAGAATTGGATCTATAGATGTAAAAAAGAATGAAGAAGCAATAATATCCTTAGCTGATTATTTAGAATGTGAATTTGTAACTTTTAATAAAGATGAAATAAATGGTGTAGAAGCAGATTATGAAGGCAGCGATTTTGTATTTAAAACTGTTGGAGTAAGATGTGTATGTCAGCCTGTAATTTATTTAATGGATGGAAAAGTTAAAGTGAAGAAAATTAAACATGAAGGAATGACTCTTTCAATAGGAGAAAAGTACATTTAAAGGAGATTAAATTAATGGGAAAATTATATGTAGTAGGAATTGGTCCAGGTGGACTAGATCATATGACAATGAAAGCAAGAGATATAATATTAAATTGTGATATAGTTGTTGGATATACAAAATATATAGAAATGGTACGTGACTTAATAGGTGATAAAGAAATATATCAAACTGGTATGAGAGGCGAAGTTGAAAGATGTAAAAGAGCATTAGAACTTTCAAAGGAAAAAAATGTTTGCTTAATAAGTACTGGAGATGCTGGAATATATGGAATGGCGGGCCTTATATTAGAACTTAAAAATGATGAAGAAGTAGTTATAGTTCCAGGACTTACTGCATCAAGTGCCGCAGGTTCAGTAGTTGGAGCACCACTTATGCATGATAACTGTAACATAAGCTTAAGCGATTTAATGACTCCTTATGAAGCTATAAAAAAGAGAGTTAAACTTGCAGCTGAAGGAGATTTTATAATATCTTTATATAATCCTAAAAGTAAAGGTAGACCTCAGTATTTAAGAGAATGTCTAGATATAATTGGAAATTATAGAAGTGGAAACACTCCAATTGCAGTTGTAAAAAATGCTCTTAGAGATGGTATGGAATATACTATAACAACTCTTGAAAAGTTTGATACTGAAGTTGTGGACATGATGAGTATAGTTATAGTTGGTAATTCACAAAGTTATATTAAAGATGATACATTTATAACACCTAGAGGTTATAAAATAGAGGATAAATAGATGATAGGTTTTATATTAGGTACTTCTGAAGGTAAAAAAATTTTAAAAATGATGAATAGATATACTGATCAAATAGTTGTATCTACTGCAACAGAGTATGGTGGTGAATTACTTAAAGAATATAAAGTAGCACATCTAAATACAAAACCATTAGATAAAGATGGATTAATAGATTTAATAAAAAGTTTCAATATAGAAGTGTTAGTAGATGCATCACATCCATATGCAACAGAAGTAAGTAAAAATGCAATGCAAAGCGCAAAAGATTCAGGAATTGCTTATATACGCTATGAAAGAGAAGGGGTATTAAGTAGTTCAGATTATAAAAATATAATAAAAATTCAAGGATATAATGAGTTAAAAGAAGTATTAGAAAAAATTGATGGAAATATATTAAATACTACTGGAAGTAGAAATGTAGGAAATATACTTAAACTTAATTGTAGAAATAGAATTATACATAGAATTCTTCCATCTTCTAAAATACTTCAAGAAGTGTTAGATTTAGGAGTTGACGTTCAAGACGTTATAGCTATTAAAGGCCCTATAGGATATGAACTAAATAAAGGGTTTATAGACCAATATGATGCGAAGGCAATAATAACTAAAGATAGTGGAACAGCAGGTGGGACACTTGAAAAGTTACAATCTGCTATAGATAGAAATATAAAGCTCATTGTTATAGATAAACCTAAAATGAATTATGGAGATACTTTTTATAATGAAGCTGAATTAGTGGAGCATTTAATAAAAAGATATAATTTTTAAGATTATATAATAAATTAGGAGCTTTAACATGATTGAAATAATAATAGGATATATATTAGATTTAATAATAGGAGATCCTCAAAATCCATATCATCCAATTAGGGGAGTTGGAAACGTAGCTAAACTTAGTGAAAATGTATTTAGAAAGTTATTAAAAAAACATCTAAAGCTTGCAGGAGCAATAACTTGGATTACAGTTGTATTAATAATATTCTTCATTAATTTTATACTTATAAAATTATTAGGGAGAATAAGTCCATATGTAGCTATGGCATATGAAGCTATAGCAATATACTTTTGCTTATCAACAAAGGCTTTAAAAGTTGAGGGATTAAAGGTAATAAAATATTTAAAGGAAGATAATATAGATAAAGCTAGACATCAGTTATCATATATAGTAGGAAGAGATACTGATAAATTAGATGAAGAAGGAATAACTAGAGCTGTTGTTGAAACAATTGCTGAAAATATGTCTGATGGAATAATAGCTCCATTATTCTTTGCAGGTATTGGTGGAGCACCACTTATATTTGCTTATAAGGCAGTAAATACAATGGATTCTATGTTTGGATATAAGAATGATAAATATATGGAGTTTGGATACTTTCCTGCTAAATTAGATGATGTATTTAATTATATACCTGCAAGGATTTCTGCATATCTAATAATAATATCAGCTTTTTTATTAAGATTAGATTATAAAAATGCCTTTAAGATTTATAATAGGGATAAAAGTAATCATACAAGCCCAAATAGTGCTCATCCAGAATCAGCAGTAGCTGGTGCTTTAGATATAAGACTTGGTGGTGCAAATTATTACTTTGGAAAGTTAGTAAAAAAGCCTGAAATAGGAGATGGAATAAAGAAAATAACTGTAGATAGTGTTGATATGGTAAATAAAATTCTATACTTAAGTTCATTTTTAGGTGTTATATTAGCTTGTAGCATAAGTATAATTATTGAGGTGATTTAATGATAAAGTCTGTTCATGGTGGAAACATTGATGAAATATGTAGAGTTTATAATATAGACAGAGAAAGTATTACTGATTTTTCAGCTAATATAAATCCATTAGGGCTTAATCTAAATATAAAAAATTCTATAATAAATAATTTAGGTGATATAGTTAATTATCCAGATATAACTTATTATGAATTAAAAGAGGAAATAAGCAAATTTGAAGAAATAAAAAAAGAAAATATATTTTTAGGTAATGGGGCAGCAGAGTGCATATTTAATTTAGCACGTGCCCTAAATCCTAAAAAAACATTATTATTAGCCCCAAGCTTTTCAGAATATGAGGAAGGGGTTAAAAGTGTTTATGGAGATATAGAATATTTTCTTTTAAAAGAAGAGGATGATTTTAAACTAACAGACGAACTTATAGAAAAATTAGATGGAAGTCTAGACCTTTTGTTTATATGCAATCCAAATAACCCTACGGGTGTTATAACTGATAGGAATTATTTAGAAAAGCTTATAAAAAAGGCTGAAAAGTTAAATATTTTTGTTGCAGTTGACGAGTCTTTTTTGGATTTTGTAGAAGATAAAGATAAGTATTCAGTTATGGATTTAATATATAAATATTCAAATTTAGTAATTATAAAATCTTTAACTAAATTTTATGCGATTCCAGGGCTTAGAATAGGGTTTGGAGTTACAGATAATAAAGATTTACTTGAAGAGATAGATAGAGTAACTATGTCTTGGAATGTTAATACATTAGCTTCTATTGCTGCGATATGTGGTTTAAAGGAAGATACATATAACAAAGAAAGTATTGTTTATGTTAATAAAGAAAAAGAATATCTATATAATAATTTAAAACATATAAAAAGTTTAAAGGTATTTACTCCGTCGGTTAATTTCGTATTTTTTAAGATAAAAGAAGATATAGATTTAAAAATAGAATTATTAAAGTATGGAATATTAATAAGAAGTTGCAGTAATTATATAGGATTAAATGATAAATTTTATAGAATTGCTGTTAGAACAAGAGAAGAGAATGAAAAAATTATTAATGCACTAAGTAAGGTTTTTAATTATGAAAGATAAAAAGATATTAATAATTTTAGATGGATATTTTGAAAATACAAAAAAGATAAAGAAAGTTATAGATTCTGAATTTAAAGATTTAGAATCTATAACTAAATTTTCTTATAGAGATAGACAGGATAATTCAATTATAGGATATGATGTAGACAGTTTAAATTGTATATTTAATATTTTAGGATATTCTCCTAAGGTAAATAATATATATGAGAGAGCTTATTTTGAAGCACTATCTAAAGGGTATAAGCTTAAAGAAGATCAGTCAGTATTAAGATGTAATTTAGTTAAAATTGAAGATAATAGATTAAAAGATTTTACTAGTGGTTTATCAAGGGAGGAAGCTAGCTTTATCACATATAAGTTTATAGAGAATCTTAAAAGGCATGAGAGTCTAAATAAAGAGTTTAAAATGATTCATTGCGATGCATATAGAAATTTACTTTTCATAAATAAGAATTATGATAGTTTGAAAGATATTGTTTTTTCAAAGCCACATGATAATACTTATAAAATATTAGATGAGATAATGCCTAAAAGTATTAATAATGAAGGGCATAAAGGATTAATATTTATATTAGAATTTATGAAGTATTCCTATAATTATTTTAAGAAAATAGGTTATGAAGGAATAATGATGTATCCTTGGGGATTATCTAAGAAAACCTTTTTAGAATCAATTAAAGAAAAATTTGAGTTAAATGGCGCTGTTATTTCTGGAATCGACCTAGTAAAAGGCATGGGACTGTCTATAGGATTAAAAAACATTGATTTAAGTAATGCCACTGGAGATTACGATACTTCGTTAATAGAAAAAAGAAATAAAGCAAAAGAAGCCATAAATAAGTTTGATTTTTTATTGATACATATAAATGGTTGTGATGAATTATCTCACAGAAAAGATACAGAAGGAAAAGTATTATTTATTAAGAAAATATTTAATGAAATAATTAAGCCATTATTAAAATATATAAAAGATAATTATAGCAAATATTCTATGCTTATAACAGGAGATCATATAACTAATTCAATAAATGGAATGCACGAAAGAGGAGAAGGAGACTATCTTTTCTTAAGTTCTGATTATAAGGATATAAAATTAAAGGAAGTAACACAATTGATAGAATTACTTCTTTTATAAAAATAAAACTATTCGAAGGGGATGGATAGGATGAAATCGAAAGGAATAATGTTACTTGGTACAGCATCATCTGTTGGTAAAAGTACATTAGCTACTGCTATTTGCAGATATTTTACAAATAAAAATTTAAAGGTTGCACCATTTAAAGCTATGAATATATCACTAAATTCTTTTGTTACAAAAGATGGACTTGAAATGGGAAGAGCACAAGTTGTTCAGGCAGAAGCTTGTAATATAGAGCCAGAAGCTTTTATGAATCCTCTTTTACTAAAGCCAAATGGGGGAAAGACTCAAGTTATAGTCAATGGAAAAGTTAAATTCATAATGGATGCTTATAAATACAAAGAAATAAATAAGGAACTAAGAAAAGAAGTTTCTAATACATATGATTCTATAAAAAGTAATTATGACTTATTAGTACTTGAAGGCTCAGGAAGTTGTGCTGAAATTAATTTAAAAGATACTGATATAGCTAATATGGCTATGGCTAAAATGGCAGATGTACCTGTTATATTAGTTGCAGATATAGATAGAGGAGGAGTATTTGCATCAGTTGTTGGAACTCTTATGTTACTTGGAGAAGAAGATAGGGAAAGAGTAAAAGGTGTAATAATAAATAAATTTAGAGGAAGAGTAGATTTATTTAAAGATGCAATGAAACAGTTAGAAGATATAATAAATATACCTGTTCTTGGAGTTATGCCTCACTGCACATTAGACATTGAAGATGAAGATGGAGTAAGTGATAAGATCTTAAATAAGAATAGTAAAAAAGGAAAGATAGATATTGCGGTAATAAAGCTTCCTCATATGTCAAACTTCACTGATTTTAATAATTTAGAAAGAATGAATGATCTAAGTGTAAGATATGTTAAAAGTATTGATGAATTAGACAATCCTCATATGATAATAATACCAGGAAGTAAGAATACAATAGATGATTTAAAGATTATAAAAAATATAGGATTATACAATAAAATTAAAGAGCTTCAGGCTAATGGAACTCTAATCTTTGGAGTGTGTGGTGGATATCAAATGCTTGGAGAAAAGATAATAGATGATGAAAAAATTGAAGGGAATACTTTAGAAGAATTAGGATTAAATTTATTAGATTTTAAAACTAAGTTTAATAAAGAAAAGACAACAATTCAAACTAAGGCGGTTATTAAAGATAAAAATCCTTTAAATGAGTATATTTCCAATATAAGATTAGAAGGATATGAGATTCATAATGGAGTAAATGAATATAAAGAAAATGCAATTCCATTTATTTGTGATGAGGAGAATAGAATAATCGGATCTATAAATAAAGATGGTACGGTTATAGGAACATATCTTCATGGAATATTTGATTCAGATGAGTTTAATTTAAGACTTATAGAGTATATAGCAAAAAGAAATAATATATCAATAGAAGATATTGAAAAGAAATCATCTTATAAACAACATAAATTAAGAGAGTACGATAAATTAGCAGATTTGCTTAAAGAGAATATAGATATAAAGAAATTAGAAGAGATTATAGGTTTATAGATGAAAGAACATCCTAAATTAGGATGTTCTTTCATCTTATCTTAAAAAATAATTTTCAATATACTTATAAGCTTTTGTTAAATCAAGACCACTAGCTAATTTTTTTAGGTCATTTACTTTTTTATAATCATCCATTTCAATTTCATTATCTAGAATAGGATTTATTCTAAAAAAATTATTTTTAAGAAGTTCTTTGCAATACATATCTTCTAAAGGGATAGTATCACTAAGTAGAATTGATACTAAAGGTTTTTTTGCCTTTAAAAATGGATTATAAGCCCACTGGGCAATTCCCCACTTGGAAGTATCTCGTTTTATACTACAAGGAGTTACTCCCGTACCGATTGATAGAATTCTAAAATCAGAAAAATCTAATTTAGGTTTGTGTAATTTTAAAATTTGTATTAAAGCAGTTGCAGTTGGCATATTAGTAACTACAGCACCATCTATAAAGCCTTTATGAGATGGAAAGTATGTTGGAGCAGCAGAACTAGATAAAGCTACATCTATTACAGAATAGTTTGATAGACTATTATTTTTTGATATATTATTAAAAAATACAGGTTCCCAGCTTTCAGATTCTAGGCCAATTATATTAAAAGATGGAATGAAAACATACTTATTTAAATCTTTTAATTTATAGTTTTCATCAAAGACTGAGTTTATTGTATTTTTTAATCTTTTATTACTATATTTAGGTCTAAAAATATTTAAATGATTTGGAGTGAAAATATTTTTTATATTATCATAACTATATAGATTATCAACAGAATCACCATCCTTACCTGAAGCTAATAATAGGGCTATTAGTGATCCTGTTGAAACACCAGCATAAAGGTCAGTCTTATTTAATATTTTTGGATATCTATCACATAATCTTTTAAAGATTCTTGCTGATAGTGCTCCACGAATGCCACCACCATCAAAAGAAACAATTCTAAATGCGCACATAAAATTCTCCTAAATTAAACTATATAAATAAAATATTTAATAAGAATTAAATATGTGATTATTTGAGAAAATAAGAATTAATGATATAATAAAATAATTGTTAGCACAGAAGTAGCTAATTAAAATAAAACAAGAAAAGTGAGAATATTAAATGGAAAATTTTCAATTAGAGAGAAAAATTAAAAAACTTGATAAAGAAATAGAAGCACTTAAAGTGGCTTTAAAATATTTATCAAATGTAGATGAAATTAAAGAAGTTAGAGAAGAGTTAAATAGAGAGAGACAATTCATGGCAGATATGCTTTATGCAAATGATGCAAAAGCTTTTGATAAGTGCCGTGAAATGATATTAAATGAAATTAATAAAGAAATTAAAGAAGAGGATCAAAAGAAACTTCTCGAAGATATTAAAGAAGTTTATGGGAGACAATATCCAAATGCATCAAAAGAAAGTAATGGATTAAATGCTTGGCTTAAAAAGCTTCTTGTAGATTTTGAATGGAAAGAAAATCCTGAAGATGATTGGGCTATATTAGTAATAAAAAAATTATTACCAGTAAAAAGAAAATAAAGTTTAAAATAATGAGCCGTATACTTATGTATACGGCATTTTTATTTTCTATAAGAATAAAAATAATGATCATTAATAAAGTTTCATAAAAATAATTAAAAAAACTTTTAAAAAATATGTTGAAAAACGTTTACAAATGTATTATTATATAGTTAATCGATTTAGTGAAACGATTTAGTAGGAAGGTGAGTTAAATGAATAAAGTTTGCGTACTTGGAAGTATAAATATGGATTTAGTTATAAAAGTTAATGAGATGCCAAAGGAAGGTGAAACAATCCTTTCAAAATATTTTGAAAAGATTGCAGGTGGCAAAGGAGCTAACCAAGCAGTTGCAGCAAAAAGATGTGGAAATATAGTTTCTATGATTGGAAAGATTGGTAGAGATGATAATGGACAAATCTTAAAAACTTTATTAGATGAAGAAGGAATAGATACAAGCTTAATATTTGAGGATGATAATGAACCAACAGGAATGGCAATGATAACAGTAAATAATAGAGGAAATAATTCAATAACTGTTATATCAGGATCAAATATGACTTTAAATAAAAGTGAAATAGATAGATCAAAAGAAGTAATAAAAGATAGTGATATTTTAATATCTCAATTTGAGACACCAGAAGAAATTACATTAGAGGCATTTAAGATAGCAAAAGAAAATAATAAAATAACTATTTTAAATCCAGCACCAGCTAAGAAGATAGATGAAGAGTTATTAAAGTATACAGATATAATAATTCCAAATGAAACTGAAGCTGAACTTTTAACAGGGATAGAAGTAAATGATTTAGAAACTGCAAAGGTAGCATCAAAGGAATTATTAGAAAAGGGAGTAAAGTTTGTAATAATAACATTAGGTTCAAAGGGAGCTGCTGTTATAAGCAAAGAAGATGGACAAGTAGTATCAGCATTTAAAGTTAATGCAGTAGATACTACAGCAGCAGGAGATAGTTTTATTGGTGGATTAAGCTCAAAGCTTGATACAGAAAATTTAGGTTTTGAAAATTTATTAAAAGCAGTTAAATTTGGAAACAAAGTTTCTTCAATAACAGTACAAAGAGAAGGGGCGCAACCTTCAATTGCAAGACTTGTAGAAGTTATTGAGGTTTATGGAGAGGAGTAAAAATTATGAGAAAAACAAAATTATTAAATAGTGAAATAGGAACAGTTATATCAGAGATGGGACATACTGATTCATTGGCAATAGGTGATTGTGGATTACCTATTCCAATGAATGTCAAAAGAATAGATTTAGCTTTAATTAAGAATTTACCAACATTTATTGATACATTAAAAGCAGTTCTTTTAGAGCTTGAAATAGAAGAAGTTATTATAGCAACAGAGACAAAGGATGTAAGTCCAGAACTTTTCTTAGAAATAAAGAAGGAAATAGGGGAAGTTAAAATAACATTTATAAGTCATGAAGGCTTAAAAGAGGAACTTAAAAATTGCAAGGCAGTTATAAGAACAGGAGAACAAACACCTTATGCAAATATAATTTTAAAGTCAGGAGTTGTTTTCTAAAAGGAGGAATTTATATGGATTCAAGAAAACCAATGCTAAAGATGGAGGGTGTGAGTAAATCATTCCCTGGAGTTAAAGCTTTAGATAATGTAGATATAACAGCTTATGGAGGGGAAGTTACTGCGCTGATGGGAGAAAATGGTGCAGGTAAATCAACTCTTATGAAAATATTAAGTGGTGTATATCAAAAGGATGAAGGGAAGATATTCATTCAAGGAGAAGAGGTACATATTAAGGGAATAAAGGCAGCAGAAGAGCTTGGAGTTACAATAATACACCAAGAACTTAGTGTAATAAATAACTTAACTGTTTGCGAAAATATATTCCTTGGTAATGAAAAAGTTAATAAAGGAACTGGAAGAATAAATAAAAAGCTTCTTATAGAGAGAAGTAAAATGTTTTTAGAACAAATTGGATGTAATGTAGATCCAAATGAACTTGCATCTAATTTAAATGTTGGAGAAAAGCAAATGATCGAAATTGCGAAGGCTCTTACAAAAAATGCAGCAGTTATAATAATGGATGAACCAACAACAGCTCTTACTGATGTTGAAACAAAGCAATTATTTAAGGTAATAGACAGTTTAAAGAAAAAAGGCATAGCAATTATATATATATCACACAGAATGGAAGAAATTTTTGCAATATGCGATAGAGTTGAAGTTTTAAGAGATGGAAAGTATGCAGGTAATGCACTAGTTAAGGATATTGATAATGATAAACTTATAACTATGATGGTTGGAAGAAAGATAGAAGATCAATTTCCATACAGAGAAACTAAAAAAGGAAAAGCTATATTAGAGGTTAAAAATTTAAGTTCGAAAGCTGGAGTAAATAATGCAAACTTTGAGGTTAAAGAAGGCGAAATTCTTGGGATTGCAGGACTTATGGGGTCAGGTAGAACAGAGCTTGCAAAGACAATATTTGGATCTTACAAAAAGACTTCTGGAACAGTTAAGATAAATGGAAAAGAGCTATCAGGAGGCAGTATACAAGAAGCCATTAAAAATGGTATATGCTATCTTTCAGAAGATAGAAAAAGAGAAGGCTGCGTACTTAGTTTATCTGTAGCTGATAATATGACAATATCTAATCTTACAAGGTATGAAAATAAATTTGGTGCATTAAATAAAAAATCTGAGATGGCTGATGTAAATGAATACATTAAAAAGATAAGGATTAAAACACCAAATCCACAACAACTTATGAAAAATTTAAGTGGGGGTAATCAACAAAAAGTTATTTTAGCAAAATGGCTTATGTTACATCCAGAAGTTTTAATAATTGACGAACCAACTAAAGGTATTGATGTTGGTGCAAAAAAAGAAATATATGAATTATTAAATGAGCTTAAAGAAAGCGGAAAAGCGATAATTATAATTTCTTCAGATATGCCAGAAGTACTTGGAATAAGTGATAGAATAATGGTTATGAGTGAAGGAAAGATAACTGGTGAAGTTTCAAGAGAAGAGGCTACACAAGAGAAAATAATGAAATTAGCAGTTGGAATAAATTAATTATTAAATATTAATTTTTACAAATGAGGGGAGTTTTAAACTATGAAAGAAAACTACAAAGAATACTTAGATAAATATAAATCCTTAATTGGACTAGTACTATTATGTATAATAATAACTTTTGTAACTCCAAGTTTTTTAACAGTAGCAAATATAACTAATGTATTTACACAAGTTTCAGTTAATGCAATTATAGCAGTTGGTATGACTTTTGTTATCTTAACAGGTGGAATTGATTTATCAGTTGGATCAACTCTTGCAATTAGTGGAGCACTTGGAGCTTCAATTATTAAATCAACAGGTAATATGTTCTTAGCAATAATAGTTGCAGCTATTGTAGGTATTGTTATAGGTCTTGTAAACGGTATCTTAATTGCTAAAGGTAAATTACAAGCATTTATAGTAACACTTGCAACTATGACAATATTTAGAGGTGCGACTTTAGTATTTACAAATGGTACTCCAATATCTAAATTACCTGAAAGTTTTTTAAATATAGGTAATGCAAAATTAGGTTTCATACCAGTTCCAGTAATTATAACTATAGTAATAGCAGCAATTTCAATTTATATATTATCACAAACTAAATTTGGTAGATACTTATACGCTTTAGGTGGTAATGAAGAATCAGCTAAATTATCAGGAATAAATACAGATAAAATAAAGATATTAACTTATGTAGTATCAGGTTTTGTATCAGCAATAGCGGGTGTAATTATAACTAGTAGAATAGGGTCAGCTTCACCTAATGCAGGTACAGGCTTTGAGCTAGATGCAATCGCTGCAGTAGTAATTGGAGGAACTTCATTAGCAGGTGGAGAAGGTAAGATATCAGGAACTATAATAGGTGCTTTAATAATAGGAGTTTTAAATAATGGATTAAACTTAATGAATGTATCACCTTTCTACCAATCAATAGTTAAAGGTTTAGTTATATTAATAGCAGTACTATTAGATAAAAAGAGTAGAAAGAAATAGGATATTACGGAGGGAAAGAATATGAGAATAAAAAAGAGAGTAGTTGCTCTTGCTTTAATTGGAGTGTTAGCTCTAGGCTCATTAACTGGATGTATGAAAAAAGATAATCCTAAAAAAATTGGAATGGTTCTTTCAACTTTAAATAATCCATTTTTCGTTTCAATGAAAGAAGGAGCAGAAGCTGAGGCTAAAAAATTAGGTTTTGAATTAATTGTACTTGACTCAACAAATGATCCTGCAAAAGAGAGAGCAAATGTAGAAGATTTAATACAACTTGGAGTAACAGCACTACTTATAAATCCTACAGATAGTGATGCAGTAGTTAAAACTATAGAGGTAGCAAATAAAGCAAATGTTCCAGTAATAACATTAGATAGACAAGCTAATGGAGGAGTTGTTACAAGTCATATAGCATCAGATAATATTGCTGGTGGAGAAATGGCAGCTAAATTCGTGTTAGATAAATTTAAAGATAAAGACAGTATAAATATAGTGGAAATTCAAGGGATACCAGGGGCTTCAGCAACAAGAGACAGAGGTCAAGGATTCCATAATATATTAGATAAAGAAAGTAAAGCTAAATTTATATCAATTCAAGCAGCTGATTTTGATAGACAAAAGGGACTTCAAGTTATGGAGAATATAATACAAAGAGATCCAAATATTCAAGTTGTATTTGCACATAATGATGAAATGGCTCTTGGAGCTGCAAAAGCAATAAAGGCAGCAGGAATTAATGCTATAGTAATTGGCTTTGATGGAAATGAAGATGCTAAAGAAGCCATAGAAAAAGGAGAGATGAAAGCAACTATAGCACAGCAACCAGATGAAATTGGTAAATTAGGAGTAGAACTTGCATCTAAGATTTATAATGGTGAAAAAGTAGATAATAATATTGCGGCAGATTTAAAAATTTACTCAAATTAAATATTATGAGCCTAAAATTTAATAGAGTTTTAGGCTCTTTTAATTTACTTAATGTATAAACTTAAAGGAAAGAAATATGGTATAATTTTAAATAATAAATTTATGGGGGAAAAAGATGAGAAAAACAACTTTATTAGATATAGCAAAGGCTGTTAACGTTTCAAAAACTACAGTATCGATGGTACTTAATAATAAAGAAAATAATATATCAAGAGAGACAAAAGAAAAAATATTCAAAGCGGCAAAAGAGTTAAATTATGTTCCAAACTATTTAGCTAAGAGCTTAATAACTAAAAAGTCTTATAGTATTGGAGTTATAGTGCCAGATATACAGAATCCATTTTTTAGCGAAATGGCTAAAGGAATTGAAAAGATAGCAGAAGAGAATGGATATAGCATAATATTATGTAATACATTAAATAGTAAGAAACGAGAGAATGAGCATATTAAGCTTCTTATGAGCAAAGCTATAGACGGTCTTATAATAGCACCAAGTGATGATAAAAATGAATCTTTTGACATATTAGAAAGTCAAGGTATACCATTTGTAATAGTAGATAGAGTTGTTGAAGACTTTGAAAAGTTTAATGGAGTTTTCTGCAATAATGAAAAAGGTATAAAGCTAGGATTAGACTATTTGTATAATAAAAATAAAAGAAATATAGCTTTTATTGGAGGTAATAAAGAATATAGTACTGCTAATATTAGATTAAAAACATATATAGAAAAAGTAAACGAGCTTGGTATATATAACAAAGAATTTAATATAGAAGATGATTTTTCATTAGAGGGTGGATTTAAGGCAACTAAACGCCTTATAGAAAAAGAAATAGATGTAGATGCAATATTTTATAGTAGTGATGTAATGGCCATTGGTGGTATAAAATATTTACTTAGGAATGGATATAAAATACCAGAAGATATAAGTATATTAGGATTTGATAATATTGATATTTGCAACTTTATTGAGCCAGAGCTTACAACAGTAGCACAGCCTATATATAATATTGGGGAGGAAGGTATAAAACTTCTTATTAGACTTATAGATAAAAAAGATATTAAAGAAAATATAATAGAATTAGAACCCTATCTAATAGAGAGAGGCACAGTAAAATAAAGAACAAGTATCTAATAGGATACTTGTTCTTTATTTTGTTTATTATTATTCAGTTTCTATAAGTGCATCTACAGCTTTAATATCGGCAGGAGCCCAATTTAAATTTTTCAAATCTGATTTAGATACCCATTTAATTTCTGAGTGTTCAGTAGCTCTTGGTTCCCCATTTATAATTTTGCAACGTGTAGCAATTAAATTTACAATAATATCATCATATTCATAGATATTATCATTGAATATTTCTATAAATTCGATATCGCATAATAACTCTTCTTTAATTTCACGAACTATAGCTTCACCAATAGATTCCCACTCTTCAATTTTACCACCAGGAAATTCCCAAAGATTTGGATGACTCATATTAGGTGATCGAAGAGCACAAAGTATTTTATGATCTTTATTTTCTAGTATAGCACTAGCAACTTTGATTGTATTTTTCATAATAATCACCTCAACTAATATTTTATACCAATATAAATTTTATATAAATTAACCAAAGGTAAACATATGTTAATAATAGAGATTATGTATATATAAAAATGTATAGGTAAAATCCTACACATTTTCTCTATAATATTTTTACAGGTTAAATAGTTTATTCATTTAATAAATATAAAAA
>JBBVGE010000103.1:0-230 GCA_040144665.1 Clostridium perfringens
ACCCCGTAGAGCTTTACTGTAGCTTAGCATTGAATTTCGGTATTATCTGTACAGGATAGGTGGGAGACTAGGAAATCAGGACGTCAGTCTTGATGGAGTCGTCCTTGGGATACCACCCTGATATTACTGGAGTTCTAACAGGACGCCATGAATCTGGTGACTGGACATTGTTAGGTGGGCAGTTTGACTGGGGCGGTCGCCTCCGTTACTTTTTAGGAGGCGACCGCCCC
>JBBVGE010000104.1:0-200 GCA_040144665.1 Clostridium perfringens
CTATAAGAGGTTTTAAAGGTGCATCAGGTGGAATTATACCTTGGATAAAATTATTCAATGATACAGCCATAGCTGTTGACCAATTAGGAGTTAGAAACGGATCAGTTGCTATTTGGTTAGATGCATGGCATAAAGATTTACCAGAGTTTCTTCAAATAAGAACAAACAACGGAGACGATAGAAAGAAAGCTCATGATATA
>JBBVGE010000105.1:0-1174 GCA_040144665.1 Clostridium perfringens
GCAAAGATTAATAGATACTACAAATAATGTAGCATTAACAATACAAATAGCTATTGAAATGGCAGCAGCAAGTGCAGCGGCAGTAGGAGCAGCAGCGGCAGCTTCATCAGGAAGTTAGAAGGAGATAGGAGAAATTCTAAATGAAAAAGCATTATAAGAAAATTATAAAAATTTTAATATTGGTTATTTTAATTTTTCCAACGACTTCTGTTTTCCCAATAGCTGGGGGAGGTTCTGGAGGAGGATCTGGAGGAGGGTCCGGTGGAGGATCTGGGGGAAGGTCTGGGGGCTCACCAGGTAGAGGAGGTTCTTCAAGTGCGAGTGTAGAATCACAGATTATATCAGGAGCGCTTGTTATTTTTACTTTTGTAGGAGGTTTTGAAAAAGTAAAACATAAAATAATTTTAAAGAGAAAAAAAGATGGATTTTTATCAGCTATTAAAGAGTTTAAAAAATATGACCTAGGTTGGGAATATAATAATATTTCAAATGATATAACAACAGCCTTTTATCTTGTTCAAGAAGCATGGACAAAAAGAAATCAAGATATAGCAAAGGAGTATATGAGTAAAAAACTTTATACACTTCATAAAACAAAAACAGAATGGATGAAAGTAAGGGAAGAAAAAAATATATTAAAAGATATAGAGCTATTAGAAGTTATTCCTATTGGAGCATTAAATTCTAAAGATAAATTTGAAGATATGATTTGGGTTAATATAAAATGTTCAATAATAGATTATACAATAAATGAAAAAACGAATTCAATTATAGATGGGAATAAATCTAAGCATAAAAAGTATGAGCAATTTTGGAGATTTAAAAGAGATGAAAAACACTGGGTATTAGATGCGATAAAATGGCCTAATGAAATTGAAGATATAGATAGTTATTTTAATATAGAAGATGAGAATTCACTAGATTTAATTAAATAGTAAGTCTAAAATGATTTTTTAGACTTAAAAGGCTTATAACTTTGAAGTATTAAGAGAGAATAGAGTACCATTAAAAAATTATTCGTTTCCAATCTTAGGATAGCAGCAGTAATAGAAGATGAGCCTAATACTTTTTCAAGGAAAGTAAGAGAAGTTAGTGAAAAAATAAAATCTTAAAAAGGTTTTGGATCATTTACATTAGGTTAAACTATTAGAAATATGATAGCTACAGGACTAGT
>JBBVGE010000106.1:0-248 GCA_040144665.1 Clostridium perfringens
ATTCATAGCTCTTGCCTCATCGATTTCTTCAGGCCATTCTGCTGAATTTACACAAAAAGTAACTTCATTATTTTGAACCTTCATTAATCCTGTTGAAGTAAATAAGTATTTACTTTCACCATTCTCATCATCTATTCTTGTAACAGTAGGAACAGTTGCTGTTAAATAAGGTTGGTGACCAGCTAATATTTCAAACTCACCAACAGCATTTTTACATAAGACTCTTGAAACTTCACCTGAAATAAGAA
>JBBVGE010000107.1:0-392 GCA_040144665.1 Clostridium perfringens
ATTTAGTTCTTATACACTCTCCTTTTCTTAATTTATTGCAAAAACCTTAGATACAACTACTGTCATATCATCCTTAGCCTTTCCTCCACTTAATTCCTTTGCTTTTTCTAAAATAGCTATTGATAAATCTTTAGGTTGTCTATACTTAGTATTCTTTAAAAATTCAATTAACCATGTAGTATCAAAACTTCCATCATTTTTAACATCTAAAACACCATCACTTATACTAACTATTACATCCCCATTACTTACTTGCTTTTCAACGGTATCTACATCTGGTTCTTCTAAGACACCAAAAGGAAGTGTATTTGAATTTATAACTTCTACCTTATTTCCTCTCTTTATAAAACTTTCTATAGCTCCAACTTTCATAAACTTAGCATTTCCAGTAT
>JBBVGE010000108.1:0-21009 GCA_040144665.1 Clostridium perfringens
AAAGCAGAGAATTTAATTAAATTCTCTGCTTTTATTTAGTTATATCTTACAAGTTTCAACTTGAACATCTTCTCTACCTTTTCTTTTATTATAAACCAAACGATATAATACAATACCACAAACTAGTCCAATAACACATAAAACTATCATTGATATGAATATACATTTATACCCTAAAAGTCCTGGATATTTGTCTAATAATCCACCATAATATGAGTTTATGAACATGTCTGGTATATAACCTATAAATGATACAAGACCTGCCGCTATCCCTGTATATTCTAATGGTACTCTTACTTCATCAAGAGGTGCAAAAAACACACCTTTCATTGATAACATAACTATTGATAAAACAAGCATATTAATAAGTACAGGAACTATAAAGGATGGTTTTCCTGGTAATATTATATATATTGATGTAAAAATAATTGAACATACAAATCCATATACCATATATTTTATTGTTGAACCCATTCTATCTGCCATAATTCCAGCAATTGGTGGCGCTAATGCCATAATTACATAACTTCTAATTATTCCAATAAATGCTCCAACTTCTACAGACATCTTAAATACATCTGTTACAAATGGTGTTAGGAAGCTTAATCCTGAAAATGCTGCATATGTTGTAAATACTAAAGCTGCTGCAAGCCAAACCTCAGGCATTTTTATAACCTTTTTAGCTCCATGGAATATAGAATCTTTAACCTCTTTATCTTTTTCTCTTTCTTCCTTTGAATCATCTAATAAGAAATATGCTAATATACCTATTACTATAAGAGTTATTGAATAAAATATTATTATTGATCTTAATCCTAATACGCCTTCTCCAAGCTTTGCAAGCATTCCTAAAGCTATAAATGATACAATAGTTGATGCAACACCTCTACCACCTTCTAAAAATCCAAATAATTTTCCTTGCTCTGAACTATCTCCAAGCATTCTTACTGCTTTAATCATAGTTGGCCAGAATGTAAATACAGTAGTTATTGCCCATGCTCCATTTATTATAAGACAAACAGTATATGAAGGTATCGTTGCATACCAAAAACCTAATGCACCTGTTGATATAAGTGAAAGTGGTACCAATATTTTATAAGAAAACTTATCTGCTATAAATCCACCTGGTATGTATAATAGGAAATTTACTATTCCATACATACTAGTTAAAAAACCCATTTGAAAATTATTAAAATGAAATGTTTGTTGCATCGGTATATAAAATACTTCTCTTAAATATGGAAGCCTATATATTACTCCTCCACCTGCACATAATACTAATAAAGTAATCCATTTTTTCATATTGTTATTCTTCATTTGTTTATCATCTCCTAAAATACTAAGTTATTTAAAATATTAATTTAGCAATTCTTTTAGTATATTAGGATAATTTGTTATTATGGCATCTACCCCTAAATTTATCATCTTCTTCATATCTTCTTTTTTATTTACAGTATAAACGTTTACATAAAGATTATAATCATGTGCTCTATCAACTATTTCTTTTGTAACACTATTAAATTCTGGATGAAGTGCTGATGCTCCAAGCATTTTTACATAATTATATGGTTCATATATACAATCCCAATATAATACTCCAGTCTTAATTTGATTATCTATATCAATACATTTCTTTATTGAATAATGATCAAATGTTGATACTATAACCTTCTCTCTTATATTGTATTTATTAATTAATTGATAAACTATATCTTCTATATTTTGATAATGAATTATACTATTTTTTATTTCTAGATTAATTATAATATCTTTATCACTAACGTATTTTAAAAACTCTTCAAGAGTTGGAATTTTAAGGCCTTTAAATTCTTCTCCAAATTTAATTCCAGTATCTAATTTCATTAATTCTTCCAATGTATAATTACATAATAATCCTTTTCCATTAGTAGTTCTATCAAGATCTTCATCATGACATATTACTGGTACTCCATCTTTAGTAAGTTGTACATCAGTCTCTATACCATCACATCCCAATTCAACTGCTTTTTGAAAAGCTAGCATTGTATTTTCTGGATATAATCCACTTAGCCCTCTGTGTGCAATATTTAATGTCTTTTTCATAATAATTCCTCCAGTACTCTAATAATCTATTAATATAAAAGTATTAAACTATTTATATCATACTAATTCTAGATTCAATTACATACCTTCTATTTCTATAGATATAACATCATCAATATTATTTATTTTTTTAGCCACATCTAATGGCGATTCTTCATTCTTAGCTCTAATAATAAAATGAATATTATATATACACTTCGAATCTTCTAGACTTTTATCTGTTTTAAATGAAGATAAAGTATAGTTTTCTTCTGACAATAGTTTAGTTATTTTCTTATCTGGATAATTAGACATTTTTATTTTTATATCAAATATCTTTGATCCTTCCATCTTCCTTAGACAATGCAAATCTAAGAACTTTTGTAAAAACTTAAGTATAACAAGGACTATAAAGGTTGAAAAAATCCCCACTCCATACATGCCTGCCCCTACAGCTAACCCAATAGCTGATGTTGCCCATATTCCTGCAGCAGTTGTAAGCCCTTTTACGAATTTCTTTTCCAAAAATATTGTACCAGCCCCAAGAAAACTAATTCCACTAACAACTTGTGCTGCAACTCTGCTTGGATCTAGTTTAAAATTACTTAAAACAGTAACATCATTAAATCCATATTTTGATATAATCATAAAAAGTGTGTTCTAAGACCCGCTTCTTTAGAGTTCATTTCTCTATCTAATCCAATTGATCCAGCCAAAACTCCAGCTACTATTATTCTTAGGAAAAAATCTAATATATTTTGCATTTTTTATTTTACTATCTTATATAATCAGTAAAAATCCTCCTCTCATTATTTATTTTATACTGAGCATTAGATTAAAGAAAAATCCACTTAAATATTACTAAATAGTAATTTTAAGTGGACTCTCTCTAAATCTCTGTCTAACTTAAATTATGAATTAAGTATATCACTCATATAAAACGTTTTCAATTAAATACCATATTTTTTTCATTTATTTACTATTTAACTATAATTATAAAAATAATCAAATAATTTCTTGTAATTTATTGCTAAAATTTCAATAAACAAAAAAGAAAGAGCTAATTTAATGCTCTTTCTTTTTTACTATTTAGCAAAACTAGTTTTATAATATTTTCCGTCTAATATACTAGCTACTCCATCATTGTAGTAAGAAATAAACTTACCCTTATACTTTGTTTCTTTTGAGGATTTAATATTCTTTACTATTCCTTTATTAGAATAGTTTATATATATCTCTCCTTTACCATTAATAAGAATATCCTTTTTATTAACTGGCTTATCTAATGCTATTTTTTGACTTTTAGCATTTATATCTTCTAAGCTCTTTTTAACTATTCCATTTACTAATTTATCTTTCACTTCTCCAAGATACATATAGCCATCTTCATCTATTCCTAATATTTCTATAGGTTCTTTAGAATTCATAGGTAATCTTTCATTAGGCTGAGTCATATGAACTACAGTTCCATTTTTAGCAATATAGACTAGTCTATCCTTAGTTGGCATTATTGAAACGCTTCCTAAACTTCTTACTGTTAGTGGTACATTAGTTGCGAAGTTTTGATTAATGTCCACTCTATAAATAGCATTATTTACCCTAACATATGTAACTCCCGTAATTGTTGAAGCTTGTATATCAAAATTCTTATAATTAGAATTATATGGGCAAATATCAACTATTTTTTGATTGACCCCCTTTTGAGGTTCATAATTATATAATACTATCTGATTATCTTCTACTTCTAAAGTAAGTAACATATTTCTATCTTGAAGCCAAACAGATCTTAATATCTCTCTACCCTCTGAATCTTCTAATGGTTTTATATCTCCACTAGTAGTATCACATACTTCTAATGAATAACTTTCATAATAACTTACATATCTCCCATCATAAGATACTTTTATATCTTTTGCATTAGTTGGTATCTGTACATGCATATTAGTATTAGTATGATTGTTGTTTATTGCTACTTGCTCCATATTAACATCAGTGTTATCTTTAAAATAAAATTTATCTAGGAAAAACAGCACACCACATTGCAGTATAAGTGATATGGCTATCCAAGATAATATCATCTTTAATTTCTTCATAACTTCTCCTTTGTTATTTTACTATGATTGAGGATGCGATATATCTTTCTCCAAGTCCGTTAGATACATCATTTATAACTTGTCCATTTAAATACATTGTAGATGACTTTCCTCCATCTAAATTAATGGCAGTTACACATTCTCCTTTTGTAAGCATAAGAGATTGAAGCTCTGTCATTGTACATCCTAATCCTCCAACTAAATCTCTACCATCAATAACCATCATAACTATTGATCCATCAGCTCTTTGTCCTATTGCAGTTCTTGGTGCTATACCTCTTGCCCCATCTGAACCTTCTAATGGAGTTGGTACACCATCTTTAATTAAAACTGGTTTAAAACTAACAGCCTCTTGAACATCTAATGCTTTAAGTTCCTTTATAGAATATTTACCTGCAAGCATTTTACCTTCTTTAGTAATAGCCATACATTCTGTTTTTGCATTATCTGATTTTAAATCAGAGAAAACTATTTTTCCATTAGAAATTATTACTCCTGTAGGAGTTCCTCCATTACCTGTCCAATTTGAGCTACTAGAAGTATCTATAAAAGCTCCTCCATTTACTGCTGCTACTGCATTATTTTGTATAGCCATCTCTGAAGTTGTTTCACCTTTTTTATACATACTACTTGTATATGCAACTTTCACTCTCTTAGGATCCTTAATTACTAACATATGTCCATTATATTTTGAGTTTTCAAATTTATAAAGTTCTATTGTATTATCATGTTTTGCATTTACTTGAACTACTGAATCATTGTTTTTAAGACCCAAGTTTTCATTTTGAGTACTAGAAGAATTAAGTATATTATCAATTCTTTCCTTTGATAAAAACATTGTAGCTAAATATTGATGGTTTAAAGTCGTCATAGCTGATCCAACATATATCCTTTTAGCATTATCAAAAGGACCATAAAGTAATACAAATGGTGCTGTAATTGCAGTAAAAACTAATTCAAAAACTAGAAATGCAATGACTCTCTTCCATTTTTTTCTTTTATTCTTTATTCTTTTGTCTCTCATTAAAACTCTCCCAAACAAAATTTTTTTAAAATCCATTTTATTATTATATATTATTTTAAAGTCTAAATAAATATCTCCACATAAGTATATTTCATATCATTGTTTATAAAAACTATATTTTGACGGGAATAAGACAGTATATTTACTATAGTACCTTATTTTTATAAAACATATATAATTAAATTACAATATCCGATTTTTGTCAATTAATCCTATAAAAACTTATGATTTTTTTAATAATTTCTTATGTTTTTTGGATTTTTTTTCAATTTATGAGTTTTATTTTACATTGACACTTTTTTTGAAAACGTTTATTTTTATAGTATAGAATATTGATGAAAGGATGGTAATTGACATGAAAAACTTTGGCGTTTTTGATATTCTAGGCCCCATAATGGTTGGCCCCTCTTCTTCACATACTGCTGGAGCTGCAAGACTTGGAAAAATAGCTAAAAGTATCGTTGCAACTGATATAAAAGAAGTTACCTTTTTACTTCATGGTTCCTTTGGTAAAACATATAAAGGTCATGGTACAGATCGAGCACTTGTTGCTGGAATTCTCGGAATGAGTCCAAGTGATGATAATCTTAAAAATTCTATTCTTATAGCTCAAAATAAAGGTCTTAAAATTAGTTTCATTGAACAAGATTTAGGACAAACTCACCCAAATACAGTAAAATTTTTAATAAAAGATATCAATGATGATATCCACGAGATAATGGGTTCTTCTATTGGAGGTGGTAGTGTAGAAATAAACGAAATAAATGGAAATAAAGTTCAAATAACTGGATTATATCCTACTATAATAACCTGCCACAGAGATATTCCTGGAACAGTCGCAAAAGTCTCAGAGTTACTTTATGAAGATAAAATTAATATCGCTTTTATGAAACTTGGTAGAGCTGAAAAAGGCAAAGATGCAACTATGACTTTTGAAGTTGATAGTATGATATCTGCTTCATTATTAAATAATATAAAAAAAATAGATGGAATAAATAAAGTAATAATTATTAATCCTGAAATGGAGGTATCTAATAATGATCGCGAAGTCAGCTAAAGAACTTATAGATATTTGTAATTCAAATAATATTAAATTAAGTGAATATGCAATAAATCGTGAAATAGATGAGAAAAATATATCACGTGAAGAATTATTTTTACATATGCAAGAAACTCTTAATGTAATGAGACAAGCTGCTAATACCGGTAGAGAAAAAAAAGTTTATTCATTAAGTGGATTAATTGGAGGCGATGCTTTTAAGTTGCAAAAATATTTAGAATCTGGTAAATCATTATTAGGAAACACAGCAATCACAGCTATGGCAATGGCTTTATCGTCCTCTGAAGTAAACGGTTCAATGGGTAAAATAGTAGCCTGCCCAACCGCTGGCTCTTGCGGTATACTTCCAGCAGTTATACTAACAGCTGGTGAAAGACTTGGTAAAAGTGATACTGAAATGATTGAAGGATTATTTGCAGCCTCTGCTGTTGGTATGATAATCGGTATGAATGCAACATTTGCAGGAGCTGAAGGAGGATGTCAAGCTGAATGTGGATCTGCAGCAGCTATGGCTTCAGCAGCAGTTGTAGAAATGATGGGTGGAACTCCAGAAATGAGTCTAAATGCTGGTGCCATAGTATTTAAAAATATATTAGGACTAGTTTGTGATCCAGTAGCTGGATTAGTTGAAATACCTTGTGCAAAAAGAAATGTATCTGGTGCTATTAGCGCACTATCTACAGCTGATTTAGTCATGGCTGGAGTTTCTTCAAAAATACCATTTGATGATGCATTATCTGCAATGTATAAGGTAGGAATAGAACTTCCAGCATCATTAAGAGAAACAGCATTAGGGGGAATAGCCGTTACAAAAACAGGTTTAAAACTTAAAGATAAAGTATTTAATAAAAATTAAGGTTATAAAAACTAAAGTTTAAAATTCTAAGGAGGAAAAATAATGCAAGTTTTAATCGGAACAGGACTTTTATTATTAGTATTAGGTTTATTTACGCTATTTAGTTACAAAGCACCACAAGGAATGAAAGCAATGGGGGCTCTTGCTAGTGCAGCATGCGCAAGCTTCTTAGTTGAAGCATTCCACTCTTCATTTTTTGGTGATGTATTAAACATAGAGTTCTTAAAGAAAGTTGGTGCATCAAATGGTAGTCTCGGTGGTGTTGCCGCTGCAATCCTTGTACCTTTAGCCCTTGGTGTATCACCAGTATATGCTGTTCTAATAGGACTATCATGTTCAGGTCTTGGAATATTACCTGGATTTATTGCAGGATATCTAATGTCTTTCGTTGTTAAATTTTTAGAAAAGAAACTACCTGGAGGATTAGATTTAATAGTTATAATAGTATTCGCTGCTCCTTTAACTAGACTTATAGGAGATTGTATGACACCAGTAGTTGATTCAACACTTCTAAAGATAGGTCAAGTTTTAGTAGCTTCAGCTGACTCTAGTCCAATATTAATGGGAATAATTCTTGGTGGTATTATAACTGTTGTTGCAACTGCGCCTCTTAGCTCAATGGCATTAACAGCTATGCTCGGTCTTACAGGAGCCCCAATGGCAATAGGAGCTTTATCAGTTTTTGGTTCATCTTTCTTAAACTTAGTCTTATTTGGAAAAATGAAATTTGGAAGTAAGAAAGATACTATATCTGTAGCTATAGAGCCTCTTACTCAAGCGGATATAATTACAGCAAACCCTATACCAGTTTATGTAACCAATTTCATAGGTGGTGCTTTATGCGGTATTATAATTGTTATAATGGGACTTACAAATATGTCTCCAGGTACAGCTACCCCTATTGCAGGATTTGCAGTAATGTTTGCATATAATCCAGCATTTAAGGTATTATTAACAGCTTTAGGTTGCGTAGTTGTAAGTGCTGGTAGTGGTTACTTAGGTTATATGATGTTTAAAAACCATAAAATCCGTACAGCCGCTGAAATTCGTGGAGAAAATATAATTTCCGAGGAAATGCTTCAAAAAGAAGCATCATAAAATATTAAATAAAGCCTAGAGTTTTTCTCTAGGCTTTTCTTTATAGATATATAGCTAAACTTTCATATGGTCTTAAATTTATTTCTTCTGATATTTTACTATCATCATAATTACTTATTAATATTTTTGCATTTTCTAAGTCATAATTAGATAATGAAACTTTAGATTCAGTACCATAGAAATTACATAATACTATAAGCTTATTATCTTCAAGGACTCTTTCATAAGCTAATATACTATCACTATCTTTTAATATTGGTATAATCTCACCATCGCTAATTATCTCATTCTGTTTTCTTAAAGCTACTAATTCTTTATAGTAATTAAATATAGACTTATCATCCTTTAAATTCTTCTCTACATTTATATCTTTATAATTTTTTGAGACATTTATCCAAGGTGTTCCCTTAGTAAATCCGCTATTTATTTCTTCAGTCCACTGAACAGGAGTACGAGAATTATCTCTTGATTTAGCTTTTAAAATACTTAATATCTTCTCTTCATCATAACCTTTATATTTAAGTTCTTTAAATGCATTTATAGATTCAACATCTCTATATTCATCTATACTCTCAAAATTTGGATTTGTCATCCCAATCTCTTCACCTTGATATATATAAGGAGTACCCCTCATTAAATGAATAGCAGTTGCTAGCATCTTACCGCTCTTTTCATGGAAGTTCTTATCATCACCAAATCTTGATAATACTCTTGGTTGATCGTGGTTACACCAAAATAATGCATTCCAGCCATCTCCCTCTTCCATTCCTACTTGCCAATCAAATAGTATATCCTTTAGCTTTTTAAAGTCAAAATCCATTAAACTCCACTTCTCACCATTTAAATAATCTACCTTTAAATGATGGAAGCTAAATGTCATAGTTAATTCTTTTCTTGATGGCTTAGTGTATTTAATACAATTATCTATTGTTGTTGATGACATCTCACCTACAGTCATTGAATCATCATACTTAGAAAATACCTCTTCATTCATCTCTCTTAAATACTCATGAATTTTAGGTCCATCTGTATAGAATCTTCTACCATCGTGGTTTGCATCTTCCAAAGTATCATTTAAGAACCTTTGATCTTTAGATAGTAAGTTTACAACATCAAGTCTAAACCCATCAACACCCTTATCCATCCAAAATCTCATCATCTTATATATTTCTTCTCTTAAAATCTTATTTTCCCAATTTAAATCCGCTTGAGTTACATCAAATAAGTGAAGATAGTATTTATCTAAACTTTCAACATACTTCCAAGCTGATCCACCAAATTTTGATCTCCAATTGGTTGGTGGCTCTCCATCCTTTCCCTTTTTCCATATATAAAAATCATGATATGGATTATCCTCACCTTTTATAGCTTCTTTAAACCACTTGTGCTCTGTTGATGTATGGTTAACCACCATATCCATTATTATCTTTAATCCTCTTTTATGAGCTTCATTAAGTAGCATCTCAAAGTCTTCCATTGTTCCAAATAAAGGATCTATATTGTAATAATCAGCTATATCATATCCATTATCATTTTGTGGAGATACATATATTGGAGTAAGCCAAACTACCTCTACTCCTAAATTTTTTAAATAATCTAATTTTTCTATAATTCCTTTAATATCTCCAATTCCATCACTATTACTATCATTAAAGCTCTTTGGGTATATTTGATATACCGTAGCTTTTTTCCACCAATTATTCATTATATTTTCTCCTCCTGATATTACTTAAAGGAATTGCATACTAGTAGTGCAATCCCTTCAAGTTTTAGATTATCTATCTATTATTTTTAATTTGATCTCTCTTATAGAATATAAATGTTAATATAAATGGTACCACTACTGCAACTCCCATAGCTAAAATATATGTTATCCAATGGCTAGGTTGTATTGCTAAGAATGCTGGAAGTCCTCCAACACCAATTGAGTTTGCAAGTACTCCTGTCATTATTGATACTACTGCAGCTGAAGCTGAACCTATTATAGCTGCATAGAAAGGATATTTAAACTTTAAGTTTACACCAAACATTGCAGGTTCTGTAACTCCAAGCCAAGCAGATATTCCTGATGAAAGTGCTATTGACTTTATCTTTGCATCCTTCTTATATAACATAACCATAGCCATTGCAGCTGAACCTTGAGCTATATTACTTAGTGCAATTAATGGCCATATCATTGTACCACCATTATTAGCAATAAGTTGTAAATCTACTGCTATAAATGTATGATGAAGTCCAGTTATTACAAGTGGCGCATATATAAGTCCAAAAACTATAGCTCCAACTATTTTAAATGGTCCAGTTAAAAGGTATGTAAATACTGCTGCTACTCCATTACCTATTTCACGTGATACTGGTCCTATTATTATATAAGAAAGAAGTACTGTAACTATTATTGCAACAAATGGTACTATAATCATTTTTAATACATCTGGTATATATTTTTTTATTGTAACTTCTATCTTTGATAATGTAATACCTGCAAGTATCGCTGGTATTACTTGTGCTTGATAACCAACCTTATCTACTGTAATAACTCCAAAATCCCAGAAAGGAATAGTTCCTTTAGCTGCTGCTTCCGCATAACCATAAGCATTTAATAACTGAGGTGATACTAAACATATTCCAAGTACTATACCAAGTATCTCTGATCCACCAAACTTCTTAACAGTTGACCAAGTTACACCTACAGGCAGGAAGTGGAATATAGCTTCACCTATTACCCATAAAAAGCTATGAACCTCTCCAAGTACAGGATGCAATTGAACTAATGTTTGAGTACCGTCTCCAAATATAGCTAAGTCACCAATAATGTTTCTAAATCCAAGTATAAGACCACCAGTTATGATAGCGGGAAGAAGTGGTATAAATATTTCAGCAAGTCCTCCTATTATACGCTGCATAATATTCATATTTTCTTGAGCCACTTTCTTACTTTCCTCTTTAGATACAGCTTTTATATTCCCAGCTTCAATAAAATCATTAAAGAAATCCCCTACCTTGTTTCCTATTACAACTTGAAATTGTCCTGCATTTGTAAATGTACCTTTTACAGAATCTAATTTTTCAATCTCTTTAGGCTTAGCCTTAGATTGATCCTTTAAAACAAGTCTTAATCTTGTAACACAGTGAGAAGCACTAACTACATTTTCTTTCCCACCAACTAGTTCTAAAACTTTTTCGGCTTCTTTTCGATATACTCCCATTTGTATCCTCCTTTTTATAACGTTTTCTTTTTCGTTGTAAACGTTTGACCATTGTTCTTGTTTATATAATAACTTGTTCAAACAAGTTTGTCAACACTTGTTTAAACAAGTTTCTAAATTTAATGACTGTTAGTAAAAAAATGTATATAATATACTTACAGAAACATTTTGAAGGGAGACAATTATGTCTAGAAGTAAATACTTAGATGTATATAACTATCTTAAAGAAAATATATTAAATGAAAATTTTAAAGCTGGAGAGAAATTACCTTCAGAAAGCGAACTTACATCTAGATTTTCAGTAAGTAGAAATACAGTTAGAAGAGCAATAGATATGTTAGCTACTGATGGACTTACAACAAGCGTTCATGGAAAAGGTGTATTTGTTATAGAAAATAAACCTTTTAAATTCTTGGTTGGAGGACTTCAAAGCTTTAAAGAAGCATCTAAAAATAATAGCATTAACTTTATAACTAATGTTCCATTATTTGAGGAATTAATTGTAGATGATAAATTATCAAAAAAGACAGGCTTCTCTATTGGAAGTAAAGTGCTACATATTTTAAGAGTTAGAAATATAAATGATGAAAATGTAATTTTAGATATAAATTATTTTTTACTTGATACAGTTTTAGGATTAACTAAAGAAATTGCTTCAGGTTCAATATATAAATTCCTAGAGGAGGATTCAAATATAAAAATAGCAGGTGCTCAAAAATTAGTATCTGTAGAACCTGCCTCTTCTTTGGATAAAAAATTTATTGATTTAGGGAATAATAATTTAGTTGCAATAATTAAAAATTTTGCTTATTTAGATGATGGTACTTTATTTGAATACACAGAATCTCACCATAGACCTGATAAATTTACATTTACTACATTCGCACGTAGGTCTAATAGCTAAAAAAGTAGTATAAAGGTTTTTCCTTTATACCACTTTTTTTAAACATATCATATAAATTTTATTGTACTAATTAACTAAACCTCTATTTTCAAAATACTTATTCTTTATTATATAATCAGCTATTTGATATGCTTCTTCTAATTTTTCTTTTTCTTCTGGAGTGGGATTTCCAACTACTATATTTCCTTTAATGACAGTGGCGTCTCTATTTGTGTTTAAGAGATTTCTTCCCATAAACTTAGCATTTGTATCTATTCCTAAAAGATAAAGAATTGTTGGTGCTATATCGGTTTGACCCCCTGGTACATTTAAAGTCTCTCCCTTTACACCTTTTCCATAAATAAATAGTGGTATTTTATGATCTACCTTTTTCCACCAATCTCCTTTAAGAGGTAAATCTTGAATTTCATCATTATAATATTTATGAATTCCTGTATGATCTCCATATATAACAAGCACAGTATCATCTAAAAGACCAAGCTTTTCTAATTTATTCATAAAGAAACCTATTTGCTCATCTGCATAGTGAACGCTTTGGAAATATCCTCCTAGCTTACTTTCATCAATTTCTTTTGGAAGTTTTAACTCTCTATACTTATCAGGTAGATCAAACGGTCCATGACTTGATAAAGTAGGAATCATTGAAAAGAAAGGTTCTTTTAATGTTTTAAGCTTATCTGCATATTGATCATAAAATGATCTATCTGAAAGTCCCATTCCGAAGAAATCATCTGTATTATATGAAGCTACATCCCACATTCCTTGATATCCTAATGCATTACTATGAGCTTCAGACCAATTCCAATCACCAGCTCTTTCAGCATGTGTAGATACAGCAGTATATCCATTTTTTCTAAGTATTCTTGGAAGTGCAGGATACTTAACATCTGCATGAGTTAAAAATGTAATACTATCACCTAATGTTAATAATCCTGAATTCACCATCATATCACAATCTATACTATTTCCAGCATTATTTTGCTCATATATATTATCAAAATAAAATGACTTATTCATAAGCTTATTTAAGTTTGGAGTAATTTCTTGTCCATATACTTTCTGTCCTATTACAAAATTCTCTAAGGACTCTATTTGCATGAATATAACATTCTTACCTTTAAACATTCCCTTATATTTATTATCAGGTAATTTTTGATTATTCCATTTGAGCCATTCATCAACCTTTTTCATTTGATCTTCATTTGGTTTCATATTCTTTTTGTCAAGTGCTACTGCTGCCTCATATATATGATATCCTATTGGAGAAGCATTGTGCATCATTGCAAATGGCGACCATTCAGTACTCATATATGACACTCTACCATTAGTTATATCCTTAACATCAATTAGGTAATGAGTTCCATATATAACTAAGATACAAGTAAGTATACCACCTACTGCCATTTTAATATTCTTTTTATAACTCTCTATACATTTAGCCTTATTTCTTATAACTATAAGTATAGGTATATCAATTATAAATAATAGATCTAATATATCTGGATTTACTAGACTTTGCTTTAATGGATTAAACATTTCTCTAAAGAATATATGTCTAAGCCCTAAGTAATCTCTACTCGCTCTATAGTACCAAAGATCTGCTAACAATAATAATGAATATAGTATATCTATTACTATTAAATAACTAAGCTGTCTTTTCCCTTTAAAGAAAAAAGATGGAATAATCAATATTATTATAAAGGCTAAATGTGCAAATATTAATTCTATATCCACATGTACACCCCAGCCTAAAAACGTTCTACCAGTGTTTGAAGCCCCAATTGCCATAAATGATATTGTCTTTACTAAAAGAACTACAAATATTGCCGCCTTAATTAAAGTTCCATTATTTATTTTTTTTAAAATATTACATGCTTTTTTTAATTTCATAATCTTTTCTTCACCTATTTTAATTTAATCCCTTATCTAAAAAAATAAAGTTTTAGTATATCATTATTAATCTACTAATAGACTCTTATCCTATACATTTTGCTAACTAGTCCATTCCTTTATTTTTTCTAAACCAGATACAGCTAAAATTACAAATAACCAACATACTATATATGAATATCTTGATTGCATTTCTGTAACTAAATAAGCTAATCCATATCCACAGAATGCTATATAAAATAGATTTATCTCTGGATTATTTTTAAATCTCTTTTTATTAAACAGTCCTATAAATACAAGGACCATTATTAATGCATAAATAAATTGGAAGATTTCCTTTCCTCCTCCATCAAATTTAACCATTATGTCTCCTTCCGGTACATTAAGTTGTGACCAGAATACTCCACTTAAGTCCCCTTCACTCCATTGAATACCATATTTCCATACATAGAAACTTGCTAGTTTTGAAATTGGAGTTGTTGTAAGTCTTTTAAATATAATATCCTTACATGCATTTTCTATATCATCATAGTTAAAATTATACATTTCTGGAATTGCTGCATCATCTGGATTCCATCTACCACCATACTCTATATTGGTTCCCTTAAGTACATTTGTAATTGATGGTTCAGTTCCTCTCCACAGGTTATTTTCAGTAATTTTTAATGCTCTTAAAGTTGAACTAGTTATTCCTAATACTAATATAAATGATATTACCACCATAAGTACAGACTTTATTTTTTCTTTTATATTATTATTTGTATAAATAATAATATACATAATAAATGCTATTAAAGTTATAACTGCAACCATTCTAAATAAATTACCAATTGATAAAAGTACTCCTGATAATATAAACATAGCCGGATGAACTTTTTTCTTGCATGATAAAAGGAATACATATATACTTCCTAAATAAAATGGTATAGCTAAGTTCTCTGTACAAAATACTCCAGTATATGTTATAAGTGGTGGGAAAATTGCAGCTATTAATGCTCCACTTATTGCATACTCTCTCTTCTCAAACACTTCTTTAAGTATTAAATAAATTAAGTAAATTACTAATACACCCATTATTAAGTTGACAACTTTCATAGCTAAAAGTGCATTTGGGAAAATTTTAAGCATAAGTGCCATATACATAACCATCATGGTTAAATGAGGAAATCTTGCTATGTATCCTGTACCCCATAACATACCGTAATTCCCTTGCACTACTGCCTTTGCTGTTTCATACATAGTATTAAAATCAGAAACTGGTACTGATTTTATATTTATAAGCCATAATAACCTTAATAAAAATCCCCATAATAAAACTATTATTATTTTACTTTTATTTGTTAGATATCTAGTCTTTAGTAAAAAGTATCCAAGTACAATACTTATTCCAAGAAATACAACTGAAATTGCAGTTGATAAATCTATCCCCTTATAATAGACTTTTAAACTACCTATTGCTGCAAGAACTAAAATAAGTATTAATGGTTTTAATGCCATAGTTACAAGACTTGTGAAACCATTTCTAAACTTTTTTATTTCCATTATAAATTCCTCCTAAATTGCAGTATAAATCTTTATCTACAGAATTTAACAAATACCATTGTATCATAATATAAATACTTTTGTTGTACTATAAACATACTTTCTTAAGTTACTTATTACTTTAAGAAAATTTTAAGGTATCATAAAAAAAGAGCACAAGATAATTACAATCTCGTACTCTTTTAAAAGTTATATTTAATATACTAATTTTACATGAATAATCCTGCACCTGGTCCAAGTGGTAAACCTAATGCAAACCAAATTATTAATAAAACAGACCATGATATTAAGAATGCAATTGAATACGGAACCATTGTTGAAATTAGTGTTCCTATTCCCATATCTTCATCATAAACTTCTGCAAATGCAACTATTAATGCAAAGTATGTCATAAGTGGTGAAATTATATTAGTACTTGAATCACCAATTCTGTATGCCATTTGGATAAGTTCTGGAGAATTTCCAAGTTCCATAAACATAGGTACAAACACTGGTGCCATAATAGCCCATTTCGCTGATGCTGAACCCATGAATAAGTTTATAAATGCTGCAACTGCTATAAATCCTAATATTAGAGGTATTCCAGTTATATTTGCATTTCCTAGGAAATCTGCTCCCTTTACTGCAATAACAGTACCTATATTTGTATGATTAAAGTAAGCAACAAATTGAGCTGCGAAGAATACTAACACTATGTATCCCCCCATTGATGCCATGCTTTTACCCATTAAATTTATTACTTGCTTATCGTTTATTATATCTCTCTTACCAATTCCAAAAGCAACTCCTGGTATAAAGAATGCCATTGCAATTATTGCTACCATAGAATTCATGAAAGGTGATTTTAATACTTCTCCTGTTTCAGGATTTCTAAGTGGTCCCCATTCTGGAACAACAAGTAATGCCATAAATATTGCAAATAAAAGTAATGCAATACCTGCAAATTTTAATCCTCTTTTTTCTTCTGGAGTAATGTCTGTTATATCTTCAACTAATTTCTTTCCCTTATATGCTCCAAGTCTTGGTTCTACAACCTTTTCTGTAATTATAGTACCTACAATTGTAATTAAAATAGTTGATGCAATTAAGAAATACCAGTTTGAAGCTATCCCTACTTCATATCCAGCTTGAGCCATTTGAGCTGACTCCTGAGTTATACCTGCAAGTAGTGCATCTGTTGGTCCAAAGATAATATTTGCACTAAATCCTCCTGATACCCCTGCAAATGCTGCTGCAATACCTGCAAGTGGATGTCTTTTAAAACTTAAAAATACAACTGCGCCTAGAGGTATAAGAATAACATAACCTGCATCTGATGCAATATTTGAAACTACACCTGCAAATACAACAACCACTGTTATTAATCTCTTTGGAGTACTTGTAACAAGTTTTCTTAATAATGTTCCTATAAGGCCTGTCCCTTCAGCAACACCAACACCAAGTAATGCAACTAAAACTGTTCCAAGTGGTGCAAAGCTTGTAAAATTATTTACTGCACTTTCAAACATATATCTAATTCCATCTGGAGTCAAAAGAGATTGTACAGTTACTGTTAATTCTTTAATTTCCATTGTGGCTCTATCTAATCCTGTATATGTAACTCCTACTCCCATTTTAGCTAAAACAGCTGATAAAACTATAATACCTACACATAATATAACAAAAATAGTAGCTGGATGTGGTAGTCCATTTCCTACCCTTTCAACCATGTTAAGAAAACCTTTTTTCTTCATTTTCTTTTCCATTCATTACATTCCCCCTTAAAAGTAAATATGAATAATTTCGTCCTTATAATAACTACATATGTTTTTAATATGAAAACATTATATAATATTTTTTTAAATAAAACAACATTTTTATGAATATATAGATAACTTTTTATGAATAAAATATGTTAAATACTTATATTTAATATAAAAAACACCTAATTTTATATAAAAATTCTAATTTATTATATTAAACAGTCTCATTTTCTATATTTTTCCTTAACATTTCCTTATTTTTATTTCTGTTTTATGATATAGTCCATTACATATGATAGAATATATTTATCATTAAATTATGGGGGAGAATATATGAAAAATAAAAAACTTAAAAAAGGAATTATTTATAGTGTTATTGCTATTCTTATAATCCTTATGAGTTATGGAGTTGCTTTTTATTTCAGCTTCTTTCAGGGAGATACTTATGTCAAAAATGGACAAGTAGAAAGTAAAATTACTCCTAAAGATTATGAAAGCATTTATGCTCATGCAAAGATTACGAATGGAGAAATAGAAAGTGAAATCGCTCCTAAAGATAAAGGCATTTATACTCAATTCAATGCTCTAGATAATATCAAATTAAGTAAAGTCAATGATGTAAAAATAAGTATTTTAGGAAAGGAAATTCCAAAAAATATTCAAATTTTATTAAGATCACAAAGATATTATATTCCATTAGATTACGTAACTAAAATATTTGGATATACTTCTACTAAAGAAAATCCTTTAATTTTTGAAAAGAAAGATTCAAAAATTATTTTTTCTGAAAAAGAAGCAATTATTAACGGTAAAAAATATGATTTAAGAGGATGGCTACCAAAGTATAAGAATCAATATTATATCTCTATATCAGACATTGAATATATATTCTCATTAACAGCAGTGTTTGATTTTAAGGATAACTCAGTAAAATTACTAAAATCAAATTATAATCGTGCAAAGAATGGTATATCACCATTAAAAGATGGTCCTGCTTCATTAATTAGACTTGAGGATTTCTCTGCAGGTGGAGCTTTATATGAAGATATAAATCAAACTAAATTAAAAGCTATGGGAGATTATTTGTATAGTAATGGTATAAGATTTCATATAGCATGGGTTCCTAGATATAAAGAACCTGATATAAATTTTGATAATAATTTACTTACTAATCAATCTATCAATAATGTAGGATTTATAAATCTATTAGATTATATGATAAATAGCGGTGCAGAAATTGGACTTCATGGATATACTCATCAGGCAGGTAATAGTACTAGCCTTTCTGGGATAGAACTATCAAGTAAATTTAATCCAACAGATAAAGAGACAAGAACGGTTATAGAAAATGCTCTTAAAAATGCAAATGAATTAAATATACCTGTTTATTTCTTTGAAAGCCCTCATTATCAAGCGACTAGGGAACAAAAAAACGTTATACAAGAGTATTTTAAATATCTATATGAACCATATAGTGTATTATATTATACTGCCCTTAAGGAAACTAATAATGGTAATGTCTATATACCAACGCCACTTAGTTATGTTCAAAATCATGATACAAAGCCGATGATTAAGAATATTGAAAATCCAAGACCAGATATGCTAGCTTCACTATTCTATCATCCTACTTTAGAATTAGATTATATAACAGTATCTGATGATAACAATACATTTACAGAAAAATTTGCAGATAACTCTCTAATAAAGTCAATAGTTGATGCATTAAATAAATATGGATACTCAACTATCCATGTTACTGATATTAAGTAAAAATTTATTAAATAAAAAACTATTAAATTGAATATTAAATAAAAAGCAAAGGTCTAATTAAAGACCTTTGCTTTTCTTCTATCTTTTATTTTTATTACTATAAATGCTAAAATAGAGCCTGTAGAAGCACCTGAAGTATCTATTAATACATCAGTAAACTTTCCAGCTCTTCCTTCAACAAATGTCTGATGAAACTCATCAGTTGAAGCATAAAGAAATGATAGGATAATTGAATATATTAATGCTTTTTTATTGCTTATATAGAATCTTAACATATTAAAATATAATAAGTTTAATATTAAATACTCTGTAAAATGTGCTCCTTTTCTAATTATAGTAATTGCTATATCAATATAAATTCCACTTATATTAATTCCTAGTGATTCTATTAATTCTAATACAAAATCACTTTGTCCATTTGAAATATCTGCTGGTTGATTTGACATATAAAATATAAATATCATCCAACCAATTAAAATAATCCAAGATATTATTTTTTTTAACTTAATACTCATTTAGAAAAAAATCTCCCATCGATAGTTATAAAATATATTATACTATAATAAATCTATCAATGTAAATTTTTCATTATCTATAAATTTCTATATTATAAATTTTATCTTTGTTCTACTATATACTTATTAATATATGCCAAAGATTCTTCTAAAATACTTTGTCCACGTTCTAAATTTTCAATCTTAATATCTAAATTACATAATCTTTGATCAATAGAATTCATTTGATTTTTTAGTTCTTGCAATAGTTTTGTCTCATATGGTATTTGTATACCATCAGCATCTATAAAGATCCTTTCTGGTGGATCTCCACACTCTGAACACTTACAATATAGTTTACTAGCATTTATGTCTTTAAATAGCTTAAAAGTATCATTTTTACATGAAGCACATGTTGATAAAAGCTCATAGCCATCACTACCTGTTTCATATAGATATTTATTTCCACATTCCTTACAAGTTGCTTGAATATTATTATCTATAGTTTCAATTTGAAACTTATTTCCTGAACAACCTTCTTTTTGACACACAACAGTTCTAATCATTTTACCATCCCTCCAATATAAATACTACACATCACTAAGTAAATTATATTCTTGGATAGATGTAATTATTCTAAAAAAGAAAATAGAAATCTAACCTGTTTTTTGTTAGATTTCTATTCTACATTACTAAACCTTTATTACTATATATACTATCTTTGTAATTCATTAATATCTTCTTCAACTTCTTTAATCTTTATGTCTATATTAGAAGTTTTCTTTCCAGCTAAAATTAATTGTCGCTTTTCAAGCTTTAATTGTTTAAGACATTCCTTTAATTCCTCTATCTTTGTCAAAAAAAACACTCCCCATCCTAAGCTTTAAAAGATTCTAAATTTCTATGTTCTTATTATATTATATGCCTTTATAAGCTTTTAGTTCTACCCTTTGAAAACGTACACAGATAAATTAATTATTTCTATACAATAATTATATATAATCATCAACAACTTGTACACAATTAACTTTAGTAATATTTTTTCATTTTATTACATTTTATAGTTAATGTATTTAAATTTATATAATTATTTTATTGTTTATTATAAATAATATTCATATTATGTAAATTATAGTAATAAAACTTATTCATAGAAAATATAAAAGCCATATGAAATATTCTAATTTTTTAAAATAAAAAAAGCTATGAACAAAGTTCATAGCTTTCCACCTATTTGGTGGAGATAAAGAGATTCGAACTCTTGAC
>JBBVGE010000109.1:0-292 GCA_040144665.1 Clostridium perfringens
AAAATCTTCTGGAATCTCTATCATTGCATAATAGGTACCATCTATTAATCCCCTATCTGCTTGTTTCGTATCAACAAATTTCCACCCAATGGCATGATTATTCTTTAATTCATCAATAACTTCATTACCTATGTTCATTTCTTTCCCATTGAATGAAGCCCCTTTATCATTATTTACTACAGCAATGGGAACGCTGCTAGTATTTTCATAAGGATCCCAACATGCCGCTATATTTACCCATGCGTAAAGTGATGGTATAAAGCATATTCCACCTATTATTAAAAGTGCTATC
>JBBVGE010000110.1:0-391 GCA_040144665.1 Clostridium perfringens
TTCTCTTTGATATTTCTTTTTGAGTTAATCCTATTTTTTTTCTAACTTTAACTATTGACTGCATTAATTCATATTCCCTATCGAACTCTTCAATATAATTTCTTATTTCTTGGTCTTCTTTCATTATCTTATTTTTTTCTGATATGCAATCGACCTTTCTAAATCCCATTTGTGTACACCTCCTATAAACAAAATAACTAAAAAACGAACTTGTTTTTTATAAATATATATCTTCTTTTATGTCCATTACACTTACATACTATCTTATACAGATGGCTCTGTATAAGTGTTACCTTATACAAAGCTCTTTCCTAATTCTCTACCAAGTTCTTTAGCTCTCTTGATTGCCTTATCAAGTTCAAATTGTTCAGCTTTACCTTTTTGTTTTTTA
>JBBVGE010000111.1:0-1850 GCA_040144665.1 Clostridium perfringens
TTTGTAACTTCATGGCTTTTATGGGTTCAAATGATGACTGGAATGGTTATGGTAGGAACCACAGTAGGAGTTTTACTTGGATATGTAATAAATGATCAGGCTTTATCACAAAATAGTATATTTGTAGCAGCTTGTATACTTATATCATTTTGGGGTGTTACTTTACTAAACTTAAAATTTGATATGGTAAAAATAGTTGGTGATTGGGGTGCAGTAATAGGTGTATATATACCTTTTGTAGCACTTGTAATATTAGGTTTAGCATATTTATTTAAATTTGGATTAAATCCACATGGATATTTAGGTGCATTTAGTGCAGATAAAATTATACCTAATTTTCATAAGTTAGGTAGTTTAACATATTTCTCAGGAATTATATTTATATTTGCAGGAGTTGAAATATCATCAGTACATGCTAACAATATTGAAAATCCGAAGAAAAATTATCCAATAGCGGTTATCTTATCTGTAATAGTTCTTGCAATATTAAATTTAACAGCAGGCCTTACAGTTGCAAATGCAGTACCAGATGGACAAATGCAACTTGCAAATATTACACAACCATTTGTTATTTATTGCAAAGGACTTGGAATACCAGCTATATTTAACAATATAATATCAGCTATGATAGTAATTGGTGTTCTAGCACAGATAAGTGCATGGGTACTTGGACCATCAAAAGCGATGATAAAAGTTGCAGAAGAAGGAAATTTACCAAAATTATTTCAAAAAAGAACATCAAGAGATGTACCTATAACTTTTCTAATAATACAAGCTATAGTTGTGTCTCTTCTTACATTAGCATATGTTGCAGTACCAAATGTAAATAGTGCATTTTTTATGATTACAATAACAACAACTATACTTTACTGTGTAGTTTATATATTGATAGGGGTATCTGCTATAGTTTTAAGACATAAAGAGCCAGATGTTGAAAGACCATTTAGATTAGGCTCTCATGGCAATGGCTTAATGTGGGTAGTGGTTTTACTTGCTTTGTTTGGAGTAACTTTGACTATAATAATAAGTCTAATACCACCATCAATATTAGATGATAGTCAGCATACATTCTATATATTATTCCAAATAATTGGGACAATAGTAAGTATTATAATTCCATTAATGATATTTAGATTTAGAAAACCAGAATGGAAAAAAGAAAAATAATTATAAATAAATAGGTATATTTACCTGTAATATACATTAGATATATAATTTGGTTGCATGTAGTGAGAAATCAATATTTAAATTAGTATTTCCATATTATTAATAAAAACATCATAAAAGCATGGGCAATTATCCATATTAATACAGAAAAATTAATCAATTGTGAAAAATTAATCAAATTCTTTTCTGTAAAATGAATTATATGTATATTTAGAAAAAAATTACATAGATAAATAATCAACAAAATACTAAAAAATAAACAAAAGTTTATAAATTATTTATAGTTAAATTTGGGCAATTTGACAATAAGTCTCTAAGGTATAAGATAGAACTGTAGTCAAGCTACAGCAGTTTAGTGATTATTGTTTTGTTAAGCCAATATGAAATTATAAAGCATTAAATTATAGGTAATAAAACAAAAATCATTGATTGTAAGATTAAAAATTAAATATCGAAAGAGAGGAAGTAATCTTATGAGCAGTGTTAAAAAACTTACACTTTTCCAACTGATCGGGATCACTATGGCTTTCTTTGGTACAGTAAGAAGTGTACCTACATTAGCTATTAATGGTTGGTCTCAAATTTTCTATTTAGTAGGAGCAGTTATTGTATTTGCTATTCCAATATCACTTATAGCAGCAGAACTTGCAACAGGATGGCCAGAAGAAGGAGGTCCTCAAGTT